>NZ_JBIDBB010000003.1:0-640933 GCF_043202775.1 Glycomyces sp. NPDC048151 | reverse complement strand
ACACGACATCCGCGCCTCCATCTGGATGCACCCCGGATCCGCACTCCTCATGACCATCGTCGGCACCACCCTCTACCTCACCGGAGCCATGTAACCCCAAAGGAAGCGGCCCCTCGCTCAGCGCGAGGGGCCGTTTCCGTGTTCGAGCTAGCGCTGCAGCTCGGCCCAGTACCGGTGCAGCCGTTCGGCGAGCGGTCGCGGGTGGGAGAGGGCGACCATGTGGCCGCCGTCGATCTCGTCGGGCTCGATGCCGAGGCGGTCCCGCACCATGCCGCGCACGAACGCGGGCGGGAAGAACCGGTCGTCGCGGCAGAGCAGGAACCGGGTCGGCACGTCAGGCCAAGCATCCAAAGGGGACGGTTCGCCGTCGCGTACCCCGGCCTGCTCGCGGGCGCGCCGCTCGCACTCCTCGGCCAGGTCGGCAGGGACGCCGTTGTAGAACACGTCCTCCTCGCCGCCCGGTTCGAGATCGGTGTAGCCGGACGCGGCCCACCAGTCGTTCGGCGACTCGCCCGGGACGGGGACCATCGCGGTCACGAACACCAGCAGTTCAGTCTTGATGCGGGAGCACACGACCGGCGCGACGAGCCCGCCCCACGAGTGCGCGACCACCACGAGGTTCGGCCGGTCACCGCACGCCTGGACGACCGCGTCCGCGTACTCGGAGAGGCCGTTCGCCGGGTCCTCGATCGGCAGGTCGACGGCGATCACCTCGTGCCCAAGCCCGCGCAGCACCGGCTCGACGAGATGCCAGTCCCAGGCGGTGCTGCCGCCTCCGTGGATCAGCGCGAACGTCGCGGTCTCAGCCATGGTCGGGCTCCTTCACTGCCGCTGCCTTCCGTTGCGGGCGTTCGGTACTGACGACGATCACGACGGCCGCGATGACGACCGCGCCGCCCGCGATGATCGGCACCGTCACCGCCTCGGACAGCACCAGCCAGCCGAGGAACACCGCGACCAGCGGGTTCACGTACGCGTAGGTCGCGACGAGCGAGATGTTCGCCGCCTGCAGCAGCCACACATAGGCCGAGAACGCGACCACCGACCCGAAGACCACCAGGTACGCCCACGCCGCCCACGACCGCGCCGAGTACACGGCCAGTTCGAACCGCTCGCCCGAGGCCAAGCCGACCGCCAGGAGCACGACCCCGGCGATCGCCATCTCGTAGACGGCCGCGACGAACGCGTCCTTCGGCATCTTCAACCGCGGCTGCAGCCACGACCCGAACGCCCACGACGCGGTCGACAACATCACGAGCGCGATCGTCCAGAACGGGAAGTCGCCGCCCACGCCGTTCGCGATGAGCAGCGCGGCGAGCCCGGCGAAGCCCATGAGCACACCCGCCACGGTGGCCTTCTTCGGCCGCTCCCCCGCCAGCACCCGGTACAGCAGCACCCACAGCGGCACGGCCGCGATCAGGAGCGCGACCAGACCCGAAGGCGCGCCGCCGCTCTCGGCGATCGTCACCAGGCCCTGCCCGAGGACGGGCAGCAGCAGGCCGATCAGCGCGCACGACAGCAGCTCGGCCCGGCTCAACGCCAGCCGGGCGAACCCGCCCCGCGCCATCAGAATCAGCGCGAGAATGACTGCAGCGCAGGCGAACCTGGCACCGGCCGCGATCATCGGCGGGATGTCCTCGACCATGATCCGGATGCCGAGGTAGGTCGAGCCCCATACGACGTAGACGATGGCCAGCGCGGCCAGGACGAGGACGGGTCGGGCCGACTGGTGCCGGCCCGTATCGGGTTCGACGTCTGTTGCTGCGGTCATGCAGACACGCTATGCCCCGGCGGCGACAAAGCAAAGCGAAAACCTCCCGCCCCGGCGGTCACTCCCTGTCGCTCTGCGCGCGGCCGAGCCTCAGGCGCATCGCGCCGTGCCACAACCGCGCCGAGGCGGCCGCGACGGCGACCACGGCCAGGACGTACAGACCCTCAGCGAGGTCAGGTGCCAAGAGCTGCAACAGGATCCGACTCGGGGCCATCGCAGGGACCGCGACGGCCGCAAGGTACGCCACGGTCGCACCGGCGACCGCCCAACCGGCCATCGCCGCCCACACCAGCCAGCGCCGACCCGCCGGCTTCGCACCGCGCCGGACCTGCCGGACGGTCCGGATCACGACGAAGACGCCGAGCAGCACGAGCACCGCGACGGCGATGAGCGCGACCGGATAGAGCCAGTCGGACTCGAGCTCGTACCCCTCGCCCCCGGCCGCGACCCGGGCAGCGCCCAGCGCGGTGCCGACGAGCGCGCCGTCCTGGAAGTGGCCGTACGCGTTCTGCATGACGACCACCGCGCGGTCGAGCTCGGGCAGGAGGATGACGGCCGCCGAATAGCCGGGCGCGCCTCCGGTGTGGAAGACCGTGGTCGCCCCCAGGTCGGCGTTTCGGTCGTCGTCGATCTTCCAGCCCAGGCCGTAGTCCATGCGCTCGTTCACCGGTACGGCCGGGGTCTGCATGAGCGCCGACGAATCCGGGTTCACGGCACCGGACCCGCCGGGCAGACTGGCTGCGGCGAACGCGGCCAGGTCGGTGGCCGACCCGCCGAGGTAGCCGTAGCTGGGGCCGGTCGGGTCGAACGGCGCGTCGATCGCGACCGCCTGCCCCACGACGTAGGTGTGGCCGTCCGGCACGGAGGCGGCGGCTTCGGCGTCGGCGACCGCCGTGTCCATGCCGAGCGGGTCGAGGACGGCTTCGCGCAGGTAGTCCTCGTAGGGCATGCCGGAGACGGCTTCGACGAGCGCGCCGAGGACGAGGTAGTTGGCGCTCGCGTATTCGAACTCGGTGCCGGGGTCGGCGAACGGCTCGCTCTCGGCCAGGTCGGCGAGGGCGTCGCCATAGGGGTCCGCGCCAGCGTCGAAGCGGTCGGTGACGCCGGTGCCTTCGGGGATGCCGCTGGTCTGCTCCAGCAGGTGGCGGACGGTGATGCGGTCGGCGCGGTCCGGGTCGGCGAGGGTGAAGTCCGGCAGGTAGGTGCGCGCGGGTTCGTCGAGGTCGATGCGGCCGTCTTCGACGAGGGTCATGACGGCGGTCGCGGTGACGGGCTTGGCGACCGAGCCCCACAGGAACAGGGTCGCGTCGGTGACGGGTTCGCCCGCGCCGTCCTCGCCCCAGGCCGCCTGGTGCTCGATGCCGTCTGCGCTGACGACAGCCCAGGCCGCGCCGGGGACGCTCGTCTGTTCCAAGCGCTCCTCGATGTAGGCGTCGAGGTCGGCGAAGGATGTGGGGGCTTGGGGCGGTGGGACGGGCCCGGCCGCCAGCGCGAGTGCTGCGGCCGCGAGTGCGGTGGTGTGCATGGGTTTCCTTGCGGGTGGCCGCGGGGTGTCGCGGGAGGATCGGAATAACCGTATGAACATATGGCTTCCTCAAAACCATACACCGGTATGGTTAAACCGTGCCCAGGACCGCTGACCACGACCTCCGCCGCCAGCAGATGGCGGCCGCCACGCATCGGCTCATCGCCCACGCCGGACTCGACGCCGCCACCATGGCCGCTGTCGCACGCGAGGCGGGCTTCTCGGTGGGACTGGTGCAGCACTACTTCGCTTCGAAAGACGACCTGCTGCTCTTCGCCTACAGGCAGATGACCGAACACCAGCTCGCGCGCGTGGCCCGCATGGTCGCCGAGGGCGAAGCCGACCGTCAGCCGATCCGGGCGATCCTGCTGCGCTGCATGCCGGAGCTGTGGCCGCTGGACGAGTCCCGCCGGGGCGAGTACCGGGTCGCGACGGCCTTTCACGCGAGGGCGCTCGACGTGCCCACGGTGGCGGAGGTGGCCCGCGAAACGGCGGCCGTCGTGCGCGGCCAGATCGCTCGCGCGGTCGAGAACGGCAAGGAATGCGGTGAGGTCGAGCCCGCGACCGACGCCGAACGCGCAGCACTCGAACTGTCTGCGCTCATCGCTGGCCTCGCCGAAGAGCTGTACGGCGAACCCGAAGGCCGCAAAGGCCATCGGTCAAGAACCGAGGCGGCGACCGCGATCCTTGCAGACCGACTCGTCTGGTACTTCCCAGGAGTCTGCCGCCACCACGACCGCTAGCGATACGAGAACGCCCCCGGCTCCGGAGCAGGAGCCGAGGGCGATGCGTTCGCGGCGGCAGGGCTCACTGGAACAGCGAGACTACCCGCCACACCTGGTCGGCCCACAGCCCCAGCGCGCACAGCAGGAGTACGGCGGCGATGACCTTCCCGTAGGCGGGCACCGCCCACGCGGTGAGGTCTTCCCAGGCCATCCGCCACACCGGGAAGAGGATGAAGACGGTCGGGAGCACCGTGACCACGGTGAGGGTGATGGCCAGCCACAGCGCCGGGTCGGCGTTCATGAGGAACAGCCGGACGCCCAGCGACGCGATCAGGAAGAGCGCGACCGTCCGGTGCAGCATCAGCTCCCCGATGTGCTCGCTCATGCCGTGATCGGGGTGGACCTGGTGCGGGTGGTAGTCGATCTTGGCCTGCTGACGCCTGATCGCGATCAGGGAGAGGATGATCGTGTAGCCGTACACGAAGGCCACGGCGAGGTTGAGCGCGAGTTCCATTGGTGCTCCATGCGGTTCGAGGGGTTCCGAGGTCGGAGGGTTCCACAAGGGTAGGAGCCCACCCTCCGGGGCCGCAAGCCCGTCTCGGCCGCTCGAAGCGGGACTGGCATCTCATTACTCGATCTCGTATACTCGATTACGAGTATTGGATCGAGGTGAGGCCGATGGCCGGGAAACGCAGGACGCGCCGCAAGGTGTCGAACCTGACCGCGCTCGCGGTCCTGTCCGCCCTCGCCCACCGCCCCATGCACCCCTACGAGATGGCCCGCGCCTTCCGAGGCTGGGGCAAAGACCGCGATATGCAGGTCAAATGGGGGTCGCTGTACTCGGTCGTGGCGAGCCTGGAGAAGCACGGCTTCATCGAGGCGGCCGGGACCAGCCGCGAAGGCAACCGCCCCGAACGCACGGTCTACCGGATCACCGAAGCGGGATGGACCGAGATGGCCGACTGGACCCGCGAACTCCTCGCCACCGAGACCGACCCCGCCCGGTTCCGCTCGGGCCTGTCCGTCGCCTCCGTGATCGCCCCCGACGAGGTCGTCCAGCTCCTCGCCGCACGCGCCGCGCTCCTCGAGGAACGCCTCACAGACCTGCGCGAATCGCTTGCGACACAAGGCGAAGGCATCCCCCGCCTGTTCCAGGTCGAAGGCGAACAAGAACTCGCGGTCACCGAAGCCGACCTCGCCTGGACGCGGGCGTTCGCCGACGAACTCGCCTCCGGCACGTTCCCCGACCTCGACGCCTGGCGCGCGTTCCACACCACCCGCGAGATCCCCGAAGCCCTGGCCGACCTGGCCGAAAGGAGCCTCGACGACCAGAACCCGTAAGCACGGGCCCGGCGACGGCGTTGCAGCGCCGTCGCCGGGCCCGCTGAAACCCAGAACCGTCCCATACGAGAGCACAGGTCCGGCCCCGAGCGGCAACCACGAGGATAACCGGACCCCACGCTCCCGCCACGGCGGTTCGCACGCGAACCCTGAGGAAGGAAGCACCAATGCCCACCCACGTGAGGACCGCCGCCGTCATCGGCGGCGGCATCGCCGGACCCGTCAGCGCAGCAGCACTGGCGATGGCCGGGATCCAGGCCACGGTCTACGAGGCCTACCCCGTCAGCGCCGACGGCATCGGCGGCACACTCGCCTTGGCCCCCAACGGCTTCGCCGCCCTCGACATCATCGGCGCGGCCGACGCGGTGGCCGCCGCCGGAGAGCCCGTCCACCGCATGGACATGACCATCGGCAACCGCAAGCGCATCACCATCCCGAGCCTCGCCGGAGTCGGTCCGCTCTGGCTCCTCCACCGCACCGACCTCTACCGGGTTCTCCACGACCGCGCCGAGGCCCTGGGGGCGCGGTTCGCCTACGGCAAGCGGCTCACCGGTGTCCGCGAGGGCGACGCTTCGGTCACCGCGGTCTTCGCCGACGGCACCGAAGCCGTCGCCGACGTGCTCATCGGCGCCGACGGCGTCCACTCCACCGTGCGGCCCATCATCGACCCCGCGAACCGGGGACCCGAGTACACCGGCATGCTCGGCTTCGAATCAGTCGCCGACCACGCGCTACCGCTCGAAGCAGGGATCATGACGTTCGCGTTCGGCAAGCGCGGCTACTACCTGTACGGGGCGCTCCAGGACGGACGCACCCGGTGGGGCGTCAACCTCCCGTCCTCGAAGCCGTTGAGCTTCAAGGAGGTTCGTGAGACCTCCAATGAGACGTGGATGGATCGTCTCCACGAGGTCTACGGCGACGACAGCCCCGGCGCCGACCTCCTCCGGACGACCCCGGCCGAGACCCTCCAGGCCAGCGGCGCACTCCACATCATGCCGCCGGTCCCCACCTGGCACCGGGGCCGGATGGTCCTCGTGGGCGATGCGGTGCATGCACCCTCCAACAGCTCGGGACAGGGCGCTTCGCTCGCCATCGAGAGCGCGATCGAGCTGGCCCGCTGCCTGCGCGACATCGCCGACCCGGAGGCCGCCTTCACCGCTTACGAGGGCTTGCGGCGCGGCCGGGTCGAACGGATCGCGGCCATGGCGGCGCGGTCCAACGCGGTCAAGGCCCCAGGGCCGGTGATGCAGGCGGTGCTGCCGCTGATCATGCCCCTGTTCGTCAAGACCGTGATGAACCCCGAGAAGAACCTCGGACCGGTCCAGCGCCACCGCATCGACTGGCCCGCGACGGTATGACGTTCGGGCGCTAGTTCACAGCCAGCCGCAGGACCGCCGCCCCGTCGTTCATGCCGAGCAGCTGCACGACGAGCTCGCCCTGCCACGGGGCGGGCTCAGGCAGCACACCCTCGTCGAAGCAGGTCGAGAACATCGAGTTCGCGGTAATGGTCGACTCGCAGATGCCACTGAGGGAACCGCTGCTGGTGCTCTCCGACTGCGCCACTTCGAATTCGATGCCGTCCTCGATGACGGCCGTGATCGTCAGCGTCGCCATGCCCTCATGCGGGGCCCCGATCACGCGGTCCATCGGTTCACTCACGGCCACTTCGCATGCGCCGTCTTCGCAAGCGGTGTAGTCGGTGCCGTCAGCGGCCGGACCCGCCTCCGGCGGACCGCCGCAGCCGGACAGGACCACCATGCCGAGGAGGGCGGTGACGGACAATGAGACTGGAGTGAGCAGGGACCGCATCAGAAGTACCGCCTCAAAGCCGCGCTGATCTGCGGCGCCTCTTCGAACATGAGCGAGCGCTCCATGATGTCGGCGCGCTCGATGGCGCTGCGGATCTCCCGCTGCCCCTGGTCATCGATGTAGGTGAAGTGCTGCAAACCGTCGGCCCAAGCCGCCCCGGCCGTGTCGCCTAGCGCTTCGAAGATCACTGCCATCCGGCAGTACAGGTACAGGCGGCCGGTGTCCTCCAGGCTCGGGACCTTCGGATTCGCCGCGATCGACTGCGCGAACAAGTGCAGCCCTTGACGCGCCCGGCCGCTGAACAGGCTCAACTCTCCTGCGGTGTCGAGCAGCACGCTCTTGCGACGGCAGATCGTGACCGCGTTCCGCAGCAGCTTGACCGCAGCGTCACCTCTCCCCTGGTCGTCGAGGAACCTCGCGAACCAGACGTACGGGATGTCCCAGCGTTCGTCCTCGGTGTGCACCTTCCGGAAGGCCGGGATGCAGCGGCCCCAGTCTCCGGCGCGCCCTTTCGCCGCCGCTTCCCAGAGCGGTGCTCCCATGGCAAGCGATTCGTGGCCGTCGGTGTGTTCCGACAGCAGGCCGTCGGGGATGTCTCCGATCGGGCTGAAGAGCGTGTAGGAGCAGAACTTGTCTTCGAGGCTCGCTACCTCGGACTCTGCGTTCCAGGTGCTGAACATGCGGTTCCACCAACGACTTCCCGCCATCGCCATACTCCGATCCTCTTCAGTGCGAACGTGTTCGTTCTATCCGAGGAGACTCGGGACCAGTCCCGAAAACGTCTTGCAGCGCAAACAAACGCCCCCGGCTCCAGGACAGGAGCCGAGGGCGACAAGTTTGCGGCGGCCGGGCTGGTCAGGCGTGGTCAGCTACGCGAAGCAGGCCGGTGAAGTCCGAGGCAGACAGGTCGAACACGGGGGAGTCGTGGCCAAGCTTCGAGTCCCGAACCTGGAAACCAGTGGTCGTGTTACGAGCCTCGACACAGTCGGCCTGTCCGGAATTGCTGCTTCGAGTGCTCTTCCTCCAGGTCTGGCAGCACTCAACACAGTCAGCTTGAGCGGAGTTTGCGCTACGGGAGCTCTTCCGCCAGCTGGTGAACTCAGCCATCGAGGAACCTTCCGATTCGACTCGCGTCATCCAACATGACGCTGGAGAAACGATCATACAAGGCGATTTTCTCTGCTTCGACGATGTGACGGGCCTGGTCCAGCGATTCGACGTACACGAAAGCGGGGCCCGCACCCGGCCGACCTCCAGGGCGGAAAATGCTGAACGCGTGTGTCGAACGGTACGGTCGCGAGACAACGTGAACCCCGCATTGCGGTCTGGCATCGATTGCAAGGAGCCGATCGATCTGCGCTTGCCGGTCCGATTCGCTCAGATATGCAAGGTCAGTCATGGCGTCCTCCGGCACGAGGAGCGTCATGCTTGGCCCATCCGTTCGGCCGAAGAAGTCCGCCTGGCGACGCTCCTTTCGCCGCCAGTGCTTGATCTTGAACGCCGCCCCTTCCAGCGGTTCATCAAGCCGGTTCATGTGGTAGGCCTCTTCCTGAGCCAGTCCGTGCAAGTAGACAGGGTCCCAGGTAATGAACTCGCCGTAACGGCGTTCGGCGCTCTCCACGATGAAGAGGCTCCGCTTGCCGAGGTCTGAGATCAACTCCGGCCCTCGGTTCAGCTCTTCAGTGACATGCTCCAAAAACGCCGCCCGCGCCGCATCAACCTGGAGAATTCGACAGATGAGCGCGACATTCGCTTTGTCGGGGAGCCGGTCACCGATCTCCCAACCACGGATCGTGTTGGCATGCTTGTTGATCGCAGCGCCGAGCCTAGATCGCGACCAGCCCCTCTCGTCTCGGATCGCCATGAGTTCGGCCGTCACGAACCATTCGATGAGTTCCGAGTATCGAAGAGACCCCATTGCGTTGCTCCCCTGCGCTGGGTCGATGACTGGTGGTAGTCGATGATCCCATGTTGCAGTGCTATGAAAACCTCCGACACAGCAACCAATTTTCGTGCACAACAACGATGCACAATATTTTCGTTCAATTATTGTGCAACGGCATTGTGACACTGTCGTCGAACGACGACATTTAAAGGGCCGCAGACCTATTGACCTGCTCAAACATCGCCTATGTTGGTCTCATCGCGGGTCACCTCCCGGCTCGCGGGCGGTGGGTATGCCGGGGAGCGACTGCGCGGCAGGGGCTTCTGGTGGGCAGCGGAGTCCTCCTCGGCATCGCCACTGTCAGGTATCTGACACTCTCTCCATTGGAGGTCGCGATGCACAATCGAGCCGCGAAGCCGAAGCCCGGCAACAGCCAAGCCAATCCAGACCCTCTGGAGCGAGGAAAGTTCAGCGACGGCCGACGTGCCTTCGTCGTCCGGGCCTCGAGCACCACCGCACCAGACTCATTCTCGGTGTACACCAGAGGAAGCGAGTCCGACCCCATCCTCATCGTCTCCGGCCTCAACTCCGGGAACCTCCATGCAACCTGGAACGAGGAGTGGCGCTCGGCCTCGCCCGAGTGGCGAGAGTGGGCGCGCAACAACGCGTTCAAGGCCTTCCACTCCGTTCAAACCTCCAACTCTCCTCAGCCAGCCACGCCGGGGAAGATCCGGTTCTGCCGTGGCTGAAACGACCTTCGACGATCCGGCCGAACCCGAAGGCGAACACTGCCTCGGGAAGTTCCGGCGATACCGCGCCGAGTTCTCCGTCGTCTACGTCTCGACTCCCCCGGGTACACCCAGCGTGTATCGAGTCGACTGCGATGACGGCGTGGGCCCTCACGAAGTCTGCCGCTTCAGCGACGACCCGAGCGAACCCGCGATCTGGCGGGGTGCGTGGCAGGGCGACCAGTGGTGCGGGTGGATTTTGAAAAACTCCCGCGAGTTGGTCGCAAAACCAAGCCGCTTCGACTTCTAGACTTGGCTCCTGAGACCGGTCGGACAAGGTGGAGTTCGACCGGTCTCGCCATGTCCGGGAGGACCTTCCTCCCGTGCCGCTCTCGTCGGCGTGAGCGCGGCGGTGGTGCGCCCGACCCAAAGACACGAAAGCACCCTGGTAGTCGAGCTGGTGGCGTTCCCAACCTGAAGACACCGAGGTGTCGCGCAGGTCGAGCTGGCAGTCCCGTTCCCGGACACCATGGCGGTGTCCTTGTGGTCGGGGGGTGTTACTTCCGCCCCCGGGAACACCGTGGCGGTGCCCTGATGGCCGGAGGTGTTGCGAGTGCGGTCACCGTGCAAATCAGCGATGGGGAGACCGGGTCCTCTAATGCCCGGCCGGCATCGCCCGTTCATGCACCGTAAGCCGCGTCCTTCCGCTCACCCTGCCCGCCTTGGAGACCGAGCAGGTTCGCGGGTCTTTCCGTGTTGTGCCTCGCTCAGTTGGCACTGCCTCTGGCTCAGGTGATCCAAGCCAGCGATCTTCCACCCAGCACGGCCCTACAACAAGGCCATGGTCAGCTGCGGAACGCGATAGCACCGAGAGGATGAGATCGGACGCCCCCAAACCATCGGAGGGAACCCCAGCTAGCGGGGCCGTCGTCTCGGAAGAAGTCCGGTTTGCCAGTAGGCCAGAGGCTTGGCTTAGTCTGCTTGCACCTACTTGACACCTGAACTGCGTTTCTTGCCTGTCCTTCGTGCGTACCTCAATTATCGCTCACCCGTACGGAACTGTCATCACCCACAGGCGTAGAAGACTCTCACATTTCGCGCCGACCCGCTTGCACCGCAAGGAGAAAGCGGCCCCGCCCCACGCGGTCGGGAGTGTCGCCCACGCGGTCGAACACCTCTCGCGGGCGAGCCCTCAAGACAAACCAGCAAGCCGCCGACGAACCCCCACCCCGATTCCGCCTCTTCGTCGCTGGCCGCTTGAACCGCAACCAAAAGCATGCGGAGGGTCAGCCAGCGCAGCGAAGTTCCAGATCGTCGAGGATGTCCGCCGTAGCGGTCGCACCGAACCTGGTGGCCCCCAGACGATGCAGTTCAAGCAAGACGTCCAGCGTCCGCACACCGCCAGCGGCCTTGACACCAACCCGAGACGAGACCGTCCTACGCATCAGAGCGATATCGACGGCAGTCGCGCCCCCGGGCGCGAAGCCCGTGCTCGTCTTGACATAGGCCGCCCCGGCGGCCTCGGTCGCGCGGTACACGGCGATCTTCTCTCGCTCTGTCAGGTACGCGTTCTCGGCGATCACCTTCACCGGAAGTCTCTCGGCCGCTTCGACAACGGCGGCGATCTCGTCCTGCACATAAGCGGTCTCGCCGTCCCGCGCACGACCGATGTTGACGACCATGTCGATCTCGCTCGCTCCGGAGTCGATTGCTGCGACGGTCTCCTGGACCTTGGTCGAGACGGTCTCGCTGCCGTGCGGGAAGCCGACCACGGTGCCGACCAGGACGCCGCTGCCGTCCAGCGCCGCGACCGCAGTGACGACATCGGCGGGCCGGACGCACACCGAGACGGTGCGGTATTCGACGGCGACCGCGAGCCCGGCGGCGATCTCGGCGGCGGTCAGTTCGGGCCGCAGCAGCGAATGGTCGATCATGGCGGCGACTTCGGCGGTAGTGGGCAGCGGGCCGGTCCAGCGGGCGGCCTCGATCGGTGCGACGGGCATGGCGAACTCCTTCTCAAACGCATACCAATAATTGTCTAGACAGCATAGACTGGTTACGATCAGATTGTCTAGACAGATCACGGCCACCATGAGGAGTCGCACACATGGCCACGTCGCCGCCGCTCTACCAGCGCATCGAGCAGCAACTGCGCCGCCGACTGGCCGAGGCCGCCGACGGCGACCCCTTCCCGGCCGAGACCCGTCTGGCCGAGGAGTTCGGGGTCGCCCGCATGACCGTCCGGGCCGCGCTTGCCGCGCTCGAACGCGACGGGCTCCTCGAACGCGTGCCCGGACGCGGCAGCTTCGTCCGCCAGGCGGCGGCGTCCCGACCCGTCGGCACGCTGCTGAGCTTCCACGACCAGGCGCGGGCCGAAGGCAAGACCGTGCGCTCGCGGGTGCTCGCGGCGTCCGTCCGGCCCGCAGAGCCGAGTGAACGGGCAGCGCTCTACGGCGACATGGTGAAACCGCCGCAGACGGTGGTCGCGATCAGCCGCGTCAGGTACCTCGACGACCAGCCCGTCGCGATCGAGCGCGCTGCCTTCCCCGCCTCGCTCGCCCCCCTGCTCGACAACGACCTGGAACACGGGTCCCTGCACCGGGCGCTGCGCGGCCTCGGACACCACCCGACCCTCGGCTCCTCCCTCCTCACCGCCCGCAGTGCGGGCGCGGACGCCGGCGAACTCGGCGTGCCAGTCGGCCAGCCGATGCTCGTCGAGGTCCGCACCATCCTCGACCAGGACGGCAAACCCCTGGAGCACACCGAAAGCGCCTACGTCGCCGACCGCTTCGCCCTCAAGGTCGACTTCACCGTCACGGCCCCCGAGAGCGACGAGCGAGCCACGTAGCAAGGCGAACGCCTCGGTCGCCGCGCGCCATTCGCGCCCGGCCAACCTCGCCTTCGCCACCTCGGCACCACGCCTCGCGGATTCCGGTCAGCTTCCCCGTCCCCGTCCCGCATGCGCCGCACGCAACGCGCCATCGGGCAAGCGCCCTTGCCGCAACGAGACTCCCGCTCGCCGCCAGCACTTCCGCAAACGTCGAACAGGTTCCGACCGACCTCACCTGCACCCCGCGCCCGCCCATGGCCTGCGAGACTTGCAACGGCCCTGCGAACCCTCGACCGCCGGGCCGCGAACCCTTGCCTCCGGAGACCCCCGTGACCAGCACATCGCCACCCCCTGAAGCCTCCCCTGCCCCGGCACCCCGATACGCGAGCCTGCGGACGCCACTCCTATCGACCCAATCACTCGGCGGCACGATCGCCTATGCGCTCACGGTGTTCGTGCTCGTCACCCGTAACCCGTGGGTTCCGTTCATGATCCCGATCAAGGTCGCGCTGCTGCTAGGAGTCACCTGGTTCTGGGTCGCAGCCATCGTCGTGCGGCTGCCCCGCATAGCGACCCGGAAGGAGGGGCTCCTCCTCCGCGGCGGCCTGATCTGGGGAGTCAAGGTCATTGCGTGGCACCACATCGACTCGGTGGTGGTCTGGCACGGGAGCCCCTCTCGCGGGGCGGGCATGCGGGACATGATCGGCGTCAAGATGAAACGCGGCGTCCCTCAGTCCGTCAAGTTCCCTGAGAAGGAGAGGAAGCGGGGCCGCATCACCGATCCCGGCTTCGGCACCGTTCCCAGGGAGGTCCCCCTCAACTCCATCGCGTTGGATGCGCTGCGGCCGGAGGACGTGGTCAAGCTCCTTCGCGAATCCCACCCGCGCGTCCACGTCCTCGACCTGCGCGACCCGCTTCAAGTCGTCGACCTCAGCGCCGAAGTCGATGGACCGAACTGACTGGCACCGGAATCACGGAGCGCTCTAGGGTTCGGGGATGAGCGCACAGGAGTACCTCAGCGAATTGTTCTCCCTCGAAGGGCGCGTCGCCGTCGTGACCGGTGGGAGTTCCGGGATCGGGAAGGCGATCGCGACCGCCCTCGCCCGTGCGGGGGCGCGGGTCGTGGTCGTCGCTCGGGGGCGGGAGGCGCTGGCCGCCACGGTCGACGAGCTGGCCGCGCACGGCTGCGAGGCGGCCTGGGTGAGCGCGGACCTGAGCAGCCGTGTCGGCATCCGAACCGCCGCTGCAGCGGCGGTCGAGCCGTTCGGGGAGCCGGACATCCTCGTCAACTCAGCCGGGATCAACCTGCGGCCGCCGATGGGCGAGATCGACGAGGACGTCTGGGACCAGACGATGACCGTGAACCTCGAAGCGCCGTTCCTCCTCGGGCAGCGGTTCGGGCCGGGCATGGCCGCGCGCGGGTTCGGGCGGATCATCCACGTCACCTCGCAGCAGGCGCACCGGGCGTTCGTGCAGAGCGGCGCGTACGGCGTCTCCAAGGGCGCCTTGGAATCCCTGGCGCGCTCGCAGGCCGAGGCGTGGTCGCCGCAGGGCGTCACCGCCAACACGCTTGTGCCCGGGTTCGTGATGACCCCGCTCAACGAACGCTTGGCTTCGGACCCCGAGAAGGTGGCGGCGCTGGCCGAGCGGACGCTCATCGGCCGCAACGGACTCGCCGAGGACTTCGCGGGCGCCGCCGTGTTCCTCGCGAGCCGCGCCTCCGCCTACGTGACAGGACAGGCGGTGTTCGTCGACGGCGGGCTGTCCGTCCGCTGAGGTGGGAGGCGAGTGTCACTCGGTGCCGGAAACTACCGGATGTAGTCTGTCGGTGCCAGCTAACGCCTTGCGGGCCTTGCGCTTCGAGAGGAACCCTTCATGAGCCGGACAACCCTGACCGCCAGCGTCGTGAACGCCATGCTCAGGCCCACCACGGGAGGGCGGAAGCGACCGCTCGAAGCGTGGGAGAAGGCCGTCGCCCAGGTCGAGGAGTCGACCAGGTGGTCGGTCGCGGGCGAGGAGCAGTTCATCGCCGACCTCGGCTTCCACCTCAAATGCCTCGCCGACGAGCCGAAGCTGACGCCGTTCGGCTGGCAGTCCGGGCTCCTCGACGCCAAGTCGCGCTTGGAGAACCGCCTGCGGATCCGCCAGCGCCTCCAGGAGTTCCCGGAGATCGCCGACGAGCAGGTCACCGCGCCGGTGTTCGTCGTCGGCCTGCCGCGCACGGCGACCACGTTGGCGCACAAGATCCTCGCGGCCTCGGACGACCACCGGGGGCCGCTGCTGTGGGAGATGATGCGGACCGACGTGCCCGAAGACCAGGCCGAGGTCGACAAGTTCATCAAGACCATGGAGGCCGGGGCGCGGATGATGGTGCGGTTCGCGCCGTCGTGGGAGGTCATCCACCCGATCCGGGTGCGGGCGCCCGAGGAGTCGATGTTCATCCTGCCGCACGGGACCTACCACCTGGCGCTGCGCGCGGCTCTGCCGGAGTACAAGCAGTGGCTGGGCGAGCGCGACTACACGGCCGACTACGTGTACTTGAAGCGGGCGCTGCAGGTGCTGCAGTTCCGGCGCGAGCCGAAGCGGTGGACGCTGAAGTACCCGGCGCACCTGAACGACCTCGACGTGATCCGGAAGGTGTTCCCTGACGCGAAGTTCGTTTGGACGCACCGTGATCCGACTACGGTGATGGGTTCGGTGTGCTCGCTGATGGAGACGTCGTGGTCGCTGTACCAGAAGCGCCCGGATCTGGAGGAGATCGGGCAGGTGGCGTTGAACCTGCTGGTCGAGTCGATCGAGCGGGGGCGGCACTCGCGGATCACGCTGCCTTCGGACGCGATCATCGACGTGCCGTACCACCGGTTGAACTCGGACCCGGTGAACGAGGTGCCGAAGCTGTACCAGGCGATCGACGCGAAGTGGACGGACAAGGACGCGGCGAACCTGGAGAACGTGCTCGCGCGTCCGCAGCGGGACCGGCGGCACGAGTACTCGCTGTCGCGGTACGGGCTGTCGATCCAGGGCGTGGAGGACGCGTTCGGCGACTACGTGCGGCTGTGCGGGACGCTGAACACCCGTTGAGCCGCTGCGGGAAAGCGCGCTGCGTGAATGATTGAGGGCGGGCGGATCCACCAGATCCGCCCGCCCGCTCGTCCCGGTCTAGAGACCGGTCTGGTTCCGGAAGTCCTCGACGGACCCCTGTGCGCCGTCGAGGTGCTCCTGCGCCTGGCCCTGGGCGCCTTCGACGCCCTCCTGGAACTGGCCTTGGGCGTTCTCGACGCCTTCCTGCGCCTGGCCCTGCAGGTCCTCGGCGGCGCCGCCGAACTGTCGCCGAGCTGGTCGACCGGTGCGTCAGCCGCGCCGCCGATCATCTCCTCGGCCTTGCCTTTGACGTCGTCGACGGCCCCCGAGAACATGTCCTTCAGCTCGTTGAACTTGTCCGCAAAACCCATGGTGTATCCCCCTTGTTCGCGTTGGCATGTCCAACTATAGGGGTTTGCCCGGAAAAACCTAAATCATGCGACACGAAATGTCACGGCCCGCTCCCTGATGCGGGAGCGGGCCGAGTGATATGTGATGCGTGACGCGTGATGCGCTGCGGCGCTAGCCCATGACCTGCTGGCCGCCGAAGGTGACGACGAGCGAGCCGTCCTCGGCGAAGCTCCAGTCGAGCTCACCGGCGTAGTCGGCGCAGCGGGAGCCGTTCGAGCCCTCCCAGAACTGGTTGGAGCCGTCGTCGGAGCCGACGATGCGGTCCTCGTCGCCCGAGTCGCACGAGGTGTTGCCGCTGAACCGGTGCGAGCCCTCGTCGAAGTTGAAGTTGCGTTCGGCGTTGCCGATGCTCACGTTGTCGCCCATGGTGATCGAGCCGGGGTTGGAGTTGTACGTGAAGCCGTGCTTGCCGTTGTCGTAGGCGATGGAGCCGGTGACGACGTGGTCGACGCCGATGTCCTCGCCGCCGAGCTTGTAGCCGTTGCGGTCGCCCGCGCCGGCCTGGGACCCGTCGGAGAGGGTGCCGTTGCCGTAGGCGAGCGAGTGCTCGATGGCGACGGCGCCGATGGGGCCGGTGTCGCCCTTGGTGTAGAGGTCGTAGCCGTCGTCGATGTTGTTGTGGGACACCGTGTACCGGAAGACGTTGCCGGTGCCGACGGTGAGCTTGGGGGCGAACCCGTCGGCGTCCTCGCCGTCGGAGTCCACATTGTCGTGGGATTCGACGGAGACGATGAGGTTGTTCGCGGGCCACTCCTCCTCGGGGGCTCCAGCTGTGTACCGGGAGAGCTGGAGGCCGGAGTCGGCGTTGTGGCGGGTGACGACGCGTTCGACGATGTTGTTCGAGCCGCCGACGAGGATGCCGTTGTCGCCGGCGTGCTCGACGGTGATGCCCTTGAGGTGCCAGAAGTCGCCGCCCATCGCGAGGCCGCGGTTCGCGGAGTCCTCCGCCTGCGCCGAGAAGTTCAGGACCGGGGCTTCGCCTTCGTAGGCGAAGAGCTCGGTGCGGTCGGCTTCCGTGCCGTCGTTGCCCGGTTCGATGGCAACCGTTTCCGACAGGTCGTAGGTGCCGCCGCGGAGGTAGATCGTGCCGCCCGGTTCGACCTGGGCGATGGCGGCGGCGACGGTGGTCGGGTCCGCCTCGGTCCCGGCCGCGCCTTCGGTGCCGTCGGGGGCGGCGTAGATCGCGCCGTCCTGAGCGGGTTCGGCCGCCGGGTCGGCGTTCGCGGTGGCCATGGCGACCATTGTGGTCGCCGCGGCCACGAGGCCGCTGACGCCGACCGCGACCGCGGTCTTGGTTCGTGCCCTTGCCATGTGTGTCGCTCCTTCACGGGAGTCGCTCGGTTCGGGGCGCCCGTTCGGGCGCGGCCCGTGCTGGTCGTCGCGTCGCTACGCAGTGTTGAATTGCGAAGAAAACGCGATTTGTCCACCGAGCTTAGGCAAGGGGTTGCCATATGTCAATATCTTGATGCGAGGTTCGCCCTGCGCGGCGGCTCAGTGACCCTCCGGCACCGCGAGTTCGAAGGCGTCCAAGCGGTCCCGGTCCGCGACCATGTGGATGCCGCAGATGCGGTCGCCGTCGAAGGCCACCGTCATCACCATGATGAGCCTGCTGCCGCGCGGCGACACGACCGCGACGCCGACCTCGCCGTCCAGGAGCACCGGGTGCGCCAGCATCGCGGTCCCGTTGAACACGGCGGCCACGGCCTGCGCGCCGACGGCCTCGGGGGCGGGGCTGAGGCGCAGGGCGCGCTCGTCGAGGCGGAGCGTGACGCTCGGGTCGAGCAGGGTGAGCAGCGTCGCGAACTCACCGTCGCGGGCGGCCCGCAGGAACGCGTCGACCGCGCGGTAGCGGCGCATCCGGTCACTGTCATCCACATCGGACTTTCCGCGGACGCGCTGGCGGGCGCGGCTCGCGAGCCGCTGGGTCGTCTCGGGGCTGCGCTCGACGATAGGCGCGATGTCGGCGAACGAGACGCCGAACATGTCGTGCAGCACGAACGCCAGCCGCTCGACCGGCGAGAGGGCGTCGAGGACCACGAGCATCGCCTGCCCGACCGAGTCCGCGAGCACCGCCTCCTCCTCGGGGTCGACGCGGCGGAACACCCGAACCCCGGACTCGGGCTCCTGGTCCTCGAGCGCGTCCTCGCGGCGGGACTTGCGTGAGCGGAGCTGGTCGAGGCACACCCGGCCGACCACGGTGGTGAGCCACCCGGCGAGGTTCTCCACGCTGCCGGTGTCGGCCCGGTCGGCCTTGAGCCACGCCTCCTGGACCGCGTCCTCGGCCTCGCTCAGCGACCCGAGCATCCGGAAGGCGACCATGCGCAGATGGGGCCTGTGCTGCTCGAACACCGCCGCCGAAAAATTCTTTCCGCTCACCTGTCTGGTTTCCTCGCCGCCGTCCGTCAGTGAAAGTGCAAGGCCAAATTTCCACCCGAGCGAGAAGGAAGTCAAACGATGAGCGCGAACAAGACTGGAATGTCACACACCACTGTCCTCGTCACCGGCGCGAACAAAGGCCTCGGCCTCGAAGCGGCCCGCAGGTTCGGCGAGATGGGCTGGAAGGTGTTCCTCGGCTCGCGCGACATCGAGCGCGGGCGGGCCGCCGCCGACAAGCTCGCGGCCGACGGCGCCGACGTCGTGCTCGTGCCGCTCGACGTGACCTCGGACGAGTCGGTCGCCGCCGCCGAACGGCTCGTGCGCGAGCACACCGACCGGCTCGACGTGCTCGTCAACAACGCCGGAGCGCCGGGGCACCTCGTCAACCCCGCCGACACCACGCCCGAGGAACTCCACGGCGTGTACGACACGAACGTGTACGGGCCGGTGCGGGTCACGCACGCGTTCCTGCCGCTCCTGCAGCGGGCCGAGAACCCGCGCGTGGTCATGGTGTCGAGCGGCGGCGGCTCGTTCGCCGTCGTCACCGACCCCGCGCAGGGCATCTCGAAGATGCACGAACTCGCTTACACCTCTTCGAAAGCGGCCCTGAACATGATCACCGTCCGGTACGCCCAGGCGCTCCCGGGGATCAAGTTCAACCTCGTCACCCCCGGGGAGGTCTCGACCGGCAAGTTCACGGCGACCGACATGAACGGGCACCGCGGCCAGCTCACCGTCACCGAGGGCACCGACCCGTTCATCGAGCTCGCGACCCTCGACGCCGACGGCCCGAGCGGGATCTTCATCGACCGCCTCGGACCCGTCGCGTGGTAGCACGCGCGAACCCGGCCGCTCCATGGTGGAACGGCCGGGTCAGTCGCCGTCGAGGTCGGTGCGCTGGCGGACGACGCGGAGTTCGCCTCCGTCCCAGGCCATCTCGTAGAGCTTGCCGCGCGCGCCGGTGAAGGGGCGGTGGAGGACGAGCATGAGGCCGCCCTCGAAGGTCGTGAACAGCATCCCGTGGCCCGAGTCGCCGCGCACGAGCGGTTCCCTCTGCTCCCAAGGGCCTTCGAGGCGGCCCGAGGGCGAGACGGCCCAGGTCTGGACGTAGTCGCCGTCGACGCCGCCCTCGGTGAGGCGGTTCTTCTCGTACGTCGACCACAGGCACACGAGCGCGCCGCCGGGGGCGCGGACCAGCTGCGGGCCGTCCGTCACGTACGGCGCGATCTGGTGCGGGACCCCGGCAGGGAGGTCGCGGGTGATCCAGTTCGCGTCCGAGCCCTTGAAGAGCATGACCGCGTCGCCCGCGACCGCGTCCAGCTTGTCGGACAACGGAAACGCCTCGATCGTGCCGTCGATGCGCTGCAGCCACTCGTTGGCGTAGACCATCCACGGTCGGCCGTCGTCGTCGGCGAACAGGGTCCCGTCGAGGGTCATCAGCTCGGGCGGGAGGATCGGCGCTTCGGGCCTGACCATGCGGAACGGGCCGGTGAGCGAGTCGGCGACCGCCACGATCGTCGACCGGCGGTAGTTCGGGACCGGGAACGGCGTGCCGAACTCCCCCGGATCCGGCACGGGCAGTGGGGCATCGGTGTCGTGGAGGGTCGTGAACAGGTACCAGCGGCCGTTCCAGCGGTGCACCTCCGGCGCCCACGCGCCGTGCACCGCCCACGGCGACTCCTCTTCGGCCACAAGGAAGACCGGCACCGGCTCGGCCCAGTCGCGCAGGTTCGGGGAGCGGTAGCACATCGTGCCGACCCCGGCGTTCGAGACAGGGCCCGCGGCGTCGGCGGTGAAGCCCTGGTTGGCGGTGTAGAGGTGGTACAGGCCGGACTCGGCGTCGGCGACCACGTACGGGTCGTGCAGCGGCATCTCGGGCAGGCGCAGCGGGAAGGCGGACGGCATCGGCTCGCTCATGCAGAAAACGCTATCAGGACGGCGGATATCCGCTCGACACGGCGTGCTCCCCGGGCGTACAGTGCGGCGACACCGCAGGTCCACGAGTTTTGGAGGCTGATTTTTTGAAGGTCCAGGCGCACGCGGTCGGCCGAGGCCGGCCGCTCTTCGACACCGTCAACCGATCATCCGGAACAAAGGACCTCCATAGTGGATCTCCCACAGTCATTCGTCATCGCCGAGAGCAGCCACCGCATCCACAACCCGTTCGATAGCCGCAAGCTCGCCGACCTGGGCGAAGCACTGCACCTCACGCCCGGCCAGACCATGCTCGACCTCGCGAGCGGCTCGGGCGAGATGCTCTGCACCTGGGCCCGCGACCACGGGATCAGCGGCACCGGCGTCGACATCAGCACCGCGTTCACCGGTCAGGCCCAGGCCCGCGCCGCCGAACTCGGCGTGAGCGACCGGGTCGCGTTCGTCCACGGCGACGCCGCCGGGCACGTCGCGCCCGAACGGGTCGACATCGCCGCGTGCATCGGCGCCACCTGGATCGGCGGCGACGCCGCAGGCACCGTCGCGCTCCTCGAGCAGAGCCTGAAGCCGAACGGCCTCATGCTCATCGGCGAGCCGTACTGGCGGCTGGACCCGCCGGACGAGGCCACCGTCAGAGGCTGCTACATGGAAAGCAAGGACGACCGGTTCCCGCTCCCGGGCCTGATCGACCACTTCGACGGCCTCGGCTACGACGTCGTCGAGATGGTCCTCGCCGACCAGGACACCTGGGACCGGTACGCCGCCGCGCAGTGGCTCAACACCCGCCGCTGGCTCGACGCGAACCCGGGCCACGAGCTCGCCGCCGAGATGCGGCACCGGCTCGACACCAGCCGCACCAACCACGTCCGCTACCAGCGCGACTACCTCGGCTGGGGCGTCTTCGCCCTCATGAAGCGCTAATCGAGAAGGGCCCGGCACCGGCGTGCCGGGCCCGCTTGCGCCCCAAGGGATAGGGTCGGGCTCGAAGCACCCGTCGAGCAGAAGGGCCACCCATGCCCCAGATCGATCTCTCCCTCGGCACCGTCTCCTATGAGGACACCGGTTCCGGGCCCGCCGTCGTACTCCTGCACGGGCTCGTGCAGAACGCGACCGTCTGGCGCGACGTCGCCGCCGACCTGGCCGCCGACCACCGCGTCATCGTCCCGACGCTCCCGTACGGCAGCCACGCGATCCCACTGCGCCCCGACGTCGACCTCACGCCGCGCACCACCGCGCGCCTCATCGGCGAGTTCGCCGACGCGCTCGGCCTCCCGGACGACACGGTCTTCGTCGAGAACGACGCCGGACGTCTCCAGCAGCTCGCCGCGGAACGGCCGGAACGCGTGGGCCGCATGGTCATCGCCGGGTGCGAGGCCTTCGACAACTATCCGCCGAAGGCAGGCGGGACGATGATGGCCGCCGCCGCGAAGATCCCCGGCGGCATCCGCTTCCTCGCCCTCGCGCTGACGCCGCGTCCGCTGCGACGCATCCCCGGCACCGGCTTCGCCGTGATGACCGCCAAAGGCGTGCCGCACGACCTCACCGACGGCTGGCTCCGGCCGCTGCGCACCGACAGCGCCGTGCGTGCCGACCTCGTCAGATACTTGCGCGCCACGGACAGGGGCGAGATGCTCGAAGCCGCCGAAGGACTCGCCGGGTTCCCCAACCCGGTCCTCGTCGTCTGGGGCAGGCAGGACCGGATGATGCCGCTCGAGCACGGCCGCCGCCTCGCCGAGCTGCTCGGGGCCGAACTCGTCGAACTGGACGACTGCGGGACGCTGATCCCGGTGGACCAGCCGCGGGCACTCGCCGAGGCCGTCCGGAAATTCGCCGCCGCCTGACGACGGCAACGCCTCCCCCGCTTGGCGAGCGGAGGAGGCGTCGGCGGTCCGGGGCTAGCCGATGTTCGCTTCGGCGAGCCAGTCCTTCGCGATGGTCTCGGCGGGCAGCTCCTCGTTCACGCTGCGGGAGTTCATGCCGATGAGGTCCTCGGGGGTCATCGCGGCGCTCACGGCGTCGATGACGGCCGCGGCCTCGTCGTTCACGTTGTCGCTCGCGAGCGGGACCACGTGCGAGGCCAGGAACAGGCCCTTCGTGTCTTGCAGGGAGACGAGGTCGTTCGCGGCGATGGAGGGGTCGGCAGTGTAGATGATCGCCATCTGGATGTCGCCGTCGTTGAGCGCCTGCACCGTGAGCGGGCCGCCGCCGTCCTCGATCGGCGTGAAGCCGACTTCGATGCCGTACGTGTCGAGCAGGCCCTGCGGGCCGTTCGGGCGGGTCTCGGCTTCGGAGTTGGCGCCCATGGTGATCGGCTCGGTCACGTTCGCCAAGTCGTCCACTGTGGCAAGTGACCACTGGTCGGCGAACGCCTGCGTCACCGTGTACGAGTCCTGGTCGGTCGCGCCGGACTGGTCGAGGACGCGCAGGCCGTCGGGAGTGGCCTCCTGGAGGGCGGCGTAGACGTCCTCGCTCAGGCGCGCCTCGGTGTCGGGGACCCAGTACTGCAGCAGCGGGCCGGTGTACTCGGGGAAGAGGTCGATCGAGCCGCCCTCGATCTCCGGCAGGTAGGCCTCGCGCTGGCCGATGCGGAACTGTCTGTCCACAGTGAACCCAGCGTCTTCGAGGGACTGGGCGTAGACCTCGGCGATGATCTCGCTGGAGTAGTAGTCCTGCGAGCCGATCACGATGGTCTCCCCGTCGGATTCGCCGCTGGAGAGCGGGTCCTCCGAGGAGCAGCCGGTGGCGGTGAGGGCGGCCGCGAGCGCGACCGCGCCCAGGGCCCTGATGCGGGTGTTCATACGGTTTCCTTCTGTCGGGGATTCTCGGGCTGTGCTGCCGCGCTTGAGGATCGGGCGGGCGCGGCGATCCGCCGGGCGGCGGCGCGCTGCGCGGCGGCGAGGAGGAGTTCGAGCAGGAGGGCGAGCGCGGCGACGAGGAGCGCTCCGGCGAGCATCTCGGCGTAGTCGCGTGATTTGAGGCCGGAGAACAGGTACCGGCCGAGGCCGAAGTCGGCGGTGTAGGCGGCGAGGGTGGCGGTGGCGACGACCTGGAGGGTCGCGGCGCGCAGGCCGCCGATGACCACGGGCGCGGCGAGCGGGATCTCCACTTGGAAGACGACCTGGCTGGGGCTCATGCCGATCGCCTTGGCGGCGCCGGTGACCGTGGGGTCGACGTTCTGGACGCCCGCGTACGCGCCCGCGAGGACGGACGGGATCGCGAGGACGACGAGCGCGAGGAAGGGCGCGTCGAGGCCGATGCCGAGGGCGAGGCCCAGGAGCGTGAGGAGCCCGAGGGTGGGGATGGCGCGGGCGGCTCCGGCGATCGCGCCGATGAGGCCCGCGCCCTTGCCGATGTGTCCGATGAGGATGCCGGTGGGGAGGGCCAGGACTCCGGCGGCGGCGACGGCGGCGAAGGTGATGGCGAGGTGCTGGAGGACGCGGGTGGGGACGCCGCCCGGGCCGGCCCAGTTGGCGGGCTCGGCGAGCCAGGCGAGGGCGTCGAGGAAGAGGTTCATGTCGTCTTCCCTTGCGGGAGCAGGCGTTCGTGGTGGGTGATCGTCCAGGGGGTGAGGATGCGTCCGGCGGTGACGAGGATGGCGTCGAACAGCAGGGCAAGAAGCATGGTGGCGACGACGCCGGTGGCGACTTCGGCGGGGATGCCGCGCTGGAAGCCGTCCGTGAGGAGCGTGCCGAGGCTGGGGACGCCGATGAGGGCGCCGATGGTGACGAGGCTGACGGTGGAGACGGCGACGACGCGGACGCCCGCGAGGAGCACGGGGACCGCGAGCGGCAGGTCGACGCGCCAGAAGACGCTGCGGGGCGAATGGCCTACGGCGACGGCGGCTTCGCGAACGCGGGGGTCGACCGAGGCGAAGGCGTCGGCGGCGCTGCGCACCAGGAGCGCGAGGCCGTAGACGGTGAGGGCTATGACCATGGTCGCGGGCGAGCGCAGGGGGATGCCGAAGACCACGGGGATGATGATGAGCAGCGGCAGGGCCGGGATGGCGTAGAGGAGGCTCGCCGCGCCCAGAAGCGCGCCGCCGAGGCGGGGCCGGCGCTGGGCGAGGCGTCCTATGGGGACGGCTATGAGGACGCTGAGAAGGATCGCGGGGGCACTGAGGAGCAGGTGGTCGCGGGTGAGTTCGACGACCTGCGGCCAGTTGAGGGTGAGCCAGTTCAAGGCGCGAGCACCCCCACCGGGCGCCCGGAGGCGTCGACGGCGATGGTGCGTCCGTCCACTTCGGTGATGTGGAGTTCGCGTTCGGCGCGGTCGGCGCCGACGAAGTCGCGCACGAAGTCGTCGGCGGGCGAGCCGAGGACCTCGGCGGGCGTGCCCTGCTGGGCGATGACGCCGCCCTCACGCAGGACCACGACCTCGTCGCCGAGGAGGAAGGCCTCGTCGACGTCGTGGGTGACGAAGACGATGGTCTTGCGCAGTTCCGCTTGCAGGCGGAGGAGTTCGTCCTGGAGCTCGCGGCGCATGATCGGGTCAACCGCGCCGAAGGGCTCGTCCATGAGCAGGATGTTCGGGTCGGCGGCGAGCGCGCGGGCGACGCCCACGCGCTGCTGCTGGCCGCCGGAGAGCTGGCCGGGGTAGCGGCGTCCGGCCTTGGCGTCGAGGCCGACGCGTTCGAGCAGTTCGCTTGCGGCCGTGCGGGCCTGGCGCTTGGGGACGCCGTTGAGGACGGGCACGGTGGCGATGTTGTCGAGCACGGTGCGGTGCGGGAGGAGGCCGCCGTGCTGGAGGACATAGCCGATGGAGCGGCGCAGGGCGACGGGGTCGCGTTCGCGCACGTCCTCGCCGTCGATGAGGACGCGGCCGGAGGTGGGCTCGACCATGCGGTTCACGGTGCGCAGCAGGGTGGACTTGCCGGAGCCGGAGGAGCCGACGAGCACGACCGTGCGGTGCGACGGCACGACCAGCGAGAAGTCGGCGACGGCGGTCGTCTGGCCGGGATAGGTCTTCGACACCGATTCGAACTCGATCACGACGGGGTCCTTGTTCGACGGGGGCAAAGCGGTCACGGCCCAGTCTATACATCGAATCGGGGCGCGGATTCGAACTGGAGATCGAATCCGAGAAATTCTTTCGTCCTTATTGGAGTATTGATGGGCGGCGTCTCTCGGTCCTAGGACTTTCGGCGTACCCGAATACACGTCGCTGGTCCGATGGCAGTGCGGCCCGGCGAATCTACCGTTGCCACAGCCGCCACGGGAGCCGGTCCACGGCTCCGGGCAAGGAGAGAGGGAACAGCGATGACCATCCTCGTCACCGGAGCCACCGGAAACGTCGGGCGACACCTCGTGGAACGCCTCCACGCCGACCATCAGCCGGTACGGGCCCTGACCCGCGATCCGGCGAAGGCGGGCCTGCCCGCCGGGGTGGACGTGCGCGCCGGGGACTTCACCGACTTCGCAAGCCTCGAAGCCGCGCTCGAAGGCGTCACGGCCCTGCACCTCATGACGACCTTCGGGCCCGGGAACACCACCGTCCCGAACAGCCGCGACCTCGTCGACGCCGCCGTCAAGGCCGGGGTCCGGCGCGTGACCCTGCTGTGGAACGGGTACGCCGGGCCCGTCGAGGAGGCCGTGGAGGACTCCGAGCTCGAGTACACGCACCTGCGGCCCGGCGAGTTCATGTCGAACGCCCTCGGCTGGGCCGGGATGATCCGCGCCGAAGGGGTCGTGCGCGAGGCCTACGGCGAGGTCGGCCACTCCCCCGTCGACGTGCGCGACATCGCCGACGTCGCCGCGAAGGCGCTCACGGAGGACGGCCACGCCGGGCAGGCGTACCTGCTCACCGGGCCCGAAGTCCTCACCGCGCCGGAGCAGGTCGCGGCGATCGCCGCCGCGATCGGCCGCGAGGTGCGGTTCGAGGCCAAGGAGCCCGAAGGCGCGAAGGAGCGGATGCGCGCCATGGGCATCGAGGAGCACGCCATCGACTACGTGCTCGACTGGCGCGCCGACCCGCCCGAGTTCGCCCGCAAGGTCTTCCCGGCGGTTCCCGAGGTCACGGGCCACCCCGCGCGCACCTTCGCGGCATGGGCGAGGGACCACGCCGACTCGTTCCGGTAGGAACGGCAAGCTTCCGGCGCAGCCGAGCCCGGCCCCGAGCCCAAGGCGGAGCTAGGAGGGTCGGGCTGGGTCGGGCTGGGCTGGGCCGGGCTGGGCTGGGCTGGGCTGGGCTGGGCTGGGCTGGCGACGAATACCGGGGCGGGCCCCGGTGCCGCGCGCCGACCTCGCCGGAAGCTCCGAAGCCCCGTGCGGCACGGAGCCGAAGCGGACAGAGGAAAGGAGGCAGACAGAAGCACGGAGACCGCCGGGCGGAAAACGAAGCACGGGGACGACTCGCAGGTCACAAGGTGTTCCTGATTACGCCACTCGGTAGTCGGGAACCCGTTTCGCGCGGTATCGTCCACCGGTCGGACCGGACCGCTGGTGCCCGGTCCTCGAAAAGGAGAAGCCGTCGTGACCGCCCATTTCGACGCGAGCAGCTCCGGTTCCGCCCCCGCACCGGAACCGACGCCCGCGCCCGCCGTACGCACCGTGACCCCGCGCGGCACAGTGAAACTCGCCCTCGCCGTAGGCGCTCTCGGCGTCGTCTTCGGCGACATCGGCACCAGCCCGATCTACGCCCTGCAGACCCTGTTCAACCCCGCCGACCCCCACCCCGTGCCGATCACCGACGCGAACGTCTACGGACTCATCTCCCTCATCTTCTGGTCGATGATGATCATCGTCACGATCTTCTACGTCATGCTCGCCATGCGCGCCGACAACGACGGCGAAGGCGGCATCCTCGCCCTCATCACCCTCATCCGCCGCCACGCCCACGGACGCAGCCGCAAAGCCAGCCTCATCCTCGCCGCCCTCGGCATCTTCGGCGCCGCCCTCTTCCTCGGCGACTCCATGATCACGCCCGCGATCTCCGTGCTCTCCGCCGTCGAAGGCCTCAAGGTCATCGACCCGCACCTCGAAGCGTGGATCATCCCCATCACCGCCGTGATCATCGTGCTGCTCTTCGGGTTCCAGCGCAAAGGCACCGCCACCATCGGCCGCCTCTTCGGACCGATCATGATCGTCTGGTTCGTCACCCTCGCCGTCCTCGGCCTCGGCGGCATCGCCGGGCACCCCGAAGTCCTCCAGGCGCTCAACCCCGCCTACGCCGTCGACTTCCTCTTCGGCCACTTCCACATCGCGTTCTTCGCCCTCGCCGCCGTCGTCCTCACCTTCACCGGCGCCGAAGCGCTCTACGCCGACATGGGCCACTTCGGGCGCAAGAACATCACCAGCGGCTGGATCTTCCTCGTCTTCCCCGCGCTCCTGCTCAACTACATGGGCCAGGGCGCGATGATCCTCGAAAGCCCCGCCAACGTCTCCGGCCCGTTCTTCCTGCTCGCGCCCGAATGGGGCCGCATCCCCCTCACAGTGCTCGCCACCGCCGCCACCGTGATCGCCTCCCAGGCCGTCATCACCGGCGCGTACTCCGTCGCCTCCCAGGCCTCGAAACTCGGCTACCTGCCGCGCCTGCGCATCTCCCACACCTCCGAGCACGAGATCGGGCAGATCTACGTCCCCTGGATCAACTGGCTGCTCATGGTCTCCGTGCTCACCCTCGTGTTCGGGTTCCGCAGCTCCGAGCACCTCGCCTACGCGTACGGCATGGCCGTCATCGGCACCATCACCATCGTCACGCTGCTGTTCTTCTACGTCGCCCGCACCCAGTGGCAGTGGCCCCGGTGGATCGTCTTCATCGGCGGCGGCCTGCTGCTCGCCTTCGACCTGCTGTTCCTCGCCGCCAACTCCACCAAGCTCGTCCACGGCGCCTGGCTCCCGCTCGTCATCGGCGTCACCGCCTTCACCGTCATGGTCACCTGGCAGCGCGGCCGCGAGATCGTCACCGCCAAACGCGCCCGCCTCGAAGGCCCCCTACGCGAGTTCCTCGACCGGCTCAACGCCGGCGAACCCAAGGTCGCCCAGGTCCCCGGCACCGCCGTCTTCCTCAACCGGGGCGTCGAGACCGCACCGCTCGCCATGCGCGCCAACATGGAACGCAACCACGTGCGGCACGCCCAGATCGTCATCCTCTCCGTCGAAGTCGAACCCGTGCCGCGCGTCGCCGAAGCCGACCGCGTCCTCGTCGACGACCTCGGCCTCGCCCACGACGGCATC
This sequence comes from Glycomyces sp. NPDC048151, assembly GCF_043202775.1. Taxonomy (NCBI): domain Bacteria; kingdom Bacillati; phylum Actinomycetota; class Actinomycetes; order Glycomycetales; family Glycomycetaceae; genus Glycomyces; species Glycomyces sp. NPDC048151. The sequence goes on along the minus strand of NZ_JBIDBB010000003.1, from coordinate 612,348 downwards.
ATCCACGTCACCGCCCGGTTCGGCTACATGGAGCCCCAGGACGTGCCCGCCGCGCTCCGGCTCGTCAAGTCCCGCCAGTCCGAGGGCCGCAAGCTCAAGCTCAAGGACGCCACGTACTTCCTCTCGACCATCCAGCTGCGCTGCGGCCCGAAGAAGACAATGGCGCTGTGGCGCAAACGCCTGTTCATCGCCACCTCCCACATCACCGCCGACGCCGCCGACCACTTCAAGCTGCCGCGCGAGCGCACCGTGATCATGGGCTCCCACATCGACGTCTGAGCAGCGAAAACGGCCCGCGAGGTGATCCTCGCGGGCCGTTCACCTCGTCGCGCCTACGCCTGAGCGGCCTGGAGGCCCTCGGTGATCGAGTGCGCGATCGGGGTCGTCGGACGCCCGATGAGCTTCGACAGGTCGCCGGTCTGCACGGCCAGGAGGCCGCGCGAGATCGCCTCGTCCACGCCCACGAGGATCGCCGCGAACATGTCCGGCACGCCCGCGCCGACCAGGATCTCGCGGTGCTGCTCGCCCGGCACGCGGCTCACCGCGATCTCCTTGCCGAGCTGGCGCGAGACCTCGGCCACGTACTCCTCGTACGTCCAGGCGTGGTCGCCGCTGAGCTCGTAAGCCCGGTTCTCGTGGCCCTCGGTGGTGAGCACCGCGACCGCCGCCGCCGCGAAGTCGGCGCGGGTGGCGCTGGCGACCTTCGCGCCGTCGGTGGTGCTGGTCAGGACGCCGCCGTTCGCGATCGCCTGGCCCAGGGCCTGGGTGAAGTTCTCGTGGTACCAGCCGTTGCGCAGCAGCACGTAGGGGAGGCCCGAGTCGATCAGGTACCGCTCGGTGATCTGGTGCTCGCGCGCGAGCTCGAAGTCGGCGGCCGGGCCGCCGAGGATGCTGGTGTAGCCGAGGAGCGCGACGTTCGCGGCCTTCGCCGCGTCGATGACCGCCTTGTGCTGCGGCACGCGCTGGCCGACCTCGCTGCCCGAGATGAGCAGGACCTTCTCGCCCTCCTTGAAGGCGTCGGCAAGCGTCGAGGGCTCGTTGTAGTCGGCGACGCGGACCTCGACGCCCAGCTCGCCGAAGCGGGCGGCCTTGGCGGCGTCGCGCACGACGACGGCGATCTCTTCCACGGGGACCTGGTTGACCAGGCCTTCGACGACGAGCTGGCCGAGTTGGCCGGTGGCGCCGGTGACGACGATCATTTTGTTGCTCCTTCAACTGTCGGTTGCGTCTACCATTGCACTTACCAAATGAAAGCACAATCGATTCGAAAGTACTGTTGCAGAGGTAACATTCTGTCATGAGCACCCAGCCCACCGAACTCGTGCCCGGCTTCGAAGTGCAGGCCGAAGGCTGCATGTCGCGCACGATCCTCGACCACATCACCGGCCGCTGGGGCACGCTCATTCTGCTGGCCCTGCACGACGGGCCGATGCGGTTCAGCGAAATCAGGCGCGCCGTGCAGGGCATCAACGAGAAGGCCCTGTCGCAGAGCCTCAAGCACTTCGAGCGCGACGGCATCGTCGACCGCCTCGCCCCCGAGGAGGGCTACCCGTCCCGCGTCGAGTACCGGCTCACCGACGTCGGCGCCGGGCTCGAGGCGCGCCTGCGCGAACTCGTGGTGCACCTCTACGACGAGATGCCCAAGGTGCTCGACTCGCACGCCGCGTACGATGCGCGCCGCCCGTCCTAATTCTTCACTCGACCTGTTCGAAACCGCAGGTGGCGAGCGCAGCTCGGCCTAGACTCGGGCCATGGCTGCGCAGGTCCCGCGAGCGGGCGAGCTGCGGCCGGGCACGGCCATTCCGCGGTGGGTCCGGCTGCTGCCGCTCCTAGCCCTCGGCATCGCCGTCGTCACCCAGATCTTCTCGGACGACCAGTTCCACGCGGGGATCGCGATGACCGTCGTGCCGCTGCTCGCCGCGTTCGTGCTCGGGCCGCTGTGGACAGCGATCATCTCGGTGATCGCACTCGTCCTCATCGCTGCGCCGCTGCCGATCACCGAGGGGTTCGACCTCATCGACGACCTGGTCGTGGGCATCATCTTCGCGACCGCCGTAAGCATCTCGTGGATCCGCCAGCGCTTCGAGGCCGGCCTGGTGACGATGATGAGCGTCTCGGAGGCCGCGCAGCGGGCGGTGCTGCCGGAGCTGCCCGAGCGGGTGGGCGACCTGGCGTGCGCGGGACTGTACCGTTCGGCGCAGCGGGGGGCGACGATCGGCGGGGACCTGTTCGACGTGCGGCCGAGCCCGTTCGGGGTGCGGATGATCCTCGGCGACGTGCAGGGGCACGGGCTCGACGCGGTCGGGACCGCTTCGATGCTGCTCTCGGTGTTCCACGAGGCGATCCTGGATGAGGCGGAGCTGGCCGGGGTCGCGTGGCGGCTGGAACGGCGGATCCTGGAGGACGCGGCGCACGGGTACGTGCCGGAGCTGTTCGCCTCGGTGCTGCTGGCGGAGTTCGTGGAGGAGACGGGCGAGGTGCGGCTGCTGTCGTGCGGGCATCCGCCGCCGCTGCTCTTGCGGGGCGAGCGGGTGGAGGTGGTCGACATGAAGCCGGCGCCGGTGCTGGGGCTGCGGCTGTCGGAGCCGGTGCGGCCGGTCGGGGCGGTCTCGGTGGCGTTCGGCGAGGAGGACACGCTGCTGGCGTTCTCGGACGGGCTGGTGGAGGCGCGGGATGAGGACGGGAACTACTATCCGCTCGCCGATCACCTTGCGGGGCTTGTGGTGCCGTCGTCGCCGCGGCGGCTGGTGGAGTTCGTGTGGGAGGACGCGGCGCGGTTCGCGGCGCGGATGGACGACGACGTGAGCGTGCTGGCGGTGACGCGGGTGGCGCGGAGCGCGCGGGGACATGGCGGTTGAGCCGGAGCGCGCGGGGACATGCCGGGGGAGCCGGGGTGCGGGGGCACGTCGGTTGAGCGGGGAATGTGAGCGGAGGGTCTGCGCAAATCGGACATTGATGGGCCCCCGGTCATAACCCTGACAGGTGGGTGCGACATTTTCTGGTGAGGCGGGAGCGATTCCAGGTCAGCGTTTTTCAACCCGTTATACAAAGGGTGTTCACAAGCGTTGAGTTCTGTGCGAATATTCAGATCACTCGATTCGCACCCCCCTTTGAAGGAGACAACGATGTCATCTCCCCGACCGAGGCGCGGGCGCCCGCTGGCCGCGGCAGGCGCGGTGGGCCTCGCCGCCGTCGTCGCCGCGTCGGCGCTGCCGCTGCTCAACTCGGGCGCGAGCGCCCAGGAGAACGAGGCGACCGCCGTCAATGTCACGCTCGACCCGTCCTACCAGGGTCAGCAGTTCGAAGGCTGGGGCACGAGCCTCGTCTGGTTCGCCAACGCGACCGGCGGCTACCCCGACGAGATCCGCGATCAGCTGGTGGACATGGTCTTCGGCGACGAGGGCCTCAACCTCAACATCGCCAGGTACAACATCGGCGGCGGCAACGCCCCGAACATCGACAACGAGTACCTGCGCGGCGGCGCCTCCGCCGTCCCCGGCTGGTGGGCCGCTCCCGAGGGCACCACCCAGGAGGACAAGGACTGGTGGGACCCGGAGAACCCCGAGCACTGGAACTGGGACGCCGACGCGAACCAGCGCTGGTGGATCGACCAGGTCAAGGACGACGTCACCCACTGGGAGGCGTTCTCGAACTCGCCGCCGTACTTCCAGACCGTCTCCGGTTACGTCTCGGGCGGGTTCGACGCGAACGCCGACCAGATCCGCACCGACAGCGTCGACGAGTTCGCGGTGTACCTGACCGAGGTCATGGAGCGCGTCGAGGCCGAGCACGGCATCGAGTTCGACACCGTCGACCCGCTCAACGAGCCCAACACGAACTACTGGGGCACCCAGCTCGGTGCGGACGGCGTGCAGCCGACCGGCGGCCGCCAGGAGGGCGCGCACGCCGGGCCCGAGCTGCAGCAGCAGGTCATCAACGCGCTCGCCGCTCAGCTGTCGGAGTCCGAACTGGACGCGGTGGTCTCGGCGATGGACGAGACCAACCCGGGCCGGTTCACCACGAACTGGAACGCGTACACCGAGCAGTCGAGGGCGAACGTCGAGCAGATGAACGTCCACACGTACGGCACCGGCGGACGCACGGGCGTGCGCGACCTCGCCAAGGGCAGCGACAAGCCGCTGTGGATGAGCGAGGTCGGCGGCGCGTGGACCAACGGCCAGGACTACACCTCGATGGAGAACGGCCTGGGCATCGCCACCCGCATCACCGACGACCTGCGCGAGCTGGAACCGTCGGCGTGGGTCCTGTGGCAGCCGGTCGAGGACAAGAACGAGGGCCACAGCTGGGGCGAGATCCAGCTCCCGTTCGACTGCACCGCTGAGGACACGCTCGAGACCTGCAAGATCGAGACGAACACGAAGTACGACACGATCCGGAACTTCACCCACTACATCGAACCCGGCGACTACGTCATCGCCACCGACAGCACCTCGACCACGGCGGCGATCAAGGACTCCGAGGACGCGGCGGTCGCCGTGTACACCAACAACGCCGAGAACGCCGTCCACGTGACCCTCGACCTGTCGAAGTTCGGCTCGGTCGACTCCGGTGCGACCGTGACCCCGGTGGTCACCAGCGCCGACGGCGCGCTCGTCGAGGGCGAGCCGGTCGTCGTGAACGGCACCTCGGCGACGCTGACCGTCCCGGCGAAGTCGGTGACGACCTTCCAGATCGACGGCGTCTCCGGCGTGAGCGAGGACGCGGCGATGGTGCAGGAGCACCACGTGTACCGCTTCGACGGCGTGCAGTCGGGCAAGTCGATCGCGCCGTCCGCCGACGGCACGGGCATCGTGCTCGAGACCGACGACGCGTCCAGCGCCGCGCAGCTGTGGGAGATCGACCAGCTGACCGACGGCCTCTCCAACCGTGAGAAGTACGCGATCGTCAACGCCGACACCGGGACCCGTCTGGCGGTGGGCGACGGGCTCGCGGTGCTCGAATCCGCCGAGGGCGAGCCTTCGGAAGCGGCGCAGTGGTACCTGTCGACCACGGGCGACGGCACGTACGTGCCGGTGAACGTCGGCACCGGGCTGGTGCTCGACGTGTGGGGGGAGGCCACGGCCGACGGTTCGCCGGTGCAGACGTACACGCCGACCGCGGCGAGCAACCAGCGCTGGACCCTGACCGACGAGACGGTGCTGAGCACCGCGACGGTGCAGACGTACACGGTGCCGGGCTTCACGCCGGAGCTGCCGGAGACGGTGGCGGGCGTGTACCGCGACGGCGTGCGCGGCGCGCTGCCGGTCGTGTGGGAGATGCCGGCCGAGTCGAAGTGGGACAAGAAGGGCACGGTGACCGTGAAGGGCACCGCGACCGACGCTCTCGGGAACACGCACCGCGCGAAGGCGAAGGTCAGCGTGGACACGTTCGCCGAGACCGCACCGGCCGCGGCGAAGACGTACCCGGGCTTCACGCCCGACCTGCCGGGCACGGTGACGGCGGTCGGCAGCCGGGGCACGCAGGCCACGGTGCCCGTGGTGTGGGAGGAGGCGCCCGAGGGCGCGTTCGACGACTACGGGACGGTGACCTTGGGCGGCACGGCGACCCTGATCGACGGGACTGAGCTTCCGGCGAGCATCGAGGTCGAGGTGACCGACCCGATCGAGGTCAACGTGGCGCTGCGGGACGGCGTGACCACGTCGGCGACGTACACCGAGCCGGGCTATTCGACCGAGGCCCTGCGCAACGGGAACCTGACCGACAAGGCCTGGTCGAACTGGAAGTCCGGGCCGTTCAACACCGAGGACACGATCACGGTGACGCTGCCGGAGACGCGCGACGTGACCCGCGTGGTGTCGCACTTCTGGAGCGACGGCGGCCGCAACAGCTACGCCGACACGCTCCAGGTGCAGTACCTGGACGCGGAGGGCGTGTGGCAGAACGCCGGTGGCGTCGTGGACGTGCCGACCGGTGAGGCGCCGGTCATCGACGTCGAGGTGAACGCCGAGACCTCGGCGGTCCGGGTCGCCATGACCGCCGGCAGCGGCGGCACGGTCGGCTGGATCATCCTCAGCGAGATCGAGGTCTACGCGAAGGCCCCGGCCGTCTGACGCACTGCGCTCTGCGTTCTGTGAGAGCGGACCTGCAAGGCCCCTGCCGCCGAAAGGCGGTGGGGGCCTTCGGTTTGTGGTGGCCGAGCGAGGGAGAGGTACGGCGCGGCCCGAGCGGCGGGCGTGCGGCCGATTATCTTCGGCGGCAGGTGTCGTAGCCGCCGTCGTAGATGCGGCCCCAGTCGACACGAGCCGACTTGAGGAGGCCGTCGAGGGAGTCGACGCCGTGGGCGCGCTGCTGGGCGACGAGGATGCCCGCCGCGGCGAGCGTGTCGGAGGCGGCCTCGTGGTGGCGGGCGAGGTCGACGCCAGCCGCCGCGGCGACGTCGGGCAGCCGGTAGGAGCGCATCGGCCAAGTCTGCTTGGCGATGACCATGGTGCAGGCGTATCGCATCGCGGGCCACGGCAGCCCGGTCGCGGTGTTCGCCGCCCGGATGACCGAGGTGTCGAACGACGCGTTGTGCGCCACCAGCGGATCGCCGCCCACGAACTCGCTGAGGCGCGCCCACACCTGCCGCCACATCGGCGCACCGACCACATCGGACGCCTGGATGCCGTGGATCTGGGTATTGCGGTACTCGAACCGGTCGTGCCCGGCCGGGGGCCGGATGAGGGTCGCGAACCGGTCCACGACCTCGTCGCCCTTGACCCGCGCCACCGCCACCGAGCAGGCGCTCGCCCTGCTGCCGTTGGCGGTCTCGAAGTCGATCGCCACCCAAGAGTCCATCTGCCGCCCTTCGCCTGAGAGGACCGAAGGTTAGCAGCGGACGGGTGAGGCCCTTACCGCCGTTCGGCGGTAAGGGCCTCAGTGGCTCGCGCTCAGACGCCGATGATGTCGGAGAGCGCGGTGAGCTCGTCCGCCTCGTCGCGGGTCAGCTCGAGCTCGGCCGAGGCCAGAAGCGGGCCGAGCTGGTCGGCCGTGCGGGCGCCCGCGATCGGCGCGGCGATGCCGGGCCGGGTGCGCGTCCACGCCAGCGCGACCGAGGCGATCGCGACGCCGCGCGCCTGGGCGATCTGGTCGAGCTTCTCGATGACGGCGAGCCCGGACGGGTTGAGGTGCTTGGCGGCCGAGCCGCCGCGGACGCTCTGCTCGAGGTCGGCCTCGGTGCGGTACTTGCCGGTGAGGAAGCCCGACGCGAGCGCGTGGTAGGGGAAGGCGCTGAGGTCCTCGGCCACGGCGATGTCGCGCAGGCCGGGCTCGAAGGTGCTGCGGCTGACGAGGCTGTACTTGGGCTGCAGGGCGACCGGGCGGGCGTAGCCGTGGCGTTCGGTGATGTCGAGCCATTCGCGGACGCGTTCGGGGGTGTAGTTGGAGACGGCGATGTGGCGGATCTTGCCGTCGTTGACGAGGTCGTCGAACGCGGCGACGGTCTCTTCGAGCGGCGTGTCGGGGTCGTCGAAGTGGGCGTAGTAGACGTCGATGGCCTCGACGCCGAGGCGTTTGAGGGAGGCCTCGGCGGCGGCGCGGACGTTGGGTCCGGCCAGGCCCTTGTACTCGGGGTGCTGGGAGACCTTGGTGGCGACGAGGACGTTCTTGTCGCGGTTCTTGGCGAGCCAGGTGCCGATGACGGTCTCGGATTCGCCGCCGGAGTTGCCGGGGGCCCAGGCGGAGTAGGAGTCGGCGGTGTCGACGAGGTTGCCGCCCGCGGCTGCGAACGCGTCGAGGACGGCGTGCGCCTCGGCCTCCTCGGTGTTCCACCCGAAGGTGTTGGTGCCCAGGACGAGGGGGTGGATCTCGATGTCGGTCCTGCCGAGCTTGGCCATGTCGAACCTCCGTGCTGTCGATGCGTTCCCGGGACGCGTGGCGTCCTGCTGTCTGGTGTTGCTCCGTCGGCAATCCTGCCACGCGCGCCCGGGTGCCGCGCCTGTTTGTGAACGATCGTCAGTTGGTCTGGAACGTCGGCATGATGGTGAGCTGCTGGATGTTGACGCGGCGGGGCAGGGCCGCCAGGTGGGCCACGGCCTCGGCGATGTCGGCGGATTCGAGGACCTCGTGGTTGGCGAGCTGGTCGTCGAGCCATGCGTTGACGTCGGCGTCGGTGACGTGGCTCTGGAGTTCGGACCGGACGATGCCGGGCTCGATCACGGAGACGCGGACGTTCTGGGCGCCGAGCTCGGCGCGCAGGTTGCGGGAGGCGTGGGAGACGAAGGCCTTGGAGCCGGTGTAGACGGCGAACTTCGGGAAGATGTTCTGCGCTGCGATCGACGAGGTGTTGACCAGGTCGGCGACGCCGCGCTCTGCGGCGGCCTTGACCAGCTGCGGGGTGAACGCGCCGACGGCGTTCATCAGGCCGGTGACGTTCACGTCGATCTGCTGCTGCCACAGGTCGGTGCGGACGTCGGTGACGTCGCTGGGGAGCATGACGCCGGCGTTGTTGAAGAGCAGGTCGACGGTGCCCAGTTCGGTCTCGACGCGGTCGGCGGCGGCCTTGAGCGCGTCGAAGTCGGTGACGTCGGCGGCGACGGCGATCGCGGTGCCGCCGTTCGCGGCGATGCGGGCGACGGCCGCTTCGAGGCGGTCGGCGCGGCGGGCGAGGAGGGCGACTTTCGCGCCGCGTGCGGCGAGGAGTTCGGCGGTGGCCTCGCCGAGGCCGCTGGAGGCGCCGGTGACGACGGCGACGCGGTTCGCGAGCGGCTGAGTGCTGTTCACAGTGGACATTGTGTTCCTTCGGTGTGCTCGGGGTTCGGGGCGATCGCCCCGTCCTGTGCACAAGTGCAACACCGTTCCGGGGTGTTTTTCGGCGCTAGAAATGCCCTCTCGTAACTGGTACCGCCAGGACCACCCTCGGGCCGCCGGGCCCGCCGCGGCTGGGGCAGGATTGAGCGCATGGACCCCCGCAGCGAGCTCTCGGACTTTCTTCGCGGCCGCCGCGCGCGCGTGCGCCCGCAGGACGCGGGCCTGCCCGACGACGGGCGGGTGCGGCGCGTGCCGGGCCTGCGGCGCGACGAGGTGGCGCGGCTGGCGAACATGAGCGTCGAGTACTACACGCGCCTGGAGCAGGGCCGGGCCCAGCACCCGTCGCCGGAGGTGCTGGAGTCGCTGTCGGCCGCGCTGCGGCTCGACCCCTCGGAGCACGACCACCTCCTGGACCTGGCCGGGCGGCGCGCCCCGCGCAGGCGCGGGCCGGTCAAGGCGCAGCGGGTGCGCCCGGGTCTGCTGCTGACCCTGCAGAGCCTGGAGTCGGTGCCCGCGTTCATCATCGGCAGGCGCATGGACGTGCTGGCGTGCAACCGGCTCGCGAAGGCCGTGCTCGCCGACTTCGACGCGCTGCCCGCGAAGCAGCGGAACCTCGCTCGCTGGTACCTGCTCGACCCGGAGTCGCGGGAGCGCACGGTCGACTGGGAGGCGATGGCCAAGGCCTCGGTGGCCGTGCTCCGGTTCGACGCGGGCCGCCACCCGGAGGACCGGCAGCTCGCCGACCTCGTCGGCGAGCTGACGCTGGGCTGCCCGGAGTTCAGCGGCTGGTGGAACGACCACGAGGTGCTGCGGCGCACGCACGGCGTGAAGGCGTACCGGCACCCGGTGGTCGGCGAGATGGAGTTCCAGTACGAGTCGCTGGAGTTCCCCGACGACCCGGACCAGACGCTGTGCGTCTACAACGTCGAGCCGGGCTCGAAGAGCGCCGAGGCGCTGCGCCTGCTCGACAGCTGGACCGCCCCGGCCGCGCAGCGCACCTGAAACCTTTCGCAACAAAAGGTTGCACGTACCGGGTTCCTGCGGTAGCGTGATACGCAACCAAACGTTGCGAAAGGAGCCGGGCATGGAACTCGGATCGATCGAGCGGGAGATCCGCATCGAGGCCTCGCCGGAGGTCGTCTTCGACGTCGTCAGCAGCCCCGAGCACCTGAAGGAGTGGTGGCCCGACGAGGCCGAGCTCTCCCCCGCGGGGGACGGCCGCATCGGCTTCAAGGGCGACGACGGCGTCGGCTGGGAACGGTTCACCGTGGTCGACGCGATGCCGCCGCGCCACTTCTCGTTCCGCTGGACCCACGCCGAAGGCGAGACCGCCGCCCTCGGGAACTCGTACCTGGTCGTCTTCGAACTCGAGCCCGCCGACGGCGGCACGCTCCTGAAGATGACCGAGACCGGCTTCCGCGAGCGCGGCTGGGCCGAGGCCAAGGTCGCGGCCGAGCACGCCGACCACGTCAACGGCTGGGACTACTTCCTGGCGCGGCTGACCCCGTACGCGGAGAAGGTCGGAGCGGGCCGATGAGCACCGCTGTCGACGACGACCTCTGGTCGGCGATCGGCGACCCGACCCGCCGCCGCATGCTCGACCTGCTGCTCAGCGAAGGCAGCGGCACGGCCACCGGCCTGAGCGAACGCCTGCCGGTCACCCGCCAGGCCGTCGCGAAGCACCTCGCCGTCCTCGACCGCGTCGGCCTCGTGCACGCCGCGACCGCCGGGCGCGAGAAGCACTTCCGCGTGGACGAGACCCAGCTGGCGCGCGCCGTCGCCCAGCTCAACGAGGTCGGCTCCGCGTGGGACTCCCGGCTCCAGCGCATCAAGCGCCTCGCCGAGACCATCGAACGGCAGCAGCAAGAGACCCGGAACGACGAGTAGAAGGAGAAGGCAATGGTCGACATCCTGCACCGCATCGCCGCCGAGCGCACCGCGCCCGCGCAGGCCTACGAAGCACTCACCACACTGGACGGACTCGCCGGGTGGTGGACCGAGCAGACCACCGGGAGCACCCGGACGGGCGGCGTGATCGCCTTCCGGTTCAAGGACGACGGCTTCGACATGGAGGTCGCCGAGCTCGTCCCGGACGAACGCGTCGTCTGGGAGGTCGTCGGCGGTCCCGACGAGTGGATCGGCACGCGGATCCGCTGGGAGCTCGAGGCCGACGGCGACTACACCGTCGTGCGGTTCAAGCACGAGGGGTGGCGCGAGCCGGTCGAGTTCATGCACCACTGCAGCACGAAATGGGGCGTGTTCCTGATGAGCCTCAAGCGGCTCCTCGAGCACGGCAAGGGCGAGCCCTACCCGCACGACGTGCACATCGACAACTGGGGCTGAGCCGCAAGGGGACTCGGGGAGGGGCTGCGGCCCTCCCCCACCCTTGCTACCCGCGAGTAACCGACCGGTAGCGCTTGATGACGGGTTTGCCCTCACTGGTTATGATTCGCGACCATGACCACCAACTTCGAGGTGTTGACATGGGGCCGTGAGGGAACCAGGGTCGACGGCCAGCTCACCAGCCGCCTCGGCCCGGGAGTCGACTTCCCGCGCGGCCCCGAGTTCGCGCTCCAGCTGCTCATGGACGCCTGGTTCCAGGGCTTCGGCGCGATGGCGCTCGACACCGGGACCGCCCGCGAGTTCGAGGAGTGCTTCGAGCTGTTCCTCGGCAAGCAGGTCTGGACCGACCCCGAAGGCCACCTCCTCGACGCCGCCACCAAGGAGCCCGTGCGCCCCAAGGTGAAAGCCGCCGAACACTACGCCGACCGGCTCGACGGCTCCAGCGGACGCTCCGGCGGGTACGACTACCTCGTCCTCAAACCGCAGTGCGAGGAGTTCCAGCGCCGCGCCGCCGCGATCATCGAGGCCTTCCACGTCGAAAGCGAACCCGGCGGCGAGAAGGCCCGCTTCACCATCGAGGCCGCCGACCCGAAGTACGTGGCCCACATGGAGCAGCACCTCTACTTCAAGACCGCCTTCTCCGGCAGCCACTGACCGGGCCGGGCGCTCAGCGGCGCGCGGTGATCAGGCGCGCGTGCGGATCGTGCCGCCATTCGCCTTCGGGGGCACGGCTCAGGTATTCGGCGCGGAGGTCCCCCATGAAGTCCTCGTCCTGGGAGAGGGCAAGGGCGCGAAGGGGTCCGGACGCGGCGCTCGCGTCGAAGTAGGCGGCGGCACTGCTGTGGACCATCGGGAAGGCCGGGAGCTCGTCGCGTTCGAGGGTCGCGCCTCGGCCGGTCACGGCGGCGGCGAGGTCGTCCTCCCAGGCCGAGTCTTCTTCGCGGGCGGGGAACCGTTCCCGCAGGAGTGCGGCGATGAGCGCGAACGGGCCGTCCGACTCGGTGGCGTCCGGCCAGAACACGATCGAGAGGCGACCGCCCGGTCGGAGCGCGTCGACCCAGGAGCCAACGGCCGCAACCGGATCGGGGATCTGCTGGAGCCCGAAGACCGACACGACCGCGGCGCAGCGGCCACTCCAGCGCGCATCGAGCGTCTGGGCGTCGCCGACGACCGCGTCGGCGAACGGGACCGCGGCAGTGCGTTCGCGGGCGAGCGCGACCATGCCCTCGGAGAGGTCGATGCCGACGATCTCCCGGCCCGGCAGACGGGCCGCCAGGAGGTCGAGCTCGGGGAACGTCCCGCAGCAGGGCACGAGCACCGGCCCCTCCGGCACCGGGTGCTCGGTGACCATGTCGACCGCGAGCTCCACCCACGGCGCGAACCTCGGCACGAAGTAGTCCTCGTACCCGGCTGCGGCCTCGCTCCACGCCCGCGCGAGGCGGGCCAGGCGTTCAGTGTCGTCCTGCATAGACATCGAAGCGTACCGCCCGCGACGGCGCGAGGTAATCATCCTCACAGGTAACTCAATTATCCGGATGGTTGATTAAGTGGTAGCGTCGTCGGCATGGAACCGAAGAGGGCCGGGCGGCGGTCGCCGGAGGCGGCGGAGCGGGTGCGGGACGCCGAGCGCACCAAGGGGAAGCTGCTCGAAGCGGCGATGACCGAGTTCGCCGCCAACGGGTACGACGGCGCGCGCGTCGGCGAGATCGCGGCGCGCGCCGGGGTCAACAAGCAGCTCATCAGCTACTACTTCGGCGGCAAGGAAGGGCTGTACCGCGCGATGCAGCGCGAATGGCTCGAATCCGAGCGCGTGCAGAACGGCACCGAGGTGCCGCCCCAGGAGGTGCTGCGCTCCTATCTGCGCGACAACCTGCGCGACCCCCGCATCGGCCGTTTCGTGCTGTGGCAGGCCCTCACCGAGGACATGCCCGAAGAGGAGTCGCAAGAGGACGCCGACGGCGAGCTGGAGCGCATGCGGGCGCGCCAGGCCAACGGCGAGATCGCCGCCGACCTCGACCCGGCGGCCGTGCAGATCGCGCTCATGGGCCTGACGATCGCGCCCGTCGTCTTCCGCCGCACCGCGAAGCGGCTCTTCGGCGTCGACATCGACGACCCCGAGTTCGAAACCAGATACGGCGACACCCTGTCTCGCATCCTCGCGAGGCTCGCCGAGGAAACCGGACACCACCCTGAAAGGAACACCTGATGACCGTTCTCGTCACCGGCGCCCGAGGCGCCATCGCGCGCAACGTCATCGCGCAGCTGCTCGACGCGGGCGCGCCCGTACGCGCGGCCAGCCGCGTCCCCGGCGCGACCGACCTTCCCGCGGGCGTCACGCCCGCGCGGGTCGACTTCACCGTCCCCGAGACCCTCGCCCCGGCGCTGGAAGGCGTCGAGAAGGTCTTCCTGTACGCGGCCCACGAGGGCATCGAGGCGTTCACCGCCGCCGCGCAGGAGGCCGGGGTCAAGCACGTCGTGCTCCTCTCCTCCGCCGCTGCAGCAGACCCGTCCAACCCGATCGGGCACATGCACTACCAGGTCGAGCAGGCGCTGGAGGCCTCCGGCATCCCGTGGACCTTCGTCCGCCCGGCCATGTTCGCCACCAACTCGCTGTGGTGGGCCGAGTCCATCCGCAAGGAAGGCCTGGTGCGCCTTCCCTACCCGGACGCGCCCGTCAACCCCATCCACGAGCGCGACATCGCCGAGGTCGCGTTCACCGCGCTCACCGAGGACGGCCACCAGGGCAGCACCCATGTGGTCGACGGCCCCGGGCACCTGACGCAGCGCCGCCAGATCGAGCTGATCGGCGAGGCGATCGGACGCGAGATCGAGGTCGTGGAGCTGAGCCACGAGGCGGCCGCGAAGTTCATGTACCCGGCCGTGCTCGACATGCTCGCCGAAGGGTCGACCGAGGTCTGGGGCCCGACCGCCGAGGCCGTCACCGGCCGGCCTGCCCGGACCTATGCGCAGTGGGCCGTGGACCACGCCGACGACTTCCGCTGACCTGCAAGGAAACCGGGACCGCCTCCCGCCGCGCCGGAGTCCGGCGCGGCGGGAGGCGCTTTGCTCGCAGGTAGAGGTAGGCGAGCACGGCGATGCCCAAGGGCAGCAGCAGGTACCAGGAGAGGGCCGTGGCGATGGCGGCCGTGCAGGCGGTCGCGACGACCGCGCGGACGCGGGCATGGCCGTGGAGGAGGCGCACCGCCGCCGCGCAGGCCAGGACCGTGACCGCCGCCAGGACCGCCGAAGTCGCGCGCATCTGCGTGTCGAGCCCGAGGCCGAACCAGGTGGCGGCGATGAACGCGGTGCCGGTGAGCACCGCGAGGACGGCGAGGCTGCGGTGCGGCGTGCGGCCCGGCTCGCAGCCCTTCGCGAGCGGCGCGGGCATCGCGCCGTCGCGGGCGAGCGCCGCCCCGAGGCGGGAGGCGCCCGCGATGAAGGTGTTCATGGCGCCCAGGCTGAGCAGCGCCGCGCACACGGCCGTGAGCGGCGCCGCCGCCGGGCCGAAGCCGTACGCGAGCAGGTCCGTGAGCGGCACGGGCGACTCGGCCGCGCTGCCGCCGAGCGCGCCCGCTGTCGCCGTGGCGAGCGCCAGGTAGACCGTCGCGACGATCAAGAGGGCCAGAGCGGTGACGCGGCGCAGTTGCCTTGCGGGGTCGGCGAACTCGCCCGAGAGGTGGCTCGCGGCCTCCCAGCCGGAGAACGCGTAGAACAGGACGGCGGCGGCCGAGAGGATCCCGGGGATGCCGTGGGGCGCGAAGGGGCGCAGGTTCGCCGGGTCGAAGTGCGGGAGCGCGGCGACGCAGGCGACGGCGAGGAGCGCGATGAGCAGTCCCATGAGGACGAGCTGCGCGCCGCCGGAGAGGCGCAGCCCGATGTGGTTGGCGGCGAACGCGATCGCCAGGAGTGCGGCGGCGATCGCGGTGGTCGCGGCACTGCCGAGCCCGGCGGCGTCGGCGATGTAGGCGGCGCCGACGAGGGCGGCGGAGCTCGCGCCGACCGGGATGACGCTGAAGAACCACCAGCCGCAGACGGCGGCGGCGCGGTCGCCGAACGCGGCCCGGGTGAAGGTCGCGACCCCGCCCGCGTCGGGCCGGCGCGCGGCCAGTTCCGCGAACGTGGCGGCGACGGGGACGGAGAGGACGAGGAGCGTGACCCAGGCGACGAGGGCGGCGGGGCCGGCGGCGCGGGCGGCGAGGCCGGGCAGGGCGAGGACGCCGGGCCCGAGGATCGCGCCGAGGTAGAGGGCGGTGCCGCGGGCGGAGCCGAGGGTGCCGCGAGGGGGTGTCCGGTCGTTCATGAGGGACAACGCTATTCGGAAGTTCGGCGAGAGAGGGGCCTGTCCGAACGTTCGGCCGGAACCGGCGGGATAATCCGTGGATGGACGAACTTGACGCGTCGATCGTGCGCCTGCTCCAGTCGGATGCGCGGGTGTCGAACCGGGAGCTGGCCCGCAGGCTCGGCGTCGCGCCCTCGACGGCGCTGGAGCGGGTCCGGGCGCTGACCAGGCGCGGCGTGATCCGCGGGTACGGGGCCGATGTGGACCTGGCATCGCTCGGGCGGCGCGCGGAGGCGCTCGTGTCGGTGCAGCTGCGGCAGCACCAGCGCGCGACGTACGAGGCGTTCCGCGAGACCGTCGGGTCGTGGCCGGAGGTGGTGACGCTGTTCGTCGTCTCCGGCAGCAGCGACATCGTGATCCACGTGGCCGTGCAGGACGCGGAGCGGCTGCACGCGTTCCTCGTGGACCGGCTCGGCACGCGGCCGGAAGTGGCGCGCTTCCAGACCTCGATGGTGTTCCAGCGCCACCACAACCGCGTGCTCGAGCCGATGCCCGCAGAGGGCTAGGCGCGGCGGGCGCGCGGATACAGGCCGAGCTGCACGACGCCCCAGGCCGCCTCGAAGGCCAGGAAGACCCACAGGATCTCGGGGCCGCCGTGGGCGAGGGCGTAGGCCATCCAGACGGAGAAGAGGACGCGGGCGATGCCGTCCATGAGGCCGTGGATCGCTTGGGGCCGAAGGAGTCTGAGCGCGGACCAGACCAGGACGACCGAGCCCATCAGGTTGGCGTAGAAGACCTGCATGAGGTCGAGTTCGGGGAAGCCGCGCAGGCCGAGCGCGCCGCTGAGGGCGTCGAGCGCGGTGTGCAGGAGCGCGAGGGTCCAGGGCGTCGCGAACGCGGCGGTGACGACGAGGTCGTAGAGGGCGCTGGCGCGCACGATCCGGAGGTAGGGGACGGTCGGTGTGGCGGCGACGGCGGTCATGGCGGGTTCCGTTCGATCGGTTGTCGGGGACGGCCTACCGTAAACAGTGGAGTGCACTCCAAGGTCAAGTCGAGGAATGCGGGGAGGCGTCGTGCGCATCGGCGAGCTGTCGGAGCGGTCGGGTCTGAGCAGGGACGCGATCCGGTTCTACGAGACGTTGGGGTTGCTCGAATCACACCGCTCCCCCAACGGTTACCGCGAGTTCGGGGCCGAGGCGGAGCCGTGGCTCGCGTATGTGCGCACCGCGCAGCGGCTCGGGTTCACGCTGGCCGAGATCGCCGAGCACGGTGCGGCACTGCAGGAAGCGCCCGATTCGGCGGCGGCGCTGTCGGCGCTGTTCGCGGAGAAGATCGCCGTGGTGGACGCGAAGATGGCCGAGCTGGCCGCGTTGCGGGAGGAGCTGGCCGAGCGGGCGGGCACCGGGTGCCCGCTCACCCCCGACCCGCGTTAGTCCACATTCGACGCACGCCGGACCTGATCCGCTCCTCCCCCAGCTCGGGCAGCAGGGCGGTGAGCAGTTCGGCGTCGAGCATCGCCATGAGGGCGTGCGCCGCGTGCTCGGGATCCTCGTTGCGCGGCAGGAGGATCGCGATGTGGCGGGTCCAGAAGCGGTACGCGCCGATGCGGTAGCGCGCGCCGGGGCTCGCGGTCTCGGACATGCGCAGCAGCGGCAGGTAGGCGAACGCGTAGTCGAGGTAGGCGTCGGCGAACGCGACTAGGCGCTCAGGGTCGGAGGCGCCGGGTCCGAGCGGCGGCGGGCCGCTCAGGATCCCTTGCTGGAGTTCGCGTTCACGCGCGTCGAGGAGGGCCGCGGCGAGACCGGCCTTGTCGCCGAAGCGGCGGAACAGGGTCCCCTTGCCGACCCCGGCGGCCGCCGCCACCTGGTCCATCGAGACGGCGTCGACGCCGTGCTCGTTGAAGAGCCGGGCGGCCGCGTCGAGGATCGCGGCGCGGTTGCGCGCCGCGTCGGCGCGCTCCTTCGGCGGCGGGGTGCGCAGCAGTTCGAGCGGGGTTGCAGAACCGGACTGTGGTCCGTTATGATCGTCAGACACATATGGACTATAGTCCACTTACCTGGAAGGCGATGCCATGACCGTGCTCATCACCCGCGACGAACTGCAGACCGCGATCGCGGAGGGCGGCGTGACCGTGCTCGACACCCTCGGCGGCCAGTACCACGCCAAGCAGCACCTCCCCGGCGCGCTCCCGCTCGTGCTCGCCGACGTCGACGCCCTCGCGCCGACACTGCTGCCCGACCGCGACGCCGCGATCGTCACCTACTGCTCGGACGAGTTCTGCCCCAACAGCGGCCAGGTCGCCGAGCGGCTGACCCGGCTGGGCTACACCAACGTCCGCAAGTACAAGGAGGGCATCCGGGACTGGACCGAAGCGGGCCTGCCCGTCGAGTCCGCCTGAGCTCCAACAGGGCCGCTCCGCGCACGCGCGGGGCGGCCCGAGCGGGGGCAGGGGTACGGTGTCCTCGCAACAACCGCATCAGCCGCCCCACTGATGCCCAACCCCCCCGAGGAGTCCACAGTGAAGCTGCTGTTCCACACCGCCAACATCTACATGATCACGGGCCTCGTCAGCGGCCTGTACTACCGCGAGCTGACCCACCTCACCGGCTTCGAGGGCGAGACGCGGCTCAGCGTCGTGCACACCCACATCCTCGCGCTCGGCATGCTGTTCTTCCTCATCGCGCTCGCGCTGGAGAAGGTCTTCGCGCTCAGCGAGAGCCGCCTGTTCAAGTGGTTCTACTGGGTCTACAACTCCGGCGTGATCGTCACCGTCGGGGTCCTCACCCTGCGCGGGACGCTCACGGTCCTCGGGAACGAGCCGACCGGCGCGGCCGACTCGGCCCTCGCCGGGATCGCCGGGCTCGGGCACGTCGTGCTCACCCTCGGCCTGATCCTGTTCTTCCACACGATCGAGAAGCGCATCAAAGCCGAGAAGGCCGAAAGCGCTGCGGCCGAAGCGGAACCGGCTGCGGCCTGACAGGAGGACTCAGAGGTCGGCGACGTGGAGCACGGTCTTGCCCCGTGACTTGCCGGCCTTCAAGCGCGCCAGCGCGTCAGCCGCGTCCTCCAGCGGGACTTTGAAGTCGATGCGCAGCCGCAGCTGGCCGAGCTCGACCGCCTCGGCGAGGGACGCGAGCGTCGCCGGTCGGGCGTTCGCGTACAGGTTCGCGCCGCGCAGCCCCCGCGTGGCGAGCACCTCGGCGTCGACCGCGCCGTTGGAGGAGACGACGACCCCGTTCGGCTTGAGCAGCCCAGCGATCGGCTCGATCGCGGCCGCATCGGAGACGAGGTCGACGACGGCGTCGATGCCGCCGGGATGGGCGGCCCGCACCTGGTCGGCCGTGGGACCGGCTGTGAAGTCGACGGTCTCGGCCGCGCCGAGCTCGCGCAGGTAGCCGGCGGTCTCGGGGTCGGTGGTCGCGATGACGAGCACGCCCTGGGCGACCGCGAGCTGCACGGCCGCCTGGCCGACCCCGCCCGAAGCGCCGTTGACGAGCAGGGTCTGCCCCGGGCCGATCCCGGTGCCCTCCACGAAGTCGTGCGCGGCGGCTCCGGCCGTGGGGAGGGCGGCCGCGATGTCGAACGGCAGGTCTGCGGGGAGCCGGGCGAGCTTGGCGGCCTTCGCGACCGCGTACTCGGCGAACGAGCCGCGGCCTTCCTTCACGTCCATGAACTGCCCGAAGACGCGCTCCCCGGGCGCGAACCCGGTGTCCTCGCCGACCGCCTCCACGACGCCCGCGCCGTCCGAGCCGAGCACCAGCGGGAAGGCGTGCTCGACCGAACCGCGCATCGCGCCCTCGACGACCTTCCAGTCGAAGGGGTTCACACCGGCCGCCGCGATGCGGACGAGCACTTCTCCGGGGCCCGGCTCGGGCGCCGGCAGCTCCGCCACGGTCGGATCGGTATCGAAATCGGTCACTACAACGGCACGCATGGACATCCTTCCGTTCCGCCCGAATCTACACCGGTCACAGTGGCGGTTCAGGCGTTCGCCCTGGGCACCGGCGCCTTGTACGCTTCATCTGGCTCAGCACCATTGAGGCCGGTACCCCCGACCGGAGGCCTGAAACCCCTGTGAGCCCCGATCCCCTTGGAGGAGTTCACCATGCGCCCATGGATGGACCGCGCCGTGCTGCGCGGACGAATCCACGGCCGCCTGATGCTCGTGCTCATCGCGGTCGCCGTCCTCGCCTCCGTCATCGCGATCTGGCAGTTCGGCGCCCTCCGCGACGACCACGACCCCGACCTCGCTGGCATCGGTGACCTCGCGACCACCGGCGCCGACGACCCGGGCACCGGCACAGAGAGCCCGACCCCCGGCGACGCCGCGTCCGTCTCCCCCGCGGTCGCCGAGTCGCCCTCCGAGACGGCCTCGGCCAGCGCGAGCGCGAGCGAACCGGCCGCGGCCACCGAGGAGGCCGTGACCGGTCCGCAGTGCACGGCCTCGCTGACGCTCGACAACGCCTGGGACGGCTCGGTGTCGGTCACCGTCACGATCGCCAACTCCGGCGCGGACCCGGTCGACGGGTGGGAGGTCCTCATCGGGATCAAGCACCTGACGGTGACGTCGACGTTCGGGCTCGCGCACATCGAGGGCGAACGGTACGGCGACATCCTGCTGAACGCCGCGCTGGACCCGGGCGGGAGCGTCGACACGAGTTTCCAGGCGAATGTGCAGGGCCGCTACGAGATCCCGGCGACGGTGCCCTGCACGCCGGTCTGACCTAGCCCGCGAGGATCCGGGGGTTGTGGCGGACCGGGAAGTTCACCGAGTTCGCGATGAAGCAGTCCCGGTTGGCGTCGTGGTGGAGGGCCATCGCGCGGTCGGCGTGCGCGGGGTCGGCGATGGTGACGACGGGGTTGAGCACGACCTCGGTGAAGCGGCCGCCGTTGCCGTCCTGCGCCATGGTGCCGTGGGCGGTGTCCTCGTAGGCGGTGACGACGATGCGCTCCATGGCGCAGAGCGCGAGGAACGTGAGCATGTGGCAGTCTGCGAGGCTGGCGACGAGGAGCTCTTCGGGGTTCCAGCGTTCGGGCTGGCCGCGGAAGGCGGGGTCGGCGCTGGCCTGGATGACGGGTTTGCCTGCGGCGATCAGGTCGTGGTCGCGTCCGTATTCGCGGTAGTTCGCGGTGCCTTTGCCGGTGTTGCCGGTCCAGCGCATGGTGATCTCGTAATGGTGCTCGCGGCCGCTCATGGCGGGCTCCTTCCGGTTCGAGGGCGGGGTGTGTCCTGGAGCCTAACCGAGGGGCCAGGAGCCGGGTCTCGCCTGCGGGGAGCTTGGGCCACCAGTGGCGGTAGCGGGAGTAGACGTCGGGGTCGCGGTCGGCGAGGAGCGCGGCGAGGGCTTCGGCTTCGGCGGTGAGCCCGGCCCAGTCGGCGTCGGTGACGGGGCGGAGCGCGGTGGCTTCGATGCCGTCGGGGGTGGTGCGCCAGACGCCCGCGGTGTGTCCGTCGACGAGGATCATCGGGAGGACGTCGCCGTTGTTGCGGATGACGGTGGTGCGGAGGTCTGCGGGGATGGTGCGGCTGCGGTCGTGGTAGGCGAGGAACACGTTGTCCCACATGGCCATGAGGCGCGGGGGCGCGGGCGTCTCGGGGTCGGGGAGCGGGATGTTGGGCAGGTCGTAGAGGGTCTCGCCGCCCGGGCCGGTGTACTGGCGCAGTCGGTCGCCGAGGGCTTTGACGGCGTGTTTGACGCGGCCGCGCTGGACCATGGCGAACTGGGCGACGTCGGAGACGGAGGCGGGGCCGAAGCCGGAGAGGTAGCGCAGGACGAGGCCTTGGAGGGCGGTTGCGGCGGCGTCCGGGTCGCCGAGCGCGGGCCGGTCGGGGGCGGCGAGGTAGGCGACTTTCTCGTTGAACGTCCAGGGGCCGCCGAGGGGGACGCGCAGGAGCGGGGCGTACTGGCGGATGCCGGGCCAGGCGGCTTTGGCGGTGTCGGGGCCGAGCCGTTCGGCGAGCCGGTCCTCGCATTCGCGGGCGGTGCGGATCTCGGCGGCGAAGTCGAGGATGTCGGCGGCGTGCCGGGCGGCTTCGGTGCCGGTGATGCCGGATTCGGCGATGCGTCCGCCGAGTTTCGCGGCGAACAGGGACGGTTCGGCGGCTTCGCGGAAGGGCCGGTACTCGTCGGCGGCGACGGCGTGCAGGGTCATGCGGACCGGGTTGCCGCGCACGAGTGCGTAGTCGAGGAAGGCGCGGTCGAGGTCGGCGGGGTCGAAGTCCGCCATGCGGTTCCACAGTCCGATGTAGGGGGACGCGGGCGACTGGGCCTGGACGGCGACGGCCGAGCGGACGGCCGCGACGACGTCCCCGGGGCGGCGTTCCAGGAGGGACTGCCGGTCGAGGGTGGCGCGGTTGAGCTGGGCGGCGGTGAGCTGCATGGGGTCAGCGTCGCAGGTACTCGGTGAAGGTCATCGGGGGCGTCCCGGTCAGGCGCTCGATGTCGCCGGGTGCGGAGGCGAAGCGGGCTTCGCGGACCGAGCGGAACATGCTCGCGTAGGCCTCGATGAGCCAGGCGGGTTCGCCGTCGGCGGCGAGGCGGGCGCGGTAGTCGGCGTCCTCGACCGCCTTGTAGCGCAAGGGTCTGCCGAGGGCTTCGGTCGCGGCTGCGGCGATGTCCTCGCCGGTGAGGTCGGCGGGGCCGGTGAGTTCGACGACGCCTTCGAGGCGGGCGGTCGCGGCGGCGGCCAGCGCGCGGGAGACGTCCTCGCGGGCGACGAGGGAGGTCGCGCCGTCGCCGAGGGGGAGGGCGAGTTCGCCGTGGGCGTCGGCGAGCCAGGTGTCGTGGAGGAAGTCGGCGAAGACGGAGGTGCGGGCGAGGCAGTGCGGGCGGTCGGCGAGGAGCGCTTCGGTCTCCTGGTGGCCGGGCGAGTAGTAGAAGCGGGAGTCGGGGGCGGTGTCGAGGATGCTCGTGTAGACGATGTGGGTGTCGGGCGGGCAGGCGGCGATGACGTTGCGGTGGTGGCGGGCCATGGTCTCGGCGGTGCCGTCGCTGGAGACCATGACGAGGGTGTCGAGGCCGCGCAGGGCCTCGGCGAGGGACGCGGGGTCGTCGTAGTCGGCGCAGCGGGCGGCGGCGTGCGGGACGGCTTCGGGGCGGCGGGCGAGGGCGACGAGGTCGTCCCGGCCCGCGGCGAGGAGGTGGCGGATGACGCCCGATCCGACGCCGCCGGTCGCTCCCGTTATGCCGATCATCGTGTCTCCGTTCAGCGTTCGGCCCCGGTCACGGGTGTGGCCGGGGCGGTGCGCTGTCAATTGTGCCTGGGGCGGCGCGTCGGGGCCGGGCGGTGGTCCGGCCCCGGCGCCTCCGCGGGGATCAGGCCTTTTCCACGAAGGCGACGCAGGAGTCCAGGAGCATCTGGCTGCCTTCCTTGGCCATGTCGTGCTCTTCCTTGGTGGCGCAGGTCTGGGAGATGGTGAGGCGGGTGCGGTCGTCGCCGAGGTCGACGAGATCGAGGCGCATGACCTCTTCGCCGCCGCCGGGGGTGTCCATGCCCATGACGAGCAGTTCGTTCTGCACTACCTCGATGTAGCGGCCGGTGATCGGGAACTCCTGGCCGTCGGGGGTGACGACGGTGCCGGTGTAGCGGCCGTTCGGGGTCGGGTCGATGGAGACCGAGCCGGGCTTGGAGTAGCTCCAGACCTCGTAGGGGCCTTCCTCGGTCCAGGCGGCCCAGACGGTGTCGATGGAGGCGTTGGCGTCGGCGGTGAGGGTGTAGGTGTGGCTCATCGTCTTCTCCTTGGTTCGTGTCGTTCGGTGTATGCCCATAGAGACTGCCCGGGTCTGGCGGATTCATCGCGGCAGCGGAAGATTTTTTCGGGGCGTCTCGGCGGGGCGCTGAGCGCCCGGTCGGCGGGAAGGGGGTTGCGGCCCTTGCGGGGCGGGCGTAGGTTGAGACTCGTCCACCGACTGGGAGTTGGAGTTCATATCATGGGAAAGACGTACGACGCGATCGACGGCCGCCTGAAGGAGTTCATCGAGGCGCAGCCGGTGTTCTTCGTGGCGACCGCGCCGCTCGCGGAGGACGGCCACGTCAACCTCTCCCCCAAGGGCCACAACGGATCGCTCAAGGTCCTCGACGAGCGCACCGTCGCCTACCTCGACTTCGGCGGGTCGGGGGCCGAGACGCACGCGCACCTGCGCGAGAACGGCCGCATCACCCTCATGTGGTGCGCCTTCACCGGGCCGCCGAACATCGTGCGGGTGCACGGCACCGGCGAGCCGGTCTACCGGGACGACCCGCGCTTCGAGGAGCTGATCCCGCTGTTCGCCGAGGCCGACGGCCCGGGCGTGCGCGGCATCATCATCGTGCGCGCCAAGCGGATCGGCGACACGTGCGGGTTCGCGGTCCCGTTCATGGAGTACCGGGAGGAGCGCCCGCTCCTGCGGCAGTTCTTCGGGCGAAAGAGCGACGACGAGTTCGCCGAGTACTGCGAGTCCAAGGAGTACAACGTGAACAGCATCGACGGCCTGCCCGCGATCCCCCTGCCGCTGCCGCCCCGCAAGAGCTGAGGACGGCTGAGGGCCGCACCGGTTCCGGTGCGGCCCTTGGCGTGCCGCTAGTCGAGGACCGCGTCGAGGTCGATCGCGCCCTTCGCGGCGTCGGTGCGGGCGGTCCGCTCCTCCGGGGGCGTGGCCTGCGGGTCCATCAGGGCCAGCGCCTGGTTGACCTCGACGAAGGGGCGCATCCGGCGCTCGTAGCGTTCGAAGGCGACCCGGTGGTCGCCGGTGCGGCCGAGTTCGAGGGCGAGGACGTAGGCGCCGACGAGCGCGAGGCTGGTGCCCTGGCCGGAGAGGGGCGCGGCGCAGTGGGCGGCGTCGCCGAGGAGGGCGACGCGGCCCTCGGACCAGGTGTCCATCTTGATCTGGGCCATGGCGTCGAAGTAGAAGTGCTCGGCCTTCCACATGCGCTCGATGAAGCCGGGGACCTCCCAGCCGAAGCCGGTGAGGTGCTCGGCGACGAGCCGCTTCTGCGCCTCGACGTCCCGGTAGTCGTACTCGATGGGTTCGGGCGAGGCGAAGCCGAGGTAGATGCGCAGTTCGGCGTTGTCGCGGACGGTCATGACCGCGCCGCCGTCGGTGCCGTCGTTGAACCAGGTCTGCCAGTGGTCGAGGCCGAGGTAGTTCTCCTCGGTGAAGACCGAGAGATAGGTGCCGAGGTGGTGGGAGAACTGGGCTTCGGGGCCGAAGACGAGCCCGCGGGTGTTGGAGTGGAGGCCGTCGGCGCCGACGACGAGGTCGAAGCGGCGCGGCGCGGCGTGCTCGAATTCGACGTGGACGCCGTCCTCGTCCTGGTGGATCGCGGTGATGGAGTCGCCGAAGAGGTACTCGATGCCGTCGTTCTCGGCGTGGACGAGGTCGACGAGGTCTTCGCGGAGGATCTCGATGTCGTCGGAGTCGAGGGCGCCGGAGGAGAGCGCGAACTCCTCGGAGCGGAAGATCTCGTTGCCTTCGGGGTCGACCATGCTCATGCCGTTGCTGTGGTTGGCGAGCGCGCGGGCCCGCGTTTCGAGGCCCATGCGGCGAAGGACGTGGAGGGCCGCGCCGCGGACGTCGACGGCCTGGCCGCCGCGGCGCAGCTGCGGGGCGCGTTCGAGGACGACGGGGGTGAGGCCCTGCTCGCGCAGCCAGTAGGCGAGGGCGGTGCCGGCGACGCTGGCTCCGGAGATGAGGACGGTGGCGTTCATGGGGTGTCTCCTTCGGTACGTTGTACTCGCTTGTCTGGGACCAACATAGAAAATGCGGCTCTGACCTGCAAATACGTGCTCGAACTGCCCTAGTACAGGCGGTCCCGGGAAGGTGCGGCGGGGCTAGGATCTGTCGTAGTACAGACCGAGGGAGGGGCCGCTGTGCCTGAACCGACCGAGCCGCCTTACGCGCGGATCGCCGCCGAGCTGAGCAGGCGGATCACCGACCGGGAGCTGGCCCCGGGCGACAAGGTGCCGTCGACCCGGCAGGTCGCCCAAGAATTCGGTGTGGCGCTTGCCACAGCGACGAAGGCGCTGGACGTGCTGCGCGCCGAGGGCCTGGTGATCACGCGCCCGCGCTCGGGCACAGTGGTCGCGCCGAGGCGCGGCAGGGCGGGCGAGCAGGCCGCGGAGCTGACCCGCGAGCAGGTCCTGGCCGAGGCGGTCGCGATGGCCGACGCCGAAGGGCTGGAAGCGGTCTCGATGCGGGCCGTGGCGGGCCGGTGCGGCGTGGCCCCGATGTCGCTGTACCGCTTCGTCGAGGACAAGGAGGACCTGGTCTCGGCCATGGCCGATGCCGTGTACGGCTCGGCGCGCTTCGAGCGGGACGGCGCGGCCCCGTGGCGGTCGCAGGCGGAGTCGCTGTGCCGTGAGCTGTGGCGGCTGCACCGGGCGCACCCGTGGCTCGGCCGGACCCAGCCGCTCACCCGGCCGCTGCCGCTGCCGAGCGTCATCCGCTTCGGCGACCGGCTCCTCGGCTCGCTCGAAGGGCTCGGGCTGCCGCCGAAGCTGCACTTCGACGTCCATGTGCTGCTGTTCAGCCATGTCGTGGGCCTGGCCGCGAACTTCGAGGCCGAGGACGAGGCCGTCTCCGAGACCGGCCTCTCGTCGGAGGAGTGGACCGACCTCCAGTACCAGCCGCGCATCGGCGACGACGCGTTCATGGACGCGCACCCGCACTTCGCGAAGCTGTTCGGCCACTTCGGCTCGCTGACCGACGGCTACGACATGGACCTCGAAGACCTCTTCGAACTCGGACTCGCGCTGACCCTCGACGGCGTCGAGTCGCTCTCGCGGCGCGTCGGCGCCTCCGGAGACGCGGGCGGGTGACCGGGCCGGTTCGCCTGCGCCGTATATAACTTGAGTTTCCGAGTGAGGAGTCCACCATGTCCGAACTGCATGTCGTCCTCGGCGCCACCGGCGCCATCGGCAAGGCCGTCGTCGCCGAGCTCACCGCCCGCGGACACGACGTGCGGGCCGTCAGCCGCGGCGCCGAAGGCCCGCAGGGCCTCCAGGCCGACATCACCACCGCCGAGGGCGCGGCCGCGGCCTGCGCGGGGGCCTCGGTCGTCTACCAGTGCGCGCAGCCGCCCTACGCCGAGTGGGCCCGGGAGTTCGTGGGCCTCACCGACACCGTCCTCACCGGCGTCGAGAAGGCCGGTGCCCGGCTCGTCATGGCCGACAACCTCTACATGTACGGGCCCGTCGAGGTGCCGATGACCGAGGACATGCCGTACGCGGCCGATTTCCCCAAGGGCCGGGCCCGAGCCCGCGTCGCCGAGATGATCCTCAACGCCCACAAGGAGGGCCGCATCCGCGCATCGCTCGGCCGCGCCTCCGACTACTTCGGGCCCGGCGGCGTGAACACCGTCCTCGGCCCGCCGATCTTCCCCGCCGCGGCCGCCGGGAAGACCGCCCGCTGGATGGGCGAGCCCGACCAGCCGCACACCGTCAACTACCTCCCCGACGTCGCCGCCGGGCTCGTCACCTTGGGCGAGAACCCGAAGGCCGACGGCTACGCGTGGCACCTCCCGGTCGGCCCGCCCCTCACCGGCAGCGAGTTCCTGGAGCTCGTCTGGCAGGCCGCCGGGCGGACGCCGAAGAACGGGTACGTCGGGCGCGGCATGCAGCAGCTCATCGGCCTGTTCAACCCGGTCGTCAAGGAGCTCGGCGAGACCTGGTACCAGCGCGACCGGCCCTTCGTCGTGGACGACACCGCGTTCCGCGCGTCCTTCCCCGAGCACGTCCGGGTGACCCCGCACGACGAGGCGGTCGCCGCGACCCTGGCCTGGTTCAAGCAGCGCGGCTGATTCCCCCGAAACACCCCCATACCGCCCGAAGCCCTCCGTAGACTGCGCACACTCACCGTCTGCAATGGAGGCGTCATGACGCAGGACTACGGACCGGGCGCGCAGGTCAGCGTGCCCAGGGAGATGAACGGGCTCGCGATCGCGGCCTTCGTGCTCGCGATCGTCGGCCTGTGCTCCCCTCTGGGCGTCCTCGGGCTCATCCTGGGCTACGTCGCGAAGAGCCAGATCAAGGCCCGCAACATGGCCGGCAGCGGCCTCGCCACCGCCGCGATCGTCCTCGGCTGGATCGCGATCCTCGCGTTCGTCGCGCTCATCATCGCGTTCTTCGTCGCAGGCGGCTGGGAGACCTGGATGGACCGCTGGGACGAGTACAAGAAGGACAACGGCTACTAGCGGCACCGCGACGAACAGAATGAGGTCACCCTTGCAGCGCACACTCGCCCGAACCGCCGCCACCGCCATCGCCGCCGCCGCAGTGCTCGCCTGGGCGCCGCACGCCGCGTCGGCGGAGCCGCCCCAGTACCGCGCCGACCAGATCGCCCAGCGCGAACCCGCCGGTATCGTCCTCGCGCCGGGCGAGACCCGCACGGTCGCCCACGTAGGCGCGGCCTTCGTGAAGGTCCGCTTCGACCGCGTCGAACTCGGCGAGCGGGACACGATCACCGTCGCGGGCCCGGAAGGCGCCGAGTCCTCTGTGTACCGTGCGGCGGACGTCGCGGACGGGGAGCTGTGGGCGCTCTCGGTCGAGGGCGAGGCCGCCGAGGTCCGCCTCAGCGACGCCGAGGACGGCACGGCCGCTTCGGCCCGCGTCGCCGAGTACTCGCGGGGGCTGAACGAGGCCGAGCTGGCGGGCCGCCCGGGCGAGACGCGCGCGGAGAGCGTCTGCGGACGGGACGACTCGCAGAACGCCGTGTGCTACAAGGACTCCGACCCCGCCGCGTACGGGCGGAGCCAGGGCGTCGCGCGCCTCATCATCGGCGGCGAGTCCTACTGCACGGCCTGGATCGCCGGGTACGACCGGCTGATGACGAACAACCACTGCTTCGACACGAACGGCGAAGCGCGTGTGACCGAGGTGCAGTTCGGGTACGAGTGCGTCAGGTGCGCGGGCGGCCAGACCCGCACCCCGGTCAAGGTGAGCGGGGCGAAGGTCCTGGAGACGGACTGGACGCTGGACTTCACGCTGTTCACCGTGGCCGAGCCGGAGCGCATCGCCCACCTGCCCGCGCTGGAGGTCGCCTCGGAACCGGTCGGCCTGCACGACAAGATCTACATCGCCGAGCACCCGGGCGGGAAGCCGCTGCGGATCGCCTCGGCCAGCTCGTCCGAGCCCGACGGGCTCGGTTCGCGGTGCCTGGTCGGGGACGAGCAGCGGGCCGGGCGCGGCCCGGGCACCGACTTCGCGTACCTGTGCGACACGGAGGGCGGGTCTTCGGGCTCGCCGGTGTTCAGCCGCGAGACCGGGCAGGTCGTGGGCATCCACCACTTCGGCGGGTGCCCGAACCAGGCCGTCCGCATGGACCTGATCCACCCGTTGATCGCGCCGTACCTGACCTGATGGGAGCCGCACGTGAGCGAGACGCAGACCGAGGAGCCGGTGCGGGAGCCCGCGCCCGCGAAGGAGCGCAAGGGCGTAGTGCACCTGGTCCGGGGGATCGTGGGGCTGCTCGCCTGCGTACTCGCGGTCGTGGCCGTGACCGGCGCGGTCGCGGCCTATTACGCGCGGCTCGAACTGCTCGACACCGACCGCTTCACCGAACTGACGGCGAACATCGCGGAGGACCCGGACGTGCAGGCCGGGATCGCCTCGCTCATCACGGCGCAGATCGACTCGGCGCTCGACACGGATCAGATCGAGGCGGAGGCGGACGCGTGGATCGGCTCCAGCGTCGCGCCGGACGCGATCGAGTCGCTGGTGGACTCGGCGGTGGAGACGCTGAAGGCGTACATCGCGAGCGAGGTCGACAAGTTCGTGGCGAGCCCGCAGTTCATCGAGGTGTGGGACGCGGCGGTGCACGAAGCGCACAGCGGCCTCGTCTCGGCGCTCGAAGGCGAGAACACGGGGGCGCTCCAGGTCGACGGAGACACGCTCGTGGTCGACCTGGGCCAGGTGGTCACGATCGTCAAGGACCGCATGGTCGCGAACGGCGTCGAGCTCGCGTCCGAGATCCCCGACGTGGACGCGCAGTACGTGCTGGTCGACTCCGAGCAGGTGCCGGAGCTGCAGACGTACGTGGACCGGTTGAACTGGGCGGCGGACTGGCTGCCCTGGATCGCGCTGGGGCTCTTGGTGGTCGGGTTCCTGGTGATCCCGCGCCGGTGGGTGGGCGCGCTCGTCGTGGGCGTGCTCGGCGCGGTGCTGGCGGGCGGGTCGCTGTGGGGGCTCGCGGAAGGGAAGACGCTGTTCGTGTCGCGCGCGCGGGACGCGGCGTTCGCGCCGGTCACGTACGACGCGTTCACCGATCAGCTGCGCAACACGTACCTGGTGATGCTCGGGGTGTCGGTGCTGGTGGTGCTGGTCGCGGTCGGGGTGCTGTTCCTGCGCCGCAGGCGTTCGGGTTAGACGTCGAGGTCGCCGCCGCGTTCTGCGGCGGCGGCGACGGCGGCGCGGACCGCCTCGTCGACGTTCGACGCGTCGAGGGACTCGAGCGCGGCCTCGGTGGTGCCGCCGGGCGTGGCGATCCGGTCGAGGAGCTCGCCGGGGGGCTCGTCCGAGTCCTGGAGGTGCAGGCACGCGCCGAGGAGCATCTGGTCGACCAGGACGCGGGCGTCGACGGGGTCCATGCCGCCGTCCACTGCGGCGCCGGTCATGGCGTCGGCGAGGTAGTACAGGAACGCCGGGCCCGAACCGGCCACGGCCGTAATGAGGTCCATCTTGGACTCTTCGGCGGTGACGGTGACGCCGATGCGGTCGAACAGGTCCTCGATCTCGGTCAGGTCGGTGCCTTCGGGCGCGGACAGCGCGGTCGCGGCCCGGCGGGCCCCGGCGGCGATGTTGGTCATCGCGCGGACGACGGTGACGCCCTTGGGAAGCCGCTCGGCGAGCTTCGCGAGCGGGACGCCCGCGGCGAGGGAGACGACGACCGCGTCGGGCGCGAGGGAGGGCCCGATCGCGGCGAGCAGGGGGCCGACCGCGACGGGCGGGACGGCGACGAGCACCACGTCCGCTTCGGCGACGGCGCTCGGGTTGTCGGTGCCGACCTCGACTCCGTAGGCCTCGGCGAGCTGGGCGGCGCGTTCGGCGGGCAGCGCGGTGGCCCAGATCTGGGCGGGCGGCAGGCCCGAGTCGAGCAGTCCGGAGAGGACCGCCTCGCCGAGATGGCCGACGCCGAGCAGCGCGATGTCCATGTCATCACCTCCGTGTCAGTGGCGCTCCACCCACAGCCCGAAATCTACGGGCCGGGCCTCCCGGGTGCCGGGATTCAAGGGAAACGGTGCCTATGTCCGCTTCACCGCGCACGCGGCGCGCATCGCGTGCACGAACTGGTCGGTGGCCCGCGACTGCAGGAACCGCGCGACGGGCGCGCCGAGCCGCGCGGCGGCGGTGCCGGGCTCGGAGAAGGACCGCAGGGTGAAGCGGACCCGGCCGTCGACCGCCTCGAGCAGGAACGCGGCCTCGCCGCGCTCGGGGTGGCCGGGCATGGAGCCGTAGCCGAACCCGGCGCGCTCGGGCGTCTCCTCGGCCCACACGACCTGGCACGGAATCCGCAGGAGCCCGGCGAAGCGGAGCCGCACCTCGACGCCAGGCGCGGCGCGGGCGGCCGTGGCTTCGGGGCGGAGGCCGGAGCGTTCGTGCAGGCCGAAGGTCATGAGGAGGTCGGCGGCCTCCGCGAGGGAGCCGTCGAGGTCGGCGGTGCGCACGAGGTGGCGGTAGCCGGACGGCAGGTCGCCGGTGCGGGTCGCGCCGACCTGGGGGTAGTTCACCTTGAAGTCCACGGTCAGTCCATTTCGGGGTTGAGCGCCTGGAAGAGCAGGTGGTCCTGCCACTTCCCGGCGATCTTGAGGAAGGCGGGGGCGACGCCGATCGGCTCGAAGCCGTTGCGCTGCAGGACCTTCTGCGACGCGTGGTTGTCGAGCAGGGTCTCGGCCTGGACGCGGGCCAGGCCGAGGTCGTTGAACGCGAACCGTTTCGCCAGGTCAACGGCGGCGGACGCGATCCCGCGTCCGGCCTCGCTCTGCGCGACCCAGTAGCCGATGCTGCACGAGCGGAAGTACGGGCCGACGATGATCGAGTTGTGGAAGATCTGGCCGACGACCCGGCCGTCCTCCTCGATCGCGTGCGCGACGCCGGTCCCGGCCTCGGTCCGCGCGAACGCGGCCTCGATCGACTCCCGCAGGCCCTCCACGGTGTAGGCGGCCTCGCCGCGGTCGGGCTCCCAGGGCTCCAGGTACGCGCGGCTGGCGACGCGCAGCGCCGCGAGCGGCCCGGCGTCGTCGAGCACGAGGGGACGGATCGTGATCATGACCTGATTCTGCCGCGTCCCGCCCGCTCCGGCGGTACGGGTGCGGACATCGACAGCCCCCGATGGCGAACGAGGCCGGGCTCGACCGGCGGCTGCAGGACGCGATCCGCTGCAGGTAAGGCCCGCAGGTCCAGCGTGTGCCAGTCGAGCACGCGCCCGTCGGGTTCGCTGCGGCGCTGCAGGAACGCGAAGCCAGCACGCGCGGCGACGGCCGCCGAGAGCGTGTTCGCCGGCTCGCAGCGGATCACGGCCTCGGTGCAGCCGATCGAGGCCGCGTAGCCGCAGGCGAGGCGCACCGCGCGGGTCGCCAGGCCCCGGCCGCGCCACTGCGGGTACAGGCCGTACGCGAGGTTGGCCTGGCCCTCGCGCAGGTAGTACTGGCCGGTCTGGACGTCCACGGTCCCGGCCAGCGCGAGGTCGGGGAGGACGCGGATACCGAAGTTGTGGAACGGGCCGCCGTCGCGCCACCAGCGCGCGCAGCAGTCGAGGTAGTCGCGCAGGCCCTCCGGGGTGGCCGGGTCGCCGCTGAGCCAGCGCACCAGCTCCTCGTCCTCCCCCGCGTAGTGCGCCGCGAAGTCGGCGGGCCCGAGCGGGAGGAGCGTGACCGTGCCGTCGGTGAGCGCCTCGTCCATGCGTTCAGCCTCGCGCAGTCCGCGCCCTCCCGCAACGGATTCAGCGGGTGCGGCGCAGCGCGATCCAGCCGAGGACGACGACGAGGAGGGTCGCGGCGGCGTTGTGGGCGTACTTCGCGAGCGGGTCCACGTCGCCGATCGGGACGGCGAGGAAGCCGGTGAGCGCCTGCGACAGGAGCGCCCCGACCGCGAGCGCGGTGACCTGGCGGCGGCCCCACGCGGTGGAGCGGGCGAAGTAGGCGGCGGCGAAGGCCATGGCGCACAGCACGCCCAGCGTGACCGCGACGCCGGTCCAGGTCTCGTCCCAGCCGAAGGAGAACACGGCGAGCGCCGAGGCCGCGATGATCATCCAAAGGGGAGGGATGCGGCGTTCGACGCGTTCGGCCTTCCTGCGGCCGAAGAGGAACGCGAGGGCGACGAGCGCGACCGCCACTGCGCCGGCGCCCGCGAGCTGCCCGGCGGAGGCGTGGTCGGTCTCGGTCGCGTAGTGCCAGTCGAGGACCATCCAGGCCCCGGCGAGGTACAGGAGGACGGTCACGACCAGGCCGAACGGGCGCAGCCAGGGGCGGTCCGCGGCGCGCGGGCCGAAGCCCTCGACGAGGGCGATCGGCGCGGCGAAGCTCATGATCATGTGCCCGAGGACGAACGTCAGCGCCGACGAGGCCGCGAGTCCGAGCGCGGGGATCCAGGTGGGACCGACCATGTCCTGCCAGTAGTCGATGCCGCGGTAGTCGGCGGAGAACATCGACTGGTCGATGATCCCGGCCTGCACGACGCCGAGCGCGGCCGCGACGGCGAGCACGCCGCCCCAGCCGAGGCCGAAGCGGCGCGCGGCCTCGCGCAGGAGGACCGCCGGGGCGCCGTAGAGCGGGATGAAGACGAGGAGGCCGATGAGGAGCGCGAGCGGGTTCCCGGTGGAGTCGTCGTAGCCGACGAGGCTCTCGGCCGCGATCGGGGAGAGGACGGCGAGGGCGAGGACGAGCGGCAGCCGGACGGGGCCGACGCGGGCCGGTGCGGGAGTGGTGGTTTCCATGGCTTCGACGCTATGGGCGCGAAGGGGTCCGGCGCATCGGCGCACGGTATCGGAGGCGCTGTCGTCGGCATGGATTCGCGGGGCCGGGTCGCGACCGAGGGCGCGGGCGGGCCGACGAAAGTATCGGATCGGGGCGGGAGGCTCGCCCCGGCGGCGCGGGGCGGATAGGTTCGGGCCCATGAGCGGCGACGGAGCGAGGCGCGGTGCGCGCGGCCTGGCGGTGGACCTGGGCGTGTTCGCGATCGGGGTGTTCTCCTGGCTGTTCATCGCCGGGGAGCGGTTGAACGGCGGGATGCCTTCGCCGCCTTGGCTGTTCGACGTGGACATGGCGACGGGGCTGCTGGCGCTGCCGCTGCTGTGGATGCGGCGGCGCTGGCCGGTGCAGGCGGCGGTGGCGCTCGTCGTCGCCTCGGTGTACGCGGAGACCGTCGCATTCCCGCTGATCGTCATGCTGTTCTCGGTGGTGGTGCGGCGGCCGCTGCGCACGGCCGCGTGGGTCTTCGCGGCGGCGTTCGCGGCCGGGATCGGGTACATGCTCCTGCGGCCGGACGAGATGAGCGTCGCCGGTTCGCTCGGGTTCTCGCTGGCGCTGCTGGCGGCGACCGCGGGCTGGGGCATGTTCGTGCGGTACCGGCGGCAGTTGCAGGCCCGTGCGGCGCAGGCGGAGCGGGACGAGCGAGAGCGGGCGCGGCAGCGGGCGCGCGACGAGCTCGCGCGGGAGCTGCACGACATGCTCGGGCACCGTCTGTCGCTGCTGAGCCTGCACGCGGGCGGCATGGAGTACCGGCCGGACGCGCCCGCCGGGGAGCTGGCGCGCGCGGCGGGGGTGGTGCGGGAGCAGTCGCAGCTGGCGATGCGGGACCTGCGGGAGATCATCGCGATCCTGCGTGCGCCGATCGGCGAGCTGCCGCAGCCGACGATGGGCGACCTGCGGGACCTGGTCGAGGAGGCGCGGCCCGCGATGCGGGTCGATTTGCGCGTGGACGTCGAGGGCGAGGTGCCCGAGCGTGCCGGGCGCACCGCGTACCGGATCGTGCAGGAGGCGTTGACGAACGCCCGCAAGCACGCCGAGGACGGCCCGGTGTCGATCACTGTGGAGGGTCGGGTGCACGACGGTCTCGGCGTCACCGTGGTCAACGGGCCGGGCCGGGACACGGGGCCGGGGTCGGGGCACGGGCTCATCGGCCTGGAGGAGCGGGCCGCGCTCGCGGGCGGGCGGCTGGAGTACGGGCCCGGGGCCGATGGCGGCTGGCGGGTGCACGCGTGGCTACCCTGGAGCGCATGAGCGAGCCCTCCGTGAAAGTCCTGGTCGTGGACGACGACCCGCTGGTGCGTTCGGGCCTGCGGATGATCCTCGGCGGGGCCGGGGACCTGGCGGTGGTCGGCGAGGCGGGCAGCGGGGCCGAGGTGCCGGAGCTGGTGGCGAGGCTGCGGCCCGACGTGGTGCTCATGGACCTCCACATGCCCGGTGTGGACGGCCTGACGGCGACCGAGCGGCTGCGGGCCGTCCCGGACGCGCCGGAGGTGCTGGTGCTCACCGCGTTCGAAGCGGACGGCCACGTGCGGCGGGCGTTGTGCGCCGGGGCGGGCGGGTTCCTGCTGAAGGACACGCCGCCCGCCGAGATCGTGGCGGCAGTGCGCCGGGTCGCGAACGGCGAGCCGGTGCTCTCGCCGGAGGTGACGCGGCGGCTGATCGGGATCGTCGCGGGCGGCGCCCCTGCGGACCGCCGTACGGAGGCGCGGGAGCGCTTGGGGGCGTTGAACAGCCGTGAGACTGAGGTCGCGGTCGAGGTCGGGCGGGGCAGTTCGAACGCGGAGATCGCGGCGGCCCTGCATTTGAGCGTCCCCACGGTGAAGACGCACGTCTCGGCGGCGTTGAGCAAGCTGGGCCTGAACAACCGCGTGCAGCTCGCGCTGCTGGTCAACGACGCGGGGCTGGCCGACTAGGGGCGGCGCAGGCTGACGGCGAGGAACGAGGGCCGGGCGTTGAGCTTCGCGAACGCCTCCGGGTCGACCGCTTCCAGTTCGGGGACCGGGCGGGGCTCGGTGATCGTCTCGAGGGCGAAGCCCGCGTCGAGGAGTTCGGTGAGGAAGCCTGCGACGGTGTTGCGCTGGAAGTGGATCGGCGGCAGGTCCTCGCGCAGGTGCAGGTCGACCCAGTCGTCGGAGAAGTAGGTGCCGCCGAAGTGCTTCCAGTCGGCGGCCGGGTGGGTGGTCGAGACGAGGAGGCGTCCGCCGGGCTTGAGGACGCGGAAGACCTCGGCGAGGAGCGCGGCGCGGTCGCGGATGTGGTGGACGACGAGGGCGCAGAGCGCGGTGTCGAAGGAGGCGTCGGCGAAGCCGAGCGGCCGTTCGAGGTCGTGCTGGCGCAGTTCGGCGCGGTCGCCGACGCGTTCGCGGGCGTGGGCGAGGAGTTCGACGCTGCCTTCGATCCCGGTGACGTGGGCGCCGCGTTCGAGCAGGGCTTCGACGTAGAAGCCCGCGCCGCAGCCGATGTCGAGGACGCGTTCGCCGGTGACGTCTCCGGCGAGGGCGAGCATCGCGGGCCGGTCGATGTAGGCGTTGTAGACGCCGTGCGCGGCATGGGCGGCGAAGGCGTCGCCGAGCGCGCCGTGGTACGCGGTCTCTCGAAGCATCGGGCCAGTATCGGGGAACCGGACGCCGCCGCGCCAGTGCTTTCGAGCCAACGACTCTTACCGAACGGATGTCATAAAGCACTCCACGTTCGAGTGATACCAATTGAACCGGGAACGGCAAATCGTCATAGCCGCTCATTACGCTTGAACGCATGGGTACGCAGCTTCGTTACTCCTTTCGGGCGTATCCGACCGTGCCGCAACGGGTTCGGGCGGCGCGGTTGTTCGGGTGCTGCCGGGTGGTGTTCAACGATGCGGTCGCTGCCCGCAAGCGAGCTCGTGCCGAGGGGTTGCCGTATCCGCGCTTCGCGGAGTTGAGCAGGAGGCTGATCACCGAGGCGAAGCGGACTGAGGGCCGGGCCTGGCTCGGCGAGGTGTCGTCGGTGCCGCTGCAACAGGCGCTCCGCGACGCTGATGCAGCGTATGCGAACTTCTTCGCGTCGCTCCAGGGGAAGCGCAAGGGCCGCAAGATGAGTGAGCCGCGCTTCAAGAAGCGGTCGAACCGCCAGGCGGCGCGGTTCACTCGCAACGCCGGGTTCAAGCTCCTCGACGACGGGCGGTTGCGGCTGCCGAAGATCGGCGATCTGAAAGTCGCTTGGTCACGGCGACTTCCGGCGGCACCTTCGAGTGTCACCCTGCTGCGGGAGCCGAGCGGCAGGTACTTCGTGTCATTTGTGGTCACCGTGGAAGGCGATGAAACACTGCCGCCGGTCGATGATGAGACCGGGATCGATCTGGGGTTGAAGTCGTTCGCAGTGATGCGTGGCGGGAAGGCGATCGATAATCCGCGGTTCTTCAAGCGGATGGAGCGGAGGGTCGCGAAGACGCAGCGCGCCTTGGCGCGCAAAGTAAAGGGATCAGCGAACCGAGAGAAGGCCCGGGTGAAGGTGGCGCGGTTGCATGAGCGGACCGCGAATCGGCGTAAAGACTTCATCGAGCAGGCGACGACCAGGATCATCCGTGAGAACCAAGCGGTGTTCGTGGAGTCGTTGTCGGTGTTGGGCCTGTCACGGGGCCGGTCGGCGAAGTCGGTGCACGATGCCGCGTGGGGGCGGTTCCTGCGGTCGCTGGAGGCGAAGTGCGGCCGGTACGGGCGCGAGTTCGTCGCGATCGACCGGTGGTTCCCGTCGACGCGGTTGTGCTCGGAGTGCGGGGCGTTGACCGGGCCGCGAGGGCAGGCGGAGCTGAAGGTGCGGCGATGGGCGTGCCTGTGCGGTGCGAAGCACGACCGTGATGCGAATGCTGAGATCAACATCCGCCGTGAGGGGCGGCGGCTGCTCGAAGAACGACAAGTGATGCTCGCCGAGGGACGAAGTAGCTCCGAGTCCGGAGTGAAACCGGAGAGTCGAGACGACTGTGGAGGGATCGGGGACCCGCAGCCAGGCTAGCCCTGGTCGGGGAGACCTGGCCGCCTACCGGCGGCCGGGCGCGGCCCGCAACACCCCGCTGCCGGCGGGGAAGGAAGCAGTAACCACCACTGCCGCGAGGCAAGTGGACCACCGCAAGGTGGGCATCCCCGCCGGAAACAGCGAGGAGGACGTCAATGGATGATGTACACGTC
This sequence comes from Glycomyces sp. NPDC048151, assembly GCF_043202775.1. Lineage (NCBI taxonomy): Bacteria > Bacillati > Actinomycetota > Actinomycetes > Glycomycetales > Glycomycetaceae > Glycomyces > Glycomyces sp. NPDC048151. Next base: position 574,875 of record NZ_JBIDBB010000003.1, on the reverse strand, counting down.
TCGGCGTCGACCCCTCGCTCATCGAGAGCGACGAGGTCCCGGGCGACGGCTACGACCTCGAAACCGTTGCGGGAGAACAGGGCCGGAACTTCTCCGGCGGCGAGCGCCAGCGCCTCATCCTCGCCCGCGCGCTCCTCGTCGACCCCGAGATCCTGGTCCTCGACGACCCGGCCAGCGCGTGCGACGCGCAGACCGAGGCCCGCATCGCCGAACGGCTCGCCCGGGCGGCGCGGCGACCGCGGAGATCGACGAGACCTCCTTGCGGCGCTTCGTGATCCTCGCGACCCAGGAGTACCACCTGTTCAACGACACGCTCGGCTCGAACCTGCGCCTGGGCGCGCCCGGGGCCACCGACGCGCAGCTGCACGAGGCCCTGGCCGTGGTCGGCGCGGGCGACCTGCCCGGGCGGCTCGGCGACGGCCTCGACACCGTCGTCGGCGGGCGCGACCACGCCCTGACCCCGGCGGAGGTCCAGCAGGTCGCGCTCGCGCGCGTCATCCTCGCCGCGCCCGAGGTGATCGTCCTCGACGAGGCGACCTCGATGCTGAGCCCCAACGCGGCCAGCGACATCGAGCAGGGCCTCAACCGGATCCTGGCGGGCCGCACGGTCGTCAGCATCGCCCACCGGCTCAACACCGCCCACGACGCCGACCGCGTCGCCGTCGTCGAACACGGCCGCATCACCGAACTCGGCTCCCACGACGAACTCCTGGAGAAGGACGGCTCGTACGCGGCCCTGTGGCGCCGCTGGCACGGCTGACGCGCGGCGGCGCGCCGCCCTTGTGGGGCGGCGCGCCTTCGTGCGCTCAGACCCGGGTGGTCCACCAGTCGGAGCAGTCCCATCCGGTGGAGGAATCCCAGCAGACGCTCCACCTGATGTCGTGGCCGTCGGTGAAGTCCTTGTTGCAGTAGGTCCACGCCTTGGCCTGGCCGAGCGTGTCGATGCACTCGCCGGTGCGGGTGCCGTCCTCGTCGTACCAGCGGAGCTTGACGCCGTAGCCGTTGGCCACGTTGTCCTTGACCCACAGGTCGTCGCCGTTCGCCTGGACGCAGCCGTCGACGTTGGGGGTGTACCGGCGGTCGGTGCAGGAGCCGGTCCAGTCGGCGTCCACGGCGTAGTTGATCTCGGCGGCGGCCGCGGCCGGGGAGGCGAGCCCCAGGACGGCGAAGAGGGAGACGGCGAGTGCTGCAAGGAGAGCGGGAATCCGCTTTCGCATCGTTGCGGTCCTTTCTTGGCTAAGGCTCCCACTCAGTTCGAGTACTGAGCGGGGTGCCGCAGACACGCTGCGCGGCAGGGGGATCCGCGTCACACGACGTTGCCGCACTTTGGACGCGCGCGCAGGAGCGCGGGGTTGCCCGGGCCTTGCAAGTTTTTGGGATCGGTACCACGGACCTCAGGAGGTCTGCTCGTAGAAGACGCCGTCGAGGACACCCTCCTCGAACTCGTAGATGTACATCTTCAGTTCGTCGTCCCCGGTGAGGAAGAGCGTGTCGGTGAAGTCGGTGACGTCCTGGACCCCGGTCTCGCCGAAGTCGAGCTGGATCCACTCCCCCGCGCCGGCCTCCTCGCACGCGTAGCCGTCGGGGTCGGGCTGGCCGTCGTGGTAGTCCTCGAAGGGGTAGGTGTCGCAGAGTTTCCAGGTGCCTTCGGCCTGTGTGCCGGGCTCCTCCCTGTCAGCGGGCGTGAGCGTGAAGGTGCCGTCGTCGCGGAACTCGATCGTCCGATCGCCGCCTTCCCAGGTGCCCGCGATCGCGTCGAGCGGGGCCTTCTCCTCGGGCGGATCCTCGTGCGGGGCCGGCCCGAAGCCGCCGCAGGCGAGGCCCATGACGAGAACGACGGCGGCCGTGGCGATGAGATAGGGGCGCGGGGGCACTGGAGGCTCCAATCGGGGTTCGGATTCCTGGCATCGCCAAGCTACCCCGAAACATGAACATGTTCAAAACCAGATCGGCGTGAGGCTTCTCGCTTGACTCGGCGGCTTCGGACTGCTGGAATACATGGCATTGAAACTTCCATGGAAAGTAGCCCTCGAATGACCGAAACTTTCAGTGACGCTCGGATCAGGGAGCACCGCGCGGCCGACGCGACGGTGACCGTCACCCTCGACGGCGAACCGCTCGCCGGGCGCGAGGTGGTGCTGGAGCAGACGCGCCACAGGTTCCTGTTCGGCTGCACCGGATTCGAGCTGATCGACCACGCCAACGGCACCTCCCCCGACCCCGAGGCGGACGCGCGCAACGCCGAGCTGTGGGAAGGCCTGTTCAACTTCGCGACCCTGCCCTTCTACTGGGGCACGTTCGAACCCGAGCGCGGCAAGCCCCGCACCGAGGCGCTCCGCAAGGCCGCCCAGTGGTTCGCCGACCGCGGCCACCCGGTCAAGGGCCACCCGCTCGCCTGGCACACCGTCTGCGCCGATTGGCTGCTCGACCTCGAGAACGAGGAGATCGCCCGCGTCCAGGTCGAGCGCATCAAGCGCGAGGTGAGCGAGTACGCCGGCGTCATCGACATGTGGGACGTCATCAACGAGGTCGTCATCATGCCGATCTTCGACAAGTACGACAACGGCATCACCCGCATCTGCCGCGATATCGGCCGCATCCCCATGGTGCGCATGGTCTTCGACGCCGCCCGCGAGGCGGGCCCGAACGCCACCCTGCTGCTCAACGACTTCGACATGTCGGCGGCCTACGAATGCCTCATCGAAGGCGTCCTCGAAGCGGGCGTCAAGATCGACGCGCTCGGCCTCCAGAGCCACATGCACCAGGGCTACTGGGGCGAGGAGAAGACCGAGGCCATCCTGGAGCGGTTCTCCCGCTACGGCCTCCCGATCCACTTCACCGAGACCACGATCCTCTCCGGCGAGACCATGCCGCCCGAGATCGAGGACCTGAACGACCACCAGGTCGACTCCTGGCCCTCCACCCCCGAGGGCGAGGCCCGCCAGGCCGACGAGGTCGAACGCCACTACCGGACGCTCCTCGCCCACCCCTCGGTCGAGGCGGCGACCTACTGGGGCCTGTACGACAAGGGCATGTGGCTCGGCGCCCCCGGCGGCTTCGTCCGCCTCGACGGGACCACCAAGCCCGCCTACGACCGGCTCCACCACCTCATCAACGACGAATGGGGCACCCCGGCCACCACGATCGCCACGGACGCCGAAGGCCGCCTCCGCTTCAACGGCTTCCTCGGCGACTACAAGCTGACCTTCAAGGACCGCGAGGTCGCCTTCACCCTCGACAAGGCGGGCGCTGCGGAACTCGCGATCGACCTGGACTAGCCGAGCGGGGGCCGAACGGCCCCCGCTCGCTCAGGCCACCGCCCCGCTGCTCGCATCGCCGACCGAGCCGACGTTGGCGCTGGAGCCCGCACCCGCCGCACCGGCGTTGAGCTTCCCGTAGTTCATGACGCCGTTGTTGACGATGGCGAAGACCCGCTGCTCGAACTCGCTGAGGTCCACATTGTTCTCCCGCAGGTACGCACCGACGGTGTCGAGGATCTGCTTCTCGAGGATGCCGATGTACTTGATCTGGTCCCGGTACTGGAAGTAGTCGTTCCAGTGGCCGCCGGTGCCCAGCTCGCGGATGCCGACGAGGGCGCCGTAGTCCACCGGAGCGGCGTTGAACAGCCGGGTCTTGCGCCAGGCGTTACGCATTTCGAGTCCGATCGAGCGCAGCAGGTGGTACGGGCTGCGAACAAGGCGGCCGGGCATCGACGCGAAGCCCTGCACCGCACTGAGAAACAGCGCCGCGCCCGGCATCGGGCGCTCGCCGAAGACCTGGTACCGCGCGGCGGTGGGCATCAGGAGGTGGCTGGAGCACTCGACGTAGAGGCTCTCCCCTTCGAGAGCACAGTGGACGTACACGGTGGCGACGAGCTCGCCGCCCCACGAGTCCATCTTGCACCGCAGGTAGTGTCTCGCGGGCGTCCGCGGGTCGCGCTGGAACTCCTCGATGGTCTGGTATCCGTAGCCCGCGGCGGCGAACTCGTGCGGCTGGCGGATCGGCCCGGGTACGGCCAGCCCGGAGACGAGGATCTGGTCGCGCAGTTCGAGGTTCGGCACGCTCGTGGTGGTCGCGGTGTCGGAGGCGAGCTGCTCCAAGCGGTCGCGGACGAATCGGTTGAGCCCGATCGGGTCCACGGTCATCCCGGCCTTCCCGTCCTCGCCGCGGTCGGCCGGGCGCAGTGCGATGGCAACTTCCCAGGTCTCGACCGCCTGCCCCGCACCGATGAACGGGCCGCGGGAGGCGTTGTAGACGACCACCGTGTCGTCCTGCGCTTCGGCGATGTAGGCCAGTCGCTCATCGCGGGGCGTGCCCGACACGGTCTCGGTCGGTATCGCGTTGAGGCCCTTTGCTCTCAGGAAGCCACAGGTCGCGCAGGCGATGCCGAGAACCGTCAGGGTGACGGCCGCGGTGGTGATGTCGGCACGAGGGTCCTTGGCGAGGTATACCGAGGCACCGAACGGCGTGTCCAGATAGATCCGGGTCAGCTGCGGCACGACCAGGATCGCGACCGCCGCCATGAACCCGCCGACCGTGGCGACCAGTCCGACCACCAGGCCCGGGTGCAGGTACCGGGGCGGTCGACTCCCGGCAGTCGAAGTGAGCGCGCGCGCTTCGAGCGCCGAGACCGGCGCGCCGAGGCAGGTCCAGACCGCGAGGAAGAGCAGTGCGAGGAGGACGCCCGTGCCCGAGAGGACCAGCACCACGAAGCCGCAGAACAGGATCCCGAATTCGGCGAGGTTGATGGCGTGGGCGCGGAACACGTGTCGCATCACGAGGGCGGGCTCGATGCCGGGGTTCGGGGCCACGGCACGGCCCGGACGGTGGTACACGTCGTCGAGGACCCGGTCGCGGAAGCGGCGGCCGACATAGGCCGCGGCGGCCAGGTTCATGGTCGCCGTGTACTGGAATTCCGGCCGCCAGCCGCCGGACGGCTCGGACCGCGCTCCGTCCGGAGGCTGGTACTGCGACGGCACGTCGGGCGGCGGTCCGGCTTCGGGCGCGATCTCGGTGTCAGGGTCGGCTTCGGAGTACGGAGCGGTCATGGGGTGTGGCCTTTCTTGGAGTGGAGTACTCACTTCCTGTAGTCAATGGTGATGCGGCCGTGCGAGTTCCGCACCAGTCAGCTGACAGAGCCGCGGCTCTTGTCGCCTACCGAGCCGACGGTGGCCTTCGCGTTGGCTCCGGCGGCGGCGGTGTTGAGCTTGCCGTAGTTGATGACGCCGTTGTTGACGATCGTGTTCGCGCGCTCGTCGAGCTCGCTGACGTCGACGTTGTTCTCCCGCAGGTAGTCCAGGAGCGCGTCGAGGATCTGCCGCTCCAGGATCTCGATGTACTTGATCGAGTCGCGGTACTGGAAGTAGTTGTGCTCGACGACGTCCGTGCCGAGCTCGCGGATGCCCGCGAGCGCGCCGTGGTCGCCGATCCCGAGTCCCGCGCCGCCGCTCGGCGCCGCGGAGCCGCCGCGGGCGAGCTCCCGCATGAGGTCGACCGGGCTGCGCACGAACTCGATCGGCATCGCCGCGATGCCGCGCGCGAGCCCCAGGAACACCGCCCGGTTCTCCGACACGCCGCTGCCGAACACGTGGTAGCGCCCCCGCGTCGGCGGGAGCACGCAGCTGGTGAACTCCACGTACAGCGTCTCTCCCTGGAACGCGCAATGCAGGTACACGGTGGTGACCAGCTCGCCGCCCCACGAGTCGATCGTGCAGCGCAGGTAGTGCCGCACAGGAGTGGTCGGGTCCGCTTGGACCTGCTCGACCGTCTCGAACGGAAACCCGGCGCGGGCCAGTTCGTAGGGGTGGAACACCGGTGCGGCCGTGTCCCGGCCCGAGACGTAGACGTGGTCGCTCAGTTCGAGGCCCGGCAGCCGCCTGGTGACCGCGGAGTCCGAGCCGAGCTGCTGGATGCGCGCCTTGACGGAGCGGTTGAGCGCCACCGGATCGGCCGTCATGGCCGAGCCGTCGCCCGCGGAGGCGTCGGCCGGGCGCAGGGTCATGGCGAGTTGCCATGTGGCGAGCGGGAACCCGGAGCCGACGAACGGCGCCCGGGCGGCGTTGTAGGTGACCACGGGCGAGTGCTGGGCCAGGCCGATGAAGTGCGCCCGCTGGTCGGCGGTCCCGGCCGGTTCGAGTTCGGCCGGGATGGACATGAGGTTCCGGGCTCGAATCGCACCGCAGGTGGCGGTCACCGAGGCGAGGACGAGCAGCCACCCGAAGACCGACCCCAGGCCGGGGCCGCGTTCAGGGGCGGAAGGCTCGCCGAGCTCCAAGGACGCGCCGCTGCTCACCGAGTCGCTGAACGAGTCTGTGAGGCTCATGAACCAGATGTAGTAGGCGATGAACAGGCCGGCCAGGACCGCGAAGACGATGAGGGCGACACGGGCCCAGTTCGTCCGGACCGCGGTGGCGGCCGAGATGCTGCCGGTGGGCAGGTTGGACTTGAACTCCGCGATCAGCGTGGGCACGCCGACCAGGGTCCAGAGGATCAGCCCGGTGATGAGCCCGAGCTTGTCCACGACCGGCGCGCAGAGGAGGAAGAGCATCATCCCGGCGAGGATGCTCTGCTGGGCGAGGTCGAGCCTGCGGGAGAGGCGCATGTGGCGCAGGACCGGGACCGCGTCGGTGCCGGGGTTCGGGGCGACCGCGCGGTCGAACCGGCCGTACACCTCGTCGTACACCGCGTCGCGGAAGTCCCGGTCGATGTAGGCGGCGGCGCAGAGGTGCTGGGTCGCCGCGTTCTTCGGGTACTGGTGCAGCGGGACGGCCTGCGGCGGGCCGACGGGGTCGGGCTGAGGAGAGGGCGGTGAGGTCATGGGGGTCGCCTTTCTCGTCGGGGCGGGCCTACTTGCCGTTGTTGATGGTGATCTGGCCTTTCGCCTTGGGGCCCATGGCGGCGATGTTCGCGGTGGCGCCGTTGCCGACCGCTCCTATGTAGGTGTTGCTGCGGCCTCCGCCGATCTTGCGGATCTCGGCCTGCTTGGGCTTGGATCGGGCGATGAGGGCCAGGGAGAAGGCCGCGGCGTTGCGGGCGGCGACGGGCTGGCGCAGCTTGTCCGCCTCTTTGGTCTTGTCGCCCAACAGGTCCGAGATGCCGCGGACGACGAAGGCGTCCACCGCGGGGCGGCGGTGGGCGGCGGCCATCGCGCCGTAGCTCTCGGTGTCGACGGCCTGGGCGTCGCTGGAGTGGCGGTTGATGAGCGCGGCGGAGGCCGAGGCGTTGCCGGTGATCACCTTGGAGCCGGAGGCGATGGGGCGGTGGAAGACGCGGGGCGCGCCGTCGAGACCCTCGGACCAGGACGTGTCCTCGGCGATGAGCTGGGCGCGCTGGTGGAGCGGGAAGGACGTGCGGAAGGACTCGGGGCGCGGGAGGAGCCCGTCGTCGGTGTCCTGGCCGGACTCGTAGCCGTAGACGTGGGTGGCGGCCACGACGTCGCCGACGCGGGCGTCGCGCAGGCCCCCGGCGATGCCGCAGAGCACGAGGATCTGCGGGCGCCAGGTGGCGAGGGCGTGCTCGACGGACGCGGCGGCGCGCTCGTTGCCGCGCCCGGCCATGGCCAGGACGAGACGCCAGACCCCTTGGGGGCCTTCGAACTCGGTCTCGCGGTAGACGGTGCCGCCGATTTCGTGGTCGGTGAACTCGCGCCCCGGGAGCAGGTCGAGCACCGCGCGGCGTTCGAGGTCGATCGGTGTGCAGAGGACGGCGGTCGGCAGGTCGTTCATCGCGTCTCCAGGGGGTGTGGCGGAGCCTCGGTTATTGTTGATATAACAACAAGAGCGAGCGTATAACGCGCCGCCATTAATTGTCAAGACGTCAATAAGGGGATCATCATGAGCGACAGCACGAGCCCGCAGTACTTCGTGGCGGCCGACGTGGCGATCCTGACAATCCGCGACGGCGCGCTCTCGGTCCTGCTCATCAAGCGCGCCAACCCGCCGTACCAGGGCAGGCTCGCGCTCCCCGGAGGGTTCGTCGAACCCGACGAGACCGTCGAGCAGGCGGCCGCGCGGGAGCTGTTCGAGGAGACCGGGATACCGAAGTCGGCGTCGCGGCTCGACAGCATCGGCGTCTACTCCGGGCCCGAGCGCGATCCGCGAAGGCGCGTGATCAGCGTCGCCTTCGCCGCGCTCGTGCCGCACCCCGGCGAGTCGCGCGCGGGCGGCGACGCGGCGTCGACGCAGTGGCTGCCCGTCGACCGGGCCCTCAAGGAGCCCTTGGCGTTCGACCACGTCGAGATCCTGGAGAGGGCGGTCGAGCACGCGCGGCGGCAGCTGGAGTACACGACCGACGCGACCGCGTTCTGCCGCGAGGAGTTCACCATCGCCGAACTGCGGCGCGTCTACGAGATCGTCTGGGAGACCAAGCTCGACCCGGGGAACTTCCACCGCAAGGTCACTCGCATCGAGGACTTCCTCAGGCCCACCGGGGCGACGACAACGAGGGACGGCGGCAGGCCCGCCGCGCTGTTCACGGCGGGCACGCTCCAGCGGCTCCCGCTGCCGCTGTCGCCCGGGCGGTGATCACTTGCGGGGCAGGGACTCCGCGTACGACAGGCCGCGCTCGATCCAGGCGCGCAGCTGGTCGTCGGAGGCGCAGACGTCTTCATCGATGCGGATCCAGGTCTTGGAGTCGTTGCCGCCCATGACCATCGGCTCCGCTCCAGACTCCAGGACGAGGTCGGGGAAATCGTCGCGGCCGACCCGGATCATCGCCCCGCCGCCGCCCAGGACGGCCGCGGCCATGTTCCCGTGCGCGAACCAGCACAGGCCGCCGAACATGAACTTCTCGGTCACGTACGGCCGGTTGTCGAAGATGTCGCGGACCCGCTCGGCCAGCGCCTTGTCGTAAGCCATGGGGCCAGGTTCCCATGGGGCACCGACAGGGCCCGTGCTTTGGGGCCGGGCGTGGCGAGATCCGAGTCCATTTGTTCGCTCGCAAGGCGGAAGGCCTTTCCGATACCGGGGTTGTATCGGGAAGGCCGACAACGCAGCGAGCGGGCGAATGGGCCGGATGTCGACCGGCCGGCCCCAAAGCACGGGCCCTAGGCGCTGGCGATCGGGCTAGAGGGCCTCGCGGACCCAGACGGCCATGGTGCCCTTGCCGCGGTTCGCCCACGCGTAGTAGGGGACGGTGCGGATCTCGGTCGGCTGGGCCTGCAGGGGCGCGGTGGCGTAGAGGCCTTCGGGCGCGGGGCCGTCGACCAGGCCCGCGGCGACGATGACGTCGTGGCCGTCGGCGTGCTCGGTGCGGAGTTCGCCGCCGCGGCTGACGAGGAGGCGCGGGACGGGGGCGGCGTTGTCGACCTCTTCGACGCAGTGGACGACAGGCCCGCGCTGGATGGCGACCTTGCCTGCGGCGGAGGTGACGCGGGGGTCGGCGCGGACGAGCGCGGGGGCCATCGGGAGGGTGAGTTCGACGCGGTCGCCGAGGGCCCAGGTGCGGTCGAGGACGGCGTAGCCCTTGTCGGTGGTGTACGGCAGGACCGTGCCGTTGACGCTGACCGTGGCGGCGCCGGTGGCCCATTCGGGGAGGCGCAGGCGGAACGTCATGGGAAGGGGCGCTTCGGCTTCGGTGATCGTGAAGGCGATCGCGCCGTCCCAGGGGTAGTCGCTCTCCTGGGCGACGGTGACCCGCTGGCCGCCGTGGGCGAAGCGGGCGGAGCCGGTGACGTAGAGGTTGACCCACAGGCCGTCGGCGTCGGCGACGTAGGCGTACTGCTCCAGGGAGGTGAGGAGCCGGGCGAGGTTGGGCGGGCAGCAGGCGCAGTCGAACCAGTCGCTGCGTTCGACGGTGCCGTCGCTGGCGAGGGGGTTGCCGTAGAAGTACTTGGTGCCGTCGGCGGAGGCGCCGGAGAGGACGCCGTTGTAGAGCGCGCGTTCGAGGACGTCGACGTACTTGGCGTCGCCCGTGAGGATCATCATGCGGTGGGCCCAGAGGACGAGGCCGATCGCGGCGCAGGTCTCGGCGTAGCCGGTGAAGTCGGGGAGGTCGTAGGCCTTGCCGAAGCCCTCGATGGAGGGGTCGGAGCCGATGCCGCCGGTGACGTAGAGCTTGGTGGAGACGAGGTCGTCCCAGAGGCGTTCGCAGGCGTCGCGCAGGCCGTCGTCGCCGAGTTCGAGGGCGAGGTCGGCCATGGCGGCGTACTGGTACATGGCGCGCACGGAGTGGCCGACAACGGTGTCCTGCTCGCGGACGGGCGCGTGGGACTGGGCGTATTCGCGGCCGCGCTGGTCGCGCGGGGTGAAGGGGCGCGCCTCGCGTCCGGCGAAGTACCCGGCGTGGCCTCGGCGCTCGCCTTCGACGTCGAAGTAGAAGGGCCTGGTGCCGCGGTTGTCGATGAAGCGCAGGGAGAGGTCGAGGTAGCGGCGTTCGCCGGTGGCGCGGTAGAGCTTGACGAGGGCGAGTTCGATCTCCTGGTGGCCGTCGTAGCCGCCTTCGCAGGAGCCGCCGGGGCCGAATTCGCGGTCGATGAGGTCGGCGTAGCGGCGGACGATGTCGAGGAGGCCGGTCTTGCCGGTGGCCTCGTAGTGGGCGACGCCCGCTTCGATGAGGTGTCCGGCGCAGTAGAGCTCGTGGGCGTCGCTGAGGTCGGTGAAGCGCTTCCCGGGCTTGACGGCGGTGAAGTAGTTGTTGAGGTAGCCGTCCTCCTGCTGGGCTCCGGCGAGGAGGTCGATCGCCTTGTCCACGGCCGCATCGAGTTCGGGGTTCTCGCCGGTGGCGAGGACGTTGCTGGCGGCCTCGATCCACTTGGCGACGTCGGAGTCCCAGAAGATCGGGAAGCGCTCGCGGTCGTCGTCGTCGTGGCTGCGGGGGGTGAGGAGGAGGGCGTCGAACATGCCGCCTTCGCGCAGGCGGGTCTCCTGGTGGGGGATGGTGCGGGTGCGCACGGTCTCGCGGCGCGGGGACCAGAACCCGTCGGCGATCTGCACGTCGGCGATGGGGAGGGAGGTCCGTTGCGGAGCGGGCATGGCGGTTCCTTCGGCGTGGCGGAGAGGACGGACGGAAAAGGTTTTCGGACAGGCTACCCGGGCCGTGCATTTACCGATACATGGGTCCCACGCTGCGGAACGCGGTCTCTCCGGATCCGCTCCGAAAACGTTTCCGAAAACGTGTGTCCTTGCGCAATCCGAGAGCGCCCCTTCACTTCCTGTTCATGTTCGGTTGGCGAGCGGGGTACCCGCGGCCAATAGCCTCCGAAATCGGAACGCGCCGATCCGCCGCCCCGACCCGTGCGTCGGCGATCCTGTTCCGGACGTACTGCCATAGGAGTCCCAAATGAATCACCGTGACGCCGCCAAGCGGCGCAAGCTGCCGCTCCTGTCCGACCACATCGGCGGCCGCTCGCAGCTGACCTGCCTCTACCGCTGCGGCGACGCCTGCAGCCACCCCGTGCCGAACACCTCGGACAACCCCTACATGGGCGACCTCATCGCGGGCGTCGTCTCCCGCCGCTCCCTGTTCAAGACCGGCGCCATGGTGACCGCGGGCGCGGGCGTCGCGGGGGCGCTCGGCGGCAGTGCCGTCTTCGCCTCCGAGGCCTCGGAAGAGGGCTCGGCGTTCTGGGGCTCGGTCCCGCGCGGGCTGCGCTTCGATGCCGTGGAACCGAACAAGGAGGACGCCGTCACGATCCCCGACGGGTACGAGCAGCAGGTCGTGATCCGCTGGGGCGACCCGATCCTCGACGACGTCAACGAGTTCGACCCCGAGGCGCAGACCCCCGAGGACGCGGCCGGGCAGTTCGGCTACAACTGCGACTTCCTGGCGCTCATGGACCTCCCCGGCGAGCGCCGCCGCAAGGTGCTCGTCGCCAACCACGAGTACACCAGCGAAGAGATGATGCACTACGGCTACGACTCGGCCGCTCCCACGCGCGAGCAGGTCGAGATCGGCTGGGCCTCGCACGGCCTGTCCGTGGTGGTCCTCAAGGAGGACAAGGACAACGGCGACCTCACCCCGGTCGTCGGGCACGAGCTCAACCGCCGCATCACCGCCACGTCCGAGTTCGTCCTCTCCGGACCGGCCGCGGGCAGCGACCTGCTGAAGACGACCGCCGACGCCGAAGGCGCCCTGGCGCTCGGCACGCTCAACAACTGCGCGGGCGGCGTCACCCCGTGGGGCACGATCCTCTCCGGCGAGGAGAACTTCAACCAGTACTTCGCGAACGCCGGGCAGGTGACCGACGCGACCGCGAAGGCGCGCCTGGCCCGCTACGGCCTCTCCGGGAACGCCAGCGAGCGCAAGTGGGAGCAGTACGACCCGCGGTTCGACGTGCTCCAGGAGCCCAACGAGCCCAACCGCTTCGGCTGGATCGTCGAGCTCGACCCGTACGACCCCGACTGGACCCCGCGCAAGCGCACCGCCCTGGGCCGCTTCAAGCACGAGGGCGCCGGGCCGCGCGTGGACCGCCAGGGCCGCGTGGTCGTGTACATGGGCGACGACGAGCGCTTCGACTACATGTACAAGTTCGTCTCCAAGCACAAGATGAAGTCCGGCAGCAGCAGGAGCGCGCGCGAGCACAACCGCAAGCTCCTCGACGAGGGCACCCTGTACGTCGCCAAGTTCACCGGCGACAGCCCCGGCGAGATCGACGGCACCGGCGCGCTCCCCGACGACGCCGCGTTCGACGGCTCGGGCGAGTGGATCAAGCTCGCCAGCGGCGACGAGTCCTTCGTGGACGGCATGACCGCCGAAGAGGTGTACGTGTTCACGCGTCTCGCGGGCGACAAGGTCGGCGCGACCAAGATGGACCGTCCCGAGGACGTCGAGGTCAACCCGAAGTCCGGCAAGGTGTACGCGGCACTGACGAACAACTCCCAGCGCGGCACCAGCGGCAAGGCCCCGGCCGACGAGGCCAACCCGCGCAACAGCAACAAGCACGGGCACGTGCTCGAGCTGACCGAGAAGAACAACGACGTCGCCGCGCTGACCTTCGGGTGGAGCCTGCTGCTCGTCTGCGGCGACCCCGAGGACCCGTCCACGTACTTCTCGGGCTACCCGAAGGACAAGGTCAGCCCGATCTCGTGCCCGGACAACGTCGCGTTCGACCCGCAGGGCAACCTGTGGATCTCCACCGACGGCAACGCGCTGGGCATGAACGACGGCCTCTTCGGCGTCTCGCTCTCCGGCTCGACCCGCGGCCTGACCAAGCAGTTCCTCACCGTGCCGCTCGGCGCGGAGACCTGCGGCCCGGTCGTCCAGGACCGCCACATCCTGGTCGCGGTGCAGCACCCGGGCGAGATCGACGGAGCCAGCGCCGAGGTCCCGCTCTCGCAGTGGCCCGACGGCCCCGAGGGCGCGCTCCCCCGCCCGTCCGTGGTGAACGTGGTCAAGGAGCGCTTCGGCAGCATCGGCTGCTAAGCGACGCGAAGCAAAACGGGGCGACCAGTGATGGTCGCCCCGTTCTTCGTCGGCTAAGGAGTTGCGGCCGTGGACGACGAGGGCCCAGGCGAGGGCCAGGAGCGACAGGAGCGAGGCGACGCCGCGGACGGTGTTCCAGGCGATCCAGCGGGACTCGATGCTCGCGCGCAGCGCGGCGGGGTCGGCGATGGCGGCCGGGTCGCCCGCGGCTTCGAGGCGGTCGTTCATGGGCACGTTCACCGCGACGGTCCCGATGAACATGACCAGGGCGAGCACGAGGGCGAGCAGGAGCCACGGGGACGCGGCGCGATTCCCGGAGAACCAGTTCAGCGCCAGCGCGGCGACGGTGAAGAGCACCGAGCCGAGGAACGCGGTCATGAACCAGCCGTTGAGGATCACGCGGTTGATGCTCTGCATCCCACTGATCCAGCCGCGGTCGTCGAGGACCTTGAGGCCGGGCATCACCGCGTAGGAGAACCCGGTGAACAGCCCGGCCATGAGGCCGACGCTGAGGGTGGAGGCGAGGAGCGCGAGGAGTTGGAGGGTTCGCACGGGGCTATGCCTTTCGGTAGGTCTGGACGGCCGCCCCCGAATCGAAGGCGCGGTCGTCGGTGAGCGTGAAGCCCGTGGGCACGTAGGTTCCGGCGAACATCGGGATGCCGCCGCCGAAGACCAGCGGGTAGCGCTTGACGACGATCTCGTCGATCTCGCCGATGAGCGCGCCCGCGAGCCGGCCGCCGCCGCAGAGCCAGATGCCCTTCCCCTGTTGCCGTTTGAGGTCGCGCACGACCGCGACCGGGTCGGCGGCGGTGAACACCACGTCCTCGGCGATGGCCGGGTCGAGCGTACTGGAGAAGACGTACTGGCGCAGATGGGCGTACGGGCTGGGGTGACCTTCGGCGAGGCCGGGCAGGTACGTGCCCCTGCCCATGAGGACGGTGTCGTACAGGCGGTTCGGGGCGTCGGCGAGCCCGGCGGGTGCGCGGTAGGCGGTCGGGACGGTCTCGGGCCGGGCCTCGTTCATGGCGGCCGAGACGTCGGGCGGGATCGGGAAGGCGTCGAACTGCCCCGCGGGGCCGGCGATGTAGCCGTCGATCGACGTGGCGACGTAGTAGGTGAGCTCGCGGTTCGCCAAGGTGTCTAGGCCTTTCGGTAGGTCTGGATGGAGGCTCCGGAGGGCAGGGAGCGGTTGTCGACGAGCGTGAACGCCGTCGGCTTGTAGGGGCCGTCGAACATCGGGATGCCGCCGCCGATGAGGACCCGGTAGCGCTTGACGATGATCTGGTCGATCTCGTCGATGAGCGCGGCGGCGAGCTTGCCGCCGCCGCAGAGCCAGATGCCGCCGCCCTCTTGGGCTTTGAGGTCGCGGACGAAGGCGAGCGGGTCTTCGGCGACGAACGTGACGTCCGGGTCGGTGTCGGCGCCGAGGGTGGTGGAGACGACGTACTGCTTCAGGTGGGAGTAGGGGCTGGTGATGCCGAGCTTCAGGCCCGGGTCGTAGGTGCCCCTGCCCATGATGAGGGCGTCGTAGTTGCGGTTGGGGGCGTCGGCGACGCCCAGCGGCTCGCGGAGGTGGGTCGGGATGGTCTCCGGCCACTCGGTGGTGATGGTGTCGAGCAGGTCGGCGTCGAGCGGGAAGTCCTCGACCTGGTCGTCGGGTCCGGCGATGAAGCCGTCGATGGTCGCGCCGATGTAGTAGGTGAGCTCGCGGTTCTGCTTGCGCATACACACTCCGTTTGAAGTACTATGAATGAAGTGGTTTGAATTTAGCACTACGCTTGTAGTGGTGTCAACCGAAGGGTGGAGGAAATGCGCCAGAACCCCGAGCGCCGGACGGCGCTCGTCGACGCGGCCATCGAAGTACTCGCAGACCAGGGGGCCCGCGGGCTCACGTTCCGCGCCGTCGACAGCCGGGCGGGTGTGCCGGTCGGCACAGCGTCGAACTACTTCCCGAACCGCGACGCGCTCCTGATGCAGGCGGGCCAGCGGGTGTTCCAGCGGCTCGACCCAGGGGCCGACGTGGTCGGCGAAGCGCTCGCGCTGCCGCGCACGCGTGCCACGGTGGAGCGGCTGATGCACGAGATGGTCGGGCGCATCACCGCGTTCGGCTCGGGCTACCTGGCGATGCTGGAGCTGCGGCTCGAGGCCACGCGCCGCCCCGAGCTGGCGAAGGTCCTCACCGAGCAGATCCGCGAGAACGTCCAGCAGAACATCCGGTTCCACCTCGAGGCAGGGATGCCCGGGGACGCCGAGACCGTGGAGCTGCTCTACCTGGCGCTCAGCTGGCTCATCGTGGAGCGGCTGACACTGCCGGACGTGTTCGGCGAGGAGCGCACGGCGGCGCTCGTCACCGCGGCGGTCAACCAGATCGTCCCGCCGCGGTGAACCGGCCTACATCTCCTCGAGGAAGATCTTGTACTGGTCGCTCGACTTGTCGACGTCGGTGACCCTGAACTTCGAGTTGCGGTCGAAGACGACCTCGTCCTGGCCCTGGAACTTGGTGTAGTTCTCGATCGCGTGGCCGTTCCTGCCCTTGATCTCGATGAGGGCGCCGTCCCACTTGGCGAACTGCTCCGCCTCGGTCTTGTCCTTGGAGCTGCTGGTGAAGGCCTTCTCCTCGACCACGTCGCCCTTGTTGTAGAGGTCCCTGGCCTTGTTCGACGTGCCGCGGTAGGTGGTGCCGTCGAACGTGTCCATCTTGTTGAGGGCGTTGGAGATCTTCGCGGCCTGGGCGTCGTACTCGGCCTTCTGGCGCGGGTTCTTCACCGAGTCGGGGTCGCGCAGGTACTTGTTCAGGTCCCGGAAACCGGGGCCGGAGTAGAACGCGATGGCGTCCTCGTCCTGCTTGTTGAACTCCTGCTTGCTCGCGTCCGGGCGGGTCTTCTGCTTGCCGCCGGGGAGCTTCGAGCCCTCGACGAAGGTCTTGTCGTCGTCCAGGACGCCCGAGACGAGCTTCGCGCCCTTGGCGCCCTTCTTGCCCTTCTTGGGTGGCATCAGCGGCCCTTCTCGGCTTGGCGGCGGGCCTTCTCGGCGAGCATCCGCTCCGCCTCCTCCTGCGGCACCTCGACGTAGTCGAACTCGTTGTGCCCGAGCCGGTGCTTGTCGAAGAACTCCGTGGCGGTCCAGCGCCGCAGCCGGAAGTTGTAGACCTCGTCGCGGCGGGAGTCCTCGGAGGTGAAGCGCCGCATGATCGCCGCCGGGTTCGAGCGGCCGCGGTCCTCGTCGGTCTTGAAGTAGTACTTAACGTTTTCCATCCATCCACCTCAGACTCTCGACGCCCTCGGGCAGCTCCACCGCGCCGAACGTCTTGTCCTGCTCCGCCTGCAGCCGCTTCCAGTCCGAGCCGCCCCACTCGACCAGCTTCATCTGGTCGTACAGGTCGTGCGTGCTCTGCTTCGCCGAGAAACTGCCCGGCGTATGGTACTGGACCTCGAACTGCGTGCCGGTCTGCGGATCTTTCCAAGTGGTGTTGATGCCCTTGTAACCAGGGCCTTCGGCCCAGTTGAAACGGCCGCGGTCGCCGACCGGCTCGAAGCCGTCCCGGCGCAGCGAATCGTGCACGCCGCCCGCGCCCTTCGTGTAGTCCTTCCCGTCGAACTCGACGGTGTAGCGGACCGAGTCGTTCACCTTCTTCAAAGCGCCGTCGACGTCGAGGTCGGGGTCCTCGTCGAGCATGTTGGCGACCTTGAGCTTGAGCGACTCCTCGCCCTTGAGGCGGTACTCCAGGCCCAGCGGGCGGCCGTCGTTCTCGTCCATCGCCTTCAGGATCGAGGGCGTGGTCCGCTCCTCGGCCTTGCGGGCGTCGTCGAGGAACTTGTCGACGGCGGCGTTGTCGTCGGGGTGCAGCGCCTTGTCGGGGTTGTCCGGGTGCCGCCAGCC
Organism: Glycomyces sp. NPDC048151; assembly: GCF_043202775.1. Classification (NCBI taxonomy): domain Bacteria; kingdom Bacillati; phylum Actinomycetota; class Actinomycetes; order Glycomycetales; family Glycomycetaceae; genus Glycomyces; species Glycomyces sp. NPDC048151. The sequence goes on along the minus strand of NZ_JBIDBB010000003.1, from coordinate 557,637 downwards.
CGGGGCGGGCGGGCCGGAGACCCGGTCGGCGTCGGGTGTGCGGTCCCCGTCGCCCAGGCCCTCGCCCTGGCGGTAGGTCCGGCGGTCCTCCAGGACGCCCGAGACGAGCTTCGCCCCCGGCGCCTCGCCTTCAGAGGCGTTGGAGCGCTTGCGTTTAACCATTCAGGATCCGGTTGGTGGCCATCTCCATCAGCTGGTCGATGATGGTCCCGACGATCTTCTTGAAGATCGGGATCTGCGCCAGCGACGCCCCGAAGGTCACGGCCGCGAACGCGATCGCCTGCGCGATCTGGATCGCGAGGATGACCAGCTGGATGATGATCTGGATCTTCAGGGCCAGCACCAGGCCCGCGCCCACGGTGAGCCCGATGTTGATCACATTGGACGGATCACCGGCGTCGGCGAGGTTCCGGGCGGCCGACTCCTCGGCGTCCCAGCGGGTCTGGAACGCGTCGATGTCGGCGCCCGCGTTGTTCGCCGGGACGGTGGCCGCCGCCTGCTGCAGCTGCTCGATGAGCGGTGCGAGCTCGTCGGCCATCGCCGTCCACTCCCCCGCCAGGCGGAACATCGACTCCTCGTCCGATTCGGGCCAGGTCGAGCCGGTGACGGCGCTCAGCAGTCCCGCGACCTCCGGGGGCAGGTCCATGCCCATGTGCGTATCGCCTTCCTGTGCAGCGGTTCAGCGGCCGAGCTCGCCGAGGAGCTGTTCGAAGCCCTTCGCGATCTCGTCGTCGGTGGCCTGGTGGCTGTCGGCCATCTCGCGGATGTTCTGCCCGTACTGGACGAGCTCCTCGATGTTCGTGGTGAAGCAGTCGTTGAGCGCCCCGGTGCAGGCCTCGTGCGCCATGCCCAGCAGCGAGCCGATCTCGTCCCCGCCGAACGCGTCCGCGTACTCCTCGACCTTGCCGTTGAACTTGTCGATGAGCGCCTGGATCTGGTCCTTCACCGCGTCCATGTCCCCGGCCGACTTGTGCATCGACTCGGGCGTGATCTCGACCCCGGCCACTACGCGGACCGGTTCTGGAGCTTGGCCATGGTCTCGGTGATCTGCTGGCTCATCGCCGCGAAGTTGCGCAGCGAACGGTCCTGCATCTCCGCGAACTTCTCGTTGATGGCGTTCAGGTCCGGCACGGCCTCAGGCGTGTTCGTGTGCTCGCGGTGCTTGTCGAGCGCCTCGTTGACGAGCTGCATCAACTGCGGGCCGAGGTCGTCCGAGCCGTCGCGGATCGCCCTGGCGCTCACCATCAGCTCCGTGAGGCGGCCGTCAGAGCCGACGGTGACGCGAATGCGGCCCTTCTCGTTCTCGACGGTGACCGGCTCGGGCGGCCCGACCTGGGTCGCGGCCACGGCGTTCAGCTCCGCGCGGGCCGCCGCCAGCTGCTCGGCGATTTTGTCCTCATTGAACAATGAAGGCTCCGGTTTCTCTTGCGGTGATTGGTCTGCGAGGCCCTACGCGTAGGGGTCCTCTTCCTCGTCCTCGGGTCCGCCGCCCCAGACGTCCTCGTCCTCGGCGATCCAGAACTGGCGCTCCAGCTCCTTGTCCTCGCCGCCGGGGCGCTGGCCGCCCCCGACGGGGCCCATCATGCCGCCCGCGCCGCCCGCGCCGCGGCCTCCGGCACCCGCTCCGGCGCCCGCCGCTCCGGCCGCGCCCGCGCCCATCGCGCCGCCGAGGCCGCGTCCGCCGCCTCCGGAGCCGCCCAGGCCGCCGCCGCGCCCGCCAGAGCCGGGGGGCGTGCCGCCGCCGCTCGTGCCGCCGAGGCCCTTGCCGGAGAGGCCGCCGGAAGAGCGGCCCGAATCGAGCTTGCGGGGACCGGTGCTCCCGGTGTCGAGGCCCTTGCCGCGCGGCAGCGACGAACGCGGCGGGGTGATCCCGGGAGTGCGCGTCGGGGCGGGCGTGGTCATCGCGGGCGGGAGGTGGCTGCTGCCCGGGCCGAGCCCGGTGCCGCCGATGCTGCTGGGCGGCAAGGTGGTCGTGCCGCCGCTGGCGAGACCGCCGGAGACGTCGTCGGGGTCGGTGGTCGAGTTCCAGGGGTTGTCGTCCAGGCCGTTGAGGCCGGTGCCGCCCGTGTAGTCGGTCGGCGGGACGCCGCTCCCGGTGCCGAGGCCGTTCGCGCCGCCGAGGGAGTCCAGGTTGCTCCCCCCGTTGTAGGCGGAGGGCAGGTCGCCGCCGCTGCCGGTGAGGTCGTCGGGGTCGGTGCTGGAGCTGAACGGGTTCGCCTCGTTCAGTCCATTGAGGTCATTGGCGCTGTTGACGCTGTTGGGAAGGCTCCCGCTACCGTTGCCACCGAGCCCGTTCCCGCCCAGGCCCTCGCCGTTCAGGCCGCCGGTGTTGCCGCCCAAGGAGTCCAGGGACCCGGGCGGGGCCATCGAGTCCATCCCCGCGCCTTCGAGGTCGGGCATGCCGCCGCCGTCGCCGGTGTCGAGCTCCGGCGGGTCGAACTTGTCGGTCTCGCCGTCGTTGAAGGTGGTCTGCTCGCCCTTGCGCACATCCGGCGTGATCTCCTGGACGTGGGCCTCGACGTTCGCGTGCCGCTCGGTGACCTCCTCGTTGACGCGGGCGGCCTCCTCCTCCAGCTGCTCGGAACCCTGCGCGCCCAAGGAGATCAGGCGCTCGTCGGCGTACTCGTCGGCCTTCTTGCGGGCCAGCTCCTCCCCTTTGAGACCGTCCTGTTCGTACTCGGGGTTGGCGTTGACGTACTCGATCCAGCGGTTGTAGGTGGTCTCGCGGCCCTCCTGGACCTCGTCGATCACCGTCGGGTCGAACCCGGCGAGCTCGACCGCCTTCGCGATCTCGTCGTTCTTGTGGATCTCGCAGTTCTTGAAGAACGGCGGGCGGATGTGGATCTGGTGCGAGCCGCAGCTGGTGCCCTGCATGTAGAACTTCGGCGCGGGGTAGACGCACGAGGTGCCGCCCTGCTGCTCGTAGATCTCGGCCTGCTTGTCGTCGAGCAGCTTGACCACGCCGCCCTTGCCGTCCTCGCCCGCGATGTCGCCGCTGATCGTGGTGCAGTTCTTGAGGACCGTCTCGGCCTGCTCCTCGAACGCGTCGAAGTCGTCGCCCTTCCAGAAGCCCGAGAGGGTCGCCAGGCCCTCCTTGAGCTTCGGGGAGATCGACGCGAACGCCTCCTGGAACTCGACCCACTGGTCGCGGATCGTGTCGAGCGCGTAGTCGGCCTCGGGCTGCGGGCGGATCGAGGAGACCATGCTCTTGATGGACTTGCCCTCGGGGAGCATCATGGTGCCCTCGCGGGCGGCCTTGAGGCTGTCGATCTGGGCGGCCACGGGGACGGCCGACATGAGCTTGACCCAGGCGGGCTCGGCCGGGTCCTCGGCGGCGTTGGTGCACGCGTCGTGGCTGCACTGGGGGCTGACCTTCAGCTCGTTGAGCGAGGTCGTGTACTCGGCGCTGCTCTGGCCTTCTTCGAGCTTCCCGTACTCGGCGCGCTCGAACTCATCCTCTTCGGACATGGCGGACTACTCGCTCTCAGGTCGGGTGGCGGGCTGTGGCTGCGGCGCTTCAGAGGAGGTCGGCATAGCCGTCCATCTCGCCCGCGGAGGTCTCGTCCGCCTCCTCGGCCAGGTCGGCGGAGTCGTTGAGGGTCTTGATCATCCCGTTCAGGGCCTCGCGGAGGTCCTGCAGGTTGTCCCAAGTGGTCTGGTGGAACGTCTCGTAGTTCGTGCGAGCGGTCGCGGAGGCGTCGAGCTGCCCGAAGGCGGGCAGGAGGCCGAGCCGCTGGCCGTTCTCCATCCGGGGGATCAGGGATTCGAGGTGGTCGAGCTGCTCGCGGACGACGGTCCGGTATTCCTCGAGCGCTTCGGTGTCGATTACTCGTTCGGCCATTGAGGTCGCCTATCCGTGGGTGAGGGCGCTCAGGCCCGGTGCCGGTATAGAGCGCTCTCTGAGGCGCACGCCCGCAGAGTGTTCGACTCGTGTGGCGCGCGCTAGGAGCGGAGATGGGCCCAATGATAAGCACACCTTTCCGAAACCCGATGTTCGGCACCCGTCGTACCGATTGTTCGTAATCAGCTGCATACCAATGGTTTTCGATGCCTCCGACCGGGTTGAGCAGCCGAGACGCGAAAACGCCGCCCGCTGGAGCGCGGGCGGCGTTCACGCGACGCCAAGGAGTGCTTACGGATTCGTTATGAGAACTTCATCTTCGAACGCGTTCGCACAGCCCGGATGTCACTGCTTCACGGCTCCGGCGACGAGGCCGGACTGCCAGTACCGCTGGAGGAACAGGAAGGCGATGACGAGCGGGATGATGGACAGGAGCGAACCGGTGACCACCAGCGGGATCAGGTCGCCGCTCGCGCCGCCCGCCGCCGCGGCCTGGCCCTGCCAGCGCGCCAGGCCCACCGTGATCGGGTAGAGCTCGGGGTCGTTGAGCATGATGAGCGGCAGGAAGTAGTTGTTCCAGGTGTGCACCAGGGCGAACAGCAGGACGGTGGCGAAGCCGGGCGCGAGGAGGCGCAGCACCACTTGGAAGAAGATCCGGAACTCGCTCGCGCCGTCGATGCGGGCGGCCTCCAGGAGGCTGTCGGGCACGGCCGCTTCGACGTAGACGCGCATGAGGAGGAGCCCGAACGGGTTCACGAGCGAGGGCAGGATGATCGCCCAGGGCGTGTCGGCCAGGCCGATCTCGCTGAACACGAGGTAGGTCGGGATGGCGAGCGCGGTCGTGGGGACCATCACCGCGCCGAGCACGACCATGAACATCGTGCGGTTGCCTCTGAAGCGGTACTTGGAGAAGCCGTATCCGGCGAGGGCGGCCAGGAGCGCGCCGCCGCCCGCAGCGGTGACCGCGTACAGGAGGGTGTTCCACAGCCATTTCAGGAAGACGCCGTCGTCCTGGGTGAGCGTGAGCTCGATGTTCTGGAAGAGGTGGAAGTCGCCGGAGAACCAGAGTCCGAAGGTGGAGAACAGGTCCTCGCTGGTCTTGGAGGAGGCGACGACGAGCCAGAACAGCGGCAGGAGGAAGTAGGCCGCGGCGGCGAGCATCCCGATGGTGAGGATCGTGCTGCGCTTGGGCTTGGTGCGGCGCGGCTTGAGCGTGGTGGTGGTCATCGCCGGCTCCTGCGGTTGGTGGCGAACATGAACGCGTACGAGCCGGCCAGGATGACCAGGCCGAGGACGAACGAGACGGCGGCGGCGTAGTTGTACTCCTGGCCGACGAACGCGAGGTTGTACGCGTAGAGGTTGGGCGTGTAGGCGGCGTCGATGACGGTGGGCGCCAGGGACTGCATGAGCTGCGGTTCGTTGAACAGCTGGAACGCGCCGATGATGGAGAAGATCATGCAGACGGCGAGGGCGCCTCTGAGGGCGGGGATCTTGATGCTCCAGGCGGTGCGCCACTGGCCCGCGCCGTCGACGGCGGCGGCCTCGTAGATCTCGGTCGGGACCGATCGCAGTGCGGCGTAGAGGATCACCATGTTGTAGCCGGTGAACTCCCAGAACACGATGTTCGCGAGGGAGCCGAGCATGAGGTCGGGGCCGAGGAAGTCGGGCGCGGCCGCGCCGACGGCGTCGGCGAGCTGGGCGAAGGGCCCGTACTCGGGTCCGTAGAGGAAGCCCCACATGAGGGTCGCGATGACGCCGGGGACGGCGTAGGGCACGAAGATCCCGAGGCGGGTCGTCCTCTTGAGACGGGTGAGGCCGGTGTCGAGCGCGAGCGCGAAGGCGAGCGCGGCGGCGAGCATGACCGGGACCTGGATGAGGAAGAACAGGGCGACGCGGCCGATGCCGGTCCACAGCTGCTCGTCGCCGAAGGCGCGGGTGTAGTTCTCGAGGCCGACGAAGACGTTGCCGCCCACGAGCTGTTCGCGGAAGAGGCTGAAGTAGGCGGCGTAGAGGAGCGGGACGAGGAACATCAGGAGGAACACGATCATGAACGGGGCCACGAACATGTATCCGGCGAGGGCGCGTCGCCTGGTGCCCTCTTGGCGGCGTTTGCTGGTGGTCGCTGTCATGGCTGCCTCACCGTGAATCCCTGGTATCGCGCGTACTCTTCGATGCGCCGCTGCCATGCCTCCATGGCGGCGACGGCGTCGGTCTTCTCGGCGACGGCCGTGCCGACGGTGGCGGTGAAGTCGGCGTAGACCTTGTCCTGGAACGGGGCCCACTGGAAGTCGGGGGCGACGGTGGTGCCGATCTCGGCGAAGAGGCCGTTCACCTCCTGGCCGCCGTAGAACTCGAGCTGCTGGCCGGTGAAGGCGGGGTCCTCGAGGATCGCCTTCGTGGGCGGGTAGAGGAACTGCTCGTTCGCCATCGTGTTCGTGGACTCGGGGTCGGTGTTGATGAACTGGGCGAAGACGGCGGCGGCGATGGGGTTGCGGGTGGTGGCCATGACGGCGGAGGTGGAGCCGCCCCAGTTGGAGGAGACCTGTTCTCCCGCTTCCCATTGCGGGAGGGGGGCGACCCGCCAGAGGCCGGAGGTGGAGGCGGCGGCGGACTGGAGGAAGGTCGGGGCCCAGGCGGGGGCGATCCAGGTGGCGTACTTGCCTCTGTTGAGGGCCTGGTACCACTGGTCGTTGAAGTCGGCGTCGACCGCGATGAGGTCCTGTTCGGACAGTTCCCCCCAGTAGCGGGCGACCTTCTCGGCTTCGGGGGAGGTGAGGTCGACGTTGAGGTCGGGGCCTTCGGAGCCGCCGAACGGGTCGGCTCCGGCCTGCCAGAGCATGGCGGCGAAGAACGCGCCCTGCGAGGGCGCGAAGTTCGTCAGATACACCTCGGGGTCGGCCTCGTGGAGCCGGCTCGCGGCGGCGGCGAAGTCGTCCCAGGTGGCCGGGACCTCGATGCCGTGGGCCTGGAAGATGTCGTCGCGGTAGAGCATGCCCATGGGGCCGGTGTCCTGCGGGATCGCCCAGACCTCGCCGTTCGCGCCGCTTACCTGGGCCCACGCGAACTCGACGAACTGGTCGCCGATGTCCTTGGCCCCGTAAGGGCCGAGGTCGAGCAGGTCTTCGGTGATGACGAACGACGGGATCATCTGGAATTCGAGCTGGGCGATGTCGGGGGCGCCGTTCCCGGCGCGCAGGGCGGTGCGCAGCTTCGCGTAGTGGGGGTTGCCCTGGCCCGCGTTCACGATGTCCACAGTGATCTGCGGGTAGGCCTCCTGGAAGAGCGCCACCTCTTTCTCGATGCCCGGCACCCAGGTCCAGAAGTTCAGCTCCGTGGGCGTCTGCATGGCCTCGTCGATCTCGGCCTGCGTCACGCTCTTCGGCGGGTCGACGGTGTGCCTGCCGCAGGCCGCGAGCGCCAGCGGGCCCGCCAGGGCGGCCGCGAGGCCGGTCCTGCGACTGAAACGGGGATTCATCCGACTCGGTCCTTCCTGTTGCGCGCCAGTGCGAATCAGGATCTGCCAGCTGGCACTACTCCATGGCGGTGAGGGGCGGGGCGGTGGAGGCGCGGACGACGAGGCGGCGGCGCGGTGCGGCCGCCTCCGTCTCCGGCCCCCCGGGCGCGGCTCCGGGCAGGAGCCGCATGAGGACGTCGAGGGCATGGGTCGCATCGCCTTCGAAGTCCTGCTGGACGGTGGTGAGCGGCGGGTTGAGGTAGGCCGCGGCGGGGATGTCGTCGAAGCCGACGAGGGAGACGTCCTCGGGGACGCGCCGCCCGGCTTCGTGGAGCGCGCGGGCGACCCCGATCGCGGTGTCGTCGTTGGCGCAGAACACGGCCGTCGCCTCGGGCGGCAGGGCGAGCCCGGCGGCGTGGCCCCCGGCGGGGGTCCAGTCGCCTTCGTGGTGCGGGGGCGGCTCGATGCCGCGCGCGCGGTGCGCCTCGGCCCAGCCTTCGAGGCGTTCGCGGGCCTCCCACCAGTCGAGCGGCCCGGCCACGTGCCAGACCTTCGCGTGGCCGAGGTCGAGCAGGTGCTCGACGGCTTCGCGGCAGGACGCGGCGGTGCGGCCGCGCGCGAGCGCGACCTGCTCGGCGGGCAGGTCGGCGGCCTGGCCGAGGCTCACGATGGGGACGCCGGCGGGGCGCACGTGCTGGCCCTCGTCGATCGGCTCGGAGAGGATGATGCCGTCGACCCCTTGGGCGAGCAGCCAGTCCACTGCGTCCTGGATCGCCTCCGGTTGGCCCTCAGGGGTGTTGGCGACCATGAACGAGAGCCCGGCCGCGCGGGTCGCGCGCTCCAGGGCCACGAGCATCGAGGCGGGGCCGTAGAGGGCCGAGCCGAGCGAGACGACGCCGATGCGCTTGAAGCGGCCGGTGATGAGCGCGCGGGCGGCGGTGTTGGGCCGGAAGCCGAGCTCGGCGGCGGCCTTGAGGACCTTCTCGCGCAGCTCCTCGCTGACGTACCGCTCGTTGTTGACGACGCGGGAGACGGTCTTCTGTGAGACCCCGGCCAGGCGCGCGACATCGGTCATCCCGGGCGGTCGGCGCCGGGGGTCGTCGGGCGTGGCTGGGGAGGACATAGGGCTCCAGAACGGGTGTGACTACGTTGTCAGGCGTAACCTACGCCACGTTCTGGAGCAATGTCAAGTCTGACCGATCGGTCAGATCGTACCCACCAGCTCCGCCAGCGCCCCGTCGCGAGCGAACACCGGGATCACGTCGATCGGCGCGGCGGCCTCGATCCACTGCCCGCCTTCGAACGACGCCCCGGTGTGGAGGTCGGTCCAGGACGCGCCTTCGGGGAGGTACACGCGGCGCTCGGTCGCGTGCGCCTCGACCACCGGGGCCACGAGCAGGTCGGGCCCGAACATGTACTGGTCGGCCAGGTCCCAGCAAACCGGGTCCTGGGGGAACTCGTGGAACACGCCGCGCATGACCGGCTGGCCCGACTCGTGCGCCTCCGTCATGAGCCGCCTCGTATACGGCCGCATGGCCTCACGCAGGCGGACGTAGCGCACCAGGATCTCGTAGACCTCGTCGCCGAAGCTCCACAGCTCGTTCGCCGAGCCCGAACCGCAGCGGTCCGAGCCGTCCGCGGCCTTCACCGGCTGCCACGGCTGGCGGTCGCCGTGCATCCGCATCACCGGGCAGAACGCGCCGAACTGGAACCAGCGGACCAGGAGCTCCCGGAAGCCGGGATCCTCGATGTTCCCGCCGGAGAATCCGCCGATGTCGGTGGTGAACCACGGGATGCCCGCGACTCCCATGTGGAGTCCGGCCGTGATCTGCTTGCGGAAGTCGGCCCAGGACGAGTGGATGTCGCCCGACCACACGAGCGCGCCGTAGCGCTGCGAGCCGGCCCAGGCGCAGCGCACGAGGTTCACGACCTCCTCCTGCCCCGCGGCCCTCTGGCCTTCGTAGAACATGCGGGAGAACGCCTGCGGGTAGACGTTGCCGACCTGGACGTTCGGGCCCGCGTGGTACCGGTAGTTGTCGAAGTCGTAGACGCCGTACTCGGGCTCGGCCTCGTCGAGCCAGAACACCTTGATGCCGAGGTCGAAGTAGTTGCGCTTCAAGATCTCCCAGGCCCGCTCGCGGGCGCGGGGGTTGGTGGCGTCGAGGAACATGCTGGGCCCGAGGAAGCTCATCTGCACGTCGAGGCCGCGTTCGGTGCGCACCAGCAGGTTGTCCTTCTTGAACGCCGCGAAGTTCTCCGACTCGACCGAGACCTGCGGCCACACCGAGACCATGAGCTCCACGCCCATCTCCTTGAGCTCGTCGACCATCGCGGCCGGGTCGGGCCAGAACTCCTCTTCGAACCGGAAGTCGCCCATCTTCGGCCAGTGGAAGAAGTCCGCGACGATGACGTCGAGGGGCAGGCCGCGCCGCTGATGCTCGCGGGCGACTTCGAGGAGCTGCTCCTGATTCCAGTACCGCAGCTTGCACTGCCAGTAGCCGAGTCCGTATTCGGGCATCACCGGCGCGTGGCCGGTCGCTGCGGCATAGGCGGAGGCGATCGCGGCCGGGGTCGCTCCCGCGGTGATCCAGTAGTCCAGCTGCTCGGTGGACTCGGCGATCCACTCAGTGCGGTTCGCCGCGAAGGTGGCCGAGCCGATCGCCGGGTTGTGCCAGAAGAACCCGTACCCGGCGCTCGACATCACGAACGGCACGCTCGCCTGCGAGTTGCGGTGCGCCAGTTCGAAGGTCGATCCCTTGAGGTCGAGGATGGCCTGCTGGTACTGGCCCATCCCGTACAGCTTCTCCCCCGCGACCGGCTCGAACGCGGCCCGCAGGCGGTGCGCGCCGCCGGGCAGCGGCCGGAACTCGCGGGCGGTGAGCTTGAGCGCCTGGCCGTCGCCGAGCTCGCGGAGGAGCGTGCGGCCCTGGGCGTCCCGGAATTCCAGCGTGCAGCGGAAGACGGTGTACTGGGTCTGCCAGTCGTAGCCGCTCGATGCGTGCAGCACGGCCGTGACGCCCCCGTTGACGATCGTCGCGGTGTCGCCGTCCACAGTGATCTCGACGTCCACGGGCTCCGGTTCGAGGAGCGCGAAGTCGGTGTCCAGCACCTCGCCCGCGCGGGTGCTGCGCACGCGCAGCGAGTCGCGGCCCCAGGCCTGCACGACGAGGGTCTCGCCGTCGCCGCGCCAGGTGATGGCGTCCTTCGCCGTCTCGAACTGGTTCATAGGGGTTCACTCTCTTCTTCGGGATGACGGTCCGCCGACAAGTCAGCGAACCGGTTCGCTGAGCATCATGCCAAGACTTCGGCATCACGTCAAGCAGGGTGGATCAGTCGGCGGCGACGCTCGACCGCTGGTCGAGGCGCGGCACGATGAGCCGCTTCCCGGCGGGCGCGCCCGGGTCCTCGACCCGCTTGCACAGCACGTCGACCGCGGCTTCGGCGACGGCCACCGGCTCGGACTCGACCGCCGTGTACGAGAGCACGTACAGCCGCGCCAGCTCGCCCGAGTGCAGCGAGACCACGCTGCGGTCGGCGGGCACGTCGAGGCCGAGGTCCCCGAGCACGAACGGCAGCATGGCGACCGCGGCGTCGTTGTGGATGAGCAGGGTGGTCGGCAGCGCCGGGTCCTGCAGCGCCGCGCGCAGCGTGGAGCGCACCTGCTCGGGCCCGACCGGGACCGGGACCGGCACGAGCCGCACGCCCCGCTCGGCCGCGCGCCGCAGCGCCGCCCGCTCGAACCGGGTCGCGTAGGTCGAACCGGACTCGTACAGCTCCTCGGGCCACTGCACGAACATCGCGTCCCGGTGCCCGGCGTCGGCGAGGTGGTCGACGAGCATGTTCGCGGCCGAGGCGAAGTCGAGGTCGACGGCGTCGATGCCGCGCGGGTCCTCGGGGTTGCCGACGAGCACCGCCGGGAAGCCGGAGCGCGAGATCGGGTCGAGCCGGGGGTCGCCGTCGAGCACGTTGAGGAGGATGAGGCCGTCGACCTGGCGGCCCGCGATCGCGCGGCGGACCGCTTCGGCCCCATCGGGTTCGGTGAGGAGCATGACGGCGTAGCCGCGTTCGCGCGCGGCGTCGGAGAAGGCCACGAGGTAGGTCGCCAGCGCGGGGCTGAACTCGGCCTCGTGGAAGCGGACGACGACGCCGAAGGTCATGGTGCGGGAGGTCGCGAGCGCGCGGGCCCCGCTGTTGACGGAGTAGTCGAGCTTGGCGATGGCCGCCTCGATGCGGGCCCGCGTCTCGGGGGTCACGAACTTGCGCCCGGTGAGCACGGACGAGACGGTGCTGCGCGAGACGCCCGCCTCGCGTGCGACATCGCCGATCGTCGCCACTGCCGCTCCTTCCGTCGGTCTGGGCGAGTGTATCGGCTCGCCCGGTGGTGGCGGGGGTGTCGGAGGCGGCCGGGGAGGCCCGGCCGCCTCCGATCCCTAGTCGAACAGCGGGGTGAGGGTGGTCCGGTCGAGGTTCGGCGCGTACTGCGAGCGCAGCAGGACGCCGGGCCAGGCGTCGGAGCCGTAGCTGACCCCGTCGAACTGCGGTTTCTCCTCGCCGCTGACGCCGATCTCGTTCACCCCCTCCGCGAGTTCGACGAACACGGTGAGCTCCCAGAAGTGGTTCTCGTGGAACGAGTGCGGGAAGGCCACGCGGGTCGGAGCGGCCCCGTTGACCGAGACCAGCGCGTAGCGGGCCACGGGGTCGGGGTTGTAGTGGGTGGCCGGGGACTGCTCTTCGTTGGAGTAGCGGAAGGTGAGCGCGTAGGTGCCGGCCTCGGCGACTTCGACGGTGTCGAAGGTGAGGGTGTTGCCGTTGCCGGGTTCGCCGCCGATGCCGGTGACGGCCTGGCCGCCGGAGGCGAGCGAGAGGTCGGTGGCGGCGGCGGTTCCGGCGATGGCGGCGTCTTCGGCTTCGTAGGCGGTGGAGGCGAGCGCGCCGGACGGGGTCACCGTGAGGCGGTCGATCTGGAGTCCTCTGGCGCCGTTGACGACGATCTTGTTGACGCCGCCGAGGAGGAAGGCGTCGACCTTGCCGCGCCTGTCGGTCGTGACGGGCTGGCCGTTGACGGCGATGCTGGCGCGCTTGCCGAGGTCGAGGAGCGCGGCGGCGTCGTCGGGCGAGTAGACCCAGAAGGTCGCGGTGGCGCCCTTGGGGATCGATGCGCCTGAGGCGGTGCCGTAGACGGGGGTCGCGCCGTCGAGTTCGGCGTGCTCGGCCTCGTAGACGTCGCCGGTGCGGGCCGGGTTCGGCAGGGCGAGGTCGATCTTGTCGATGAGCACGTCGCCGGAGATCGCGCCGCCGTCGGTGCCCTTGGTGGCCAGTCGGATCACGTGCTCCCCGGCGGTGAGTTCCACAGTGGTGTCGGCGTGGTCCCACACGACCCACTTGTAGCCCAGGGGAAGGAAGATCTCCTGCTCGGCCTGGCCGTCGACGGTGAGGAACATGTTGGTCGGGCCTTGGGCCTGCACTTCGGGGTCGGTGTTGAGCGAGCTCGCGAAGACGCTGAGGTCGTACTCGCCGTCTTCGGGCACGTCCACGGTGAACGCGAGGCCGTTGTCGGTGCCGGTGCGCATGCCGCCGACGTTGTAGCCGCCGGAGGTGTAGAACTTCGCGACGTTCGAGGGTGAGCCCTCGGGGCCGTTCACGTTGAGGCCCGAGCCCTGGAACGCGGCGTCCTCGGCTTCATAGGTCGCTTCCCAAGTGGCCCGCGGCTGGGCGCTCGTGCCGGTGTCCGCGCCGGGGGTCACGATGACCTCGTAGGAGGACTCGGCGTCGAGTTCGGGCAGGTCGCCCATGCCGAAGTGCACGGCGGCGTCGCCGTCGGCGACGGGCACGTCGAGATCGGCGATGACATCGGGTTGGGCGCTGTCGCCTATCTGGCCGCTCCAGGAGATCTCGCGCACGGTGACGCGCACGGACTGCCCGAAGACGTCCGTCGGGACGTCGCCGAGGCGGAGCGTGTAGTCGCCGCCCGCGCCGCCGAGGATGACGCGGCTCTGCTTCAGGCCCTCGTCGAGGGTCGCCACGCCTTGGAGGGTGTAGCTCTGGCCCGGGTTCGGGGGCGTCACCTCGACGGTCTGGCCGCTCATGCTGCTGTAGGCGTTGAGGAGCCACCACTGGCCGTTGGCGCGGTTGGCCTGGACGGCGGAGTCGGAGAGGTTGCCGTCGATGTTCCAGTAGGCGATGTCGCCGTAGACCTTCTTGTCCTCCAGGGCCGAGATCCACTGGATCATCTGGCCGGGCACGGAGGTGTGGTAGTTGAAGGCGTACTCGGTGATGTTGATCGGCAGCTGCGTGCCTTCGTACTCGGTGCCCGCGAAGAGCTCGGTCTCCCAGGCGCGGTAGCGGTCCACGTTGGCGCGGATGTTCGCCGGGTCGGAGAGCTCGTGCCACACGACGGTGTCGGGCACCGTGCCCGCTTCGATGGTGTGGGCCATGAAGCCCTTGACCTGGTTGTAGAGGACGCTGGTGTTGGGCCCGCCGATGCGGGCGTCGGGCAGGACGCCGCGGATGACGGCGTGCGCGCGGTCCCAGGCGGCGAAGAAGTCGTCGGGGTCGCTGAGCCAGCTGGTGCCGTTGTAGCTCCACTGGCCGGTGCCGAACATGTTGCCCTCGGGCTCGTTGTACGGCATGAACACCACATTGGACTGCTGCTCGGCGGGCAGGGTCGCGACCTGCTCGGCCTGGAGCTTCAGCTGCTCCATGTAGAGGTCCATCTTCTCTTCGGGCGTGCTGCCGGGCCACTGGTAGGGGAAGCCCCGGTGGATGTCGGTCATGTAGATGTAGACGTCGCCGTTGGAGGCCTCGACGAGCGGGCCGAGCACTTCGAGCGCGTCGGCGCCGGGGTGCTGCGGGCCGTCCTGGGCCTTGGTCGCCACGGTGGCCAGGTCGATGCCGTCGATGAGGTTCTGCGACGGCAGGCCCTCGTCGTAGAGGCCGTAGAGGGTGCCGGACGCGCCGCCGAGGAAGTCGCCGGTGGTCTTGCCGAGGTTCACGTGGAGGGCGTTCTCGACGACCTCCACAGTGGCCGTCACGGTGAGATCGTGGCCGACCACGCTGCCTGACACGGTGAACGTGCCGGGCTCGCCGTACTGCTCGGCCGGGATGTCGTCCCAGTCGATGGACACGGTGCGGCCGATGCCGTCGCTGAAGTCCGCCGGGGCGGCGGCGGGCAGTTCGGGGGCCTCGCCGACGATGGTGCGGGCCTCGAACGAGTCCTGCTGCAGCCCTTGGAGGACCGGCAGGGTGCCGCCGTAGATCTCGGCGACCTGGGTGGCGTCGAGCGCGACGTCGTAGACCTGGAACTCGTCGATCGCGCCGTCGAAGAACGGGTGCCCGGACCAGAACGCCTTGCCGAGGAAGCCGGAGGTCGTGCCGTTCGGGTCGTGCATGACCGCGTCGAGGTCGAGCCGCGCCTGCGTGCGGCCGACCTCGACCCCGTTGAGGTAGTAGACGATCTGCTCGCCGTCGATGGCGGTCACGGCCTGGACCCACGTGCCCGCCGGGAGCTTGCCGGTGCCGTCCACGCCGACCTCGCCGCCGCCGTTGACGGGCTTGATCGAGGAGCGGTTCGTCGCGGGGCCCTGGTAGGAGGGGGTCAGGAAGGTGGCGCTGGCGTTGTTCCTGCCGAGGTTGTAGGCCCACTGGAAGTCCGCGCCGCCGTCCCAGCGCAGCCACGTGGCGACGGTCATCTGGTCGCGGCCCGCGAAGAGCCCGTGCGGGACCTCCACATAGGGCGCGGTGGTCGAGTTCGACGCGCCGCCGGTGAGGTCGAGCGCGGAGGACCCGTCGCGGCCGGGCACCAAGGGGGCCTGCCCGGGGTTGACGACCTTGCCGTCGAGGCCCGAGGGCGACAGGTCGTCGACGGTGCCGTTCGCGACCTGCCCCTCCTCGAAGGAGTAGGAGAGGATCAGGTGCTCGTCGAGCGGGTTGGCTGCGGCTGGAACGGCCGCGAGCGGCACGACCGCCAACGCGGCGAAGACGCTCGCCGTTCGCAGGAGGGGTGTGCGGGACTTCATGTCGCCTCACTCTCGTCATTGAGAGGTCCGCTAAGAGGGAGACTCTCAGCGAACCGGTTCGCTCAACACCGTATCGAGCCAGAGGGATATTTGGCAAGACTCCAGAGAACCGGTTCGCCAGAAAATCGCGACCAGCGGGGAGCCGTCGCTCCCGGGCGGTCGTATCGAAGTACGCGAATCCGTCAGGTGGACGCGAATGCCCGGTGCCTCGGGGAGGCACCGGGCAGCGGGCTACCAGCGGTGGTGGACCTGGGCGCGGATCTTCGCGTCGTAGAGGTCCCGCACGGCCGCGAGCGCGGACTCCGGCAGCGGAGCGAGATCGGCTGCCGCCGCGTTCGCCGCGGCCTGCTCGGGGTTCCGCGCCCCCGGGATCACCGTCGAGACGCCGGGCTGCTGGATGAGCCAGCGCAGCGCGGTCTGCGCTGGGGTCGCGCCTTCCGGTGCGAGCGAAGCGAACTCGACGGCAGCTTCGACGCCCGTGGCGTAGTCGACGCCGGAGAACGTCTCGCCCTGGTCGAAGGCCTCGCCGTGCCGGTTGTAGGTGCGGTGGTCGTTCTCGGCGAACACCGTGTCGGCGGTGTACTTGCCCGAGAGCAGGCCCGAGGCGAGCGGGACGCGGGCGATGATCCCGACCCCGGCGGCCTCGGCGGCGGGCAGGACCGCCTCGAGCGGCTTGAGGCGGAACGGGTTCAGGATGATCTGGACGCTGGCCGTGCCGGGCCGACCGATGGCGGTCAGCGCCTCGTCGCAGGTCTCGACGCTCACGCCGTACGCGGCGATGCGGCCTTCGTCGACGAGGGCGTCGAGCGCGTCGAAGACGGCGTCCGAGGAGTAGACCGGGGTCGGCGGGCAGTGGAGCTGCACGAGGTCGAGCCGGTCGACGCCGAGGTTCGCGCGGGAGCGGTCGGTCCAGGCCCGGAAGTTGTCGAGCGTGTAGAGCGCCGGGTCGAGCGCGACGCGGCGGCCCATCTTGGTGGCCACCATGACTTCCGCGTCGGGCCGCTCTTTCAGGAAGCGCCCGATGAGCTGCTCGGAGCGCCCGTCGCCGTAGACGTCGGCGGTGTCGAAGAAGGTGACACCCGCTTCGACGGCCGCGTCGAGGACGGCGAGCGCGTCCCCCTCGTCCACGTCGCCCCAGTCGGCGCCGAGCTGCCAGGTGCCGAGCCCGACCACCGATACCCGCTGGCCGCTCCTGCCGAATGCGCGCTGCTCCATTGGTCCCCCAAGTCGTGCGTGTGTGTCGCGCGCAAGTCTAGGTCTTCGGACGCGCCCGGCGCCGGTGGCTCAGTTGGCGGTGTCGGCGACCTGGACGTCGATCTCGAAGTCGGTGCCGTCGACCGAGGTGAAGGTGATGACGGTGTCGTACTCCGTTCCGGAGGCGGGGTCGGTGAGGACGCAGGTGACGTCCTCGCCTTCGACGACCTCGATGTCCTCGCCGCCGCAGTCGATCTCGGGGCGCTGGCCGACCTCTTCTTCGAGGGCGCCTTCGGCGGTGTCGGCGAGTTCGTCGGCGGGGACGGTGGGGGTGCCGAAGGTGCACGCCGCGAGGGCGGCGACGGCGAGCGCGGCGGGCAGGGCGGTGATGATGCGGGAGTTCACGGATTGTCCTTCCACAGGGTGTATGTCCAGTGAGTGTAGGACGATTCGCCCGCTGGCGCGGTCCAGCGGATCGGGCCCGCATACCGGTCCTGCGAGTAGGATTCCGGGCGTGCGCTACTTCGTTCAGTTCCCCGCGGGCACCGGCGACCTGGTCGCCGAGTCAATCGGATCCTATGTGGATAGTCCGGAGACCGTGTACGCCGACGACAGCTCACTGGTGTTCGAGTCGGACAGCCGCTACGAGCAGGTCGTGCGGATGCCGTTCGTGAAGAACTCGTTCACGGTGATCGCGGACGTGGTGCGGGGCGACGTCGACCGGAACGTGCTGGAGCTGGCCGACAGCCTGCGCTACGACGGCCTCGACTCGTACGCGGACTCGTTCCGTGTGATGTTCCATGTGGACGGGGCACTCATCTCGGTCCGGCCGAATACGAAGCGCGCGTTGGAGACCGAGATCGGCTACGCGTCGGGCCAGCGCATGGTCGGGCGGGGCTCGGGCGAGGAGTACTGGGTGGTCGGCCGGTCCGACTTCGAGTACCTGATGCTGTGCCGCAGGCACCTCCGGCCGAAGCGGGCCGCGAAGGCGGCGGGCGCGATCTCGCACGAGCTGTCCTCGCTGCTCATCGCGGCCTCGAAGCCGCATCCGGACGACGTGTTCCTGGACCCGTTCGCGGGCTCGGGCTCGTTCCCGCTGGCGCGGATGTCGTTCCCGGCGCAGCGCATCGTGTACTCGGACTCGGATCTGGAGCGGCTGCGGGAGGAGTTCCCGGCTTCGGTGCGCGGGAGCCGCGAGATCGAGTTCCTCGGCGAGGACGCGCTGGCGCTGTCGTCGTTCGGGGAGGGCGCGGTGGACGTGATCGTCACCGATCCGCCTTGGGGCGAGTACGAGGAGCTGCCGCTTGCGCTGCCGGAGTTCCTGGGCGCGATGGCCAGGTCGTTCGACCGGGTGCTGGATCCGCGGACGGGGCGGTTCGTGCTGCTGGTCGCGCGGATGGCGGCGGAGGAGGCCGGGAGGGCCTTGGCGGCGAACGGCCTCGGTGTCGGCTCGGTGCACGAGGTGCTGGTGAACGGGCATCCGGCGACGGTGCTCGTCGGGGGACGCGAAGCGGCGTGAAGGCCGGAGCCTCCACGCCGCCTTGGCGGATGCCGCGTTAAGCGGCCGATCCGGTCACGGTGGTGCCGGACTTGGTGATCTCGTAGGAGACCGTTCCGCCGCCCCAGAAGTGGAAGGTCAGCGTCACGGGCCGGTCGTCGTCGACCTCGTCGAAGAACGCGGTCTTCAGCAGGGTCGTCCCGGCGCTGTAGTCGGGCTGGAAGTGCTGCCAGTACTCCTTGTAGGAGGTCCAGTCCGCGGGCCCGGCGTTGGTGCCGTCGGCGTACTTGGCCTCCATTGTGGAGAGCTGGTCGCCCGTGAACTGGGTCGGGATCGCGAAGGAGGCCGTGGTCCCGGTCGCGTCGGCGAACACCGGCTTGTCGTAGGTGATGATGTGGATGCGCCAGGGGACGCCCGCGGAGTAGCGGGCCTCGATGGTGGCGTTGGTGCCGTAGGCGCGGTTCCCGGCGAGGCGGGTGAGCGCTGAGGCGGTCAGCGTCAGGGTGTCGCCCGAGACGGTGTAGTCGGCGCCTTCGGCGAGCTTCGCGCTCCCCTGCCACAGGCCCTGGAACTCGAGGCCGTTGCGGTTCAGGGTCAGCGACTCGGCGGTGATGGTCCCGGCCTTCTCGAGGTAGACCGCGTCGAACGAGGCGGTGCCGGAGCGGGTGGTCCAGCCGGACTCGAAGTACGAGGCGATGTGCTCGTCGCGCCACTGGAGGGTGTTGCGGTTGAGGAACTGGCCCGCGTCCCACAGCATGGTGGTGACCTCCTTGTCGCGGGCCTGGAACTCGGTGGCCTCGAAGAACTTCATGAGCTCGCCGTGCTCGTGGACGCCGGGGCGGTTGTGGTCGTAGTTGAGGACGGCCCACTCCCCCATGATGACCGGGATGTCGTCGTCCACGAAGGTGTCGTTGGCGCGCTGGAAGGTCCCGATGAGGTCCGCTTCCACCTCGGCGTTGTAGGTGGTGCCTCCGGCGATGTTGACGCTGAAGGGCCAGAAGCCGTAGAAGTGGATGGTCGCGGCGATCATGTCGTCGTTCAGGCCGTCGATGGTGGTCTTGAGCGAGTCGAGGCGTTCCTGCGCGGCGTTGGTGTACAGCGTCGGCAGCACCAGGAGGCGGTCGTCGTTGTTGCCGCCGGAGCCGCGGACGATCTCGTGGAACGCGAGGTTGAGCTCCTCGTTGTAGGCGTCCCCCTGCGCCTCGGTGGCACCGGCGAACTGCGGTTCGTTGTTGCTCTCGAAGGAGAGTTCGGCCGGGTAGTCCTTGAAGCGGTCGCTGATCTGCGTCCACATGGCCTCGAACTTGGCCATGACGTTGTCGTGGTCGTTGGGGAGCTCGTCGAGCCACATCCACGAGTCGTGGTGGATGTTGAGCAGCACTTGGAGGTCGTTCTCCAGGGCCCAGTCGATCACCTGCGCGACGCGTTCCATGCGCTCGGGCTCGATCGTGTAGTCCGGTGCGGGGCCGGTGAACTCGTCCCATGTGACGGGCAGGCGGATCGAGTTGTAGCCCTCGGACTTGACCTTCTGGAGGAGCTGCTCGGTGATCATCGGGTTGCCCCAGGCGGTCTCGCCGCCGAGCGCGTCGAGGGTGTTGCCGACGTTCCAGCCGGGCTGCATCGCGGCGACCTGCTCCATCGCGGAGACCGAGCCGGCGGGCGGGTCGGTCGTGGGCGCGGTGGTCGGCTCGCCGACGGAGCCGTCGCAGACGCGGCCGTTGAGGCGGAACTCGGTCGGGTCCGTGTTGACCCCGGCCCAGTAGCCGACGAAGCCGAAGGAGGTCGAAGCGCCCGTGGCGATCTTGGCGTTGTAGCTGAGGTTCTCGGCCTTGGCCGCGGGCGGCGCGCTCGTGTGCTGCGCGTTCCACATGCTCGTGACGTGCTGGCCCTCGAGCCAGACCCAGTCGACTTCCCAGCCGTCGATCGGCTCGCCGAGGTTGGTGACTTTCACGTCCGCGGTGAAGCCGCCCGGCCACTGGCCGGTGACCTCGTACTGGACCTCGCAGCCTTGGGCCGCTTGGGCGCCGACGGCCCCGAGGAGGCCTGCGGTCAGGACGGCGGCGGCGGACGCCGCGATCGCGCCGAGGCGCCACCGTCGTCGGTGCACATTGGTTGGACTCATGGCGAGTCTCCTTGCCGGAAGAGGTGCGTTGCAGTGAAGGGGCACAGCGCCGCCGCCGGTGAGGTTCGGGGCTCGGAGCGCCGCCGATCCAGATTAAGTTTGCTCGATAAACTTTGTCAATAGGAAAATCTATGCGCTTCGATTTCTTTTGCGAAGGAAGGGCCGGCGACTCGTCGGGGCTGCCGGCCCTGCCGCCTCAGGCCATGGCCTCCCGCACTTTGGCGGTGTCGGTGAACTGCTCGAAGCGGACGATCAATCCGCCTCGGACGACGAAGTGGTGGGCCACCCGCACGACGATGTCCTTGCCGGTGGCCTTGTTGCGGGCCGTGTAGCGGGCCAGGACCACGACGTGCTCGCCGTCGACCACATAGGAGTCGTCATGGGCGGTCCAGCCGTCCCACTCCTTCCCCAGGCGCTCCATGACGTTCGACGTGACGCCCTCGGGGGTCCGGTAGGTGCCCGCGAGCGGGAACCCGGCCATCTCGGTCCACTCCACATCGGGTGCGAGCGTGGCGCGCAGCGCCTCCAGGTCGCCCGCCGCCGAGGCGAGGTACTGGCGGCGGACCACGTCGCGCGGCTCGTCGGAGTCGTTCAGCCCCATGCCATCTCGCCCTTCGCGACCTTGCCGCCGATCTGCGCGGCGACGAGCAGTTCCGCGTCCGGGTAGCGCCGCACGAGCTCGTTCGTGACCGCCGCGCCGTCGGGCTGCTCCTTCAGGACCTCCTCGAAGGCCTCGAGGTAGTCGCGGGTGTGGCGCACGGCCTCGACCGAGGCGGGCGCCCCGGGCGCGCGGTGGCCGGGGACGACGAGTTCCGGTGCGAGGGCCTCCATCTCGTCGAGCACGCCGCGCCAGACCTCGCGGGCGTCGGCGCCGGTGTCGGCGGTCCAGACGTGCTGGCGGGAGAAGACCATGACGCCGCCGAGGATCGCGCGCTGGTCGGCCTGCCACAGGTAGTGCCGGTCGGCCAGGCCCTCGGCCCCGCCCTTGAGTTCGAAGCGGTTCCCTTCCAGCTCAAGGTCACCGGTGAGCGGCTCCAGCTCGACCAGCCGGGTCGGCAGGTTCGCTCCCGAAGCGGCCCAGGCCTTGAGCTTGCCTTCGTAGGAGTGCTCGATGTGCTCGATGACCGGCGGGGTGGCGACGAAGCGCGCGTCGGGGAAGGCGTCGGCGAGGACTTCGGCGCCGAAGTAGAAGTCGGGGTCGCCGTGGCTGACGAACACGGTGGTGAGGTGCTTGCCGGAGTCCAGGATCGCGGCGGCGAGGCGGTGCCCGTCGGCGCGTGTGAAGGCGGCGTCGACCAGGAGCGCTTCGCGCTCGCCGGTGACGAGCGTGGCGGTCTTGGCGGGGTTCCCGGCCGGGAAGTCCAGGTCGAAGATGGTGAATTCCAGCGTGCTCATGCCTGCTCCTCGTAAGCTGCCGATGGAGGACCGCCGTCTGCGGACCGCCTTCATCTTACGAAACAGTATCTGATTAGTCAGACATTCCGTCATGCCCGTGCTAGGCCGGAGATCACAGGGATCACCGCAGCCGAGGAATGGCATCCCTCGCCGCATGGCTGAGTATCCGCAGGTCGTCGGCGAACCACTCCCGGTGCTCGGCCGGGATCGGCGCGACGAAGTACCGCTCGATGTTCTCCCGGTGCACCCGCGTCGCCTCGACGGCCTTCCGCTCACCCGCTTCGGTGAGGCGCACGAGGCGGCCCCGCCGGTCGGTCGGGTGGTCGTGGCGCTCGACCAGGCCCAGGGCCTCCATCCGGTCAATCAGCCGCGTGACGCCGCCGGTGGTCAGCACCTGCTCGCGGCTGATCGCCCGCATCGGCATCCCCGCGTCGCCCTCGCGGGCCAGGATCAGCAGGACCTCGTACATGAGGTGGGAGATCCCGCACTGCTCCTCGATCGCCCGCCCGAGCAGGTACTCCAACCGGTTCGCCGCGCCCAGCAGCCGTCCGAACGCGAGCACCAGCCCGTCGTCGGCGGCCGCCTTCGCCGTCGTGATCTCCTCGCCCACACCACACTCCCGACCCGCCTGAATCGGGCCACTGTAACAAGGGGAGCGACAGCCGGTCGAGCGCTCAGGACGGCGCCGCCTGGGCGAGGAAGCCGCTGAGGAGGTACTGCAGCTGGTCCACGAACTCGATCCCGGTCGGGGTGTACCAGTCGGCGTACTCCTCACCGCACGCCACCGTCATCCCGTTCGAGGGCGCGGGGAGCGACGTGGTCGAGATGTTCAGCGCCACCAGGCCGTAGATCGCGGCGATCAGCACGATGCGGACCCACAGCGGCGGCCTGCGCCTCGTCGGCACGGCCAAGGCGAACGCGGTGAGGATCAGCAGCGTCCCCGACTGCACCTTGCCGGCGCCGAGCAGGATGATCCCGATGATCCCGGTGAGGGCGATGCCCGCCCAACGCGCCGCCTTCTTGAACCTGTCCATCATCCGTCCTTTCACGAGGGCCGAGGGGTCCGGCCGGATGCCACCAGTCCACCCCAGGCCCCGTTGCGCGGGCGTCAACGCGGACGGCAACGCGGCGGCAACATGGGGCCGTCCCGGATAATCGGGTCGCGTGACAGGTACGAAGGACGCGGCGGTCCGGTCCGCCGCCCGAAACAACGCCGAATGCTGCGCGGCGATGTGCCGCTCGCACGGCATGGCGAGCGAGTTCCGGCCGACGGACTGGACCGCTCCCGTCAGGACGCCGCTGTTCTACCCCGACGCGGTGACCCTCGCGCCCGGTGCCGACGCGTCCGCGCTGGTGTCCCGGATCGACACCGCCGCACCCGGCGCGAGCGTCAAGGACAGCTTCGCCGACCTCGACTTGAGCGGGGCCGGGTTCGCGGTCCTGTTCGAGGCGCAGTGGATCCGGCGTCCTGCGGGAGCGCCGGCCACCGCTCCCGGACTTGACTGGTCAGTGGTGGAAGCGGCTGGGCCGCTTCGGGAGTGGGCGCTGGCCTGGGACGGCGGCGACGGTCACGCGGACCTGTTCGGACCGGCCCTGCTCGAGGACGAGGACACGTACGTGCTCGCCGGGCGGTCCAAGGGCGGCCCGGTGGCGGCCGGGGCGGTGGCCAACCGCAGCGGCGACGTCATCGGCGTGTCCAATGTGTTTACAAATGGAGCCGCCAGCGCTTGGCCGGGCGTCCTGGCACTGCTCGATCGGCTGTTCCCGGACTTGCCCCTGGTCGGCTACGAGCACGGCGACGACCTGGCGGCCGCTCTCGGCGCCGGGTTCGAACCGATCGGCCCTCTGCGGGTCTGGCTCCACCAAGGGACGGAGGCGGGCCGCTAGCTGCTGCCCGCCTCCCTTGCGCGCCTAGCCCAGGCCGAGCGCCTGCGCGGTCGCCGTGCCCCGGATCGCCGCCACCGGGCCCTCGTAGAGGACCCGCCCGCCGTGGCGGCCCGCGCCGGGGCCGAGGTCCACGATCCAGTCGGCGCGGCGGATCACCTCCAGGTGGTGCTCGATGACCACGACGGTGTGCCCGGCCTCGACCAGCTGGAACAGGACCTCCATGAGCGTGTCGACATCGCGCAGGTGCAGCCCGGTGGTCGGCTCGTCGAGCACGTACACCGACGGCTCGGCGGCCTCGCGCAGCTCCCTGGCGATCTTGACGCGCTGGCACTCCCCGCCTGACAGCGTCGTGAGCGGCTGCCCGAGGCGCAGGTAGCCGAGGCCGACCCGATCGAGGTGGTGCAGCCCCTTCCGGATCGACGGATCCGCGAGCCGCTGCAGCGCCTCCGCGATGGTCAGGTCGCCCACGTCGGCGATCGTGAGCCCGTCGACGCGGTGCCGCAGCGCCTCCTCGGTGAACCGCCGCCCGCCGCACGTCTCGCACACGGTCTCCTGCCCGTCCATGAACGCCAGGTCCGTGTAGACGACGCCGAGGCCCTTGCACTCGGGGCAGCCGCCCTCCGAATTGGCGCTGAAGTACTTGGCGGGCAGGCCGCTCGCCTTCGCGAACAGCCGCCGGACCGGCGCGGCGATCCCGGTGTACGTGATCGGCGTGGACCGGCGGTTCGCGCCGACGGGGCGCTGGTCGACGACGATCGCGTCGTGCTGCTCGACGAGCGCCGCCGCCAGGCTCGACTTGCCGGAGCCCGCGACGCCGGTGAGCACGGTCAGCACCCCGGTCGGCACGCCCACGGTGACGTCCCGCAGGTTGTTGCGGTCGGCGTGCTCGATGGTCACCACGCCCGAAGCCCGCCGCGGCTCCCCGACCGGCGGTGCCGGTTTGGCCAGCGCCGACGCGGTCGGGGTGTCGGCGGCCCGGAGCCGGTCGAAGGTCCCCTGGAAGACCACGCGGCCGCCCTCGGCGCCCGCGTCGGGTCCGATCTCGACGATCTGGTTGGCGACCGCCATCACCGCCGGGTCGTGCTCGACGACGAGCACCGTGTTCCCCTTGTCCCGCAACCGCTCCAGCAGGCCGGTCATGGCCTGGACGTCGTGCGGGTGCAGGCCCACGGTGGGTTCGTCGAAGATGTACAGCATCTCGATCAGGCTGCTGCCCAGGTGCTTCACCGTCTTCACCCGCTGCGACTCGCCTCCCGACAGGGTCGCGGTGGCCCGCCCGAGGTGGAGGTAGCCCAGCCCGATCGCGTCCATCGCGCGCAGCCGCTCCACGAGCGCGGCGGCGACCGGCGCGACCGCCGTCTCCTTCACGCCCGCAACGACGTCCGCGAGCTCGGCGATCTCCATCCGGGACATCTCGCCGATGGTTCGGCCGAGCACGGTTACGGCTCTCGCCGCCGCGTTCAGCCGGTCGCCGCCGCACTCGGGGCACGTGCGCGACCGCGTGAACCGGTCGATGGCCTTCTGCTTGGTGTCCGAGATGCTGTCGGAGGTGTGCAGGTAGATCCGCTCGAACCACGCCGCCAGGCCCTCGAAGTCGGACGGCCGCCGCACCCCGAGACGGGCGATGTGCTCGCCGCCGTACAGCAGCGCGAGCCGCTCGTCCTCGGTCCACTCCCCCAGCGGCGTGTCGACAGGGAGCCAGTCGACGCTGGCGTACTTGTCGAACCAGTAGCCGCCGTCGACGAAGCCGGGCAGGAGGATCGCGCCCTCCTTCAGCGACCTGCCGAGGTCGAAGAACGAGGCGACGTCGATCTCCACGGCCTCGCCCAGGCCCGAGCAGGTCGGGCACATGCCCGCGGGTTCGTTGAACGAGAAGTGGCTCGACTCGCCGATCAGCGGCTCGCCGATCCGCGAGTAGAGCAGCCGCAGGTACGTCCACGTGTCGGTGATCGTCCCGACGGTGGACCGGGCGTTGCCGCCGAGGCGGCGCTGGTCGATGACGACCACGGGCGACAGGCCGGAGATCTCGTCGGCCTCGGGCCGCGTCCACTTCGGCAGCCGGTTCCGCAGGAACGGCGGGTAGGTCTCGTTGACCTGGTGGCCGGCTTCGGCGGCGATCGTGTCGAACACGAGAGAGGACTTCCCGGAACCGGACGGTCCCGCGAACACGGTCAGGCTTCCGCGCGGCACTTCGAGGTCGATCGACTTGAGGTTGTTGGACCTGGCGCCGCGGAGGCGGATCATACGTTCGCTCATGCGCTCGACGCTAGATGCAGATGCGGCCGGTTCCTGACCGCGATTTGCGGCAGACTGGGGGCATGTCCGATGTCACCCGCCGCATGCTCTCGCTCCTCGCGTCCCTGCAGACCGGACGCTCGTTCAGCGGCGGCGAGCTCGCCACGCGCCTGGGCGTCAGCCCGCGGACGCTGCGCCGCGACGTCGACCGCCTCCGCGAGTACGGCTACCCGGTCGAGACCCGCCCCGGCCCCGGCGGGCACTACCGGCTCACCGCGGGCGCCGTGATGCCGCCGCTCATGCTCGAGGACGACGAGGCCATCGCGGTGCTCCTGGGCCTCGCCGCGCTCGCGTCGACCGGCAGCGCCGCAGAGGGATCGGTGGACGAGGCCGCGACCCGGGCCTTCGGGAAGGTCGAGCAGTACCTGCCCAAGCGCCTGCGCCACCGCATTTCCCGGGTCCGTTCCAGTCTGGACACCAGCGACGTCCCGGCCCCGAGCACCAGCGCGGGCGACCTCGGCGCGCTCGCCGACGCGATCGCGGCCCGGCAGATCGTCGCGTTCGACTACGAGCGCAAGGACGGGGCGGTCTCGTCCCGCCGGGTCGAACCGTACCGGCAGATCCACCACCTGCAGCGCTGGTTCCTGCTCGGCTGGGACCTCGACCGCGGCGACTGGCGGACCTTCCGCACCGACCGCCTCTCCGGCCTCCGCCTGTCCACGACCCGGTTCGAGCCGCGTCCCTCCCCGCCCGCCGTCGACTACCTCGTCGAGGGGATCGGCAGGGACCGCCACCCGGTGACGTTCATAGTGGACGGACCGCCGGGGCCGGTCGCGGAGGCGTTCCGCCACGACACCGTCGAACTGAGCGCGCTCGACGACGGACGCACCCGCGTGTCGATGCGGCTCGACTCCTGGGAGTGGCCGCTGGCCACCCTCGCCCTCCTCGACGCCGACTTCACCGTCGAAGCGCCAGAGGCCTTCAGAGAAGGCTTCCGCCGCTTCGCGAACCGCCTCCAGGCAGCGGTCGCCGAGAACCCCTGACGAGCCCGTCGAGCCGCTCGGGATGCCCCGCCGGTCGCGTTCAGGCCGTCGGCGTATGCGCCAGGACATGGATTACGCTCGCTGGACGAGCAATTCCCGTTGGAGGTCGTCCATGTCCGTCGCTTTCGTCTCAGGTGCTTCGCGCGGCCTCGGCGCCGTCATCGCGCGGCGCCTCGCCGCCGACGGGTTCGCCGTCGCGGTCAACTACGCGAAGGGCCTGGCGGGCGCCGAGCGGGTCGTGGCCGACATCCGCGAGGCTGGCGGGACCGCCGCCGCGTTCGGCGGCGACGTGACCGACGAGGCCGCGGTGGACGACATGATGGCGCGCGTCCGCGCCGAGCTCGGTCCCGTCACGGTGCTCGTCGCCAACGCGACCGGCCCGCAGCCCGAAGTGCCGCTCGACCGGCTCGAATGGCAGGACCACCTCGACCAGCTGGCGTTCTTCGTCAAGAGCCCGACCCTCCTGCTCCGCGCGGTCCTGGCGGACATGCGCGCGGCCGGGGGCGGGCGCGTGGTCCAGATCGGATCGGACATGTTCGAGCGGGCGCTGCCCGGCTTCTCGGCGTACAACGCGGCCAAGGGAGCCCAGTGGGGGCTCACCCGCACCTGGGCGCGGGAGCTTGGCGCCGACGGCATCACCGTCAACCTGGTCGCGCCGGGGTGGATCCCGGTCGAGCGGCACGGCGAGCTCACCGACGCCGACCTCGCCGGGTACGTGGCCGAGGTGCCTATGGGCCGCATCGGCAAGCCCGACGACATCGCCGCGGCGGTCGCGTACCTCGCCTCCGACGCGGCGGGCTTCGTCACCGGGCAGCGGATCACCGTCAACGGCGGCCACAACATCGACTAGCGGCCGATGCGCGCGACGGCGGCGGTCCGACCGGCGGGTCGGACCGCCGCCGTCGTCTCCTCAGGCCTTCCTCGCGATCCCGGCCATCTGCGTGCGCCCGTAGGGTTCCGGCTCCCGACGATCAGCAAACCGATCAGCCGATCGAAATCGAGGAAATCCCGTGCCTGACACGCTAGGCGTTGGTGCGCTACCGGGCCGGGTTCAGCGGCCCCGCGGCATCGGAGCGGTCAGCATCCGAATGCCCGGACCCGACTGCGCGAACGGGCCGGGCACGGCCTCGTCGCGTGGGAGGCCGGCGATGTCCCTGCTCAGGTCCAGATCAGAGCCGTCGGGATTGGTGAAGCCCATCTCGGCGTGGTACGTGGTCCCGAGGCGTGCGGTCGTCACAGGGGCGACCGCGCCGACGGTGCCGGACGCCTCGATGCGGACGGTGCCGGCGTCGGCGTCGTGCACCGTGACGCGTACCGGCGACGAGGCGACGACCTGAGGCTCGGGTTCGGCGCGGAACGGCTCGGCGGCGTCCGCGTACAGGTTGCCTTCCGCCCAGACCGGCAGGCGCGGACCGGCCAGCGCGCTGCCGTCCTCGTTCGGGTACTCCTCCGGGGCCGGGCACGCGTCGTACTGCGAGATGCCGACCGGGGTCGGCACGAAGGTCGCCTGGCCTGGCACGCCGTCGATGTCGATAGCGCCGTTCCAGAAGCTCGCGAGCGCCGGCTCCGCCTCCGGTTCGGCGGCTTCGCCGTCGCCGACGAACAGGTTGTTGTAGAAGCGGTTGTCGCCGCCGAGGATGTTCGAGACGCCGTAGACCGCCGTGGAGTGCGGCAGGTGGTACGGGGTGTACCGCTGGTGCTCGGTGCAGCTCGCGATGCGCCCCGCGAAGTAGTTGTGCACGTAGGCGCCGCCGGAGGACATGTCCTTGACCGCCCACGGCGAGAGGAACAGGTTCGAGTCCACGAGGTACGGGCCGTGGCAGACCTCGACCATGAAGTCCTCGGCGGTCGAGGCGTAGAAGACGTTGCGCCGCACCAGAGTGCCTTGGGCCTGCCAGTCGAGCCACAGCGCCCGGTGCGTGTGGTGGATCGTGTTGCCGCTGATCACGGTGTCGATAGCGGCGTGCAGCTTGATGCCGGCGACTTCGGCGCCGTGCCACTGCCGCTTCACGTGGACGCGGGCGATGTGGTTGTCGACGATGTGCGAGAACGCGGCGCCGAGGTGCCCGACGATGCCCGCCTGCTCGCAGTCCTGGATCGTGTTGCGCCGCACCGTGTGGGAGCCGACGTGGTCGCGGTGCCAGGGGTGCGGTTCGCCGGCGTCGGGCCCGCGCAGGGCGAGCGCCCGCTGGATCACCTCGCGTTCGCGCTGGGTGCCGCCTTTGCCGCCCTTCGTTCCCGCGGTCCACTCGTTCTGCCCGGTGGCGGCCTCCTTGCCGAGGGAGACGCCGACGTTCTTGGAGTCGGTGATCGTGTTGTCCTCGATCACCCAGCCCTTGGACCAGTGCGGACCGATGAGGCCCTCCTGCAGCGCGGTGGGCGGCGCCCACTGCGTGGCGGCCTTCGTCAGGGTGAAGCCGCGCACCGTGATGTGGTCGATTCCCGTTGCTGCGGGCCAGAAGACGAACTTGCGGGCGTTGATCTCGATCTCGTGCCCGGCGGGGTCGGCACCGCCGAAGTTCGCCCAGATCGTCGTGGTGTCGTCATCCGTCTCGCAATACCACGTCAGCAGGGAGCCTTCGGGGTCGAAGGAGTCCTCGGTGACCGCGGGGTGCTCGACGCCGTCCAGGGTGAGCGACTCGTACATCGACTTGCCGTCGAGGTACACCTCGCCGGTGTGCCAGGTGTTGACCCGATCGAAGAACCAGTCGCCGCCGATGCGCTCGGTGTACGGGTTCTGCGCCCCGAACAGGGAGTTGGGCACGGTCGCCGTCCAGACGGCCGCGGAGCCCGGGTGGGGCCGCCAGTCGTCGACCACCTCGGCGCCGGAGATCGCGACCGGCTCGAAGCGGCCGTCCGCACCTGTCGCGGCCTGGTAGGTGATCGGCGCGTCGGGCGTTCCGCCACGGGGCGGGTTCACCCACTCCCGGTACACGCCTTCGTGAACGATGACGGTGTCCCCCGGCCGCGCCAGCGCCGCCGCGGCCCCGACGGTGAGCAGCGGGGCCTCTGCGGTTCCGACGGCAGTATCGAGCCCGGACTTGGCGACGTGTATCTCCACGCCGCAAACCCTAGCTCCCGGCTCACACCGCCCTTCGTCCGAGCGCCGTGCGTCCCAAGGCTCGGTGGGGAAGTCGCGAGCGGAGGCGAGCACCGCGGCCCGACCGCAGTCCGATCAAGGACGGCGGTCGGTGCAGCGCGCGCCGGACAGCCATCGAAGTGGATTCGGTCGTCTCCGGCGGGGGCCAGTTCGCTTCCCCATCACTTTCGGGGCTTCCATGCGCGGTTGCCGGAGCGGGCGAAGAGCACCAGCGCTGCCGCGTTCAACGCCAGGCCGATCCCGAGCGGCAGCCACCAGACCCACGCGAAGCTCGGTGGCGGCGTGAGATGCACGGTGCCCACCGCTTCAGGCGCCCACCAGATCGTGATGCGCGCTCCTTTCTTCGGGCACTCGTCTTCGTCGCAGCGGATCGGCACCTCGGACGGCGTGCCTTCGACGCCGTCGACGACGAAGAAGCAGCCGGTGACGCCCCCGCTTTCACCGTGAGACTGGTACCTGCCGCAATCGCCGTTCTGGCCTTGGACGACCACGGTCTCCTCGTGCCGCCCAAGCGACTCGTTGACCAGCAGGTCGGGCCCGTTCGTGCCGACGAACCCGCCGAGCAGGAGCACCGAGGCCAGCAGCAGCCGCCAAGCGTTTCGAGAGACCGCCCAGACGAGCGCGCTCAGCGGCAGCAGCAGGAACGAGAACGCGATCGCGGCTGCGGCAGCCGAGCCCGGGTTGAAGATCCAGCTGGGCTCGGTATCGGTGTCGGCCACTGCGAGCGCTATCGCGCTCACCGCACCACCGGCAGCGATCCAGACGGCGGCGCGTCTGAGCGCTACCAGTCGCGCCGCGGCAGACTCGACTGCGGCTTCGACGGCCGGTTCCGGACCGGACTCGGGTGGCGACGGGTCGTCCACGCTTCCAGGAACGAGGTGAAAC
The DNA here is from genome assembly GCF_043202775.1 of Glycomyces sp. NPDC048151. Lineage (NCBI taxonomy): Bacteria > Bacillati > Actinomycetota > Actinomycetes > Glycomycetales > Glycomycetaceae > Glycomyces > Glycomyces sp. NPDC048151. The sequence continues at coordinate 526,968 of NZ_JBIDBB010000003.1, read as the reverse complement.
CGATGGTCCTCTGGCAGCTCGCCCGCGACCGGCGCCACCGGGGCCTGCTCTCCGACGATCGAAACGGACCCGCGCGCACCGCCGGTGACCCGGAGCCGCACGACGCGATCGCATACCTCGCACCGGATTGACGCCACCGCCGTCTTCCCGGCGGCCGGGCGGGTGGTCTGGTACCGCCTGGTTGGGCCTGTCGGGACCAGGCCCGAATGCAGGCCGGTGTCGACCAGCCACCGGAAGCCCGTGACGTGCCTGATCTTGAAGGAGACCGACGACTTCGAGTCGCGTCCGAGTCGTCCCGGGGCGCCGCCGGACGAAGGTGCGGGGTTCATAGACCCAGGGTAATGTCCACAATCCACAAGTGCCGATTCCCGCTGCGGCGCTGGGATTCCCCGGCGAGGCCGGAGCCGTAGAAGTCCTCGACTCCGCCGCCCCCGAGCCGGTCCAGGACACCTACAAGTTCGGTTTCGCGGCCTCGACCGGCCTGTTCACCGACGTGCACCTCATCGGGGGCCTGACCGTCCGATCGGAGCGCCCGCTCCCGCTGCTGGACCTGGAGAAGACCGCCGACACCTCCAGGACCTACCGGCCCGGAGACACCGTGACGTACACGTACACCGCCACCAACACCACCGGAGTGCCCGTGACCGACCTGGTGATCGCCGATGACCTGGTCGCCGACGTCCCCTGCGAATCGACGACCCTCGCCCCAGCGGGCGAACCCGGCGACCGCATCACCCGCACCGGCGTCTACACCGTCACCGAAGAGGACGGACGCCACCGCTCGGTCACCAACACCGCCACCGTGACCGGCAGCAACGGCACTATCGACTCGGCGACCGCGACAGTCACCATCACCACCGAACCCGGCGGCACAGCACCGCCGCCCGACACACTCACGGACCCCGGTGCCAGCCCGTTATCGACGGACCGACTCACCGAAACTGGGACGCCCACCGCCCCGATCGCCATCGCCACCGCGCTACTCATCCTCGGCGCCGCGACCGTGGCCTGGGCTCGCATCAAACACTCGAAGGCCGAATAACCCGTGGCGGTCCGTTCGTCATCGGTCACGGCCGCCACGATCCATACGGATCTGACGCATCCCGGGATGCCGGGCTGGGCATTGGGGTTCTGAGCCAGGTTTCGTGATGGTCTCGAACCCGCTCCGGTCTGTCGGTGGAGTGGTCTAGGGTCGCGGCATGACACAGATTGGAAGCGCATTCCTGCCGGTCAGCAACCCCGCGGTCGCTGTCGAGTGGTATTCGAAGGTCTTCGGGTTCAAGGTCGTCAGCAGCGAAGCGCACGCGGCGGTGCTGGAATCGGATGAGCCGGTGCGGAAATTGACGCTGCTGGGACCGGCCAGCGGGATCAGCGCGAAGCCGGGTCTTCCTTGGGCGCCGTTCAACCTGGTCGCTGAGGATCTCGAGGCGCTGCGCGAACGCCTCGGTGAGGACGGCGACGAGGTCGGACAGGTTAGCGGCGACGACCAGACCTGCTTCTGGTTCACCGCCGCCGATCCCGACGGGAACACCCTGCTCATCGTCGACCGCTAAAGCCGGCGCCCGGCGCCGGGCTCAGTCGCTGAGTAAGACGATCTTGCGCAGCAGGTCGATTCGAAGCGACTCTGCAAATGAGGCGAATCGACAACCGTGAGCGTTTTCCATCGCCTCGGCCTCGAACCGGTCCGCGCGGTCCTCACCCTCCAGACGCTCGCGCCGCCCGCCGCCCTCGGCGTCCTCGCCGGCGCATTGCACCTGCCTCCCGCCGTCACCAGCGCGGGCGTCCTCGCCGGATGCCTTGTCGGCGCCGCCAACAGCGCCATCGACCGCAGGAGACAAGCACTCGCGGGCCACCCGACCGGATACCTGCTCGACCTCCGTAAGGAACTCCAACCCTCCGACGCCGTCGCCAAGATCCGCGCCGGAATCCGCCGCGCCGCCCCCGGAAAGCGCTGAACAGGCTTTCGCTGACTATGCCCGCGCTGCGGTCGTGGCGGGGGAATCCGGCGCCGCCGGCGCGTCCACAGCCGTGTCGCACCCGCAGGCGAGTCAGGGAAGCATTTGAACGAGATCCTTGGCGGCTACCTGCTGGGACACCAGCAGCCACAGCACGAGTCCGATCACGATGACCTTGACCAGCAAGGCGGTCGCGCGCTCGGTGAGATCGAGTCCGGCCGACACTCGCGGACCGCGCACAGGCGCCGCATCGAACCGGACCTGGTCCCGGAGCCGGTCCAGCCGCGCTTCGGTGCGGGCGAGGAACGACGTGTTGCTCGTTCCGGCCAGGACGACTGCCATTCGCGCCAGGGTCTCCTCGATGTCGGGCGGCACCGCGGCGAGTACGGAGTCGTGGCGGGACAGGTGCTCCCGCAGATGCGCCACACTCAGCGCGAGCAGTAGCGCTGTCGGGTGCACCACGCCCGCGCCCGCTTCGGCCTGGAGGCGCTGCGCCTGCCGTTCAGCAGCTACGGCCACCTCTTGCAGTGCCTTGCGCCGTCTCCCCGAAGGGTCGGCCTCAGGCTGTTTGGAGCGGTGCCTTCGTTGTGTCGCCAGGAACGGCTCCACGCGGTCGAGCGCGTGCCAGCGCCTGGCACGAGAGCGGACGATGCGGTTGAAGACCCACAGGTAGGCGGAGGTCGCCGCTGTGCCGATCATCCCGATGAGGAGCGCACGCTGATTCTCGCCTGCCGGCTCGTTCGCGAGCACGAGGTCGCTCCACAGCATGACCGCGGTGAGTGCCGCCGACAGCAGCGCGACCCTCAGGTAGATGTGGAGTCGGTAGAGGGCCTTGGCCGCCTCGTAGCGGCTTTGGGGGTCGATCTGCTCCGCGTCCATCGACAGCGGCGGCGGCCAGGTGAGTTTCGACTTCCTGCCGTCGAACATCCACCGCAACTCCCGGAACATGCCGACGGGGCTCAGCAGGTAGACCACGTAGATGCAGGCCGCGAGCGCGGCGGGTGCCAGGTCGCTCTGCATCGGTTCGGTATCTGAGTAGGAACGCAGCACCAGCAGGACCAGATACACCCCGGCAGCGGCGAGCGCGACCGCCCAGACGAAGAGCAGCGGAAACCCGAGCGCGGTGTCGAGCGCGGCGAGCGCGGTCTTGAAACCGCGGCCGCCTTTGGTCTGCCGCATCCTGCTCGCCCGGAACATGATCTTGAACGCGGTGAACGGACCCTGCTCTCCGACGCATCGCGCCCACCGCTCTTCCAGTGTCCCAGCCAGAAGGTTGAACATCCAGCCGAGGAACCCGAACAGCAGCAGGAGCATCAGGAACAAGCAGAGACTGACGAACAAGAGGGTCGAAGCGAACTCGAGTGCGAACATGCGAGGGGAACTCCCGGCAGGGGTGGCAGGGCACGCAAATAATACTTCGCCTGCAGGCCCCGTAGGGACCCGCAGATCAGCCGCATCCGCAACGGCGGCAAGGTCACCGCAGCCACTGCTCGATTCAGAAGCCGCACAATTGACGCGCCTCACTTCTTTTGAGGCTTCACGTCGCCACCGTGCCGGGGGATCCTGGGTGATCGAGACCAGCGAGAGGCCAGCGAGAGCTCGCCGCCCTCGGATCCTCAGGTGGGGATCCCGCTGACGACCTGCGGTATTGAGTCGGGACGACAGGATTTGAACCTGCGACCCCCCGCTCCCAAAGCGGGTGCGCTACCAAGCTGCGCCACGTCCCGATCGGCCGCTGAGCGGCCTCAGCCAGGGTACAGCACACCCGCCCCGCGACGCTGCTCGGTATTCTCCGGCGTCCCGGCCCTGACCAGGCCGGTCAGGCGCGCCAGGTGGCACCGGCGTACTCGTCGGCGGTATAGGCGGTGTGAGCGATGATGCGGACCATGGTGGACGGGTGGGCGCGGAGGCGGCGCAGCAAAATGCGCCAGGGCTCTGACCATTCGCTTTCCGAGGCGGCGCTTTCGATGACGGTGGCGGCGATGACTGCGGCGTGGAGGTCGTCGAGGTCGACCAGGGCGGTGACGAAGCGGAGCTGGTCGGGGACGGTGCTGTAGAGGAGGCGCTCGTCGAGGGCGTCGCCGATGAGCTTGGCCTCCACCGGATCCTGGATGCGGGCGACGAGGGCGCGGAGGGCGTCCGCGTCGGCGTTCCAGTCGACGGTGCGTGCCAGGAGGCGGGTCCCGAGGTCGGCGGGGAAGCGTTCGGCGACCGCTTCGGCGAGGCCGGGCGGGAGCGGGAGGTACTCGTAGTCGGGGGCGAGGCAGGAGGCGATGCGCTCGAAGCGCTGCCGGACGGGGAGGTCGCGGTCCTCCTCGGCGTTCGGCTGGTCCTCGGACCGGTCGGCGAGGAGGTCGGCGGCGCGCAGGAGCGGTCCGGGGTCGCCTCCGGCGGCGGCGATCGCGCAGAGGGCGTTCATGGCGGCGGCCCAGACGTCGTCCAGGTCGAGGTCGGAGGCGAAGTCCACGAGGGCGTCGGCGGCTTCCTCGGCGTAGCCCGCCCAGCGGGCCAGCCCGTCCGAGCCCGCGACCTGGAGGCGCGGGTCGTCGTCGGACGCGGCGTCGGTGAGCAGTGCGATGTAGCGGGTGCTGAACGCGGCCGGGACCTGCTCGGGGGCGAGCGCGAGGACGGCGGCCCGCACGTCGGGGCCGAAGCGTCCGGTGTCCTCGACGAGTGCCTGCGCCCAGGGTTCCGCGAGGCGTTCGGCGGCGACCGCCGCGGCGGCTTCGCGGACGCTGGGGTGCAGGCGCTCGTCGGCCCACAGGTCCGTCAGGAGTTCGGCCGCGCCCGGGACGCGGTAGCGGGCCAGGACGCGCACGGCCTGCTTGCGCGCGCCGACCTTGGGCGCGTGCAGCAGTCGCGCGGCCGAGGCGGCGATCGCCTCGGGCCGGGAGCGGTGGGCGAGGCGTTCCATGACCGCGGCGGCCACGGCCGCGTCGTCGGAGTCGAGGTGCGCGGGCAGGGCCTGCCAGGCGGCCTCGACGGGCGAGACGCGGTGCAGTTCGGCCAGGGCGACGGACCGGAGCTGTGCGTTGTCGCCGGATAGGAAGGGCGCCAGGGCGTCCAGCGGGAGGCCCGGGACCTGCGCGAGGGCCTTCAGCGCAGAGGCGCGGAGGTGGTTCTTGCGACGGTCGTCGGCGGCGATGTGCAGCAGCGTCTCCTGGTAGGCGGCCTGGACGGCGGGCGGCCACTGGCCGAGCAGCGCCGGGTTCCGCGCCGTGAGCAGGTGCTGCAGGACGGTCGGGGTCGGTTCGCCGATCGCAGTGAGCCAGGCCGGGAGCAGGTCCCAGCGGTGCACGGCGAGGGCGGGGAAGAGTTCGGGCCGGGACGGGAACGCGGCCGCGAGCCGGGCGAGGCGCTCGCTGCGGCCCGGGGCGATCCCGGTGAGGGTCACGGCGGCGTCGTGGACCACCGATGCGGACTTGGATCGCATGGCCCGCAGGAGGATCGGTTCGAGAGCGCGGGCGTCGTCGAGGGCGTCGGCGATGGTGAGCGCCGTGCCGAACTCGTTCACGTCGGCCTGGGCTTCCAGCGCGGGTGCCAGGCGCCGCGCGAGGTCGGTGGTGCAGCGCTTCGGGAGCCGGTGGAGCAGGTTCGTGAGCTCCCAGCGGCCCGCTTCGGTGGAGAGGCGGTCGAGCAGGCGTTCGCCGCTTCCGGTGAGGTCGGTGCGTGCGGTGCTGAGGCCCGCGAGGTGGAGGCGGCCGGTCAGGGCGAGCACCGCGGAGACGGTTCCCGCGGACCGCGAAGGGGACGCGAGGCACGCTTCCGTGAAGGCTTCCAGCGACGCCAGCGATTCGGGGTTCCAGTCGTGTGTGCGGATCTCCTTGAGGCCCTGGAAGATCCGTTCGTGGACCTTCGTCTGGTCCTTGGCGGCGCGGCCGATCAGTCCGAGCAGGTCGGCGACGGCGGCGGGATCGTGGTCGAGCGCCGCGGCGCGGACGAGGTCGCCGTAGGCTTTCGTGCGCAGGTCGACGTCGGAGCGGCGGGCCTCGGCGAGGAAGCCGTCGCGGACCTCGTCGAAGGGCAGGTGGGAGCGGACGCGGTCGCGGCGGGCGGCGTCGCCTGCGACGCGGCGCTCGGTCAGCAGCGCGCGTGCGGTCTCGACCCGCGCGGTGCGCGGCAGGAGCGCGAGGACGGTCTCGTCGTCGACGTGGAGCCCAGTGGCGCGGACGGCTTCGACGAGTTCCGGCCGCCGTGAGGGCGCGGTGCGGCGCAGCAGCACGGGCAGGTAGTGGGTGCTGCCGCTCTGCTTCAGCAGGGCGGCGATCCGGGCCGGGGGTTCGGCGGCGATGCGGCGCAGCAGCGAGGGCGTCTGGACGGCGGCGGTGAGGAGCTTCTCGCGGCGCGGATCGGCCAGGAGGGTCCAGGTGCGGTCCGGGTCGGCCCTCAGGAGCACCGGCAGGGCCTTGACCAGGATGCGGTCGAGCGCCGCGGGTGCGGGGAAGCGTTCGAGGAGGTCGAGCCAGTCCAGGGGCGCGTTCGCGAAGGCGGCGGTGAGGACGTCGGCGTGGCGGCGCCACCAGTCGCCCCATTGGGCGGGCGAGCGTTCGGCGAGGGCGGCCGCGGCGTAGGCGGTGAAGGCCTCGACGTGGTGGTGCTTCGCGAACGTGGACCAGGCGGTGACGTGCGGTGCGAGGCCTGGGAGTTCGGCGGTGACCGTGCCGGTGGAGCAGGCCGAGAGGAGCTTCGCGGCCTCTTCGGGGCCGAAGCGCTCCCGCACGGCGGGGAGGAGCCGGTCGGCGAGGGTCTCGTTGCGGTGCTTGCGGAGTGCGCCGTAGGCGGCGAGGCGGACGGCTTTGGACTGGCCGGGCAGCGCCGTCTCGATCGCGGGGGCGAGCGCGGGGATGCGGGCGGCGAGGGTGAACGCGGAGGCGGCGATCCCGGCGTCGGCGTGGCCGAGGAGGGCCCGGAGGTGGTCGTGGGCGTCGGCGGACTGGGCGATGAGCAGGGAGGTGCGCGCGCCGTAGAGGCCTGTGGCGGTGAGGTCGGCGAGGAGTCCGGGGAGCGCGGGGTCGTCGCGGTGGGCGCGGCCGAGGGCGAAGAGCGCGTGCCGGTGTTCGCCGACCGGCGCGGCGTCGGCGCGGGCGAGGAGTGCGGCGGCGGAGGGCGGCTGGGTTTCCATGCGGTGCTCCAGGATCGGGTTTCGCGCGGTGCCGGGCCATCGTGCCACAGTGATGCTCGGCGGCTCCGGGTAGCGATCGCACACCAGGCACTTTAGACCGGGTTGGTCCGCGTTTGCGCAGGTAGGGGACGGGTTGATGCTGGACAGTGCTGGAACGCAGGCCTTATCGTGGCTTGCAACGCAGGAGTGTGGAGGAGGAGCCGTGAAAGCCATCGTCCAGGAGCGCTACGGGCCGCCCGCGGAAGTGCTCAGGCTCAAGGAGATCGACCGGCCCGTGCCGGGTCCCGGCGAGGTGCTCGTCAAGGTGCGGGCCAGCAGCGTGAACACCCCGGACTGGATCGCGACGTTGGGCGAGCCGTACGTGCTGCGGCTCCAGATGGGGCGCGCGGCGGGCGCGGTGCGCGGCAGCGATGTCGCCGGGACAGTGGAGGAGCTCGGCGAGGGCGTCGAGGACTTCGCCGCGGGCGACGCGGTGTTCGGGTCGCTGTGGACCGCGGGTTTCGTCACCGCGGGGGCGTTCGCCGAATTCACGGTGGTCCCCGCCGCTCAACTCGCGCCCATTCCGGGTGGCGTGGGATTCGAGGACGCGGCCGCTTCGGTCATGTCGGGAGTGACCGCGTTGTGCGCCATGAGGGACGTCGTCGAAATCCGAAGTGGAACGAAGGTGCTCGTGAACGGCGCTTCGGGCGGCGTGGGGACTTTCGCGGTCCAGTTCGCCGCGCATTTCGGCGCGGAGGTGACCGGTGTGTGCGGGAGCGCGAATGCGGCGTTGGTGCGCGGGCTCGGCGCGCGGCATGTCATCGACTACGCCAGTGCCGATTTCACGCAGGGGGGCGAACGCTACGACGTCATCCTCGACAACGTCGTGAACCATCCGCCGCGCCGCACGATCCGCGCGCTCGCGCCGGGCGGGGTGCTCATTCCCAACAGCGTCGGGAACAGCGGCGGGCTCTTCGCCGGGCTCGGCCGCATGGGCTCCGCGAAGCTGCTCGACCTGTTCCGCCGGGCCGACGTGCGCTTCTGCCCGTCGGAGGCGACCCGCGAGAACCTCGCGGCCATAGGGGAACTGCTCGCCTCGGGGGCGGTCAGGCCGGTCGTGGACCGGGTCTTCCCGCTGGAGGAGGCCCCGCAGGCGGTGGCGCACATGTACGGCCACCACGCCCGCGGGAACGTCGTCGTGTCCGTGGAATGACCCCCGGACACCATGAAAGCCGCTGTCCTTCGACGAAGGGCAGCGGCTTCCTGTCTCAGAGCTGTGGGAGCTTAGAGGGTGCGCAGGTTAGCGGCCTGCGGACCCTTCTGGCCCTGCTCGATGTCGAACTCGACGCGCTGGTTCTCTTCGAGCGACTTGTAGCCGTTGCCGGTGATCGCGGAGAAGTGAACGAAGATGTCGGGGCCGTCGCCCTCCGGAGCGATGAAGCCGAAGCCCTTCTCCGAGTTGAACCACTTAACGGTGCCTTGCGCCATGCTTAAAATTCCTTGGTGTTGATGCTCAGACCGACATTGGAGCCTAGATGTGACATCTGTCGGCTCCGCCGCCATACGGCCTGATATTGCCGCCATTGCTGGCGCTTCACCACTCCGGTTCGCATTGCTGTGATCCGAGGTGGCCCCTGGACCCTACAGCACTCCCGCCTCATTGCACCCGGCCAGCGCGGAAATTATTCTCGCATTTGACTGTTTGTCCGGTAATGTCCCTGGATTTTGCGGAGATTGGTGCCGAAGGTCATGCGACCGCGGTCGCTATACGGGTGCGATCAACGCCTCGATCGCGGCCGCGACGCCGTCCTCGCCGCACGGCCCGCACCGGTCGGTGGCGGCCGCGGCCGCCTCGGGGTGGGCGCCCGAGACGGCAAAGGAGCGGCCCGCCCAGCGCAGCATCGGGACGTCGTTCGGCATGTCCCCGAACGCGACCGCCTCGGCCGGGCCGATGCCGCGCGCCGCGCACCAGGCGGCGAGCGCGGTCGACTTGGAGACGTCGGCGGCCGTGATCTCAAGCAGCCCTTCGCCTCCGGAGTGGGAGAGGTGGACGCCGGGGAGGGCGGCCGTGCGGGCGGCGGCGAGCATCGCGTCGGCGCGGCCGGCGGGGTCGTGGACGAGGAGCTTGACGATCTGGGAGGCGGCGGTGAAGACCTCGTCGAAGGAGTCGGTGAAGACCCGCTCGTCCCCCACCGTGTCGACCTTCGCGTAGCCGGGTTCGGCGACCACTGCGAAGCCGGTCTCGACGGCGACCTTGGTGCCGGGGAGGGCGGCGCGGAGCGTCTTCGCCACGGCTGCAGCGGTTTCGGGGTCGATGGTGCGGGTCGACAGGATCTCGTGGCGGTCCGGGGCGTAGGTGATGGCGCCGTTGGAGCAGATCGCGGCGTCGAGGGCGGCGGCGAGCGCGGGCCATTCGAGGAAGACGCGGGGCGGGCGGGCCGTGACGGCGACGACCGCGATGCCTTGGGCGCGTGCGGCGTGCAGTGCGCGGCGGGAGCGTTCGGTGAGGACGCGGCCGGGTCCGAGGAGGGTGCCGTCGAGGTCGGTGGCGATCACGCGCGGTTTCACGGAGCCAGTCTGCCAGTGCGAGCGGCGGCGGGCCCGGCCGTCTCGGAGGGGACGCAGGCGACCGCCCAGGCCCTCGGTGGGGAGAGGGCCTGGGCGGCAAGGGGTTAGGGGCGGCGGGTCGAGGCGGGCCCGGCGGGGCGGCCGGGCCCGCGCGGGTTCACGGGCGGAAGCCGCCGGGGCGGGCGCGGTCGTTGTCGCGCTTGAGCGGCAGCGGCTCCGACGTGCCGAGCCGCTGGCGCAGCTCCGAGAGGCCCTTCAGGGTGATGCGCAGCTGCGGGGCGTCCAGGAGGAGCTCGCCGGTGCGCGGGTGGTGGTGGGACTGCGGGACCTCGGTGAGCCAGCCCGCGTCGACGGCCGACTGGCGGGCGCGCCAGGCGCGGTCGCGGCGCTGCCGGTACGCCCAGCGGAGGTCTTCGAGGGCCTTGAACAGACGGTTCTGGCCGAGGGCGATGGCCGGGTCGCGGGAGAGGATCTTCGCCGCGTCGGCGGCGGAGAACGTGCCGCGCGCCGAGGCGAGGCGGTGCCAGGACTCGGCGGCGGGCGCGAGCGCCTCGAGGTGTGATTCGGCCGTGTCGGCGCGGTCGGCCTCTTCGAGGACCATGAGGGCGAGGTCCCGGTTCGTGAGGCCGCGCGGGTAACGATGTGCGGTGCGCGGGTTTGGGGTGACGTTCATGCATCCACTCCGTTCGTCGTGCTCTAGCAACGACTCTACGGGAGGGGTACGACATTTCCTTCGCTGCGAGAACCGGCGTCCTCGCAGCTCAAGAACCGAATCTCACCTGTTGTCAGAGGGCGGCCAGATAGGACTCCAGGGTCGCGGTGTACGCGACCGGGTCCTCGTTCCAGGACGCGGTGTGGCCCGAGGCGGTCTCCATGACGGTGGTCTGCGCGGGGTCGAGGAGGTCGGCGAAGTCGAGGGTCGCGGTGTGGTCGACGGTCTCGTCGGCGGTGTCGACGTACAGCAGGACCGGCAGGTCGAACTCGTCGGCGAAGTTCCGCTGGTCGAGGTCCGCTAGGTCGATGTCGGCGCGGAACTCGACGATCCGCTTGGCGGCCCACGTGATCGGGGCGATGACGTTACGGTCGGCGGCCTGCATGTCGAGGGTCGAGTTCCAGTCCATGACGGGCGAGTCGAAGACGAGGCCCTTGACGACCGACGGGTCGTCGAGGTGGCGGTAGGCGGTGGCGATGACCGCGCCGCCCATGGACCAGCCGTGGAGGATCACGTCCTTCGCGCCGTTGGCGAGCGCGTAGTCGATCGCGGCGGTCACGTCCTCGCTCTCGTACTCGCCGAGGCTGTGCATCCCGTTGGGGGCCTTGGGGGCGCCTTCGTCGTTGCGGTAGGTGACGGCGAGGACGGAGTAGCCGAGATCGGCGTAGAGGCCGATGCCGCGCAGGGTCTCGGCGGGGGCGGCGTTGCGGCCGTGGACGGTGATGACCCAGGTGTCCGCGTTGCCTTGGGCCGCATCGGTGCTCGGGACGTACCAGGCGGGCATGTCGCCGAGCTCGGCCGGGACCGCGACGTCCTCGTAGGCGAGGCCGAGGCCGGTCTCCGGGTCCTCGCCGAAGGTCCACTTGTCGATGCGCGCCTCGGTTCCGGCGGTGAGGGTGCCGGTGAGGACCTCGCGGACCGCGCGCGTCACCGTCTCGTCGTCGCTGGCGAGGACGTCGCCGAGGACGGCCTGGCCGCCGTCCCACTGGAGGCCCCACGTCCCGGGCCGCTCGGTGGCCTCGGTGAGCGGGAGGGTGACCGTGGCGCCGTCGGCGGCGCTGACGGTGAGCTCGTACGGGTCGTCCTCGTGGGTGACGTTGATGACCTCGCCGGAGAAGTACCAGCCCGCACCGGCGATCCCGCCCAGGGCGAGCACGAGGAGCGCGCTGATCGTGATGACGACCGGGCGCAGCCAGCGCCGCTTCCGGGTCGGGGCGTCGGTTTCCAGGGTGGTCTTCACGGAGCGTCCTAGGAGGTCAGGCGGAGGGGGTGACCGCTCGATCTTAGTTCGCGCCGTCTCGCGCCGCCTCGCACGGAGGTGCTACTCCCCCAGGGTGAGGAGTCGGTCGCGGGCCGCTGCAGCGGACGCGGCGTGCTCGTCCATCGCCGCCCACGGGTCGGCCTTGCGGGCGAGGCGCCTGCGCATGGACGCTGGGTCGTGGCCGTTCGGGGTCGCGCGGCCGAGCTCGTCCCAGTCCAGGGGCGTCGCGACGGGCGCGCCGGGGCGGGCGCGCAGCGAGTACGGGCAGACGAACGTCTGGCCGTAGGCGTTCCGGTTGCAGTCCAGGAAGATCCGGTCCCCGCGCTGCTGCTTGCGCTGGGCGGTGGTCAGCCGCGGGTCGGCGTCGGCGAGGCGGTCGGCGAGGCCGTTCGCGAGGTCGCGCACCAGGTCGAAGTCGGCGCTGCGGTCGAGCGGGGCGGCGACGTGGAAGCCGCGCCCGCCGGTGGCCTGCACGAACGGCGTCAGGCCGACCTCGCCGAACAGGTCGCGGGCGCTGCGGGCGACCTCGCGGAGGGTCGCGGCCGTGGTGCCGTCGGGCGGGTCGAGGTCGATGACGAGCCGGTCGGAGTGGTCGGGCCTGTCGACGCGGGAGAGCCACACGTGGAACTCGATGGCGGCCTGGTTCGCGAGGTAGACGAGGGTGGCCTCGTCGTCGCACACGACGTAGTCGACGGTGCCGCCCTCGGCGCGCATCCGCTCGGTGCGGATCCAGTCCGGGAAGTAGTCGGCGGCGTGCTTCTGGAAGAACCCGGACGCGTCGATGCCGTCGGGGTAGCGCCGCAGCGTCAGCGGCCGCTCGGCGAGGTGCGGGAGCATCGCGTCGGCGACCGCGAGGCAGTGGTCGACGATGTCGCCCTTGCTCACGTGGTCGCGCGGGAACAGCTCCTTCTCGACCTTGGAGAGCTTGAGATCGTGCCCGTTGAGGTTCATCGTCTGCGTCGACATGGCCCGGAGGTACCCGGGCCGGGACGCGCGGAAACCGTCAGGCGGGGAGGGTGAGCGTGTTCCGCCAGCCGCCGTCAGGGGTCGCGTCCCAGGTCAGCGTGCCGCCGAGGAGCGCGGCGCGCTGGTGGAGGCCCAGCAGCCCGTGCCGGGAGCTCGGCAGCGGCACCGTCGGCCGGGTCGGGGCGGTGCTGGTGATCATGACGGTGACGCCGCCGCCTCCGCTGACGAGCGCGACCTCCGCGCTGGCGCCCGGGGCGTGCTTGCGGACGTTCGTCAGCGACTCCTGCACCGTGCGGTAGATCGCGCGTTCGGCGGGCGGGCCGAGCTCGGGGTGCGGGCCGATCCGCAGGGTCGCCTCGATGCCGCTGCCCGCCACGAGGTCGGCGAGCTGCGCGAGCGTCGGCTGCGGGGCCAGGTCGGTCGGGCCCGAGCCGCCCGCGCGCAGCACGTTCACCATGTGCCGCAGCTCGTCGAGTGTCCGCACGCTCAACCGGCGGATCGTCCCGGCCGCCTCCTTCGCCTCCGCGTCCCCGGTGCTCACCTGGAGCGCCCCGGCGCGGACCGCGATCAGGCTGACCTGGTGCGACACCACGTCGTGCATCTCCCGGGCGAGCTGCGCGCGCTCCTCGGCGAGGACCTTCTGCGTCGCCATCAGCTGCTCGTGCTCGCGCGCCTCGGTGATCTCCTCCAGCCGCGCCGAGAGCTCCCGGCGGGCCTGCACGAACTGGCCGAGGAACGCCGCCGCGGCGGCCGGGGCCAGCGCGTACGCCGCGTCCGCGAGGACCCACGAGTCCAGCGGGTACTCCGAGAGGTGCACGCCGACCGGCCAGATCATGCACACGGCCAGGACGACGGTGCCGACCGCGAGCAGCCAGCGGCGGTGCGTGCGGTTCGCGAGCGTGAACATGGCGATGAGCGGGGCCGCGGCCTGCCCCACGAAGAGCGCGGTCGGCAGCGTCACGAGGAACACGGCCAGGGGCCAGCGGCGGCGCAGGAATAGGGCGAGGACGCCCGCGCCGATGAGCCACACGTCCCAGGTCGGCTCGCCCCACCAGAACACGAGCCAGACGTCGAGGGCGCTCACCACGACGAGCAGCGTGTCCGTCATCCACGGACGCCACCAGCGGCGCAGCCGGTTCACCGCTGGTCCCGCAGGAGCCCGGCGCGTTCGGCGGCGAGCGCGGCCTGGACCCGGCCGGAGACCTCGAGCTTGGTGAGGATCGCGCTCACGTGGTCCTTCACGGTGCCCACGCCGAGGTAGAGCCGGGCGGCGATGTCGCCGTTGGAGAGGCCGTCAGCGAGGAGGACCAGGATCTCGCGCTCGCGGGCGCTCAGCCGCTCGACGAGGCCGCCTTCCGGGGCGCGACCGGCGAGGTAGCCGTCGACGACGGTGGAGGTGACCTTCGGGGAGAGGACGACGCCGTCGGCCGCGAGCGTGCGCACCTGGAGCGCCAGGTGCTCGGGGTCGGTGTCCTTGAGGAGGAACCCGGCCGCGCCCATGCGCAGCGCGGCCGCGACGTACTCGTCGGTGTCGAACGTGGTGAGCATCGCGACGATCGGCGGCCTGGGGAGCGCGCGGAGGCGCTCGAGCACGGTGAGGCCGTCCACGTCGGGCATGCGGATGTCGAGCAGCACGATGTCCGGGTGGACCCGCCCGACCTCGGCAAGCGCCTGCCGACCGGAGACCGCGCCCACGACCTCGATGTCCCCCGCGGCGTTCAGGATGTGCTGGAAGCCGGTGCGGATGAGGGCTTCGTCGTCGACGACCAGGACCCGGATCATGTGGTGAGGCCTCCTCGAATGCTTGCCTGAGACGATTGGTAGCACGTTCCCGCCACCCTCCGCCCCTCCCCGAGCGGCAGGTGTGGGCAAGACCCGCCGATCGGCGGGTGCGATCCGGCCGGGCGGGGGAACGGTTGCTCCCCGCCAGCGGGCCGGGAACCGCGCATCGCCGGATGGGAACAGCCCTGTTACCGCCGCACGCTGGCCTGATGACGAACATCATCGCCTTCAAGCCGCGCGCGGCCGCGGCCGACGCGGAGGACCCGCCGCCCGCCCGCGCGTCCCTCGGCCGCATCGTCGGACTCGACGCCGCCCGCGCCCTCGCCGTCTTCGGCATGTACTACTCGCACGTCGGACCGTGGTCCGAGGAGACGGGCACGTGGAAGAGCTTCCTCATGGACATCCCGCACGGGCGGTCCTCGGCGCTGTTCGCGACCCTCGCCGGGCTCTCGCTCGTCCTCATCGCGGGCGGCTCCCGCCCGAAGACCGGCCGCCCGATGCGGCAGGCGGTCGTGCGGATCGCCATCCGCTCGGCCCTGCTGCTCGCCCTCGGCTCCTGGCTGGTCGCGATGGGCACCTCGATCGTGGTGATCCTCGCGTACTACGGCCTGTTCTTCCTGCTCGCGCTGCCGTTCATCAAACTGCGGGCGCGCACGCTCGCGATCCTCGCCGTCGTCTTCGGCATCGCCGGGCCGATCGTCATCCAGTGGTTCTGGAGCGCCGACACCTCGTGGACGGAAGGGTTCGACGCGAAGGACCCGCTCGCGATGTGGAGCGGCGAAGGCGTCCTCGCACTGCTGGTCAGCGGCACGTACCCGGGCATCGCGTGGATGGCGTACATGTTCGCGGGCATGGCGATCGGCAAGCTCGACCTGACGAAGCTCGCGATCCAGGTGCGGCTCCTGATCGTCGGCCCGGCGCTGGCCCTGCTCGGGTACGGCGGCGCGTGGCTGATCGGGAAGCTCCTGCCGACCCCGGACACGTCGGCGAAGGACGCGAGCTGGGAGGCGTTCGACCAGGCCTGGTCGAAGGCCTTGGAGGGCAAGGACTCCGCGAACTGGACCGAGGAGCAGTGGAAGGCCTTCGACGCCGAGCACGTCTCGATCTACGACCTCATGCCCAAGGACGCGGGCACGACCGGCACCGGCCTCGACTGGGCGGGCCTGGTCGCCGCGAGCCCGCACTCCAACATGCCGTTCGAGCTGGCCGGGAACATCGGCGTCGCGTTCACGCTCATCGCCGGGCTCGTGTTCCTCCTGGGGCGCTTCACGAAGCTGCGGTTCTGGCTCGCGCCGCTCATCGCGGTCGGCTCGATGTCGCTGACGGCGTACGTCGCGCACATCGCGGCCGTCTGGTACCTCGTCGACCACCCGGCCAACGAGGTCGGCTACGCGACCGGCTGGCGCATGTGGGCGGTGTTCGTGGTGGTCATGCTGGCGTTCGCGCTCCTCTGGAAGCGGTTCCTCAAGCGCGGCCCGCTCGAGTACCTGATGCACTGGGCGACCCTGCCCGCCAAGCTCGTCAAGTAGCCCCGCGAACCGGGAACCGCGGACCGGCCCCGCACCGGGGACCGGGCCGGCCCGCGGTTCCCCCTACGCTTCCCTTGCGGCGGCGATGAAGTCGGCCAGCGCCGGGGACGGCTCCGCACCTCTGGGCCAGGCCAGCGCCACCGTGCTCGGCGCGACGCCCTCGACGTCCCGGTAGGCGATGTCGGGCCGGGCGTAGTAGCGGGCGGCCGAAGCCGGGGCGAGGGCGATGCCGTCGCCGTTGGCGATCGCGGTCAGCCAGTCGTCCGGGTACTCGGTCACCGCGCCCACCTTCACCGGGCGACCCCCGCGCGCTTCGCCGCCGATCCAGTGGTCCCGGAACGCGCCGGTCGCCGCGGGGGCCGCGATGAACGGCTCGTCCAGGAGGTCGGCGAACACCAGCGTCTCCTGGCCCGCCAGCGGATGGTCCGCGGCCATCGCGATGCAGCGCGGCTCGGTCAGCAGCTCCAGCAGGACGAAGTCCTCCTGGTTCGGGAACGGCAGACGCAGGAACGACGCCTCGACCTCCCCCGCGACCAGCCCCGCGGTCGGCGCGCCCCAGCCGGCCTGGCGCAGCTCGACCCGCCAGCCGGGCCTGCGCCGCCGGAACGCGGCGATGATCTCCTGGGTCTTCTCGTTGGCGGCGCTGGCGAGGAAGCCGACTCTGAGCACTTTGGACGATTCGGCTTCGGCGGCGCGGACGGCGCGCTCGGCCCGGCCCCAGGCGTCGAGGACCGCGCCGATCGATTCGGCGAGCGCCGCACCGGGTCCGGTGAGGGCCATGCCCGCTTTCGAGCGTTCGAAGAGGACGGCGCCGAGCTGGTCCTCGAGCTGGCGGATCTGCTTGGTGAGCGCGGGCTGCGAGATGTAGAGGCGGGCAGCGGCCCGGGTGAGGTTGCCTTCCTCGGCGACGGCCTGGAAGTAGCGGAGGAGCCTGGTGTCCACATCCATAACCGGAGGTTATCGATGCGTGTATTGGACGGGGCCCGCGGGGCGGCAGAGACTGGAGCCGACCCGGCGGACCGGCCGCCGGGCGCTACCGGAAAGCCGCGCATCATGGTCGTCGCATTCGTCGCCGTCACCCTGGTCACCATCGCCGCCAATGCGATCGAGTCGGTCGCCAACTTCATGAAGGCCGACTGGGTCAAGCAGAACTCGCACGCGGTCGGCGTCCCGGACTCGTGGCTGCCGTTCCTCGGGTTCGTCAAGGGCGCGGCGGCGCTGGGGCTCGCGGCCGGGTTCCTGTGGCGGCCGCTCGGGGCGGCCGCGGGCATCGGGCTGGTGGTGTTCTTCGTGCTGGCACTGGTGCTCCACGTGCGCGAGCGGGTCTTCCACAACATCGCCGGGCCGATCCTGTTCCTGGCGTTGAGCGTCGCGACGCTGTGGCTCATGATCGCGGCCTGAACGCAGAGCGGCCGGCGGGACCCGGGGAGGTCCCGCCGACCTTGGGGTGGGTCAGCTCTATGGAGTTAGTTGAGGCCGGCGGCTATGGCGTTGACGAGGTCGCCGTCACTGGTGTCGCCGGACAGCTCCCAGGCGAACGCGCCGCCGAGGCCCTGGCTGTTGGCCCAGGCCGTCTTCGTCGCGATCGTGGCCGGGGTGTCGTAGCTCCACCATTCGCCGTTGCAGTAGGCGTAGGCCGTGCCGCCGACGGTTCCCGTCGCGGGGCACTTGTTCACGAGGACTTTGTAGTCCTCGATCCCGGCCTCGTACGTGCCCGGCGCCGCGCCCGTCGCCGATCCGCCCGGCGCGGACTGGGTGACCCCGGTCCAGCCTCGGCCGTAGTAGCCGAAGCCGAGCAGGAGCTTCTCGGACGGGACGCCGAGCGCCTTGAGCTTCGCGATGGCGGTGGCCCCGTCGAAGCCCGCGATCGGCTGACCGCTGTAGGAGTTGAGCGGCGAGTGGGGGGCGGTCGGCCCGTCCTTGTCCCAGGCGCCGAAGTAGTCGTAGGTCATGACCTGGTAGTAGTCGACGTACTGGGCCGCCGTCCCGTAGCCGCCGAGGTCGATCTTGCCGCCGGAGGTGCCGTCGGCGGTGATCGCGGCGGTCACGAGCTCGTTCCCGAACTTGGTGCGCAGCGCGCTCATGAGGTTCGTGAACGCTTGCGTCCCACTGGAGTCGCAGGTGAGGCCGCAAGCGTTCGGGTACTCCCAGTCGATGTCGATGCCGTCGAACAGCCCGTTCCAGCGGGAGTCGTGCAGCAGGTTGTAGCAGGACTGGGCGAACGCGGCCGGGTTCTGCGCGGCCTGGCCGAAGCCGCCGGAGTACGTCCAGCCCCCGAAGGACCAGACGACCTTGATGTGCGGGTACATCTCCTTCAGCTTCTTGAGCTGGTTGAAGTTGCCGCGCAGGGGCTGGTCCCAGGTGTCGGCGACGCCGTCGACCGCCTGGTCGGCCGTGTAGGCCTTGTCGATGGCCGCGTACGAGTCGTCCAGTGTGCACTGGCCGTTCTTGACGTTGCCGAAGGCGTAGTTGATGTGGGTGATGTCCTCGGCCGAACCGGAGGAGACGATGTTCTTGACGTGGTAGTTGCGTCCGTACACGCCCCACTCGGTGAAGTAGGCCGCGTTGATCTTGCCGCCTCCGCCGGGGTTGCCGGTGGGGGTCTCGGTGGGTTCCCCGGTGGGGGACGTGGTGGCCGTGGGGGTGGTGTCACCGCCGCAGGCGCCCTTGGACTCCCAGACGCCCCATTCGCCGGTGGTGCCGGGGGTCTCGCCCTGGGTCCACCACTTGGCGCGGTACTCCGTGCCGTTGTGGCTGGCGGTGTCGCCGCCGACGTAGACCTTGGAGGACGACCACGCGGGCGAGCACGCGATCGCCGCGGAAGCGGTGAAGGGGTTGGCGACGGTGTAGATCAGCCCGGTCGCCATCACGGCCAGGGCCGCGGTGAGCGCCACGATCATCCGTCTCGTTTTCAGTCGTCTCAATGTTCCTCCCAAAAGTAAAGAGACTTAACTGATAGGTATCTTTATTTTTACGGGAACGTGGAGTGAAGTCAATACATGGCCATCGAAAAATTTCAATAGCCCGGTTGGTCTGAAATGGGAGCGTTCAATTGCGACGCAGAGCGACCATCGCCTCCACACTTTCGTTTTGCGCGGCACCGCTACAGTGGTCTGCGAAGGCAGGCAGGGCCAGAGGGGCGGCACCTTCGCGAAGGCACCCGCGAGTCGGGAGCGGACGCGGCGGCACCGCCCCTCACTCGTCCCGTCCGGAAGCTCAGAGCCAGCCGTTGCGCCGGAAACCTCGGTACAGGAAGACGCACACGAGGGCCATGAGCACCAGCGCGAGCGGATAGCCGACGGTCCAGTGCAGCTCCGGCATGTGGTCGAAGTTCATGCCGTAGACGCCCGCGATGATGGTGGGCGCGATGGCGATCGCGGCCCACGCCGAGATCTTCTTCGTGTCCTCGTTCTGCCACGTGCCGATCTGGCCCTGATGGGCGGTGAGCACGGTCGTCAGCAGGCTCATACACGTCTCGATCGCCGCGTCCACACGCAGCAGGTGCCCGGCGACCGCGCCGAAACCGGGGTGGCGCAACACGTCCGTGCCGCCGTGCCGCTGCTTCAGCGAGCGCGCGAACGGCACGAGCGGGCGCACGGCGTTCTGGAACTCGAGGGTCTCGCGGATGAGGAAGTAGATCTCCTGGTTGCGGTCAACGCGCTCGCCGGAGAAGATCGCGCGTTCGAGTTCGCTCACGTCGTCGGCGAGGTCCTCGACCGCGCCGTCGTACTGCTCGACGATCGCGTCGAACAGCGCGTGCACGACCCCGGGCAGGCCCTCGGCGCGGAACTCGGGCTCGGCGGCGAGGCGCCGGCGGACGGCGGGAACGGGATCGACGACGCCGCGGCGGACAGTGACGAGCGCGCGGCCGTCGGTGTAGAAGGCGAGGTCGCCGGTCTCGACCTGCTGCGTCGCCTCGATGTACCAGACGGTCTTGACGAGGACCAGGACCGCGTCGTCGACCGTCTCGACCTTGGGGCGGCGGTGGACGATCGACACGGGCGCGGTCGCGAAGCGGTCGAGGCCCAAGGCCTCCAAGGCCTCTCCCAGGAGCGCGGGCTCGGGGGCGTCGAGTTCGACCCACACGAACGCGGACTCGGCCGCGGCGGCGCGCAGCTCGGCGGCGTCCCCCCGCCTGTCCTCGGCCCCGCCGGGCCCGATCACGGTGTAGTCGATCATCAGCGCCCCCGGATTCCGGCCCCCAGCGTATAGCCGTCCACAAGCCCCCACCCACCACTAGAGGGGAAAAAACAGTCCGCCGCGATCATGGCCCGCCCCACCGACAGCAACGCCCGCCGAACGGGCCGCGGCGGCCGGAATTCACCCGAACGAGGCCCCGTAGACGATCCGCTGCGCCGCGTCGTGGGCGCGGCGGGTGAGGCGGCGGTAGTGGTTGAGGAACTGCTCGGTGTCCTCGCCGAACCCGAGGGTCTGCGCGAGCGCCGCCAGCTCGGGCCCGGAGCGCGGCAGGTCGTCGCGCGGGACGCCGCGCGCGAGCGTCATGTCGTTGCGCACGCGCGACACGAACTCCCACGCCTCCCGCAGCGCCGCGAGGTCCTCGCCGCTCAGGTACCCCGCCGCCGCGGCGGCCTCCAGCGCGGGCACCGTGCGGGTCGTATGCAGCGCGGCGTCGCCGCCGTGCTCGAGCTGCAGCAGCTGCGCGGTCCACTCGATGTCGACCAGTCCACCGCGCCCGAGCTTGGTGTGGCCGTTGGGATCCGCGCCGCGAGGCAGCCGCTCGGAGTCGACCCGGGCCTTGACGCGCCGGAACTCGATGCGCTCGGCCTCGCTCAACCCGCCGGGCCGGAACCGCACCTTGTCGGCGAACGCGGTCCACGCCTCGCACAGCGCCGCGTCCCCGGCCACCGGCCGCGCCCGCAGCAGCGCCTGGCGCTCCCACAGCCGCGCCCGGTCGGCGTAATAGCGTTGGTACGCAGCGAAACTCGGCGTGATCGGGCCGCCCTTGCCCTCGGGCCGCAGGTCGAGGTCGACCTGCAGCGGCGGGTCGGCTGTCGGGGCCGCGAGGAGCGTGCGCACCGACTCGACGATCCTGGTGGCGGCCTTGCGCCCTGCGTCGCCTTCTCCGGTGTGGATGAACACGACGTCGGCGTCCGAGCCGAAGCCGGTCTCGCGGCCTCCCAAGCGGCCCATGCCGATCACGGCGATCGGCGGCGCGTCCGGGACGTCGCGCGAAGCGATGTGGAGCGCCGATTCGAGCACGGCGTCGGTGAGGTCGGAGAGCGCCAGGCCCACGGCCTGGTCGTCGAGGAGCCCGAGGAGGTCGGCGGCGGCGACGCGGATGAGCTCGCGGCGGCGGATCGCGCGCACCGCGCCGATCGCGGCCGCGGGCTCGGCGTGCCGCGCGGCGGCCTGGCTCATGCCCATCGAGAGCTCCGCGCGCGAGCGCGGCGTCAGGTCGGCGTTGTCCGAGAGGTACCGGAGCGACTGCGGCACGTGGAGCAGCAGACTTGTGAAGTACCGGGACGTGCCGAGGAGCCGGGCGAGCCGCACCGCCGCCGGGCCGCCGTCGCGCAGCAGCCGCAGGTACCAGGGGGTCGAGCCGAGCTTGTCGGAGACCTGCCGGTACGCGAGCAGTCCGCGGTCGGGCTCGGGCGAGTCGGCGAGTTCGTGGAGGACGACCGGCAGCAGCGCCCTCTGCACTGTGGCCGTTCGGGAGACGCCCGAGGTGAGCCGCTTGATGTGGGTCAGCGCGCTCGCGGGGTCGGCGAAGCCGAGCACGGCCAGGCGCGAGGCGGCCTCGGACTCGGTCATGCGCAGCTCGTGCGTGGGCACGCGCGTGACGGCGTCGAGGAGCGGCTTGTAGAGGAGCTTCTCGTGCAGGCGGCGCGCGGTGGCGGCGTGCGCGCGCCAGGCGCCGAGGAACGCCTCGTCGGTCTGGTACCCGAGGGTGCGCGCGAGGTGGTGGAGCGGCTCGCCGCCTTCGGGGACGCGGTGGGTGCGCAGCAGCCGCTGGAGCTGGAGGCGGTGCTCGACCGTGCGCAGGAAGACGTACGTGTCGGCGAGCTCGTCGCCGTCGCGCCGCGACAGGAAGCCCGCGGCCACAAGGACTTCCAGGGCCTCCAGTGTGGACCTGACGCGCAGGCTGTAGTCCCCCCGGCCGTGCACGAGCTGCAGCAGCTGGACCGCGAACTCGATGTCGCGCAGGCCGCCGGGGCCGAGTTTGATCTCGAAGCGGCGCTCGGCGCGCGGCACGGACTCGGCGACCTTGCGGCGCATGTCGCGGATGTCGGCGACGACGCCGGGCCGGTCGGCCGCGCCCCAGATGAACGGCTGCACGGCAGCGAGCCAGTCGAGCCCGAGCTGCAGGTCCCCGGCGGCGGGCCGGGCCTTCAGGAGCGCCTGGAACTCCCAGGTGCGGGCCCAGTCCTTGAGGTACGCCAGGTACGAGTCGACCGAGCGCACGAGCGCGCCGTGGCGGCCCTCGGGCCGCAGGCCCGCGTCCACGGGCCATGTCGCGGGGCCGACGATCTGGATCATGCGGGCGGCCTGGCGGGTGGCCAGGTCGAGGTCGCCTTCGGCGACGAACACGACGTCCACATCGGAGACGTAGTTGAGCTCTTCGGCCCCGGTCTTGCCCATGGCGACGACCGCGAGCCGCGTGTCGCCGGGGATCTCGGCGCGGGCCAGTTCCAGGCCGCGGGCGAGCACCGCGTCCGCCAAGCGGGAGAGGGCGGCCGAGGTGGCGCGCAGGTCCGTCCGGCCGGTGAGGTCGGCCGCGGCGATCCGCAGCAGGTTGGCCTTCCACGCGGCGTTGAGCGTGAACGCGCCCGCCTCGCGCAGGCGCGCGAGCCCGGCGTCCTCGTCCTCGGTGAGCGCGGCCTCGGTCTCGGGGTGGGCGCGCAGGAAGTCGCCCAGCGCGTTGCTGGCCTCGACGACCGCCTGGCGGGCCTCGTCGGTCTCGGTGCGCTTCTCCGGTTCAGGCATCGAGGACCGGCAGCGCCTTCCGCTCGCCCGCGGCGACGCGCGCGAACCGCTGGATGATCGGCTTCCAGGTGTGGACGATGTGCTCGTCGACCTCGGCGGCCTTGGCGAGCGCGGCGTCGTCGAACGCGCCGAATCCGGCGAGCTGCTCGGGCGTGAACTCGAAGTGGGACTGGACGCCCCAGGCGGTGTCGCGGATGCGGAAGATCTCAAGGGCGCCTTGCGGAGAGGCGGCGAGGAGCGTCGCCTCGGGCGGGAGTTCGACGAGTTCCTGCCTGCGCCAGCGGATGACGTCGATCGTCATGGGCGCGGGGCCGAAGATGAGGTCGCGTCCGGCGGCGTCGCGCTTGGCGAGCATCCGGGGCCCGAAGGGCTCGTCGCGGTCCTCGACGACGCCGCCGAACGCGGCGGCGAGCATCCGGGAGGAGGAGCAGATCGCGAGCACGGGGGTGGTGTCGGCGACGGCGGTCTCCATGAGCCCGGTGAGGTCGTCGCTCCAGTCCTTGCCGCGCCCGCCCCCGAGGGCGATGAGGGCGTCGTGCCCTCCGGCGGAGTTCGGTACGGCCTCACCGAGGTGGGGCCGTACCGTGTCGAGTTCCATTCCGGCTTCGGCGAGCCATGCGGCGGCCCGTCCGAGCCCTTGCGCGGGGTCGTTCTCAATGACGAGAGCAGTGGTCACTCCCCCATGCTAATCCGTCAGAGGTTGATGTACCGCTTGCGTTCGAAGGGCGTCACGAACGTGCGGTAGTCCTCCCATTCCTGGCGCTTGTTCTTCAGGAAGTAGTCGAAGACGTGCTCGCCGAGGACTTCGGCGACGAGGTCGGAGGACTCCATCTTGTCGAGCGCTTCGGAGAGGTTCGCCGGGAGCGGCTGGTAGCCGGCGGCGACGCGCTCCTTGTTGGTGAGCGCCGAGACGTCGTCCTCGGTGCCCGGGGGCAGCTCGTAGCCTTCTTCGATGCCCTTGAGGCCGGCGCCGAGGAGCACGGCGTAGGCGAGGTACGGGTTGGTCGCGGAGTCGAGCGAGCGGATCTCGACGCGGGCCGAGTTGGGCTTGCCGTAGGCCGGGACGCGGACGAGCGCGGAGCGGTTGGCCTTGCCCCAGGAGACGTACGAGGGCGCCTCGGAGATCTGGCCGGGCTGCGGGCTCGTGAAGAGGCGCTTGTAGGAGTTGACCCACTGGTTGGTGATCGCGGTGAACTCGGGCGCGTGGCGCAGGAGCCCGGCGATGAAGGCCTTCGCGGTCTTGGAGAGGCGCTGCTCGTCGCCCGGGTCGTGGAAGGCGTTGTCCTCGCCTTCGAAGAGCGAGAGGTGGCTGTGCATGCCGGAGCCGGGCTGCGTGTTGTACGGCTTGGGCATGAAGGAGGCGGTGACGCCGGAGGTGAGCGCGACCTCCTTGATGGTGTGCCGGAACGTCATGATGTTGTCGGCGGTGGTGAGCGCGTCGGCGTAGCGGAGGTCGATCTCCTGCTGGCCGGGGGCAACCTCGTGGTGGGAGAACTCGACGGAGATGCCGATGCGCTCGAGGGCGAGGATCGCCTGGCGGCGGAAGTCGCGGGCCACGGAGTGGGTGGTGTGGTCGAAGTAGCCGCCGTCGTCGACGGGCTCGGGCTTCTCGCCGGTCTCCGGGAAGATGTCCTTGAACAGGAAGAACTCGATCTCGGGGTGCACGTAGAACGTGAACCCGCGGTCGGCGGCCTTGGAGAGGGCGCGGCGCAGCACGTGGCGCGGGTCGGCCCAGGAGGGCGCGCCCTCGGGGGTGAGGATGTCGCAGAACATGCGGGCGGACTCGCCGATGCCGCGGCCCTCGAACGGGAACACCTGGAACGTGGTGGGGTCGGGCATGGCGACCATGTCCGACTCGTAGACGCGCGCGAAGCCCTCGATGGCGGAGCCGTCGAAGCCGATGCCCTCGTCGAACGCGGATTCGAGCTCGGCGGGCGCGACGCTCACGGACTTGAGCGTGCCGAGGACGTCCGTGAACCAGAGCCGCACGAAGCGGATGTCGCGTTCTTCGAGCGTGCGAAGCACGAACTCCTTCTGGCGTTCCATGGTGTGTCCTCCTAGGTCCTGGGGCCGCAATTGTCTCACCTGTTTATGTCATGAACGTTAACCCAGGCAGATGGACGTTAAAACGTGAGATAGGTACCTTGGTGAGCATGTTCGCAGGCGATATCAAAGAGTTGTGGCGGTACCCGGTGAAGGGGCTGCGGGGCGAGTCGCTGCGGTCCGCGGTGATCGATTTCGACGGGCTGGCCGGGGACCGCACGTTCGGGCTGTTCGAGCCGGGCTCGGACAAGTCGGTGTGGGGCGGCAGCCACCCGAAGATGATGGGCTGGGAAGCGGCGTGGCCCGCGCAGTGCGGGTGCGCCGACGCGGTGTCGGGCGAGCCGGTGCTGTACGAGCCGGGCGGGGCGGCGTGGAGCGCGGCCGAGTCCGGCGTCGAGGCGCGGCTGGCCGAGACGATCGGCGCCGAGAAGGGCGTGGAGATCCGGAAGGTCAAGCGCGAGTACGGGCGCATCCTCGTGGTGTTCGCGGCGAGCGTGCGGCGGCTGAGCGAGCAGCTGGGCCGCGAGGTCGAGGCGTCCCGCTTCCGTCCGAACGTGGTCGTGGACGCGGACCTCGCGCCGTACGCGGAGTACGAGCTCGAGCGCGGCTCCCAGATCCGCCTGGGCGACAACGAGTTCACGCTGCAGAAGCCGTGCGAGCGGTGCGTGCTCCCCAGTTGGGAGCCGAACGGCGCGAACGAGCGCGACATGGAGCTGCACAAGTTCATCATCAAGGAGCTCGACAACCACTTCGGGATCTACCTGCGGGTGAGCGACCCGGTGAAGGTCGAGGTCGGCGACCCGATCGCGGGCTGAAACGAAGGACGCCCTGAGCCGGGGATCGGTCGGCTCAGGGCGCATCACCAGCATAAAGCGTGGGTGCGACAAGCTGGGTTCACGCGGATCGTTCGGTCACCCAGCGGTGGATGAACGGGTAGAGCTCCTCAAGGGAGGCCGCGGAGGCGGTGGCGCGCGGCCAGGGCCGCCCGTAGTGGTCGATGTACGCGGTCGCGCAGCCGCGGTCGGCGGCGGGCGCGAGGTCGTTGCGCGGGATGTCGCCGATGCTCAGCAGGGCCTGGGCGGGGCGCTCCTCCAGCAGCTCGTCGAGGATCGAGTCCATGCTCTCGGGCTTGCCCGCGTCGCCGATCACGTGGTCGAACAGGCCGTCCAGCCCGAGGCGTTCGAGCGACGGCTCGAGGCTCGACGCGGGGGCGTTGGTCGCGAGCGCCACTTCGATGCCGCGCGGCAGGCTCCAGACGAACTCCTGGAAGCCCTTCGGGGCCCAGATGTCGAACCGGCCCTCGGCCATCAGCTTGCGCGTCTCGGCGTACGCGTCGGCGCGGAGGCCGTCGTTGACGCCGAACTCGCCCGCGAGGCGGCGCACCGCGTTGTCGGCGTCGTAGGCGTCGAAAGTGGAGGCGGTCGTGGGCTTGCCCGCCACGAACGCGGCGTGCGCGGTCAGGAAGGCGCGCTCGTCCTCGGCGTCGAGGTGGGAGGCCACGAGACGGGCGTAATGGGTCGCGTGCTCGGTGCCGAGCCGCACGGTGCCGTCGTAGTCGAACAGCAGGATCGCGTCGTTCACGTACGGAGACGCTACGCGAAAGGCCGCCTCGCCCACAGGGCAAGGCGACCAGTCTCACGGGCTATTCGAAGCTGTGGGCCTTGGTGGGGAACTCCCCGGCCCGCACTTCGTCGGCGAACGCCCGCGCGGCGTCCTGGAGGACGTCGGCGACCTCGGCGTAGCGCTTGACGAACCGCTGCGGGCGGCCGCGGCGGAGCCCGGCCATGTCCTGCCAGACGAGGACCTGCGCGTCCGTGTCCGGCCCGGCCCCGATGCCCACGGTCGGGATCGGGAGCTGCTTGGTGATCTCGGCCGCGACGGACGCGGTGACCATCTCCAGGACCACGGCGAACGCCCCGGCCTCGGCTACGGCGTGCGCGTCGGCCTCGACCTCCGCGGCCTGGGCGTCGCGGCCCTGGACCCGGTAGCCGCCGACCGCGTGCTCGCTCTGCGGCGTGAACCCGATGTGGCCCATCACGGGGATGCCCGCGTTCACCAGGGCCCGGATCTGCTCGGCCATGCGGCGGCCGCCTTCGAGTTTGACCGCGTGCGCCCCGGCCTTCATGAACCGGACGGCGGTCTCCAGCGCCTGCGCCGGACCGGCCTCATAGGACCCGAACGGCATGTCCGCGATCACGAGCGTCCGCTCGGTCGAGCGGGCCACGGCCGCGACCAGCGGCACGAGCTCGTCGACCGAGACCTGCAGGGTCGTCTCGTAGCCGTAGACGTTGTTGGCGGCCGAGTCGCCGACGAGCAGCGCCGGGATGCCGGCCTCGTCGAACAGCGCGGCCGTGTACATGTCGTAGGAGGTCAGCATCGCCCACTTCTCGCCGCGCTCCTTGGCTTCGATGAGGTGGCGCGTGCGGACGCGCTTGACGTTCTTGCCCGGCCCGTACAGGCTCGGGATCTCGTCGGGGGAACTTGATGAAGACGTCATCGTCGGTGCTCCAGAATCTCCTCGTGGCCGGCCTCGCCGGTCCCCGGGCATTACTGATCCAAGCTAACGCTCATCGATGTCCGTGTCATCCGGCGAAGCGCTTGCTGTGACAAATCACCCCGCCGGACGCCCTACTTCCCGCGGAAGTGGTTGGTGATCGGCAGCCTGCGGTCGCGGCCGAACGACTTCACGGTGATCTTCGTGCCCGGCGCGGACTGGCGGCGCTTGTACTCCGCGCGGTCCACCAGCCCGGCGATGCGCTCCACGACATCGGCCGGGTAGCCCTGCTCGACCAGGTCCTCGCGCCCGGCGTCGCCGTCGACGTAGCCGACGAGGATGCCGTCGAGCACCGCGTAGTCCGGCAGCGAGTCGGAGTCGAGCTGGTCGGGCCGCAGCTCCGCGCTCGGCGGCTTCAGGATGATGTTCTCGGGGATCGGCTCGGTCTCGCCGAGGCTGCGGGCCTTCTCGTTGCGCCAGTTCGCGAGCTCGTAGACGAGGGTCTTGAGCACGTCCTTGATCGGC
This sequence comes from Glycomyces sp. NPDC048151, assembly GCF_043202775.1. NCBI lineage: Bacteria > Bacillati > Actinomycetota > Actinomycetes > Glycomycetales > Glycomycetaceae > Glycomyces > Glycomyces sp. NPDC048151. The sequence goes on along the minus strand of NZ_JBIDBB010000003.1, from coordinate 499,087 downwards.
GCGAAGCCGCCGCACGAGTCGCCGTACAGCGTCGAGTAGCCCACGGCGTACTCGCTCTTGTTCCCGGCCGCGAGCACCAGGTGCCCGTGCTGGTTCGACAGGGACATCCAGATGACGCCGCGCACGCGGGCCTGCAGGTTCTCCAGGGCCAGGCCGGAGACGGCGATCTCGGAGAGGTACGCGTCGACGATCGGCTGGATCGGCTCCACCACGTGGTGCAGGCCGCAGCGCTGCGCGAGGTCGGCGGCGTCGTCGAGCGAGTGCTGCGAGGAGTACTGGCTCGGGTTCGCGACGGTGTAGACGCGGTCGCCGCCGAGCGCGTCCCTGGCCAGGACGGCCGTGACCGCCGAGTCGATGCCGCCCGAGAGGCCCAGGAGCACCGACGGGAAGCCGTTCTTGCTCACGTAGTCGTGCAGGCCGAGGCGCAGCGCCGACCAGACCTCCTCGAGGCGGTCGAGGTCGGGCGCGAACGACGGCTCGATGCGCCGTTCGACCGCGGCGGGCGCCTCCGAGAGGACGTGCAGCGACGCGCTCATCAACGTCGAGGTGTGGTTCGCGATGTCATTGCCCGCGGCGGGGCACTCGACATCGGTGATCAGGAGCTCCGAGGCGAAGCGGTGGGCGCTGGAGAGGATCTTGCCCTTCGCATCGGCGATGAAGCTGCCGCCGTCGAAGACGATCTCGTCCTGGCCGCCGACCACGTTGAGGTAGGCGACCGGCGCGCCGACCTGCGCCGCGCGCTCGCGCACGAGGGCGATGCGCCGCTCGTGCTTGCCCTGCTCGTACGGGGAGGCGTTGATGTTGACGACGAAACCGGCGCCCGCCTCGGCCGCCGCCGTGAAGGGCACGCCCTCGTCCCACATGTCGTGGCAGATCGTGAACGCGACGTCGACGCCGCCGATGCGCGCGAGGTGCAGTTCGTGGCCCTCGACGAAGTAGCGGTCCTCGTCGAAGACCCCGTAGTTAGGAAGTTGACGCTTGTAGTAGCGGAACAGGACCTTGCCGTCCTGAAGCAGCGCCATCGCATTGCGGATGCCGTGCCCGCTGGTCGAGCCCATGGGTCCGTCGGCGTCCAGGAATCCGACGGCGACGGGCAGCGATCCGTTCCCGTCTTCGGCGATCTCCTCGGCGAGGCGGACGAGTCGGTCGCGGCTGGCCTCCACGAAGGAGTGGCGCAGCGCGAGGTCCTCGACCGGGTAGCCGGTGAGGGACTGCTCGCCGGTCGCGAGCAGGTGCGCCCCGGCGGCCGTGGCGGCGGAGGCGGCCCGGCGGACGAGGTCGGCGTTGTGGTCGAGGTCGCCCACGATGGGGTTGTCCTGGGCGAGTGCGATTCGGAGCGTCGGCATGAGCCTATTCTTCCGCGCCCGCACGGCCTTCGTCACCGGAGTTCCGGGAAGTGGTCTGGATCAGAGCGAGCGGGCCAGCAGCACGCCGGAGAGCACGAGGCCGTAGACGACGATCGCGATCCGAAGCGGCCGTTCGGGGATCCGCTGGAAGACCCTCGCGCCGATGTACCCGCCGATGAACGTCGCGGGCACGAGCACGCCGATCGCCCACCATGCGACGTCGGCCCAGATGCCGTACATGACGCTCGTGACCACGCCGACGAGCATGGTGCAGAAGTTCTTGAGCGCGCCGACGCGGCCGAGCGTCTCCGAGACGCCCATCGCGATCACGGCCATGAGGATGAGGCCGAGCGCGGCGTTGAAGTAGGAGCCGTAGAGGCACCCGGCGAACACGCCGATGTGGAGGACCACCGGGTGCAGGGCGCGGCCGCCGTTGAGCTTGGTGACCTTCCGGTTCACCCACGGTCCGACCGCCATGAGCAGGGTCGCCGCGAGCACCAGGAACGGCACGATCGCCTCGAACACCGAGTGCGGGGTGTTCAGGAGCAGCAGCGCGCCGCAGACCGACGCGGCGAGCGCGGTCGGGATGAGGCCGAGGGCCCGGCGCTTCTGGCCGCGCAGGTTCTCGCGGGAGCCGACCGCTGCGGCGGCGTAGGCGGGCGCGACGGCGATGCCGTTGGTGGCGTTCGCCTGCAGCGGGGGCACGCCGACCGCCATCAGCGTCGGGTAGGTGATGAGCGAGCCGCCTCCGGCCACGGCGTTGAGGCCGCCGCCGACGAGGCCGGCGAGCAGCAGAGCGGAGACCTGGAGCAGATTCATGGCTCCGGCAGCGTACGCTTGACCGCTGGAACGAGTCGGCCAGGCGGTCGCGGCGGATGCGGGAGACCACATCCGGCGAGGAACGTCCGGGCTCCACAGGGCAGGGTGGTTGCTAACGGCAACCCGGGGCGACCCGCGGGACAGTGCCACAGAAAACAGACCGCCGGCTTCGGCCGGTAAGGGTGAAACGGTGGTGTAAGAGACCACCAGCGCCGCCGGTGACGGCGGCGGCTCGGTAAACCCCACCCGGAGCAAGGTCAAGATGGCGCCGTGAGGCGCTGCGTGAAGGTTCGAGGGCGGCCCGCCCGAACCCGGAAGGGTGCCTTTCACGGGTAGACCGCTCGAGCGCGCCAGCGATGGCGCGCCTAGATGGATGGCCGCTCAATGACAGAACCCGGCGTATCGGTCGACTCGTTCCCCTGGTCTCGCAGTGAGGATCCCCCGTTTTGATCGAGGTCATGGCGGCGTCGCGCCCTGGTGGGGCGGCGCCGAACGAGGATTTCCATCTGGTCGGCGACGATTGGGCGCTGGTGCTGGACGGCATCACGCGGTATCCCGACGACGGCTGCGTCCATGATGTGCCCTGGTACGTGCGGCTGCTGGGGGCCGCGATCGCGGTGCGGATCGGCGAGGCGGAGCTGAAGGCGGTGCTCGCTGAGGCGATCGAGGCGGTGAACTCGCTGCACGCCCACTCGTGCGATCTGCGGAATCCGGTGACGCCCGGCGCGACCGCGGCCGTCGTGCGGCGCGTCGGGGACGAGGTCGAGTGGCTGGTGCTCGGGGACTGCGCGGTCGTGGTCCGGGACCGGGACGGCGGGGTCGAGGCGGTGTCGGACGGCAGGCTGGCCGGGCTCGCGGGTGTGCCCGCGGTGGATGTGGCCGGGGTGCGGCGGTGGCCGGTCGAGTACGTCGCGGGCGTGCGGAACCGCGAGGGCGGCTACTGGGTCGCGGCGGCCGATCCGGAGGCCGCGGGGCGGGCGCTCACGGGTTCGCGGCCGATCGGGGAGGTCGGCGACGTGCTGCTGTGCACGGACGGGCTGACACGGCTGGTCGAGCGGTACGGGTACGAGTGGCCCGAGTTGTTCGCGTCGGGCGTGGAGGACCTCATCGGTCTCGTGCGAGAGCTGGAGACGGACGACACGCGGTTCCGCGAGCACGCGAAGCGGCACGACGACGCCACCGCGGTGCGGCTGCGCTGGGCTTAGGCGAGCGGCCCGAGTTGGTAGTGGGCCAGGAGCTTCGCGGTGGCGCGGGTCATCTCGGGGAGGTCGTCGACGGGGTGCCAGCCGGCGTCCCAGACTTCGTGGCCGTCGACGAGGATCTGCGTGGTCTCGGGGTCGCGTTCGAGGTGGAAGACGTTGTCGACCCAGCGTCCTGAGGTGTGGACGACCGCGCACGGGTTGGCCGGGATCAGCTCGTCGAGGTCGGCTTCGATGCCGGTCTCCTCGGCGAGTTCGCGGCGGGCGCCTTCGATCGGCTGCTCGCGGCGGTTGAGGAGGCCCGCGGGGAGGGTCCAGCGCTTCCCGGGGGGCTGGCGCAGCATGAGGAGTCGTTCGCGGCCGGAGTCCATGACGAGGACGACGGAGCCGAGCGTGTAGGTCGGCGTGGCGATCCGGACGATCCGGCGGCGCATCACGGGCGGCAGGTTGTAGAACACCACTCCGGCCAGGCGCCGCAGCAGCGGCGCCTTCCGGCGCTGCACAGAGGGAGTCACCGCCACACCCTAACCTTTCCCACTGGGACAACGGGAAAGGCCCGGAGCGGGCAGCTCCGGGCCTTCCAACGGGTATCGCTACTGCGGGCCGAGCTTGCGGGTGCCCGTGTAGTACTCGAAGGTCAGGCCGCCGACGGCGAAGAGGATCGCGACGCCGCCCGCGAACATCATCCACGGGAGCCAGAACACGACGCCCAGACCGGCGAACACGGCGGTGAACGCCAGGCCCAGCGGCCAGTAGGAGCCGGGGCTGAAGAAGCCGACCTCGCCCGAGACGTCGGAGATCTCGCCGTCGGGGCGGTCCTCCGGGCGCGGGTCGATGCGGCGGGAGATCACCCAGAACACCAGCCACACCATGCCGGTGAGCAGGCCCGAGAAGATCAGCGCGATCGTGCCGACCCACTCGACCTCGTTCGGGACGCCGTAGGCCGGGTTCTCGTTGATCCAGGTGACGTACCCGTAGATGGCCGCGAAGATGAACATCGAGACCATGACGATGAAGAAAAGCTTGTTCTCGGTCTTCATTGCTGCTCCCCTAGCTCGCTTCGCCAGTGGCCTGGTCGGTGTCGAACGGGTGGGTCGTGGTCGCGTACGGCGGCTGGCCGATGAGCTCCAGCGCCTCCGGGGTCGACATGCCCTCGACGCGGGCGTTCACGAAGGTCTCGTAGTCCTCCGGGGAGACGACGCGCATCTCGAAGTTCATGAAGGCGTGGTAGGCGCCGCAGAGCTCGGCGCAGCGGCCGACGAAGGTGCCCTCAGACTTGAAGTCGACCTCCCAGCGGGTGGTCTGCGCGTCCGAGCCCGGGATGAGGTCGCGCTTGAAGAGCAGGTCCGGGACCCAGAAGGAGTGGATGACGTCCTCGGCGGTGCCGACGAAGCGCACGTCCTGCTGGTTGGGGACCACGATGATCGGGATGTAGTCCGAGTCGCCGGTCTCGGTGACGGGCTGGCCGTCGGCGCCGAGCAGCGGCTCGCACTCCTCGTCGGAGTACGTGAACTGCCAGTTCCACTTGAACGCGGTGACGTTCGTGCAGTTCTTGGGCTCGTCGCTCATCTCGGTGACGTTGTCCTGCACGATGACCGTGTAGTAGAACAGGATGCCGATGAGCACGAACGGCAGCGCCGTGAAGGTGAGCTCGGCCGGCAGGTTGTACTTGGTCTGGCGGGGCAGCTCGGTGTCGCTGTCCTTCTTCTTGTAGGCGGCGATGCACCAGAAGGTCAGCCCCCACACGATGACGCCGACCGCGAGCGCGGCGACCGTGGAGCCGATCCACAGGTCGAACATCTGCTCGGACTGGGTCGTGGGGCGCGTGCGCGGCCAGCCCAGGTAGAACGCGTCGTCAAGGCTGCACCCCGCGAGCACGATCGGGAGCAGCGCGGCGATCCCGGTGAGACCTATCGCGCGGCGGGCTCGGCCGCGACGTTCTCGGGACGGTTTTCCGACCACCTGTCTCATGCCTTTCTCAGCGCTCGGCTCCGCGTCCGCCGCCGGGCGGGCGGCAAGGCGCAGATCTTGACGGCAAGAGCCTACTGCTTGGCCCGGGCCCGGAAGTGCAAGGGGTTGGGTTCGCGCCGGGATGTCTTCTACATTTGACTTGTGACCGACACGTACTTCGACGGCGCGACCGCGCAGCCGCCCCATCCGGCGGCCCGCGACGCCTATGCTGCGGCTTTGTCGGAGGGCTGGGCGGGCCCCGGCCGACTGTACACATTGGGCCGGAGGTCGCGGATGCTCCTGGAGGCGGCCCGCCAGTCGGCGGCCGCGTCCCTGGGCGTGAGCCCTGATGAGGTCACTTTCACATCGCGCGGGACACAGGCCGTGCACGCGGGCGTACTCGGCGTCATCGCGGCCCGGAGCGAGCCGGGGCCGCTCGTGCACAGCGCCGTGGAGCACTCGTCGGTGCTGCACGCGGCCCAGTGGCACGAGCGTGCGGGAGGGACGGCCGTGTCGGTCCCGGTCGACCGGCTCGGGCGCGTCGACGCCGATCCGCTCGCGGGGGTCGAGGACGCCTCGGTGCTCGTCGTGCAGAGCGCGAACCACGAGGTGGGGACCCGGCAGCCGGTCGCTCAGATCGCGTCGAACGCGGGGGGCGTGCCGCTGGTGTGCGACGCGGCGGCGAGCCTGCCGTGGGAGCCGGTGCCCGAGGGGTGGTCGGTGCTCGCGGCCAGCGCCCGGAAGTGGGGCGGGCTCGCGGGCGCGGGGATCCTCGTGGTGCGCAAGGGGACGCGTTGGCGCAATCCGTTCCCGGGTGAGGACTCCTCTATCCGGGAGGCGATCGGCGAGGTCGACGTCCCGGCGGCGGTGGCTGCGGCGGCGTCGCTGCGGGCGGTCGTCGCCGAGCGGGAGGAGCTGTCGAAGCGGGTGCGGGCGATGACGGAGCGGATCCGGGAGCACATCGCGGAGACGGTCCCGGAGGTGGAGCTGCCGGGCGATCCGGTGGACCGGCTGCCGCACATCGTCACGTTCTCGTGCCTCGGCGTCGACGGCGAGGTGCTGCTGACGGAGTTGAACCGGGCGGGGTTCGCGGTGTCGTCGGGTTCGGCGTGCGCTTCGACGCGGCTGCGGCCTTCGCATGTGCTGCAGGCGATGGGGGTGCTCAGCCACGGGAACGTGCGGGTGTCGCTGCACCGGGAGACCACCGAGGACGAGGTGGACCGGTTCCTGGAGGTGCTGCCGGGCATCGTGGAGGGCATCCGGCGGCTGTCGCGTTAGACGAGCGTCAAGTCCTGCGCGCCTTGGGTTTCGGCGCGGTTCGGACTTTGGTCCTAAGACGATCGGGATCACGGGGCGACCCGTGCCGAGTTCTATTGCAAACCTTTTGCAACTGTGGAAGCGTGGCTACAGCCAAGTACTGCCAAGAAAGTGAGAGAGGCGATCATGACCGTCTACACGCTTCCCGACCTGCCCTACGACTACGGCTCGCTGGAGCCGCATATCAACGGGCACATCCTCGAGCTGCACCACGACAAGCACCACGCCGCCTACGTCAAGGGCGCCAACGACATGCTGGAGCGCATCGAGGAGGCGCGGGACAAGGGCGACTTCTCCGGGATCGTCGGTCTCGAGAAGACCCTCGCGTTCAACGTCTCCGGGCACGTGCTGCATTCCCTGTACTGGGAGAACATGAGCCCTGAAGGCGGCGGGCGGCCCGAGGGCGAGCTCGCGGAGGCGATCGACGAGTACTTCGGGTCGTTCGAGGGCTTCCACGGGCAGCTCTCGGCGGCGACGACGCTCGTGCAGGGCTCGGGCTGGGGCGTCTTGTCGTTCGAGCCGGTCTCGAAGCGGCTCATCGTGGAGCAGGTCTACGACCACCACGGGAACGTCGCGCAGACGTCGGTCCCGCTGCTGGCGTTCGACGCGTGGGAGCACGCGTACTACCTGCAGTACAAGAACGTCCGCCCCGACTTCGTGAAGGCGATGTGGGAGGTCGTGAACTGGCAGGACGTGGCCGCGCGGTACGCGGCCGCGACCGCCGCCTAAACCGGTTTGCCGCGTGGGCCGGGTCCTGGGAGGATTCGGCCCATGATCCCCTCTCGACAGATCCGGGCCGTCTTCGACGACGCCGCCGTCACGGTCTACCAGGCCTACTCCCCCGAGATCGCCGAGCCGGCGTTGGCCGCGCAGACGTTCGTGCCGCCGTTCAAGCGCGAGCGGATGACCTGGATCAAGCCGTCGTTCCTGTGGATGATGTACCGGTGCGGGTGGGCGGCGAAGCCCGGCCAGACCCGGGTGCTGGCGATCCGGGTCAGCCGCGAGGGCTTCGCTTGGGCGCTGGCCAATTCGTGCGGGAGCAGTCCTGCGGCGGGCGAGACCGAGGCGGCGTGGAAGGCGCGTCTCGCGGCGTCGCCGGTGCGGGTCCAGTGGGACCCGGAGCGGGACGTGCGCCTGGCGCGGCTGGAGCACCGGTCGATCCAGATCGGGCTCTCCGGGGAGGCCGTGGACCGGTATGCGGGCCAGTGGATCAAGGGCATCGAGGACGTGACCGCGCTCGCGAAGGACGTCGGCGCGGAAGTTGCGGCAGGTCGCTTCGAGGAGGCCCGCGCGCTCTTGCCGCCCGAACGGCCGTTCCCGCTCGATCCGGCCACGGCCGACTTCATCGGGGCGACCCCTCACGCCGTCAGGCCGTAGACCGCCAGCATCGCGTCGAGCAGGGCCTCTTGGGCCGCCGCACTGTAGGTGTCGGGGTCGAAGCAGGCGAGCTGGGCGGCGCCTTCGGTGGCGGCGACGAGGGCGAAGACTGCGGTGTCGATCCGCTCCGGTCCCCAGTCGGGCGCGGAGGCGGCCACGAGCCGGGCGACGCGGTCGCGCCAGACGCGGTTGTTCTTGCGGTGCAGGGCGATCAGGTCCTCGTCCCCCACTGACGCGGCGAGGAACCCCATCCACACGAGCGCTTCCTGCGCGGAGTCCTCGTCGAGCGCCATGCCCTGGGCGAGGACGGCGCGGAGGGCGGCGCGCGGGCTCGGGGCCTCGGCTTCGAGGCGTTCGACGCGCACGCGGGTGCGGGCGTGGAGGAGGTCGCGTGCGTGCGCGAGGAGCGCCTTGCGGCCGGGGAACCGGTGCATCACCAGGCCGGTGGTGCACCCGGCCTCGGCGGCGACGGCGCGGATCGTCAAGTGCTCGATGCCCTTGCCCGCGAGGATGCTCCAGACCGCTTTCGAGATCCGTTCCTGCTGCGCTTCGTGGTCGGCCCTGCGTGCGATGGCCCTGCCCTCCCCATTGTCGTAACAAGTGTTACCGTAACATCTGTTACGACACGAGGAGGACCCCCATGACCCCCACCGCGACCTGGACCGTCGAAGCCCGCGACTGGGACGACCCGCAGGGCGCCGCGCTGCGCGCGAGCCAGCGCGCCGAACTCGACGAGCGGTACGGCTGCGACGACCACGAACCCGGCCCGGTGCCGTCCGCCGAGGACGTCTCGGTGTTCCTCATGGCGTTCGGCCCCGGCGGCGAGGCCATCGGGTGCGGCGCGCTGCGCGGGCTCGACGCCGGGTCGGCCGAGATCAAACGCATGTACGTGGCCCCGGGGTCGCGCGGCTCCGGCGTCGCCGCCGCGCTCCTCGCCGCCCTGGAGGACGCGGCCCGCGAACGCGGCTGGACCACCCTGAAGCTCGAGACCGGCGAGGAGCAGCCCGACGCGATCCGCTTCTACGAGCGCGAGGGCTACCACCGGATCCCGCGCTTCGGGCACTACATCGACTGGGACATCTCGGTCTGCTACGCGAAGGACCTTCTCGAAGCAGGGGTGCGCACGCCTGGGAGCGCCTAGGCTCGGCGGTGGGCCGCGCAGGTCGCGCGGCCGCCCGAGCCGAAGGGAGGCCGACCATGGCGAAACCGGAGGGGCCGCGACCCGAGGACGCCCCGAACCGCCTCGACGACCAGGGCCGCAAGACCGGCCAGTGGGCCGAGGAGGACGCCCGCGGCGGCTTCGTCGTCGGCGACTACGTGGCGGGCCAGCGCGAGGGCATCTGGCGCCACTACGCGAACGACGGCCGCCTGCGCTCCGAAGGCGGCTACGCGGACGGGCTCCTCCACGGCCAGTGGACGTGGTGGCGCGCCAACAAGCAGCTCCTGCAGCGCGGCGACTTCGACCACGAGAAGCGCCAGGGTCTCTGGGAGCGCTGGACGGCCGAGGGCGCCCTCATCGACAGCGGCCGCTACGAGCAGGACAAGAAGGTCGGCGAGTGGCACTACTACAACCCCGACGGCACGATCAAGAAGACCACGGTCCACAAGCCCCGCAAGGCGTTAGCGGTACGGCTGGTACACGGTCGTGCCGGTGAGCCTCGCTTCGATCGCCAGCGCGAGCCTCGCCCGGTTGAACTCGCCGATGCGCTCGAGCGCCTGTTCGGGCGCGAAGAACCCGACCTGCTCGATCTCCCCGGGCCGGGGCCGCACCGCGGCCGGATCGTCGACGACGCCCGCGTCGAAGACGTAGTAGGTCAAGGGTTCGGCGATGTAGCCGACGTCGGTCAGCCAGTCGACCACGAGCAGAGCGCCGACTTCGAGGCGCAGGCCGATCTCCTCCTCGATCTCGCGGGCGCATCCCTCGTGCGGCGACTCGCCCCGGTCGACCCATCCGCCCGCGAACCCCCAGTGGTCGCGGGACGCCGGTTTGACCAGCAGCACGCGGCCCTCCACGTCGGTGATGAACGCTGCCGCAGCCGTTCCCGAGACCGCGATCCGGTCGATACGGCCCGAGGCTTCCGTGTCGGTCATGCGCCCGAACCTATCCGCCCCCACCGACATCCCGACTGCGTGAGCCGTCCTCAAGCCGGAGCGAACAGCAGGCGCGGGCGGGCGAGGTCGACTTCGACGATGCGGACGCGCACGGATGCGCCCACTGCCCATACGGCCGAAGGCAGTGCCTCGATATCGGCTGCCGGGACGAGCCCCTCGATGCATTCGCCGATCGCGACGAAGACGCCGATCGATACGGCCTTGGTGACCGTGCCGGTGACGACATCGCCTTCCTGCCCGGTGAACGCTCCCCACGGGTCGTGGATCGCGGCCCAGTCGAGCCGGACCGTGATCTGGAAGTTCCGGTCGTTGTGCTGACGGACCCAGCCGCTGACACGGGCGCCGACTTCGGGGAGCCCGCGGTGGCGGCACCGGGCTCCGGCGATGTCCGCGAAGCCGTGCGCGTCCGGACAGCCGTCGAGGTCGATGAAGATGCCGAATCGCTCGCGGCGGTAGACGCGTCCCTTGACTCGGCCTTCGAGCGGCAGTGCCCGAACCGAAGCCGCCCAGTGTGTCTCGGCCCGCTCGGTGCGGGACGTGTACGAGCTCGCGTCCGGGGCCCCGAAGGCGGCCTCGACCGCTTCGAGGTTCGCTGACCACCAGGTGATGAGGCGGTGGTCCTCGAAGAAGAGGTGGTCGCAGGTCGTGCTGGGGCGGTTGTAGTGGAGGTCGAGGTGCCAGCAGTGGGCGAGCATCCTCCACCAGCGGTGGCGGGCAGCGTTGGCGAGGTCGGCCGGGTCGATGGGGCGGACCGCGCGGTAGCCGGTGAGGAAGGCGGCGACCTTGTCGAGGTCGATGCGGGCGTCGGGAGTGCAGAACTGCCAGGCGGCCGCGCGTACGAGTTCGAGGGCGTACGAGCCGACCCGGATACGGTCCCAGTCGATCACGGCTTCGACGCGGTCGGCGGACCAGATGAGGTTGAAGTCCTGGCAGTCGCCGTGCGTCCAGCCCTCGGGGCCCGTCGAATCCGCGGGGCCCGGTCGGAGGTGGGCGTGGGCGGCGATGAGGGCGCGGCGGTCGTGCAGGAGCGGGACGGCGGCGCGGTCGAAGTCGTCTTGGACGGGGCTGTTCGCGGCGAGTTCGAGGAAGCGGCCGGTCTCGGCGAGCGCGGCTTCAGGGTCGACGGCGGCGGTCGGGACCGGCTGGGGTGCGGGGAGGCCGAGGTCTGGGGCGGCGAGGGCTGTGTGGATGCGGGCGATCGTCTCGCCCATGTGCCGCGCCTGGGCGAGCGACATGTCCGCGCCCGGGTGGGTGCCGTCGATCCATGCGCAGAGATAGTAGGCGTTGCCTGCGGTCTCATAGACCAGCTCGCCTGCGGAGGTGGCGAGCACCGGAGCGACTGGGACGCCTTCGGCCGCAAGGCGTTTGAGCAGGCCGAGGTTGCGGGCGACCGCGGCCGGGTCGCGGTCGGTCAGGTGTTTGAGCGCGAAGCGGCCCTGGTCGCAGTCCAGGAACCAGTTCCGGTTCATCCGGCCGTCGGGAAGGTAGCGGATTTCGCGGACGGCTCCGAGTGGGTACGCGGCGGCGATCGCGTCGAGGTCGGCGGGCTTCGGGGCGTCTGTCGGCACCAGGGCAAGTTAGCCGGGACGGCAGGGTCCCGCAACCCGATTGCGGGGGGCTCCGCCAGCGTTCGGGCCGGTGAGGGCGGCGGTCATCGGAGGAGGCTGAAGGACCCGCCTCCGATGACCGCCAGGGGGCGAGGCTATTTGACCGCGTGGGTGACGTCCCGCTCCTCGGCGTAGAAGCAGGCCGTCGGGTGGGTGCCCTCGTCCCCTGCGTCGAGGCCAGGGACCTCCTCGGCGCAGTGGTCCGTGGCCTTCCAGCAGCGGGTGCGGAAGCGGCAGCCCGAAGGCGGGTTGATCGGGGACGGGACGTCGCCTTGCAGGATGATCTCGTCGCGCTGGCCCCGCAGGTCCGGGTCGGGGACGGGAACGGCGGAGAGGAGCGCCTGCGTGTACGGGTGGCGGGGGCGGTCGTAGATCTCGCGGCCGGTGCCGCGCTCGACCACCTTGCCCAGGTACATGACCGCGACGTCGTCGGCGATGTGGCGCACCACCGACAGGTCGTGCGCGATGAACACGTACGCCAGGCCCAGCTCGTCCTGCAGGCGCTCGAGGAGGTTGATGACCTGCCCCTGGATCGACACGTCCAGCGCGCTCACCGGCTCGTCGAGCACCAGCACCTGCGGACGCAGCGCCAGAGCGCGGGCGATGCCGATGCGCTGGCGCTGCCCGCCGGAGAACTGGTGCGGGTAGCGGTTCACGTGGTCGGGGCTGAGCCCGACCATGTCGAGCAGGTCCTTGACCTCGTTGGCGCGCTGCGCCTTCGGGATCACCCCGGGGTGGATCTCGAACGGCTCGCCGATGATGTCGCCGACGGTCATGCGCGGGTTCAGCGACGTGTACGGGTCCTGGAAGACCAGTTGGATGTCGCGGCGGAACGGGCGGATCCGGCGGGCCGACAGGCCGCCGATCTCGCTGCCCTGCAGTCGGATCGAACCGGAAGTCGGTGTCTCGAGGCCCACGAGGAGCTTCGCGAGCGTGGACTTGCCGCACCCGGACTCGCCGACGACGCCGAGCGTCTTCCCCGGGTAGAGCCGGAGGTCGACGCCGTCGACCGCCTGCACCTGGCCGACGGTCCGCTTGAGGACGATGCCGCGCTGGATCGGGAAGTGCTTCACCAGGTCCTTCGCTTCCAGGACCGGCTCGGTGTGCGTGTTCGCTTGGCCCAGTTCAGCGTTCATCGGCGAAGACCTCCTCGGCGAAGTGGCAGCGGCTGCCGTGCGTGTGGGACGGCTCGATCCAGGGCGGAACGTCGTGGGTGCACTTGTCCTCGGCCGCGAAGCAGCGCGGATGGAACGGGCACCCGCCCGGCAGGTTCGCCGGGTTCGGCGGCAGGCCCCGGATGACCTCGAGCTCCCGCCCGACCGTGTCGACGCGCGGGATCGCGCGGAGCAGGGACTTCGTGTACGGGTGGGCCGGGCGCTTGAACGCGTCGCGGATCCCGGCGCGCTCGACCACTTCGCCCGCGTACATGACCGCGACGTCGTCGGCGACGTCCGCGACCACGCCGAGGTCGTGGGTGATGAGGATCAGGCCCATGTTGCGCTCGGTCTGGATGTCCTTGAGCAGCCGCATGATCTGCGCCTGCACCGTGACGTCGAGGGCCGTGGTCGGCTCGTCCGCGATCAGGATCTCCGGGTCGAGCGCGAGCGCCATGGCGATCATGACGCGCTGCCGCATACCGCCGGAGAACTGGTGCGGGTAGTGGCCGACCCGGTTCTTCGCGTCCGGGATGCCGACCAGGTCGAGCAGTTCGACCGCCCTGGCCTTCGCGTCGGCGCGGCTGAGGCCGCGGTGGACGCGGAACAGCTCGCCGATCTGGAAGCCCACGGACCACACCGGGTTGAGCGCCGAGAGGGCGTCCTGGAAGACCATCGCGATGTGGTTGGCGCGCACGCCTCTGCGGGACTCGGCGTCGAGCCCCAGGAGGTCGACGCCCTGCAGCCGCACCTCGCCCTTGGTGATGCGTGCGGGCGGCGTGTCGAGGATGCCCATGATCGCCTGGCTCGTCACGGACTTGCCGGAACCGGACTCGCCGACGATGGCGAGCGTGCGGCCCAGTTCGAGCGTGAAGCTCGCCCCGCGCACGGCCGGGACCTTGACGCCGCGCAGCCGGAACTCCACGTGCAGGTCGTCCACTTCGAGCAGTGGCTTGTTCGCGTCGACACCGGGGAGCGTGTCGCCGATGACTCGGATTCGCATCGACATCCGCTCACCTCAGTTTCGGGTCGAGGGCGTCGCGCAGGGCGTCGCCGAAGGTCGCGAACGCGAACACGGTGATGAGCAGGAACGCCATGGGCCACAACAGGAGGTACAGGTACCCGCCCGTCGCCCAGTTCGTGCCCTCGGCGAGGAGGATGCCCCAGCTCGTCGCGGGCGGGCGGATGCCCAGGCCCAGGACGGCCAGGACCGACTCGGTGACGATGATGCCGCCGACGGTGGTCGGGACGATGGCCGTGACCGGGACGATCGCGTTGGGCATGATGTGGCGGAACATGATCCGCCGGTCCTTCGCGCCCAGGCACCGCGCCGCCGCCACGTAGTCGAGGTTGCGCGTCTCGATCGTCGCCGCGCGCACGTACCGGGCGAACTCCATCCACCCGAACACTGCCAGCGCGAGCGCGGCCGGGGCGACCGAGGGTATGAGCTCGTCGGTGCTGCTGCGGCCCCGGAAGAGGGCCAGGAGCAGCAAGGCGCCCAACAGGAACGGCACGACCATGAACACCTCGAGGGCGCGGGAGATGACCGCGTCGGTCCAGCCGCCGTAGTAGCCCGAGAGGATGCCCAGAATGAGTCCGATGAGGACGCTGAGGACGATCACGGCGACGGCCAGGAGCAGAGTCGGTCTCGCGCCGTAGACGAGTTTCGCCGCGAAGTCGCAGCCGAACGCGTCGGTGCCGAGCGGGTGGTCCCCCGTGAACCACGTGTCCGGGCGCTGGCGGGCGAGGCGGCCGGAGCAGCTGCGCGGGTCGGCGTCGGTGAACAGGGTCGGGAAGACCGCCATGGCGACCGCGACCAGGATGAGCAGGGCCGCGATGAGGACGTCGACGCGGCGAACCATGCGGTGGAAGGCGTCCTTCCACAGGGAGGCCTGCGGGGCGTCGGCGGTCTTGAGGACCCCGGGTACGGGCTCGGGGAGGGGTTCGGTGCGGTCAGGCATAGCGAATCCTCGGGTCGAGTAGGGCGTACATGAGGTCCACGACGAGGTTCACGGCGAGCACGACGACGGCGATGACCACGAAGGACGTGATGACGATGCTGACTTCCGTGCCCAGCAGGGCGTTCCAGAGCATCTGGCCCATGCCGGGGATCTGCATGATGCCCTCGGTGACGACGGCGCCGGTGAGGATGAACGCGAAGTTGTAGCCGATGGAGGTCACGACCGGGATGAGCGAGTTCCGCACGATGTGGACGTTGGTGACGCGTCTCCTGGTGAGGCCCTTGGCGTGTGCGGTGCGGACGAAGTCGGCGTGGTAGTTCTCCAGCTGGCTGGCGCGGACGAGGCGCGTCATGCTCGCGAGCCCGGCGGTGCCCAGGAGGAGCCCGGGGACGATGATCGTCATCCACGGATGGTCGACGTCGTAGGTGGGTCTGAACAGCTGGCCTATCGCGGACTCGTCGCCGAATATGCCTCTGACCCAGCGGGTCAGGGGCACGGCGATGAGCGAGGAGTAGATGAGCATGATGAGGAAGACCGGCACCGAGTCGACGAGGATGGTGCCGCCGCGCACGAAGTGGTCCTGGAAGCGGTTGCGGTGCCGGGCGGCCCAGGAGCCGAAGACCATCGCCAGGACGACGAGCGTGACGATCGAGAAGGCGAAGAGCCGCAGGGTGTTCGGGATGGAGATGGCGAGCAGCTCGCCGACGTCCCGGTTGTTGCGCAGCGTCGTGCCGAAGTCCCCGGCGGCGTAGTCCTGGAGGCGTTCGACGAACGGCACGAGGCAGGGGTCGCCGGTGCGGTCGTAGCACGGGTCGTCGAGGTTGTACATGGCTTCGACCTGGGCGAGCGCGGCCGCGTCGGGTGTGCGGTCGCCGAAGAAGAGGCGGGCCGGATTGCCGCGGACCTGCACGGAGATGGCCATGAGCCAGTGCATGAGGAAGAGCACGAGCCCCAGTGTCAGGAGCGCCTGCAGCAGGCGGCGGATGACGTAGCGTCCCATTGAAGTTGTTCCCGTTCCCTTTGGGCGGCACGGCCGAGAGGGTGCGGGCGGGCTCCCGCGGCGAGTCGTGGACTCGCGCGTTCGCCCGCCCGCCAGGGGCGGAGACCCCTAGGGCTGCGCCGCAACCCGGTTCGACTACTCGACCACCGTGATCAGGCGGAGTTCGCAGTCGCCGCCGGGGGCGACGTAGATCGGGTTGACGACGACGTTCTCGACGGTGTCGTTGTAGAACACGTTGTCGGCCGAGTAGATGATCGGCGCGGCCGGCATGGCCTCGGCGATGATCGCCTCCGCGGCGGCGTAGAGCGGCTGGGCCTCTTCGAGGGTCGGCGCCTGGTCGGCCGCGAGGATCGCGGCGTCGAACTCGGGGCTGGCGTAGCCGAAGACGTTCATGGCCTCGCCGCCGCCGTAGACCGGCGTCAGGAAGTTCTCGTTGAGGTTGTAGTCAGGGCCCCACTGGTAGCGGAACGGGCCTTCGACGGTGTGCTCGTCGCGGGCGGTCAGGAACTCCGGCCAGTCGAGCGGGACGAGCTCGTACTCGATGCCGAGGGTGTCCTTGATGGAGTCGCCGACGGCGCGGTAGAGGGTCTGGTTGTCCGCGGACTCGTTGTACCAGAGCTGGAACACCTTGCCCTCGGGCCAGCCGCCTGCCTGCTCGAGAAGGTCCTTGGCCAGCTCGGGGTCGTACTCGCAGTACTCGCAGACGCCGGTGCCGCCGCCGAGGATCGTCTCGGGGATGAAGCCGTCGGCGGGGACGCCGCGGCCCTGGCCGATGACGGTGAGCACGCCCTCGCGATCGATCGCGGCGGAGAAGGCGCGGCGCAGGTTGACGTCCTGCCACTCCTCCATCCACAGCGGGAAGCCGAGGGCGGTGAACGAGGTGCCCGGCTGGGTGATGAGCCGCTCGGTCAGCTCGGGGTCGGCCATCGCGGTCTCGAAGTCGGCCGCGCGGGGCGAGCAGACGTCGATGTCGCCGGTCTTGAAGTCGTTCCAGCAGTCGGTCTCGCCGAGGTAGGGGTGCCAGACGACCTTGTCGATCTGGGCCGGCATGTCGCCGGGGTAGTCCTCCCAGCGGACGGCGGTCGCGCCCGCCTCGACGGCGTAGGGCTCCTCGAGCTGGAAGGGGCCGTTGCCGATCGGGTTCCACATGCAGGCTTCGAGGTCGGCGAGGCACTCCTCGGCCATCGGCAGGAACGCCGCGTAGCCGAGCATGGTGGCGAAGCCGCTGAACTGGTCGACGAGCTTCACTTCGATGGTGAGTTCGTCGACGGCGGTGAGGCCGGAGAGCTCGGTGACGTCGACCGGCGGGAACTCGGGGACCTCGGGGTCGGCCCACTGGTCCTCGGGGAGGGGCGCGGGGTTCATCGCCTCGTAGCCCTCGAAGCGGCCGAAGAAGTAGTTCAGCCCGGCCACGTTGGGGCCGTAGGCGGTGTGGTTCCACGAGCGGATGAAGGACTCGGCGTCGACCGGCTCGCCGTTCTGGAAGGTCAGGCCGTCCTTGATCTTGATCGTCCACGTCTGGTTGTCCGCTGTGGAGATCTCCTCGGCGACGAGGTTGATCGGCTCGCCGGTCTCGTTGTCGTAGTAGACGAGTCCGTCGTAGACGTTCTTGAGGATGCGGTAGCACTCCGAGTCGTCGCAGTCGCTGACGACCAGGGTGGGGACTTCGCCGATCGACATGTCGACGGTGCCGCCGCCCCCGTCACCGCCGCCGCCTACGTCGTTGGGGTCGCCGGTGCATGCGGTGAGTGCGAGTGCGGCCGCCGCGCCGACGGCGGCCGCTATGCGGAGTCGTTTCACAAGGGTCTCCAGAGCGTGAGTGGGTCGTGGGATAACTCACACCATGGCGCACAACACCTTCAAAAGATAGGGTGCGTTGTGAAATCGTTACCGTGCAGACTGTTGCCAGAGACCTTGGGGTGCAATTGTTTCGTCCGTATTGCCTTTGTAATCCCAATTATTGAGACGCAAGTGAACACTGAGTGTTCAAGGGGCCCTTGGGATTACTCGGGCAGCAGGTACGCGGAGGCCTCGGCCGCCGCGGCCGGGCCGTAGGACTGCTCCAGGCGGTGCACGAACTCGACCGGGTTGACCGCGTATCCCTGCGGGCCAACGGATTCGAGCGCCAGCGCGGTCATCTGCGAGCCGACCTCGGCGGAACGGCGCAGGCTCATCCCCCAGCCCAGCCCGGCCAGGAGCCCGGCGGTGAAGGCGTCTCCCGCGCCGGCGGGGTCGATGGTGTCGCTGGAGCGCGCGAACGGCACGCGGATGCGGTCCATGTCGTGGCCCGCGATCTCGACGCCGTCCTGGTCGAGCGTGGTGACGCGGACGCGCACGCGCTCGAGGATCTCGTCGTCGCTCAGGCCGGTGGTGGCCTGGAGGAGCTGGTAGCGCTCCTGGCTCGTCACCAGGAACTTCGCGCCGGTCAGGAAGTCGACGGCCTCGTCGCCTTCGAGGTCGCCGGGGTCGGCGCTGAACTCCAGGCCGAGGTCGCGACACTGGTCGGCGTAGGCGTGCATCGCCTTGGCCTCGCCTGGTCCGATGTGGACGAGGCGGAGGGTGCCGCCGCGCTCCATGACCGCGATGAGGTCGAGCTCTTCGCCGTCGACGACGACCGGGGCCTGGCCGAGCCGGGTCATCCCGTGGCCGACCGTCTCCGCGGTCGCGCCGGTGACGGCGGTCTTCATGCCTTGCACTGCAAGTGCCACTGCGATTGTCCTCGTTCAGTCGGGGACGTGAATGGAAGCGCGTGAAGCGCTTGGGATTCGGGCGGTGGGGCCCGTGGTGGGAGCAGACAGCCTAGCGCACGGCTCAGCCCGGCCGATCCGGAGATCGACCGGGCTGGGGCAGTCCGTTCCGATCTCCTAGTGGAAGGAGTCGCCGCAGGCGCAGGAGCCCTGGGCGTTCGGGTTGTCGATGGTGAAGCCCTGGGCGTCGATGCGGTCGGCGAAGTCGATGCTCGCGCCGATGAGGTAGGGGACGCTCATCTTGTCGACCACGACGCCGAAGCCCTCGTAGTCCTGGACGGTGTCGCCGTCGCGCACGTCGGTGTCGAAGTACAGGCCGTAGCGCAGACCGGAGCAGCCGCCGGGGCTGACCTCGACGCGCAGTCGCAGGCCTTCCTCGCCCTCCTGCTCGATCAGGGCTTTGACCTTGGTTGCGGCCGCTTCGGTGAGCACGACGCCGACCTTGGTGGCGTTGTCCTTGACGTCTTCGGCCTGCTGAGCGGTGCTCACTGGCAACTCCCTCGTGTGTGTGCGAGATCCACGTCGATCGGGTCTCTTCGACAGGTCAACAGTACCCAACGGGGTCGGGGGCGTCGCTATTCCCGTAGCGGAGCGAAGGGAATCTGCGACACAGTCCGAGGTCACAAAACCGAAGGTGTGACCTCTCCTGACGACCAGTCCTCGACCGTACCTACTCCTGCCACTCCTTCGCCACCTTCTCGGCGAGCGACGTGAGCCCCTGGACGGGCTCGCGCATGGCGGCCTCGGGGCTGCCGACGAGGTCGACGACCGAGTGGACGCCCGCGAGGTCGGGGTGGGACTCGAGGTCGGAGCGCCCGGCGAGGACGAGGCATGGCCTGCCGTGGGCGGCCGCGCCGGAGGCGACCTCGGCGGCGAGCTTGCCGCGCAGGCTCTGGGCGTCGAAGGAGCCCTCGCCGGTGATGACGAGGTCGGCTTCGGCGATCCGGGCGTCGAGGCCGACGGCGTCGCAGGTGAGGCGGGCGCCGGACTCGCGGTGGCCGCCGAGGAGGAAGAACGCGAAGCCGAGGCCTCCGGCGGCTCCAGCGCCGGGGAGTTCGGCGGCGCCGACCGGGCCGACCTGGCGTTCGGCGACTTCGGCGAAGGAGGAGAGCGACATCTCCAGGAACGGCAGGGCGTTGCCGCTCGCGCCCTTCTGCGGGCCGAACATGTAGGTCGCGCCGTGCGGGCCCAGGAGCGGGGAGTCGACGTCGGTGGCGGCGACGAGTTCGACGCCGCGGGTGCGGGCGTGGCCTTCGATCGCGGTGCAGGCGGAGAGGACGCCACCGCCGTAGGGCAGTGCGGCTCCGGTGGAGTCGAGGAGGGTGAGGCCGAGGGCGGTGAGCATCCCGGCTCCGGCGTCGTTGGTGGCCGAGCCGCCGAGGCCGACGACGACGCGGCGGGCGCCGGTCTCGATCGCGTCGGCGACGATGAGGCCGAGGCCGTAGCTGGTGGTGCGGCGCGGGTCGCGTTCGGCGGGTTCGAGGAGGTGGAGGCCGCACGCGGCGGCGGACTCGATGTAGGCGGTCTCGCCGTCGCGCAGGTAGTCGGCCTTGACGGGGCGGCCGAGGGGGTCGCAGGTCTCGACAGTGCGGCGGGACGCGCCGGGGAGGGCGTGGGCGAGGACGTCGACGAAGCCGGGGCCGCCGTCGGCGAGCGGCAGCGTGACCGCGGTGTCGTCCGGCCTGGCGCGGCGCCAGCCCGCGGCGACGGCGTCGGCGGCTTCGGCGGCGCTCATGGTGCCGGCGAACTTGTCGGGAGCTATGAGGATGCGCACACCATGAGCGTAGTGGATGGGCAGGGACGAGATGTAACCGCTTGCCGAAGCGGGGCGATTCGTGCTCCGGCGCCCCTTCGGTCGGGTGTGTCGGGGTGGGGACCCCCCGTTATCCATGATGGCGGGGCGGTGCGACGCGGATTCGGGGCCGGTGTTCGAAAGGCGGGGCGTGACGGGTCCCGTTCTGCGGTTCAGAGGAGGCGAGGAGGGCTCGGAGCGGACTACGATTGCGGCCATGACGGGCTTCAACGAACCTGCTTCCACTCAGACCGCGCTCCTGCTCCTGGGACGCGGCACCGACTCCGGCTCCGAGCGCGGCGTCGACTGCCCCGGTGAACTGCCCGCGCCCTCCGACCCCGACCTGGTCGAGCGCGCCCGCGCCGCCAAGGAGACCCTGGGCGGCAACGTCTTCATCCTGGGCCACCACTACCAGCGCGACGAGGTGATCCAGTTCGCCGACGTCACCGGCGACTCGTTCAAGCTCGCCCAGCAGGCCGCCGCGCGGCCCGACGCCGAGTACATCCTGTTCTGCGGCGTGCACTTCATGGCCGAGAGCGCCGACATCCTCACCGGCGACCACCAGAGCGTGATCCTGCCGGACATGGCCGCGGGCTGTTCCATGGCCGACATGGCCACCGCGTCCCAGGTCGAGCAGTGCTGGGAGGACCTCAAGCGCATCGGCATCGCCGACGAGACGGTGCCGGTCACGTACATGAACTCGACCGCCGCGATCAAGGGCTTCGTCGGCCGCGAAGGCGGCCTCGTGTGCACCTCCTCGAACGCCGAGCGGGCGCTGCGGTGGGCCTACGAGCAGGGCGAGAAGGTCCTGTTCCTGCCCGACCAGCACCTCGGGCGCAACACGATGGTCCGCGAGATGGGCTACTCGCTCGACGACTGCGTGCTCTACAACCCGCACAAGCCGAACGGCGGCCTCACGGACGACGAGCTGCGCAACGCCAAGATCATCCTGTGGAAGGGCCACTGCTCGGTCCACGGGCGCTTCACCCTCGAGTGCGTCGAGGAGATGCGCCGCCTCGACCCCGAGGTCAACATCCTGGTGCACCCCGAGTGCAAGCACGAGGTCGTCGAGGCCGCCGACTACGTGGGCTCGACCGAGTACATCATCAAGCAGCTCGAAGCGGCCCCGGCCGGTTCGTCCTGGGCGATCGGCACCGAGCTGAACCTGGTGCGGCGCTTGGCGAACCAGTTCCCGGACAAGAAGATCTCGTTCCTGGACAAGACGGTCTGCTACTGCTCGACGATGAACCGCATCGACCTGCCGCACCTGGTGTGGGCCTTGGAGGAGCTGGTCGCCGGGCGCGTGCCGAACACGATCACGGTGGACGCCGAGACCGCCTCGTACGCTCGCGAAGCGCTCGACCGGATGCTCGCACTGCCTTAGGCGAAAGCCCGAACATGCAACCGACGACGCGGGTCGCGGCGTGTCCCATGAGTGGGCACCGCGGCCCGCGCCGCCGTTCACCAACGCTTTCGACGGCTCGTGCGATGCCCCCGTTTCTGGTGCGCATGATCACCGTGGGTTATGTCGCTACCTGGGCGTTTTTCCCGTGGCCGTTCCGTTATCGTTGGTCCGCCGCGTAGATTTATCGCTTGCAAGCGGCGGCAAGGACGTGAATCCAAGGCAACGTCAGCCCTACGATTCGCTCCGTCACGTTCCCGGCTTCAGTCCCAGAACTCCACCCACCGAGGAGACCTCTTGAGCAGCACCGACGCCACCCCCACCGAAGACATGCTCATCATCCACGGCGGCACCCCCCTCGAAGGCGAGGTCCTGGTCCGCGGTGCGAAGAACCTCGTCTCGAAGGCGATGGTCGCCGCCCTCCTGGGCACGTCCCCCTCGGTGCTGCGCTCGGTGCCCGCGATCCGCGATGTCGAGGTCGTCACGGGCCTGCTCCGCGTCCACGGCGTCGACGTCGAACTCGACGGCGACACGCTCTACATGGACCCCACCTCGGTCGAGTCCGCCGGCGTCGAGGAGATCAACGTCCACGCCGGGACCAGCCGCATCCCGATCCTCCTGTGCGGGCCCCTCCTGCACCGCCTCGGCCGCGCCTTCATCCCCGACCTCGGCGGGTGCAACATCGGCGGCCGCCCCATCGACTTCCACCTCGACGCGCTCCGCAAGTTCGGCGCGGTCGTCGAGAAGAGCGCCGACGGCACGCACCTGTCGGCCCCCAACGGCCTCCACGGCATCCGCTACGAGCTCGAGTACCCGTCGGTCGGCGCGACCGAGCAGGTCCTGCTCACCGCCGTGATGGCCAAGGGCACCACGGAACTGCGCAATGCCGCGATCGAGCCCGAGATCATCGACCTCATCTGCATCCTGCAGAAGATGGGCGCGATCATCAAGGTGCACACCAACCGCGTGATCGAGATCGTCGGCGTCGACGAGCTCAAGGGCTACTCGCACCGGGCCCTGCCCGACCGCATCGAGGCCGCCTCGTGGGCCTCGGCGGCGCTCGCCACCCAGGGCAGCGTGTACGTGCGCGGCGCGCAGCAGGCCGACATGATGACGTTCCTCAACGTGTTCCGCTCCATCGGCGGCGCGTACGAGGTGAACGACGACCCGAACGAGGGCGGCATCCGCTTCTGGCACCCGGGCGGCCCGCTCAAGCCGGTCGCGCTCGAGACCGACGTGCACCCCGGGCTCATGACCGACTGGCAGCAGCCGATCGTCGTCGCGCTCACCCAGGCCGACGGCCTGTCGATCATGCACGAGACCGTGTACGAGAACCGCTTCGGCTACACCTCGGAGCTGCGCCGCATGGGCGCCAACATCGAGTTGTACTCCGACTGCCTGGGCGGCACGCCGTGCCGCTGGGGCCGCCGCAACTTCCTGCACTCGGCCGTCATCGCCGGGCCCACGAAGCTGCACGCCGCCGACCTCCAGATCCCCGACCTGCGCGCCGGGTTCAGCCACCTCATCGCGGCCATGGCCGCCGAGGGCACCTCGCGCGTCTACGGCGTCGACCGCTACATCACGCGCGGCTACGAGAACTTCGAGGCGAAGCTCCTCGGGCTCGGCGCGAAGATCGAGCGGCCGCGCCAGGCGACGCTCGCGAGCCGGCCCTGAGCTGAGCGCCGGTAGCGGAGCCGGGGCTGCCCGAAAAGGCGTAGGTATGCTTGGAGGGCAGCATCCCGCAGCGAGTCGAGGAAGGCCTTAAGTCCGTGGCGAAGAAGTCCGTGCAGGCGGAGACACCTGCTCCCGAGGAGACCCAGACGGCTTCCGCCACCGACAAGAAGGGGAAGGCCACTCCCAAGCGGCCCAACCAGTCCAAGGCGCGCCCCCCGGTCAACCCGCCGATGACGGCGAAGGAGAAGCGGGAGGCCCAGAAGAAGTCCGGGCCGCTCACCAAGGAGCAGAAGAAGCAGGCCCGCGAGGACCTGCGCGCCGAGCGCGCCCGCATCGCCGAGGGCCAGTGGAAGGGCGACCCGCTCTTCGACAAGTACCACCTGCCGCGCGACCGCGGCGCCGAGCGCCTGCTCGTGCGCGACATCGTCGACTCCCGCTGGTCCTTCGGCCAGTACTACATGTTCGGCGCGTTCGGCATCCTGATCCTCTCGACCTCCGGCTCCGTGCAGCTCCAGAGCTACCTGTTCATCGCGCTCATCGCGCTGACGGCCGTCATCGTGCTCGAATCGGTGTTCCTGGCCCGCCGCGTCAAGCGGATCACGACCAAGCGCTTCCCGAAGTCCGAGCAGCGCAAGGGCGGCCTGTACTGGTACGCGATCCAGCGGAGCATCATGCCCCGCTCGATGCGCAACCCGCGCCCGCGCATGAGCTACAAGGCCAAGGAAGACGACCTCGGCAAGGTCGTCAAGTAGGCGCGGCGGGTCTGCCCGACCTGCCCCGCTTTCGCACGGTCCGGCCCGGGATCGTTCTGCCGTCGTCCCCGGGTCGTCCATGGCTTACCCTCGAATTGTCGTAGCCCTCCCTGACCCCGGAAAGTAGTCAACGTGGTGGATGTCGCGGCCGACTTGCGGGCGGGGCTGTTCCGCGCCCTCGGCCCGCTCGATCGCGCCACCATGCGGCACGCGATCGCCGACACCATCGCCCTCCAGCAGATCCGCGAAGAGGCCACGATGCGGCTCGCCCGGGCCGCGGCCGAGGCCGACCAGTCCCGGCTGCTCGGCGTGCGGGCGGTGATCCTGCGCGTCCTCGGCGACTTCGACGGCGCCGAAGTGGACGCCGCCGCGGCCGTCAAGTACGCCGAGGCCGTCGGCGCCGACCTGCTTCTGGCCCCCGCCAGGGCCCGCCTCGCGCAGGTGCTGCGGGTGCGGGGCCGCTACGAGGAGGCCGACCAGCTGTTCGCGCTCGCCGAGGCCGGGGAGCTCCCCCGCACCCTCACGGGCGCCGTGCGGGCCTACGCAGGCCTCTCGTGCATCGCCCAGGGCCGCATCACCGAATCGCTCATCCACGTGCAGCGCGCCTCCGAGCAGAACCCGCACGGGTTCGTCATGCAGATCGTCGAGACCGCGCTCTCGCTCATCGAGGAGCACGCCGCGAAGAACGGGTTCGGGCCGCCGCCGCGCGGTTGGCCCGAACGCGCCGGGCACCCCGCACCCGACCGGTTCCAGGACCCGCAGACCGGCCGGTTCGGGTACCTCGGCGCCGACCAGCGGCCCGTCGTGCAGGCCGCGTTCAGCCAGGCCGGGGACTTCCGCGGCGGCGTCGCGGCCGTGTGCCAGGCCGACTGGGGCGCGATCGACCGCACCGGCACCGTCGTCGTCCCCATGCTCTACAACTCGATGGAGACGCCCACCACCGACGGACGCACCGTCACCGGGTTCGTCAACGGCGTCGCCGTCGCCTCCCAGCGCGGGCGCGTGCTCGTCGTCCACAAGTCCGGGCGCGTCGTGGTGCCGCCCAGGTACCAGCGCGTCGAGGTCCACCCGTCCGGGTTCCTCGCCTCCGACGGCTACTCGTGGGGCGCACTCGGCTTGGACGGCAACGAGATCGTGCCGCTGCGGGCCGAGCGCGCAGAGGCGCTGCGCACCCTGGACGCGGCCGTCTCGATCGACGACGGGCCGCTGTAGCCGCACAGCCTGCGGATTCGGCCTGTGATCTTGGAGTCGTTGACGCTAGCCGCACGGCAGGTAATCTCTTGGGCATGGAGTTTCGTCATCTCGGCCGCTCAGGCCTCGTCATTTCCGAACTGGTCTACGGCAACTGGATCACCCACGGCGGGCAGGTGGAAGAGGACGCCGCCGTCGCGTGCGTGAACGCCGCCCTCGAAGCGGGCATCACCACCTTCGACACCGCCGACGTCTACGCGCAGGGCGCCGCTGAGGAGGTCCTGGGTCGCGCGCTCAAGGGCCAGCGCCGCGACGGCCTGGAGATCTTCACCAAGGTCTACTGGCCGATGGGCGAGGGCAAGAACGACCGCGGCCTCTCCGCCAAGCACATCAAGGAGTCCATCAACAACTCCCTGACGCGCCTCCAGACCGACCGCGTGGAGCTGTACCAGGCCCACCGCTGGGACGTGGAGACCCCGCTCGAGGAGACCATGCAGGCGTTCGCCGACGTGGTCCACTCCGGCAAGGCCCACTACATCGGCGTGTCCGAGTGGAACGCCGAGCAGATCCGCGCGGGCGCCGCGCTCGCCAAGGAGCTGAAGATCCAGCTCGTGTCGAGCCAGCCGCAGTACTCCGCGCTGTGGCGCGTCATCGAGGCCGAGGTCGTCCCGGCCTCGGAGGAGCTGGGCATCGGGCAGATCGTCTGGTCGCCGCTGGCGCAGGGCATCCTCACCGGCAAGTACAAGCCGGGCCAGGCCGCTCCGGCGGGCTCGCGCGGCGCGGACCCGAAGTTCGGGCGCTTCGTCGAGCAGTGGCTCAACGACGACGTGCTCGAGCGCGTCCAGCAGCTCGGCCCGATCGCCGAGGAGCAGGGCCTGACCATCGCGCAGCTGAGCCTGGCGTGGGTCCTGCAGAACACGAACGTCTCCGCGGCGATCATCGGCGCGACCCGTCCCGAGCAGGTCCAGGAGAACGTCAAGGCCGTCGGCGTCAAGCTGGACGACGAGGTCATGGAGAAGATCAACAAGCTCCTGGAGCCGGTCTCGGTGACCGACCCCAAGGAGACCAAGGCTCCGAACCCGCGCGCGTAAGCGCTTAGGCCGTGCCCGCGACCTTCGCGAGCACGGTCGACTGGAGCTCCAAATCGGCCGCATCGAACCATTCGATGCGGCCGTCTCTTTTGAACCAGGAGCGCTGGCGGCGCACGAAGCGGCGGGTGCCTTGGACGGTGAGGCGGAAGGCCTCGTCCTCGTCGTATTCGCCGGCGAAGTGGGCGAGGACCTGCTGGTAGCCGAGGGCGCGGGACGCGGTGCGGCCTTCGCGCAGGCCCTGCTTCTCGAGGTCGCGGACCTCGTCGAGGAGTCCGGCGTCCCACATGTGCCGGACGCGGCGTTCGATGCGTTCGTCGAGGGCCGGGGTGTCGAGGTCGACGCCGATGCGGACGGCCTCGATGTGCGCTCGCGGCTCGGGCAGGCTCGCGGTGAAGGAGCCGGTGAGCTCGACGACTTCGAGGGCGCGCACGACGCGGCGGCCGTTCGAGGGCAGGATCGCCTTCGCGGCGGCGGCGTCGAGGGCCTTCAGGCGCTCCCAGAGCGCGGCCGAGCCCTCGGCCTCGAGTTCGGCTTCGAGGCGGGCGCGGATCGCGGGGTCGGTGCCGGGGAAGTCCATCTCGTCGAGCGCGGCCTGGACGTAGAGGCCGGAGCCGCCGACGAGGACGGGGCGCTTGCCGCGGGCGCGGATGTCGCTGATGGCCTCGCGGGCGAGACGCTGGTAACTGGCCACATCGGCCGGTTCGGTGACGTCCAGGACATCGAAGACATGGTGCGGCACGCCGCGCTTCTCGGCCTCGGTGATCTTGGCGGTGCCGATGTCCATGCCCCGGTAGAGCTGCATCGAGTCGGCGTTCACGACCTCGCCGTCCAGGGCTTTCGCGAGCGCGACGGACAGGGCGGTCTTCCCGGCCGCGGTGGGGCCTACGACGGCGATCACCGGCGGCTGTAGGGTGGGTAGGCTGCCAGCGTGCGATGCAGAGCCCAACGTTGCGACCCCTTCGGTTCGTGTGTCGGCACCACCCGGCTGGCGGCGACCCGTCAACCACCGTAAGGTACGGGAAGTACGTCCCTAAGTTCGTGTGAAGGATTTGAGATTACCGCGATGAGTGACCTCGGAGACTGGACCAGCTTCGGCCGCGTTGACGCGGACGGCACGGTCTACGTGAAAACCTCCTCCGGCGAGCGCGCGGTCGGCTCCTGGCAGGCCGGCTCCACCGAGGAGGGCCTCGCGCACTTCGCGCGCAAGTACGCCGACCTCGTTGTCGAAGTCGATCTCATCGCCGCCCGGCTGAACTCGGAGTCCGCCGACGTCGAGCAGGCCGCCTCGCAGCTGCGCAAGCTCCGCGAGGGCCTGGAGACCGCGGCCGTGGTCGGGGACGTCGACGCCCTCGCCGCGCGCCTGGACGGGCTCTCGAAGCACGCGGAGGAGAAGCTCGGGGAGTTCAAGGCCGCGAAGGACGCCGAGCGCGCCGAAGCGGTCGCCGCCAAGGAGGCCCTGGTGGCCGAGGCGGAGGAGCTCGCGGCGAAGGACAGCCACTGGAAGGCCTCGGGCGCCCGCTTCTCGGAGATCATCGAGGAGTGGAAGGCGATTCACGGGGTCGACCGGAAGACCGACCAGAAGCTGTGGCGCCGGTTCTCTTCGGCGCGCGACACGTTCACGCGCCACCGCGGCGCGTACTTCTCGCAGCTCGACGCCGAGCGCAAGGTGATCGGGACGAAGAAGGAAGAGCTGATCGCCCGCGCCGAGGCGCTGTCGACCTCGACCGACTGGGGACCGACCGCCGACGCCCTCAAGGGCCTCATGGCCGAGTGGAAGGACGCCGGGCGACTGGCTCCCGACGCCGAGCAGAAGGCCTGGAAGCGGTTCCGTGCCGCGCAGGACGTGTTCTTCAACGCCCGCTCGGAGGTGTTCTCGGCCCGCGACGCGGAGCTCGAGGCGAACCAGGCGGCGAAGGAAGAGCTGCTCAAGCAGGCCGAGGCGCTGGACATCGAGGCCGACCCGAAGGCCGCGCAGAACGCGTTCCGCGAGCTGCAGGCCGGGTGGCACGACATCGGCGCGGTTCCGCGCAAGAACCAGCAGAAGCTGCAGCGGCGCCTGCGCAACGTCGAGGACAAGCTCCGCGACGCGCTGGACACCGCGTGGCGCAAGGTCCCGGTCGAGAAGAACCCGCTGCTGCTCCAGATGCGCCAGCAGGTCGCCGAGGCCGAGGAGAAGCTGGAGCGGGCGAAGGCCGACGGGAACGCGGGCCGCATCAAGAAGGCGGAAGCGGACCTGGCGAGCAAGAAGCAGTTCCTGCAGCTTGCGGAAGGCTCCAAGTAGGCGACACCCGCCGTTGTCCCCCGGTTCCCGGAAACGCGTGAGCGCGTTCGCGGACCGGTCGGGATAATGGGACAGGGCTACAACGGCGTGGACCGATTCGGTTCACGCCGTTCGCTTTGCCCGAAGGCCGTTCCCCGCCGCGCACCCCGTCGAAAGGAAGGCAGACCTCATGGCTCTCGAGAACGATCCGCTGGAGACGCTCCCTCCCCAGTTCATCCCCACCGAGTACGTGTTCAACCTCCGCGATGTGGGCGGCTGGAACGCCCTGGGCGGCAAGAAGGTCCGCACCGGGCAGGTCTTCCGCTCCGACAACTTCGGCAACGCGACCGAGGCCGATATAGACCACGTCGTCAACAGCCTCGGCATCAAGCACGTCATCGACCTGCGCCGGGCCTCGGAGTGGGACGAGTCCGCGAAGTTCCCCGAGACCGACGGCGTCGAGTTCCACCACTTCGAGCTCCTCCACATCAGGTGGGAGGACATCGGGCGGCACGCCAGCACCTTCACCGACGAGGCCGAGCTCGTCGAGTTCCTGCGGCACCGCTACACCGGGATGATGGAGTCCGGGTACGTGTCGGTGCGGGACACGCTCGACGTGATCGCGAGCGGCGAGCCGGTCGTCTTCCACTGCATGGCCGGAAAGGACCGGACCGGGATCATCGCGGCCGTGCTCCTGTCGATCCTCGGGGTCGACGACGAGGACATCGCGGCCGACTACGAGCTGACGCGCTTCGGCTCGGCCAGGTGGCGGGCATGGCGCGACGAGCGGTACGGCAGGCCCGAGGTCGAAGGCGGCCTCGACGTCCCGGCCGAGGCCATGCGCCAGACCATCGCGGAGATCAACGCCCGCTTCGGTTCCATGGAGCGGTACGCCGAGGCGATCGGCTTCAAGGGCGCCGACACCCTGCGCGACCTGCTGCTCCAGTAGGTTTCCGAGTCCGCGCCGGCCGACCGCTAGCCGGTCGGCCGGTGAAAATCGATTGCCGTGTGTCGTACCCTGCTCGTACGGTGATCTGGTGGGCTCAGAGCGGTTGAAAACTCCAGAACTGTCCGAAACAGACGATCCGAAGCCACGGCGTTCGGCACTGACGAACCTGTGGCGCATCAAGAAGTACCTGTACCCGTACCGGTTCCGGCTGGCGATGCTGTGGACGATGGTCCTGCTGAACATCGCCTCGGGCCTGGCCATCCCCCCGCTGGTCGGCAGGGCCATCGACGGCCCGATCGCCGACCGCGACATGCGGGGCCTGTGGATCGTCATCGGGTTCATCGCCCTCCTGGGCGCGGCCGACGCGATCCTCCAGCTCGCCCGTCGCTACATGCAGACCACGACCGCGATGGCGATCGAGGCGGACATGCGGGCGGGCCTCTACGCGCACCTCCAGCGGTTGCACACCGGCTTCCACGACCGCTGGCAGACCGGGCAGCTCCTCTCCCGCGTCACCTCCGATCTGGGCATGATCCGGCGGTTCTTCGCCGGCGGCCTGGTCTTCGCGATCACCTCGATCGGCATGATCGTGATCATCCTGGCGCAGCTGCTGTTCATCGAATGGCGGCTCGCGCTCATCGTCGCGGCCTCGGCCGTGCCGCTGTTCCTCATCGGCCGCAAGTTCTTCCGGGGCTACCTGCCCGCGGCCAGGTCCGAGCAGGACCAGTCCGGCGAGGTCTCCAGCGCCGCCGAGGAGTCGGCGCTCGGCATCCGGGCGATCAAGGCGCTCGGGCGCGGGCCGCTCATGGCCGCGCGCTTCGAGAAGGAGGCCGCCGAGCTGCGCGACCGGGGCATCAACAAGAGCCTCATCGCGTCCCGCTCGTGGTCGGGCTACGACGCGATCGCCACGGCCGCGATCGGCGCGGTCCTCGTGTTCGGGTCCGTCATGGTCGCCGAAGGACGGCTGAGCGTGGGCGACCTGACCGCGTTCGTCATGCTGCAGCTCGCGCTGCTGTGGCCGATCGAGGCCTCCGGCTGGGTCATGGCCCACGGCAACGAGGCCATGACCGCCGCCGACCGCGTCTACGAGGTCTTCGACACCGAACCGGCCATCAAGGACCGGCCCGGCGCGAAGGCCGTCGACCGCAGCGAGGTGCGCGGCGAACTCGTCTTCGAGGACGTCCGGTTCGCCTACGAGGACGACACGCGCGAGATCCTGCGCGGCGTCTCCTTGAGGATCAAGCCCGGCGAGACCGTCGCGATCGCGGGCAAGACCGGCTCGGGCAAGTCGACGCTCGTGTCGCTGCCGTCCCGTCTGAACGACCCGACCGGCGGCCGGATCCTCCTGGACGGCACGGACATCCGGGACCTGCGGCTCGCGAACCTGCGCTCGGTGGTGACCACCGCGTTCGAGGAGGCGACGCTGTTCTCGATGAGCGTGCGCGAGAACCTCGCGCTCGGCCGCCCCGACGCCTCCGAAGCGGACCTCGAAGAGGCCCTTCGGGTCGCGCAGGCCGAGTTCGTCCACGACCTGCCGTACGGGTTCGACACCCGCATCGGCGAGCAGGGCCTCTCGCTCTCCGGCGGCCAGCGCCAGCGCCTCGCGCTCGCGCGCGCCGTCGTCGTGCGCCCGGCGGTGCTCGTCCTCGACGACCCGCTGTCGGCGCTCGACGTGCACACCGAGGAACTGGTGGAGCGGGCCCTCGCGCAGGTCCTGCGGGAGACGACCGCGCTCGTGGTCGTGCACCGGCCGTCGACGGTGGCGCTCGCGGACCGCGTCGCGCTGCTCCACGAAGGCCGGATCGCGGCGTTCGGGAAGCACTCGGAGCTGATGGCGCGGAGCCCGGAGTACGTGGACGTGCTCTCGGCAGAGTCTGAGGAGGTGGCGGCATGACGACGGCTGACAAGCACGTGTCGTGGCGGGGCCAGGCGGAGTCGGCCGAGGCCGACCGGACCAGCGCCGAAGTGGACGACGCGGCGTCGATCAAGGAGCTGCGGACCCAGTCGCGCAGGCTGCTCGGTTCGATGATCAGGCCGCATAAGAAGGCGGTCTGGTTCCTGTGCGGGATCCTCCTGGTGCAGAACTTCACGAGCATGGCGACGCCGCTGCTGGTCATGTTCGGCATCGACAACGCGATCCCGGCGATCAGCGAACGCGGGGACTACTCGGTGCTGATCGGCATCGCGGTGGCGTTCGCAGTCGTCTCGGTGACCAAGTACGTGACGGTGCGGCTGTACATCGCGCAGTCGGCGAAGGTCGGCAACGCGATGCTGTTCGCGTTGCGCAACAGGGTGTTCCGCAAGTTCCAGGACCTGTCGGTGTCGTTCCACGAGCGGTTCACCTCGGGCCGCGTGACGGCCCGGCAGTCCTCCGACATGGAAGCGATCCGGGAGCTGACCGAGAACGGCGTGGACGACCTGGTGCTCGCCGGGTTGAACGTCGTCACGATCACCGTGGTCATGCTGGTGATCGACACGCGGCTGGCGCTGGTGACGCTCTTGACGTTCCCGTTGATGTTCCTGCTGGGCCGGTGGTTCAGCCGGGTGTCGGCGCTGGCGTACCGGCGGGCGCGCGAGACCGTGGCGCTGCTGATCGTCTACTTCGTGGAGTCGATGGGCGGGGTGCGCGCGGTGCAGGCGTACCGGCGCGAGGAGCGCGACCGGGAGCTGTTCGCAGGGCTGAACACGGACAACCGGTTCGCGCAGGCGAAGGGGCACCAGCAGAACGCGTTCATGTCGGGCGGGATGCGCGGCATCGGGCACCTGGCGACGATCGTGGTGCTCGCGTTCGGCGGCTGGCAGGTCATGCAGGGCAACACCGAGGTCGGCGTGCTGGCGGCGTTCCTGCTGTACATGAAGCGGTTCTTCGACCCGCTGAACGAGCTGGTGCAGTTCTACAACGTGCTGCAGTCGGCGACGTCGGCGCTGGAGAAGATCTCGGGCGTGCTCGACGAGAAGATCGAGGTGGCCGAACCGGAGTCGCCCCGTTCGATCGAGTCGCCGCGCGGCGAGCTGCGGTTCGACGGCGTGCGGTTCCAGTACCGGGACGACCAGGTGGTGCTGCCGGGTCTGGACCTGCGGATCCCGGGCGGCCAGACGATGGCGCTCGTGGGCGCGACCGGCGCGGGCAAGACGACGATCGCGAAGCTGGTGAGCCGCTTCTACGACCCGAAGGCGGGCACCGTCTCGCTCGACGGCGTGGACCTGCGGGACCTCTCGGAGCGGGACCTGCGCGAGCACATCGTGATGATCACGCAGGAGAACTTCCTGTTCAACGGCACGATCGCGGAGAACATCGAGCTGGGCAGGCCCGGTGCGAGCCGCGAGCGGATCATCGAGGCCGCGAAGGTCGTCGGCGCGCACGAGTTCATCGACTCGCTGCCGGAGGGGTACGACACGCACGTGCGCAAGCGCGGCGGGCGGCTCTCGGCCGGGCAGCGGCAGCTGGTGGTGTTCGCGCGGGCGTTCCTCGCCGACCCGCGCGTGCTCATCCTCGACGAGGCGACCTCGTCGCTCGACATCCCCTCGGAGCGGCTGGTGCAGCGGGCGCTGCGCACGATCCTGGCGGACCGGACGGCGATCATCATCGCGCACCGGCTCTCGACGGTGGAGATCGCCGACCGGGTGCTGGTGCTGGAGCACGGGCGCATCATCGAGGACGGGCACCCTGCCGAGCTGATCGACCACGGCGGGGAGTACGCGACGCTGCACCGGCAGTGGGAGGACAGCCTCGTCTAGGCCCCGATCGGCGGGACGGCATCGGGCGGGCGGCGTGATCGCCGCCCGCCCGTCGTATTCCCCGCGGCGGAAAGAGCGCCGATGATCACGAACGGCGGCGAACCGGAATCGAACGCGCGCCTTGAACGGTTGGACCTGCGGTAACCGTGAAACCCCTGGAGCCTTGAATCCTCTTGGCCCGCACCAGAAAGCCAGGTCTGCCATGTACGCCCTCACGTTCTCCGAATACGGTCCGTCCTCAGTGCTCGAAGTGGCCGAGGTGCCGGAGCCGCACGCCGGTCCGGGCCAGGTCCGCATCAAGGTCAAGACGGCCGCCGTCAACCCGGTCGACTGGAAGATCCGCGCCGGGTACCTGCAGGAGCTCTTCCCGGTGGCCTTCCCCGGCATTCCCGGGTTCGACTCGGCCGGCGTGGTCGACGAGGTCGGCGAGGGCGTCACGGGCGTGCAGGTCGGCGACGAGGTCATCGGCTACGGCCCGACCGCGCAGGCCGAGTACACCGTGGTCGACAACTTCACGTTGAAGCCCGCGGGGATGAGCTGGGAGGTCGCGGCGGCGCTGCCGACCGCCGCCGAGACGGCCGTGCGGTCGCTCGAACTCCTCGGGCTCTCCGAAGGCCAGACCGTCGTGGTCGACGGCGCGGCCGGATCGGTGGGCAGCGCCGCGGTCCAGTTCGCGGTCGCCAAGGGCCTCAACGTCATCGGGACCGCGAGCGAAGGCAACCACGAGTACCTGCGTTCGATCGGCGCGCAGCCGACGGTGTACGGCGAGGGGCTGGCCGAGCGGGTCGCCGCGCTCGCTCCGGAAGGCGTCCACGGCGCGATCGACACGGCGGGCGCGGGCTCGCTCCCCGAGCTGGCCGCGATCACCGGCGACCCGAAGCAGGTCGTCACGATCGCCGACTTCTCCGGCTCCGTTCCGGAAGCGCAGGTGTCGACCCACGCGACCGCCTACCACGCGCTCGCCGAGGCGACGGCGCTGTTCGAGGCGGGCAAGTTCGACCTCCGCATCGACTCCGTCCACGAACTCGCCGACGCGGCCAAGGCCCAGGACGCGAGCCAGACCGGCCACGCGGCGGGCAAGCTCATCCTGAACGTCGCGGACTAGGACACATGCGGGCGGGCGGCGCGATGCGCCGTCCGCCCGCAATGCACCCAACGTTTCTCACATTCGTTCGATATCGCTTGCGATCTCTGGTCGATATCGATGTTGATCGAGGTACAGTGTCGTCAAGGCGACACATTTGATCGCGACACGCCCTCGCGGCAGGTATGCTGGTGCTTCACACACCGCTACGGTGAGGAGGTGAAAACAATGTCACGAACAGTCATCAACCTCGATGACGAACTCTGCGCGCAAGCCGCTGAGATCCTCGGTACGACCACCAAGGTCAGTACCGTCAACGCCACACTCAAGGAGTTCGTCGCCCAGCACAAACGCCGCCAGCTCCTCGACTGGCTCGCCGCCGGGAACTTGTCCGATCTCGCCGACGAAGAAGCCCGGAAGCAGATATGGCAGCGGTAGCCAAGTACCTGGTGGACACGAGTGTCCTCGCACGCCAATCGAAGCCGTCGGTCTACGAGCGCGTCGCCCCTATGTCCGACCGAGGAGTCCTCGGCGTCTGTTCCGTGAGCATCATGGAGATGCTCACGAGCTCGCGCAACGTCCGAGAGGCGGAACTCTGGCTCGAACTCAGCCGACAGTTCGAGCAGCTGCCGATGCCTGACGACATCTGGGATCGCGCTATCGAGGTCCACGCCAAGCTGGTGGCGAAATCGCTGCACCGGTCCGTCAAGATCCCGGACCTGCTCATCGCCGCGACCGCTGAGCGGCACGGCGTGGCGGTGCTCCACTACGACCACGACTACGACCGAATCACCGAGATCACCGGCCAGCCCACCGAATGGGTGGTCCCCCCAGGAGAAGCGGACTTATCCTCCCCCGCTAAGACGCCCATCGGCCGCGAGCCGGTGGGCTTTCGTCGTGTCCGCGGCAGGTTCAGACGCCGTCCTGGGTTTCGATCACGCCTGCCAGCGCGGCGGCGGTGCGGGCCACGGTCCGGTCCTCGTCGCTCACCAGGGCGCGCAGCATCGGCAGCGCGATCGGGCCCGGCAGTTCAGCGAGGGCCTGGACGAGGCGCAGGCGGGCCGGACCCGGAGCGGCGGGGTCGGCGAGTTCGGCGGTGAGGGCACGCTTGATCGCGTCGGCCCGCCCCGGATCGGAAGCCAACGCGCCCAGGACTTCCGCCGCGTCCACGTCGTTCACGCCGTCGATGATCATCGCGACCAGGACCGGCACTGCTTCGGCGCTGCCGCGAGCGCCCAGGGCGATTGCCGCGTGGGCGCGGACCTGCGGGTCGAGGTCGGCAAGGGCACTGGTCAGGGCTTCGGCCGCCTCGTCGCCGGGGAGGTCGGCGAGGACTTGGACGGCGCGGCGGCGCACGTCGGCGTCCGGAGACTCCAAGCCCGGGGCCAGCGCCGCTACGACGTCCTCCCCCGCACGGGCCAGCGCCCAGCGCAGGGCGCCCGCGACGTGCGGATCGGCTTCGGCGAGCGCCGCTTCGGCGAGGACCGGGGCGGGCACGTCCGCCTCCGCGGCGAGGACGGCCTGCTGTCGCCTTGCGGCGCTGGGCGAGCCGAGGCCGCGCAGGAGTTCGGTGATGCGGAGGACGCCCTCCCAGGCTGTCGGTCCGGAGGCGTCGACCGCGCGGAGGCGTTTGAGGAGTTCCTGCTCGCGGGCGAGGCGGCGTTCGGTCTCGCGGATGAGGTCGCCGATGAGCGCGGACGGGGCGAACCCCGGGTCGTCGAGGACCTGGCCGATCTGGCGCAGGGACAGACCCAGGGTCCGCAGGGACTCCACATGGAAGATCCGCTGGATATCCGTTTCGGCGTACTCGCGATAGCCGCCGACGGTGCGGCCGGAGGGCACTACGAGCCCGAGGGACTCGTAGTGCCTGAGCATCCGGGCGCTCACGCCGGAGCGGCGCGCGACCTCGCCTATGAGCATCGTTCAAGCTTCCGGGCCGAGGGCGAAGACGCGCTTCGCCTCCTTGATGTCGAGTTCGAAGGCGGCGTCCGGGTCCGCGAGGAGCCGTTCGGTGGCGTCCGCGTGGGCGGCGACGACGGGGTCGTCGCTTTCCTTCGCCCGCTTCAGGACCGGCTCGACGAGTTCACCGAGCGCGATGAGCGACCGGCTCAGGCTGAGCTGGACGTCGCGTCCGCCGCGGCCCAGCTGCGACGCCAGTGTCTCGGCCAGCGCGCGTTCCTCGCCGTCCGGGACGACTTCGACGGCGGCGCGCCAGGCGGCGCGGGCGACCTCGTCGTCCCGGTCGTGCAGCAGTTCCGGTGTCATCGCGGGCCAGGCCCGGACGTCGCCGATCTTCGACAGCGTGTGCAGGGCCTGGCTACGGGCCTGCGAGCCGTCAGCGTCGAGTTCGGCGAGCAGGCGCGGGACCGTGTGGTCGGCCGGGAGCCGGGTCAGGGCCCAGGTGAGCATGTCGCGCACGTAGAAGTCGGGTTCGACCGCGCAGCGCGCCATGAGCGCGTCGAGCAGCGCAGGGTCGGGGTCGGTGCCCGCCGCGAGCGCGGCTTTGAGGCGCGTGGACGGGTCGCCGGCGGCCAGCGCCCGCGTGAGCCGGGTGTTCGTGTGCTCCGTGTCGATGGGGACCACCTCCTGCACCCAGTGAACGCCTTGACATCGTGTCAATGTCAAGCTTCGCAGCTAGACGAGGGTGAAGCCGCGGAGTTCGGCGACGGCGGCCTGTTCCTTGTCGCGGGAGGCGAACGCGTAGGGCTCGCCCGCGGCGAGGTCGGGCAGGAGGAGCGTGGCGGTGGCGATGTGCCAGGCGTCCATGGCGCGGATGCCGTGGGTCGCGACGATCTCGAAGGCCTCGCGTTCGACCTCTTCCTGCGGCGCGGAGATGATCGTGATCGGGCCTTCGGGGGCGGTGTCGGCCTGCCAGATGTCGAGCAGCTGGTCCTTGTCGCGGCGTTTGGCGCGGGCGGTGCGGACCAGGGCTCCGGCGACCTCGATGCGGGTCCAGGAGCCGGTGACGACGAGGACCTCGGGGTCGCGCAGGAGCTTCAGGGCTTCGGCGTGGCCGCGCTCGTCGGGCAGGTAGGAGCGGGCCAGCACCGACGAGTCGGCGTAGACGATCACAGCAGGCGGTCCCGGTCCTCGGCGAACATGTCGTCGACGATCGGGCCGATGCCGCGCATCGAGTCGAGGACCCTGTTGCGCAGCGCTTCGACGTCTCTGGCCGGCGGCGCTTCCTTGGCGACCTTCAGCGGGGGCGCCAGCATGCCGAGGGCCGCGGCCCTCGCCTTGACCTTCTCGGTCGCGCTGCGGCCGTCGCCTTCGCCGATGACGGACAGGATCTCGTTCGCGATCGCGTTGACCGAACGGTGCTCACGCTTCGCCCGCTCGGTGAGGCGCGCGTGGAGATCGTCGTCGACGCGGAGGAGCAGCTGTTTCATCCCTCGATGATAGCACTTGTTCGAGGTGATATCACTCGGTCAGCAGGCGCAGCCCGGGCCGTCCTGCTTCGGGAGCGGCTTCTTCCCGATCCCGGGCATGCCGAGGCTGACGCCGGGGAGCTTCGTGGCCTTGCCCGCGGCCCAGGCGTCGCCCGCCTTGGTCGCGCGGTGCGACAGGATCTCGCCGTCGGCGACCAGGTGGTGCGGGGCGCCGTAGGTGACGACGGTGGTGACGACGTCGCCGGGGCGCACGCCCTCGGCGTTGCCGGTCGGGTCGGTCTCGCTGGGCGACACCGTGAAGTGCACGAGGCGGCCGTCGCGGGCGCGGCCCGAGAGGCGGCCGGT
This sequence comes from Glycomyces sp. NPDC048151, assembly GCF_043202775.1. Taxonomy (NCBI): domain Bacteria; kingdom Bacillati; phylum Actinomycetota; class Actinomycetes; order Glycomycetales; family Glycomycetaceae; genus Glycomyces; species Glycomyces sp. NPDC048151. The sequence goes on along the minus strand of NZ_JBIDBB010000003.1, from coordinate 460,831 downwards.
CGCGGCGTCCTTGCGGCCGTCGCCGACGGTGACGAGGACTTCGACCTCGGTGCCCTCGAGCTTGCGGTTCTCCTCCCAGGAGATGCGCTCCTGGAGGGCCACAAGGCGTTCGTAGCGCTCCTGGACTACGGCCTTCGGGATCTGGTCCTCCATCGTCGCGGCCGGGGTGCCGGGGCGGATCGAGTACTGGAAGGTGAAGGCGCTGGAGAAGCGGGCCTTCTCGACGACGTCGAGGGTGGCCTGGAAGTCCTCCTCGGTCTCGCCGGGGAAGCCGACGATGATGTCCGTGGTGATCGCCGCGTCGGGCATGGCCTTGCGGACGTCGTCGATGATGCCCAGGTACTTCTCGGAGCGGTAGGAGCGGCGCATCTCCTTGAGCACCTTGTCCGAGCCGGACTGGAGCGGCATGTGGAGGGAGTGGCAGACGTTCGGGGTCTCACTCATCGCCGCGATCACGTCGTCGGTGAAGTTCTTCGGGTGCGGGCTGGTGAAGCGCACGCGCTCCAGGCCCTCGATCTCGCCGCACGCGCGCAGGAGCTTGCCGAAGGCGAGCTTGTCGCCGAACTCGACGCCGTACGTGTTCACGTTCTGGCCCAGGAGGGTGACCTCCGAGACGCCCTCGTCGACGAGCGCCTGGACCTCGGCCAGGATCTCGCCGGGGCGGCGGTCCTTCTCCTTGCCGCGCAAGGAAGGCACGATGCAGAACGTGCAGGTGTTGTTGCAGCCCACCGAGATCGAGACCCAGCCCGAGTAGGTCGAGTCGCGCTTGGTGGGCAGGGCCGACGGGAACGTCTCCAGGGACTCGAGGATCTCGACCTCGGCCTCCTGGTTGTGGCGGGCGCGCTCCAGGAGCACCGGCAGCGAGCCGATGTTGTGCGTGCCGAACACCGCGTCGACCCACGGGGCGCGCTTGACGATCTCGCCGCGGTCCTTCTGCGCGAGGCAGCCGCCGACGGCGATCTGCATGTCGGGGTTCTCGCGCTTGGCGGGGGCGAGGTGGCTGAGGTTGCCGTACAGCTTGTTGTCGGCGTTCTCGCGCACCGCGCAGGTGTTGAACACGACCAGGTCAGGCGCGGCGTCGGCTTGGACCGGCACGTAGCCCGCCTCTTCGAGCAGGCCCCCGATGCGCTCGGAGTCGTGCACGTTCATCTGACAGCCGTACGTCTTCACCTGGTACGTCTTCACCGCTTGGTCAACCACCCCCCAAGGATAGACGCGAGTCAGGTCACAGCCTCAGGCCCGGGAACCCGGTCCTCAGCCCATCGACTCCATGTTCTTGCTGACCACCGCGATCGTCCGGTTCAGCTCCTCAGTGGGGCTGAACTCGACGACCTCGGTGCCCTCGAAGAGGACGGGCGTGTGCCCGGGGCCGACGTGGTAGGCGTCGCCGGCCTCGAACGTCTCCTCTCCGTCCGCGGTCTTGTACGTCAGCTTCCCGGAGAAGACGTAGCCCCAGTGCGGGCACTGGCAGCGGTCGTCGGGCAGGCCCTTGAAGTACTCGGTGAGGTCCACGTCGGCGGTGTACTTCTCGAACGCCACGGTGTATCCGGTGTCCATCTCCGTGAAGTGGCCTTCGTAGCCCTCCAGGGTCAGGTGCTCCGCAGCGTTCGCCTTCGATGTCTTCGGCATGGTGTGCTCCTCGTGCAGCAGGGATGCACGCCGGTTGCCGCCCGGACGGATGCCTGGCCGTGCGGGATCCGGCGGCGCGATGCGGGGGCTCACCCCTCATCATCGCGCCGCCGGGACTGCCGCGGACCGGATCGGCCGATCACCTGGCGGTGAGCGGCGGGTTGAGGCGGGCGAAGCCCTCCTGGATCTCGTAGGGGTAGTACGGGTAGGGGGCGGTGCGCGCGCTGGCCTTGTCGAGGCGGGCGACCTGGTCGGCGGTGAGCTCCCAGCCGACCGCGCCGAGGTTGTCCTGGAGCTGGCGCTCATTGCGGGCGCCGATGATGACGGAGGCGACGGTGGGGCGGCGCAGGAGCCAGTTGAGGGCGATCTGCGGGACGGTCTTCCCGGTCTCCTCGCTGAGCTCGTCGAGGACGTCCACGACGTCGTAGAGGAGCTCGTCGGGGACGGGCGGGCCGAACTGGGCGGTCTCGTGGAGGCGGCTGCCTTCGGGGAGCGGTCGGCCGCGGCGGATCTTGCCGGTGAGGCGGCCCCAGCCGAGGGGGCTCCAGACGACCGCGCCGACGCCCTGGTCGTGGGCCAGGGGCATGAGCTCCCACTCGTAGTCGCGGCCGACGAGCGAGTAGTAGACCTGGTGGGCCGCATAGCGGGTCCAGCCGTGGGCGTCGGCGGCGGCGAGGGACTTCATGAGCTGCCAGCCCGCGAAGTTCGAGACGCCGATGTAGCGGAGCTTCCCGGCCCTGACGAGGTCGTCCAGGGCGCTCACGGTCTCTTCGACCGGCGTGCCCGCGTCGAAGGCGTGCAGCTGGAAGAGATCGATGTAGTCGGTGCCGAGCCTGGTGAGCGCGGCTTCGACCGACCTGATGAGCCGGGCGCGGCCGGTGCCCGCGTCGGCGGGACCGTCGCCGGTGGGCAGCGCGGCCTTCGTGGAGATGATCGCCTTGTCCCTGCGGCCTTTGAGGGCCTGGCCGAGGACGCGCTCGGACTCGCCGTCGGAGTAGACGTCGGCCGAGTCGAACATCGTGACGCCCGCGTCGAGGGCCATGTCGACCATGCGGCGGGCCTCGTCGGCGCCGGTGTCGCCCCAGGCGCTGAAGAGCGGGCCGCGCCCGCCGAAGGTGCCCGCGCCGAAGCTGAGGGCGGGGACGAGGAGACCTGAGTTGCCGAGCCTGCGGTATTCCATGACGGTTCCCTTCTAAAGGTTCTACAGTTCCGTTAAGAACTTCGACTAAGCTAGCCCACGAACCGCCTTTAACGCAACTGGAGTCCCGTTATGAGTGACGAGCGTCCCGAACCCGGCACCGTCAGGCCGGGCGGCCGCACCGCCAAGGTCCGCGAGGCCGTGCTCCGCGCCGCCGGAGACGCCCTCGCCGAGGACGGCTTCGACCGCCTCGACCTCGCCGAGATCGCCCGCCGCGCCGGGGTCGGCAAGACCACCGTCTACCGCCGCTGGGGCACCGTCCCCGGGCTCGTCGCCGACATGCTCGGCGAGATGGCCGCGGAGTCCCTGCCCCGCACCGAGACCGGGACGCTCCTCGGCGACCTCACCGCCCAGGCCCGCCTCGTCCAGTCCACATTGAGCGATCCCCGTCAGGGCCCGCTCTTCAGGGCCCTCATCACCGCCGCCGCCTGCGACGCCCAGACCGCCGATGCCCTCCAGCGCTTCTACGACACCCGAACCGACGAATGGGCCCCCTGCGTCACCGCCGCCATCGAACGCGCCGAGATCCCCGAGGGCACCTCCCCCACCGAGGTCATCCGAGCCGTCTCCGCGCCCCTCTACTACCGCCTCCTCATCACCGGAGACCCCATCGACATCCCCACCGCCGACCGCGCCGCCCACGCCGCCCACGAAGCCGCCAAAGCAGGAGCCTTCACGGCCTGAACAACACGAAAGGCCGGGAACCGCGCAGCGGTTCCCGGCCTTGCTGTCGAGACTTAAGCGGTCTCGGTGATCTTGCGCTGCACCCAGGGCATGAGGGCGCGCATCTTGGCGCCGGTCTCCTCGATCGGGTGGTCGTTCTGCTCCTGCTGGAGCTTCTTGTAGTTCTCGCGCTTCTCGGACTCGGCGACCCATTCCTTGGCGAAGGTGCCGTCCTGGATCTCGGTGAGGATGCGCTTCATCTCGGCCTTGGTCTCGGCGTTGACGACGCGCGGCCCGCGGGTCAGGCCGCCGTACTCGGCGGTGTCGGAGACGGAGTACCACATGTTGGCCGGGCCGCCTTCGTAGATCATGTCCACGATCAGCTTGAGCTCATGCAGGCACTCGAAGTACGCGGCCTCGGGGGCGTAGCCCGCCTCGGTCAGCGTCTCGAAGCCGGCCTTGATGAGCTCGACGGCGCCGCCGCAGAGCACGGCCTGCTCGCCGAACAGGTCGGTCTCGGTCTCCTCCTTGAAGGTGGTCTTCAGGACGCCCGCGCGGGTGCCGCCGATCGCCTTCGCGTAGGAGAGCGCCACGGCCTGCGTGTCGCCCGACGGGTCCTGCTCCACCGCGACGAGCGCGGGGACGCCCTTGCCGTCCACGAACTGGCGGCGGACCATGTGGCCCGGGCCCTTCGGGGCGACCATGGCGACGTTCACGTCCGCCGGGGCCTGGATCAGGTCGTAGCGGATGTTGAAGCCGTGACCGAAGAACAGCGAGTTCCCGGCGGACAGGTTCGGGGCGATCTCGTCGGCGTACAGCTTCGCCTGCACCGTGTCCGGGACGAGGATCATGATGACGTCGGCCCACTCGGTGGCGGCGGCCGGAGTGAGGACCTTGAGGCCCGCCTCCTCGGCCTTCGCACGCGACTTCGAGCCCTCCTGCAGGCCGATGACGACCTCGACACCCGAGTCGCGCAGGCTCAGCGAGTGGGCGTGGCCCTGCGAGCCGTAGCCGAGGACGGCGACCTTCTTGCCCTGGATGAGGGCCAGGTCGGCGTCGTCGTCGTAGAACACTTCAGCGGACATGTACTGCTTCCTTCGTTACTAGCTATTCGGAGAGACGTATCGCGACAGCGATGCCATGGACTTGGCGCCGCGCCCGAGCGCGACCGTCCCCGACTGGACGAGCTCCTTGATCCCGAACGGCTCGAGGACTTCCAGGAACGCCTCGATCTTGTCGGAGTTCCCGGTGACCTCGAAGGTGACCGTGTCGGGTGTGACGTCGACCGAGCGGGCCTTGAACAGCTCGGCGGCGGCGATCACCTGGCCGCGGGTGGCGGCGTCGGCGCGGACCTTCACCAGCAGCAGTTCGCGCTGCACGGAGGAGCCCGCTTCCAGTTCCACGATCTTCAGGACGTGGATGAGCTTGTTGAGCTGCTTGGTGACCTGCTCCAGCGAGCCCGCCTCGACGTCCACCACGATGGTGATGCGGCTGACGCCGGGGTGCTCGGTCTCGCCGACGGCGAGGGAGTCGATGTTGAAGCCGCGCCTGGAGAACAGCGCGGCCACCCGGGCGAGCACGCCCGGCTTGTTCTCGACGAGGACTGACAACGTGTGGGTGCTCATCAGATTTCTCCCTCGTCGTCGAAGTTCGGGCGCACGTCGCGCGCGTAGAGGATCTCGTCGTTGGAGACCCCGGCCGGGACCATCGGCCACACCATGGCGTCGGGGCCGACGGTGAAGTCGACCACGACCGGGCGGTCGTTGATCGCGTTGGCCTGCTTGATGACGTCGTCGACCTCTTCTGCGGTGTCGGCGCGCAGGCCGACGCATCCGAGGGCCTCGGCGAGCTTCACGAAGTCCGGGATGCGCGGGGACGACTCGGAGTGGTGGGTCGACAGGTTCGTGTTCGAGTACCGCTGGTCGTAGAACAGCGTCTGCCACTGGCGGACCATGCCGAGGTTGCCGTTGTTGATGACCGCGACCTTGATCGGGATGCCCTCGATCGCGCAGGTCGCCAGCTCCTGGTTGGTCATCTGGAAGCAGCCGTCGCCGTCGATGGCCCACACGGTGCGGTCCATCGCGCCCATCTTGGCGCCCATGGCCGACGGCACCGCGAAGCCCATCGTGCCCAGGCCGCCCGAGTTGAGGAACGTGCCCGGCTTCTCGTACTTGACGAACTGCGAGGCCCACATCTGGTGCTGGCCCACGCCCGCGGTCCAGATCGTGTCCTCGGGGGCGAGCGCGCCCAGGCGCTCGATCACGTACTGCGGCGCGGCCAGGCCGTCGTCGATGTCCGTGTAGCCCAGGGGGTACCGCTCGCGCAGGTCGTCGAGGGTCTCCCACCAGGTCTTCAGGCGCTCCTTGCCGCCGTCCTCGTACGCCTCGATCATCGCGGCGATCGCGGCCTTGCAGTCGCCCACGATCGGGACGTCGGCCTCGCGGTTCTTGCCGATCTCGGCCGGGTCGATGTCGACGTGGACGATCTTGGCGTCGGGCGCGAACGTGTCGAGCTTGCCGGTCACGCGGTCGTCGAAGCGGGCGCCCAGCGCCACGATGAGGTCCGACTTCTGGAGCGCGTGGACGGCCGGCACCGAGCCGTGCATGCCGGGCATGCCCAGGTGCTGCGGGTGCGAGTCGGGGAACGCGCCGCGCGCCATCAGGGTGGTCACGACGGGCGCGCCGGTCAGCTCGGCGAGCGCCAGCAGCTCGGCGTGCGCGCCGGACTTGAAGACGCCGCCGCCGACGTACAGCACCGGCTTCTTCGCCTCGGCGATGAGCGTCGCGGCCTCGCGGATCTGCTTGCCGTGCGGCTGCGTCGTCGGGCGGTAGCCGGGCAGGTCCATCTTGGGCGGCCACACGAACGGGGCCTCGTTCTGCAGGATGTCCTTGGGGATGTCGACCAGGACCGGGCCGGGGCGGCCGGAGGCGGCCACGTAGAACGCCTCGGCGAGCACGCGCGGGATGTCGGCGCCGTCGGTGATCAGGTACGAGTGCTTGGTGATCGGCATCGTGATGCCGCAGATGTCGGCTTCCTGGAACGCGTCGGTGCCGATGGCGGAGGACGCGACCTGGCCGGTGATGGCCACGATCGGGACGGAGTCCATGTGCGCGTCGGCCAGCGGGGTCACCAGGTTGGTCGCGCCGGGGCCGGAGGTGGCCATGCACACGCCGACCCTGCCGGTCGCGAGGGCGTAGCCCTGGGCCGCGTGGCCCGCGCCCTGCTCGTGGCGGACGAGGACGTGGCGGACCTTCTCGGAGTCCAGGAGCGGGTCGTAGGCCGGGAGGATCGCGCCGCCCGGGATGCCGAAGACGGTCTCGACCTCGAGCTCTTCAAGCGCGCGGACGACGGCCTGCGCGCCGGTGAGGACGGGGGCGGCGGCGGGAGCGCCGATCGGAGGAGCCGGCTTGGGGGCCTTCGGCCTCGCGGGCTGAGCTTTGGCAGCCTGCGGCCCTGGCTTCGGTGCCTTCACTGGTGTGCTCATGTCCTTCGTCCAATAGGGAGATGTGGCTGGTTCGACATGCGTTGTCGTTCCCCGGGCAGAAAAAATCGCCCGCGTGCTAGACGCACGGGGCGAGCGCACCGTCGGAGAACGACGGTGCGCTAGATAAGTACTACGACGAGCGGCCGCGCGGCGGGCGCGGTCGCGATGCTCAGGTCGTAGTTCTGCTTCGGCACGTTCACCAGGATGCCTGATTCCGGCCCGTGAGTCAACTTTTCTCAGACTTCGGGACGTCGTTCGGCGTGTCGTCGGCAGGGCCGTCACCGTCCGGGACGGCGTCGTCCGCGTCGATCACTTCGGCGGGCGTGCTCTGGGCGGGCAGCGCGGGCCGCTGGGCCTTCGGGTCGTCGGCGAGCCAGCGCGTCAGGTCGTCCGGTTCCATCGGCTTGGCGAGCAGGTAGCCCTGCACGAGCGGCGCTTCGGCGGCCTCCATGGCGCTGAGCTGCGTGTCGGTCTCGACACCTTCGGCGATGACCTCCATGCCGAGGATGCGCCCGAGCGCGACGGTGACGGCCGCGAGGGGGCCGACGCCGCCGTCGTCCTTGGCGATGAGGTCGCGGTCGATCTTGATGATGTCGACCGGGAGCCGCTCGAGCTGGCCGAGCGAGGAGTACCCGGACCCGAAGTCGTCCAAGGCGATCCGCACACCCGCACCGCGCAGGGCGCTGAGCTGGGCGACGAGCGTGTTCATCTGGTGGGAGAAGTCGTGCTCGGTCACTTCGAGGACGAGGCGGCGGGCCGGGACGCCCGCGGCGATGAGCGCGGTGTTGACCTCGGTCGCGAACAGGTGCGTGTGGAGCTCCTTGACGGAGACGTTCACGGAGATCCAGGCTTTGATGCCGAGCGCGGACCAGGCGGCGAGCTGCTCGGCGGCGCGGTTCACCGTCCAGACCGCGAGGTCCTGGGTGAGGCCGGACTCGGTGGCGGCGGGGATGAACTCGCCGGGGCTGACGTGGCCGAGGCGCGGGTGGTGCCAGCGCATGAGGGCCTCGGCGCCGACGATGGAGCGGTCGGCGGTGGCGAACACGGGCTGGAAGACCAGGCGCAGCTCGTCGCGGCGGATCGCGCCGCGCAGCTCCTGGGTGAGCTCGTTCTTGCGGCGGACCTTGCGGTCGAACTCGGCGTCGTAGGTGGCGTAGCGGTTCTTCCCGGCCTGCTTGGCGGCGCGGAGCGCGAGGTCGGCGTTGCGCAGCAGGATCTCCGGGTCGCCGAAGCCCTCGGCGGCGGTGGCGATGCCGACCGAGCCGGTGGTGAAGACCGTGGACTCGTCGTGGAAGTCGTAGGGCTCGCCGAGTCGCGCGACGAGGGCCTTGGCGGTGCCGACCGCTTCGGACCAGCTGGCGCGCAGGAGGATCGCGAACTCGTCGCCGCCGAGGCGGGCGCCGACGTCGGTGGGGCGCAGGAGTTCCTTGATGCGGCGGGAGACCTCGACGAGGAGTTCGTCGCCGAAGTCGTGGCCGCGGGTGTCGTTGACGTTCTTGAAGCCGTCGAGGTCGAGCAGGAGCAGCGCGGTCTGGTGCTCTTCGGCGCTCACGCCGTCCTCGAGGCTCTGCAGGAGCGCGCGGCGGTTCGCCAGGCCCGTGAGCGGGTCGGTGTAGGCCATGCGGGCGAGCTCGGTCTCCAGGCTGCGCCGGGCGCCGACGTCCTCCATGCGGGCCACCAGGCCGCGCACCTGGGGCTTGCCGCGCAGGTCGGTCACGACGGTCTCGGTGTGGCGCCAGCGGCGCGCGGAGTCGCGCACGCGGACGTTGAGGGAGACCTGCCGGGAGTGGTTGATGCCGTCGAGGAGGGTGCGCAGGTCCTCTTCGGCGCCGCGGCGGTCGTCGATGTGGACCAGTTCGAGGAAGGACGCGCCGACGCAGCTGCCGGAGTCGGTCGCGGGCCGCCAGGCGGAGTCCTCGGGGTGCCAGGTGACGGTGAGGTCGGGGTCGAGGACGAGGACGGTGTCGGAGGCGACCCCGACGATGGCGGAGAGCTTGCGCTGGCGGGCGGCGGCCTCGCCGGTGACGCGGCGGACGTCGAAGTAGGTGAGGACGAGGCGCGCGGCGAGGGCTCCGGCGGCGGCGAGGGCGAGGAGCGCGGCGTCGAGCGGGAGTGCGCCGGCGTGGGCGCCGTTGAAGAGGACGGCGGCGGCGGCGAGTCCGGCCGCGCCGCCCATGACCGCGTAGTGGACGCCGGGGTAGTTCGGCTTGTCGACGGGCGCGGGCTTCTGGGTGCGGGCGAGGTAGGTGACGCCGAGGAGTGCGGCACAGGTGGCGACCCAGGCGACGGACCACCAGAGGATGCGCTCGTCGGGGCGGTCCCACTGCCAGGTGGTGAAGGTGGCCATGCCGGTGAGGTGGACGGCGAAGACGGCGATGTAGGCGAAGGCGTGGCGGCGGCGCCAGCGCTGGATGCGGAAGGTCGTGGTGACGCCGACGCCGAGCATGACGACGCCCATCATGGACGGGATGACGATCGCGAGGTCGCCGTCGGAGAGGTGCCCGCGCCACTGCTGGAAGAGGGGCCTGGCGAGCAGGAGCCAGAAGGCGAAGAGGAAGCAGAGGCCGACGAACGCGCCGTCGACGAGCCTGCGCTGCACGGCCTGCGGGTCCCAGCCGTTGTCGGGGAGGCGCAGGAGCGCGAGGGACCAGAGGACGACGGCGGTGCTGAGGACGATGCCCGCGGCGAGGTCGCCCGCGCCGCCCGGGAGCCAGCAGGCGGCGGCGATCCCGGCGGCGATGGCCTGGATGCCCGCGGCCATGAGCTGGTAGGTGGTGCGGCGGCCGGGGGCGATGCGTCCGGCGGCGCGCCACATGAGGACGCCGGCGCAGGCCGCGCCGATGCTGCCGAGGACGGCCGCGGAGGCGGGGTCGATGCGCGGGAGGTCGGAGTGCACGCCGACGACGATCGCTGCGGTGAGGACGGAGCACCACACGGCGGCGGTCGCGAACCACGACAGCAGCTGCCGCACGCGGCGGGGGGTTGGCGCCATCCACTGACCCAATCTTAGGAAACCTCGTGCTTAACAGGATGCCGCATCGGCGTACCGATCCGTATCGGGCCCTCCGCATGTGCGGGTGCATGTGCTGTGCGTGACGCCGGTGTCCGGCTTGGCCGGGTACGCGGCTCACGCCGGTCCGGCGAGCGCGCTGGAACCGGTTTCACCCGTAGGCGCTACGGCGTGCAGGGATTCGCGGAGGTTCGCGACGGCGCGGCGGGCGGCGAGGCCGCGGTCGGTCTCCTCGCGTTCCTGGCGTTCGGCGTCCTTGCGGGCCTTGACGAGTGCGGCGCGGACCTCGGCGAGGGCCTCGTCGCGGCGGATGAAGTCCTTGCGGGCCTTCTCGGTGTCGCTGCGGTGCTTCCAGATCGGGATCGCGAGGGCGAGCGCGAAGAGGACGCCGAGGAACCACTGGCCGAGCCCGAACATGACGACGCCGAGGATCCCGAGGGTGACGACCATGCCGACGGTGAGCGGTTTCGACGGCTCGATGACGGGGAAGGCCTGCTCGACGCGGCGTTCGACGGCCGCGAACCGCTCGGGGTCGTGCCCGTCGCGGGTGACGTCGATGAGCTCGCCGCGGCGGCGCACGGTGACGACGGCGGTCTCGGTGGTGCCGATCGCGGCTTCGAGGCGGTCGAGCCGGTCGTGGAGGACCGGGGCGGCCAGGCCGAGGGCGAGGCGGCGCAGCGGGAGCGGGGCGTCGGGGTCGAACAGGTCGCGGCGGACGAGGTCGGCGAGCGTCCCGGCGGAGTCGGACCAGGAGCGGCGGTCGCTCTCGGCCCCTTCGGAAGTCGGGTCGAGCTCGGCCATCTGCCGCACGAGCGGCAGTTCGGCGGTGCTCGGCTCCTCGATGAGTTCCTGGAGGTAGGCGCGCCACGCGGTGTCGTCGGGGAAGGCGTACGGGTAGGCGTCGGGGGTCGGGGCGGCGGCAAAGGGATCAGCCGTGTCGGCGAGCGGCCCGGCGGTGCCCAGTGGCTCGGCCGGACCGTTGGTGGTGCTGAGGGCGCCAGCAGCCGCGTCGTGGCGCGCCCCGCCGTCGCCCGCCTGCCCGCCGAGCGGCGGCAGTCCGGCGCGGTCGCCCTTCTGCTTGCTCGCGTGCAGACCCGCGACCGGCGCGAAGTGCCGCTCCAAGGCCGCGAAGGCCTCGGTCTGCGGGAGGTGGCGTCCTCCCGTCGCACCGAAGCGCTCGATCTCGCGGTCCCATTCCGCGAGGGCTTCCTCGCCGAGCGAACCGGCGTCGAAGCGTTCGCGCAGCAGCGTCCCGATCTGCGCTTCGGCCCCATGCCCGAAGGCCCCGAGCGCCGCCTGCTCCCACAGGGTCCGCCAAGCCGAGGCGACCTCGCCCGGTGCCGCCACGCCGAGGTCGGCGGGCTCGCTCAGCAGCCGCAGCACGGCCGCGTCGATGAGCACGGGCTGGTCGAAGCAGCGGCCGACCGCGAGGCTGAACAGCTCGGTGCGTACCGAGTCCCGCTCGCGGGCGTGCTCCAGGCCGGTCTGCAGATCGGTGAACGAGGCCCCTGCCGTGCGCTGCACCGGCACCCGGTCGCGCAGCACCAGCGGCAGCACCCCCGCCGCGGCCGACGGCAGCCAGTACCCGGGCACGTCCTCGAAGCCGTGGAGCAGCGGCTCACGCCCCTCTGCGAGCGCCCGCACGGTATTGCGGATCTCCTTGCGCGCCTGGTACTCGTCGAACTCGATGAGCTGGAACCGCAGCTCGGTCCAGGCGAGGACGACCCCGATGCGCGCCTCGAGCCGCGACGAGGTCTCGGCGATCCGCCCTTCGAGGCGCTGCTGCGACTCCCTGGCCCGCTCCGCCGCGCGCCGGGCCTCCGAGCGCTGCCGGGCCTGGAGCGACGCGATGGCCTGCTCCTGCTGCCTGTCGCGTCCGCTCTGGCTCCAGTACCAGGTCGACTGGACGTAGGAGCCGCCCGAGTCATACGAGGAGGAGGAATAGGCCTCGCCGCTGGCCGAGGCGCTCGCCCCGGCGAAGGACGAGTCACCGCCGGAATAGCCGCCGTCGCTCATCGGTGTCACGCTCCAGGGGGTCGGGAGTGGGGGCGCGACCATTGTGCCCGGGATACGCCGACGGCGGGGTCCCCGAAGAGACCCCGCCGTCGAAAGCGTTGCGCTAGTTGACCTTGCGGACCGCGCCGTCGCTGGCCGGAGTGGCCATCGACGCGTACGCCTGCAGGGCGCGGGAGACCACGCGGTCGCGGCTCACCGGAGTGTAAGGCTGCTCGCGCTTCTCCTGGGCCACGCGGCGTTCGGCCAGCACCGAGTCGTCGACCTTGAGCTCCAGCTTCCGGTTCGGGATGTCGATCTCGATGATGTCGCCGTTCTCGACGAGGGCGATCAGGCCCTCCCCTGCGGCCTCGGGGCTCACGTGCCCGATCGACAGGCCGGACGTGCCGCCGGAGAAGCGGCCGTCGGTGATGAGCGCGCACTTGCGGCCCAGGCCGCGGCCCTTCAGGAACGAGGTCGGGTACAGCATCTCCTGCATGCCCGGGCCGCCCTTGGGGCCCTCGTAGCGGATGACGACGACCTCGCCTTCGACCACGGACTTGTCGAGGATGCCCTGCACCGCGTCGTCCTGCGACTCGAAGACGTGCGCCGGGCCGGTGAAGGTCCAGTTCTCCTCGGGCACACCGGCGGTCTTGACGACGCAGCCGTCCTCGGCGAGGTTGCCGAACAGCACGGCCAGGCCGCCGTCCTTGGTGTAGGCGTGCTCGACGGCGCGGATGCAGCCCTCTTCGGCGTCCGTGTCGAGGGTCTTCCACCGGTTCGAGGTGGAGAACGCCTGCGTGGTCCGGACGTTGCCGGGCGCGGCGTGGAACAGCTCGATCGCCTCAGGCGCGGGGGCCTCGGAGCGGATGTCCCACTTGGCGAGCCACTCGGCGAGCGTCGGCGAGTGGACGGAGCCGACCTCCTCGTGCAGCAGACCGCCGCGGCGCAGCTCGCCCATGATCGCGGGGATGCCGCCGGCGCGGTGGAAGTCCTCCATGTGGAACTTCGGCGAGTTCGGGGCGACCTTCGCAAGGCACGCGACGCGGCGCGAGATCGCGTCGATGTCGGCGACCTGGAAGTCCAGGTCCGCCTCGCGGGCGGCCGCGAGCAGGTGCAGGATCGTGTTCGTGGAGCCGCCCATGGCGACGTCCATCGCCATCGCGTTCTCGAACGCGGAGCGGGTCGCGATGTTGCGCGGCAGGACCGACTCGTCGTCCTCGTCGTAGTAGCGGCGGGCCAGGTCCATGACCGTGCGCCCGGCCTCCTCGAACAGGGCCCGGCGGGCCGTGTGCGTCGCCAGGGTCGAGCCGTTGCCCGGCAGGGACAGGCCCATGGCCTCGGTCAGGCAGTTCATCGAGTTCGCGGTGAACATGCCCGAACAGGAACCGCAGGTCGGGCAGGCGTCGAGCTCCATCTGGCGCAGCTGCGCATCGGAGACGTCGTCATTCGCCGCCGCGATCATCGGGTCGACGAGGTCGAGCTTCTGGACGACGATGCCGTCCTTGTCGACGGTCTTCCCGGCCTCCATCGGGCCGCCGGAGACGAACACGACCGGGATGTTCAGCCGCAGCGCGGCCATGAGCATGCCCGGGGTGATCTTGTCGCAGTTGGAGATGCACACCAGGGCGTCGGCGCAGTGCGCGTTGACCATGTACTCGACGGAGTCGGCGATGATCTCGCGGGAGGGCAGCGAGTAGAGCATGCCCTCGTGGCCCATGGCGATGCCGTCGTCGACGGCGATCGTGTGGAACTCCTTGGAGACGCCCCCGGCCTCGCTGATGGCCTCGGCGACGATGTCGCCCATGTTCTTGAGGTGCACGTGCCCCGGGACGAACTGCGTGTACGAGTTGGCGATGGCGACGATCGGCTTGCCGAAATCGGAGTCGGTCATGCCCGTCGCGCGCCACAGCGCGCGAGCGCCCGCCATCTGGCGGCCGTGAGTGGAAGTGCGTGAACGTAGCGCTGGCATGGATCAAGTCTGCCACGTCCCGAATGCCGGGAAGAATCGCCCGGACCTTAGGACACGCTAAGTTTTCCAGGGCTTGACCTGGGTCAGAACGAGCGGATGACTGAACCGACGATCAGGTTCGCTGGGCACGGCCCGTGGCGGCGCGAGTCCTCCCCCGCCGGGTTGTCGGCGCCGAGGAAGTAGTGGCCGGGCGGGACGGTCCCGGAAGCGCCCGGCATGGGCTCCCCTGCCACGGCAGTGACGCGTTTCACCCACCAGGGCGCTTTCGCCTTCGTGATGTCGGCCCAGCCGAGCTGCGGGTCGGGCGCGGCGACCACCACGATGTCGCCGGTCGCGATCCGGCGCGTGCGCTTGGCCAGCACTTCCTGGCCGTCGCGCAGCGCCGGCTCCATCGAGACGCCCTCGACCTTGACGAGCACCCAGCGGCGGCGCAGCTGCCGCACCGACTCGGCCATGAGGACCGCGACGGCGACCAGCGCCAGCACGAAGAACCAGTTAGAAGAGGTCATCGATGCCGCCGTCTTCGGCTTCCTCGGGGCGCTTCTTGCGGAAGCGCTCGAACATCGAGAACGAGGTCAGTCCGAGCGCGGCAGTCACGATGAGGACGGCGTAGGCGAGCGCGGCGACCACGAGGACGACCACGACCGTGTTGAGGATGACGAAGGCTTCGGCGACGCCGTCGACTTTGTCGACGCTGCTTGGGTCCATGCCCAGACCCTACGGCAGGTCGTTGATGATGTCCGTGATGCTCCGGCGCTTGCCGGTGTAGAACGGGATCTCTTCGCGCACATACAGTCTCGCGCGGGAGGCGCGCAGTTCGCGCATGAGGTCGACGATGCGGTGGAGCTCATCGGCCTCGAAGGCGAGGATCCACTCGTAGTCGCCGAGCGCGAAGGACGCGACGGTGTTGGCGCGCACGTCCGGGTAGTCGCGGGCCATCTGGCCGTGCTCGCGCAGCAGGTCGCGGCGCTCCTCGTCCGGGAGCAGGTACCAGTCGTAGGAGCGCACGAACGGGTAGACGCAGACGTAGCCCTTCGGGTCCTCGTCGGCGAGGAACGCAGGAATGTGGCTGCGGTTGAACTCGGCGGGGCGGTGCAGGGCCATGTTCGACCAGACCGGCGCGAGGTGGCGGCCCAGCGGCGAGCGGCGGAAGTCCGAGTAGGCCTTCTGGAGCTGGTCGGAGCTCTCGGCGTGCCACCAGACCATGATGTCGGCGTCGGCGCGCATCCCGGTGAGGTCGTACGTGCCGCGCACGGTGACGCCCTGGTCCGCGCAGTGCTTCGCGAAGAACGCCTCCATGTCGCTGGCGAGGTCCTGGCGGATCGAGGGCATGGACTCCTCGACGCGGAACACCGACCACAGCGTGTACCGGATGGTGTCGTTCAGCTCCCGGATGCGCTGCGCGTTCGGGTTGCCCTGGTGTTCAGCCACGTTGCGGCCCTTCTAGTTCGACTGGTTCAGCTGTGCTGCGATCGTAGTGGCCGCGTCCTGGCCGGAGGCGATGCACGCCGCGATGCCGACGCCGTCGACGGCGGCCCCGGCGATGGCGATGTTGCGGTGCGCGCCGAGGGCCTCGCGGGCGGCCGCGATGCGGGCGACGTGGCCGGGGGCGTACTGCGGGAGGGCGCCGCCCCAGCGGTCGACGCGCTGCTCGACCGGTTCGGGCAGGCGCTGCCCGAGGTGCTCGCCGAGTTCGCGCAGGGCGGTCTTGGCGAGGGTCGCGTCGTCGTACTGGAGCAGGGCCTCCTCGCCGAGGCGGCCCATGGAGACGCGCACGATCTGGCGGCGGCGGCCCAGGTGCGGCCACTTCTTGCTCGCGAAGGTGGCGGCCTTGACGGTCTTGCCTTCGGAAGCGGGCGTGAGGAAGCCGGAGCGCTCGGGCAGGTCGACCCGGTCGAACGCGAAGGCCGCCAAGGCGACCGAGGCGTACGCGACGCCCGAGAGGGCGGCGGCGGCCTGGGGTTCGACGCCGCGCAGGAGCACGGCGGCCGGGGACGCCGGGACGGCGAGGACCACGGCGTCGGCGGTGATCTTGATCGGGTCCGGCACGGGCCCGGCGATGACCTCCCAGCCGTAGGGGGTCTGGCGGAGCTCGCGCACGGTCATGCCGAGGCGCACTTCGGCGCGGGCCGAAGCGGACGTGGCGGTGACGAGCCGTTCGAGGCCGCCGTCGATCGTGGCGAACACGGGCTTGCGGGGCCCTTTGGAGGGCGGGCGCTTGATCTCGTTGACCGCGTCGGTCAGGCGCGCGTGGCGTTCGAGCGCGGAGGCGAGCTGCGGCATGACGGCGCGCACGGAGAGCCGGTCGACGTCCCCGGCGTAGACGCCGCCGAGCATCGGGGCGACGAGCCGGTCGAGCACCTCGTCGCCGAGGCGCGAGCGGACCAGCGCGCCGACGGACATGTCGGCCCCCGCTTCGAGGATCGGCAGGCCGTTGTCGGGGCGCTCCTTGGCGTTCGCGATGGCCGCGACGTCGGCGGGGTCCCCGGGGATGCCCATCATGTGCCCGGCCGGGAAGTCGAGCAGTTCGCCGCCGATGCTCAAGGCGGGCTTGGCGTCAGAGGGGTACACGAGCGCGTCGCCCAGGCCCACGGCCTCGGCGAGCGCGATCGCCTCGGGCCGGGCGGCCAGGAGCGATTCGGCGCCGGTCTCGACGTCGCGTCCGGCGAAGTCGACGGTGTGGATCTTGCCGCCCAGGCGCATGGCCTGCTCGGCGACGATGATCTCGGCGTCGGGGCCGAGGAGTTCGCGCAGGCGGTGGGCGGCGGCGAGGCCGGTGATGCCGCCGCCGACGACGAGGACCCGGGTCCGCCCGGGCGTGCCCGTCACGCGGGCGGGGGTCATCGGGCTCATCGGGCGGTGGCCTCGTGCACGCGGTCGACGACGAGCTTGAGCTTCGCGGGGTCGGAGTCGGGCAGGACGCCGTGGCCGAGGTTGAAGATGTGGCCCTTGGCGCCCTTGGCGGCCTCGAGGACCTTGTCGGTCTCAGCGACGAGCGCCGCGTCGTCGGCGAAGATGAGCGCCGGGTCGAGGTTGCCCTGGAGGACCTTGTCGGGCAGGCGCTTCGCGGCCTGGTCGAGCGGGATGCGGAAGTCGACGCCGCTGACTTCGGCGCCGGTCTCGGTCATCGCCTCGAGCAGGTGCCCGGTGCCGACGCCGAAGTGGATGCGCGGCACGGAGTGCGCGACCCCCGCGAGCGCGGCGGTGGAGTGCGGCAGCACAAACTCGCGGTAGTCGGCCTCGGAGAGCGCCCCGGCCCAGGAGTCGAAGAGCTGCACGGCCTGCGCGCCCGCCTCGACCTGGACGCGGAGGAACTCGCCGCAGATCGCGGCGAGGCGGGAGGCGATGCCGTGCCAGACGTCGGGCTGGGACTTCATGAGCGCCTTGGTCTTCGCGTGATCGCGGCTGGGGCCGCCCTCGACGAGGTAGGACGCGAGCGTGAAGGGGGCGCCGGCGAAGCCGATGAGCGGCGTGTCGCCGAGCTCCTTGACGAGCAGGCCGATGGCCTCGGTGATGTAGGGGACGTCGCACGGGTCGAGGTTGCGCAGGCGCTTGACGTCGGCCTCGGTGCGGAAGGGCTCGGCGACGACGGGGCCGACCCCGGGGACGATCTTGACGTCCACGCCGATGGCGGCGAGGGGGACGACGATGTCGGAGAAGAAGATCGCGGCGTCGACGCCGTAGCGGCGGACCGGCTGCATGGTGATCTCGGCGACGAGCTCGGGTGTGCTGCACGCTTCGAGCATCGTGGTGCCCTTGCGGGCCTCCTTGTACTCGGGGAGCGAGCGCCCGGCCTGGCGCATGAACCAGACGGGGGTGCGGCTCGGAGTCTCACCGCGGCAGGCCGCGAGGAACGGGGACGCTGAGGATACGGCTGCTGCGTTAGACACGGTCCAATCCTTTCACGCCGACCGCACACCCGCCCGCAGCGGCGAGTGCGATGTGGCCCGCACCGGATCGGGTGGGCGAGGCGCCGTCCGCTGCGATGTGCCCCGCACTCGCACAGGGACTGTGGCGGGCGACCCCCGAACCGGCCGTCCATCATGGAGGTCAAATAGGGTGATTGACCCACTATCGGGTGGAAATCGGTCTCCAGCCCGGCGGGGCAGTAGCGCGCGCAGGTTACCTGGCCGTACGGTGAACGTGTGACCGATCCCCAGCCCGAGCCCGAAGCCGAACTCCTCACCGAGCCGCGAGAAGGCATGCCGCCGCTCATCCAGACCTCCGCCGAACTGGCCGAGGCCGCCGAACGCCTCGAGTCCGGGTCCGGTCCCATCGCCGTCGACACCGAGCGCGCCTCCGGCTTCCGCTACTCGGGTCGCGCGTACCTCATCCAGCTGCGCCGCGAGGGCGCGGGCTCGGTCCTGGTCGACCCCATCCCGATCGAGGACCTGTCGCCGCTGCGCCGCGCGCTCACCGGCCCCGAGTGGATCCTGCACGCCGCCAGCCAGGACCTGCCGTGCCTCGAAGAGCTGGAACTGCGCCCCGCCAAACTGTTCGACACCGAGCTGGCCGCGCGGCTGTGCAACTTCGAAAAGGTCGGGCTCGCCTCGATCACCGAGCAGCTCCTCGGGTACCGCCTGGAGAAGCAGCACTCGGCGGCCGACTGGTCCTCGCGCCCGCTCCCCCACGACTGGCTCGTCTACGCCGCGCTCGACGTGGAGCTCCTGACCGAGCTGCGCGGGAAGCTCGCGGCCGAGCTCGCCAGGCAGGGCAAGTCCGAATGGGCCGAGGCCGAGTTCGAGCACGTGCGCAACGCGGGCCCGCCGAAGCCCCGCAAGGAGCCGTGGCGGCGCACCAGCGGCATCCACAAGGTGCGCGGCGCGAAGGCGCTCGGACGGGTGCGCGCGGTGTGGGAGGCCCGGGACAACCTGGCGCGCAAGCTCGACCGCGCCCCCGGGAAGGTCCTGCCGGACGCGGCGATCGTGGAGGCGGCGACCGCCGACCCGACCGACTTCGCGGAGCTCATGAGCCTGCCGGGGTTCCGGCGGCGCGGCGGGCGCACGAACGCGCGCCTGTGGCTCGCGGCCCTCGCCGACGCGCGGCTGGTCCCGAACGACGAGCTGCCCTCGACCACGCCGCCCCAGGACGGCCCGCCCGCGACGCACCGCTGGGCCGACCGCGACCCGGTCGCGGCCGAGCGCCTCGCGGCCGCCCGCGAGGTCGTCACCGAGACCGCCGAACGGCACAACCTCCCCGCCGAGAACCTGATCGCGCCTGCCCTGGTGCGCGGCCTCGCTTGGGAGCCCCCGAAGCGGGTCACCGAGACGCACATCCGCACCGTCCTCGCCGAGACCGGCGCCCGCGAATGGCAGATCGACCTCCTCGCCGCGGGACTGGCGAAGGCCCTCGAGGCCTAGAGGCAGACGAAAGGGCAACGGCGCGAATGCCGTTGCCCTGTTTGGTCAAGCTACCGGGGGACCCGGTCGGTATTCCCAGGGGTTGATGAGCGTCATGCGCAACCCGTCGAAGTCCTTAGTGTTCCGGGTCGCTAGCGTGGCACCACGCGCGATGCAGATCGCTGCGATCATGGCATCTTCCGTCTCGATCGGACGCCCTATTCGGTGCCGCTCGCCGCAGACCTCGCCGTACTTGTACGCCGCGGTCGCACTGAACACCTCGATCCGGTCGACACCGATACTGGCGATCGTGTTGTCAACCAACCCCTGAAGCGTCTTCCGCTTTCTTCCTTCCGGCATGATCGCGACGCCCATCCGCAACTCGGCGATGTTGACGGCGGTCGTCGTGACTCGGCTTCGATCCAGCGAGGCCAGCCAGTCGACAACGCGGTCCTCCGGATAGTCCCGATACGTCTCCGAGATGACGTTGGTGTCGAGGATGATCATCATTCGAAGAAGACCGCCGCCCTTGCCGGCGATCCCTCACGCGGAGGAATCTCGAACTCATCGACAGTGCCGAACTGCTCCCGCAGCTTGCGGAACATCTCCCAGGCCGAGTCGTCAATCGGCGCTTCGTCCGACTCCAGTACAGAGGTCAGGATCACCGCCGCTTCTGACTGGATCGAGCGGGAATGAGATTCCGCCCTGAGTTCGAGTCGCCGAAGTGTGTCGGCGTCGATTGCTTCGAGCGGGTTTGTATGTCCTTCTTCCATAAGTGTCACCCCCTGACCGTATCGATGCTAGCGCCTCAAACCCGTGAACAACACACCTTCCGTGCGCCGCCCCTAGTCGGTGAGACGGAGGCCGAGCAGGTGTTCTTGGAGGCCGTCGAGGGCTTCGGCATCGGTCGGGCCGCCGTAGGAGCAGATCGCCGCGCCCGCACTTCCTCGGTAGACGGCGACGAAGCCCCAGGTCTCGGTCCACTCGCCTTCGCGGGTCTCGCCCGTCTCGGGATCGACCGCCTTGGTCCAGATGTACTCGGCTTCGGCGGCGAGGACGGCGTTGCCGTCGACGCGGTAGTGGCCGAAGGCCGTGTCCCCGGTGCGCTCGTAGGCCGAGACCTCGTCGTAGCGGGCACGCTGGGCGACCGCGATCGAGGCGAAGACGCCCTCGTCGTCGAGGAAGTCGGCGATCGCGATGGCGCGCTGCCCGGCCGCGTAGCAGTACAGGTGGGATCCGTCCTGCTCGTAGCCGAGCATCACGTCGTCCAGCGCCGAGTTCGGGACCGGCATCCAGCCCTTGGGCTTGGGGTCGGACACCCAGACTCCCGCGGCGATGTTGACGTAGTCGGCAACAGAGGTGAGCTCGCTCCCGGCGGTCAGGTCGACGGCGTCGGGGAACTGCACGGTCTCGGGGTCCTCGGGCTCGACCGGGCCGCCCCAGACGTCGCCTTCGCAGCAGGGGCCGCATGCCATGGCCCCGGCCGCGCAGGTCGCCTGGTCGACGCTGTTCCACCAGACGACGACGCCGCCGGAGGCGGCCAGGAGGAGCGCGACGGCGGCGATGAGGACCGTGCGCCGGGCACGGGTCTTCGGGCGCGGTTCGAGGGGTTCGCTCATCCGGCACACCCTAGTTATGACGTGCCAGGACGCGCGTTCGTGAAAGCATCGGGAGGCACGCCCGGGGCGGGCCGTGACATCGAACTTACTTGCGGGTAACATTCGTTGTGACGTTGCACTCTCAACGACGCTGCATACCCAAAGGAGGGGCTGGCGTGAACGACACCATCCGCGATGTCGTCTTCGTCGACGGGGTACGGACCCCGTTCGGCAAGGCGGGGAAACTCTTCGAAGAGACCCGCGCCGACGACATGATCATCCGCTGCATCAGGTCGCTGCTGCGCCGCAACCCGGGGCTGCCGCCTGAGCGCATCGACGAAGTGGCGCTCGCCGCCACCACGCAGATCGGCGACCAGGGCCTCACGCTCGGCCGCACCGCCGCGCTCCTGGCCGGGCTGCCGAGGTCCGTCCCCGGGTACTCGATCGACCGCATGTGCGCGGGCGCCATGACGGCGGTGACCAGCGTGTCCTCCGGGATCATGTCCCGCCAGTACGACATCGCCATCGCAGGCGGCGTCGAGTCGATGTCGAACCACCCCATGGGCGAAGGCGTGGACCCCAACCCGCGCATCATCGCCGAGCGGCTGGTCGACCCCGACGCGCTCCAGATGGGCGTCACGGCGGAGAACCTGCACGACCTCTACCCGCAGCTCACCAGGGAGCGCGCCGACGCCTACGCCGTGCAGACGCAGCAGCGCTACGCCGCCGCCGTCGAGCAGCTGAGCGCCGACATCACCACGATGGCCGCCCGCTCCACCGACGACGGCTGGACCGTCGCCACCGGGGACGAGCTGCCGCGGCCGAGCACCAGCATGGAAGGGCTCGCGAACCTGCGCACGCCGTTCCGACCGCACGGGCGCGTCACCGCCGGCACCTCCTCGCCGAACACCGACGGCGCCACCGCGTGCATCCTGGCCGACGCCGAGACCGCCGCCGAGCTGGGGCTGCCGGCGGCCATGAAGATGGTCGGCTTCGCCTTCGCGGGCGTGGACCCGGAGACCATGGGCGTCGGGCCGATCCCGTCCACGGAGAAGGCCCTCGCCCGCGCCGGGCTCTCCATCGACGACATCGGCCTGTTCGAGATCAACGAGGCCTTCGCCGTCCAGGTCCTGGCGTTCCTGGACCACTTCAAGATCGCCGACGACGACCCGCGCGTGAACCCGTGGGGCGGCGCCATCGCGATGGGCCACCCGCTCGCGTCCTCCGGCGTGCGCCTCATGACGCAGCTCGCCCGCGAATTCGCCGTGCACCCCGAGGTGCGCTACGGCATCACCACCATGTGCGTCGGCCTCGGCCAAGGCGGCACGGTCATCTGGGAGAACCCGAACTTCAAGGGGGCCAAGTAATGTCCGCGACTCCGTATGCGACACCGCTCGACCTTCCCGATTTCGAGGAAGAGGTCGTCACCGAGGCCCACGTCCGGTACCTGGAACCGCGCGGGCTCGGCGGCAAGGCCGCGCTCATCACGCTCGACAACGGGTTCGACCACACCAAGCCCAGCTCCTTCGGGCCCGGCGGGCTCAAGAACCTGTGGCGCGCGCTCGACGAGATCGAGTCCGAAGAGGACGTCAAGCTGATCGCCGTGACCGGGAAGCCGTTCATCTTCCTGGCCGGGGCCGACATCAAGCTCATGCCGAACCTCAAGACCCGCGAACAGGGCCTGGCCCTGGCGCAGGCCGGGCACGCGGTCTACAAGCGGCTCAAGGACTCCGCGGTCCCGACGTTCGCGTTCGTCAACGGCGTCGCCCTCGGCGGCGGCTTCGAGCTGGCGCTGCACTGCCACTACCGGACCGTGAGCTCGACCGCGAACGGCCTGGGCCTGCCCGAGGTCTCGATCGGGCTCATCCCCGGCTGGGGCGGCTCGCAGATCCTGCCGAACCTCATCGGGATCGAGAAGGCCGCGCAGGTCGTCGTCGGGAACCCGTTGAACCAGAACAAGATGCTGCGCGGCACAGACCTCGTGCCGATGGGCATCGCCGACGCGCAGTTCGAGGGCGCGGACTTCCTGGAGGAGTCGCTGGAGTGGGCGGTCTCGGTCGCCACCGGCGCCACGGTCGTCGAGCGCCCCGAGGTCGACCGCTCGGTGTGGCCCGCGGTGATCGCGGGGGCGCGCGCGCTCGTGGACGAGAAGGTCCACAACGCGTCCGCCGCCGCCGTCCGCGCACTGGACCTCTTGGAGCTGGCGCGGACGGCCACGTTCGAGGAGGGCTCGCTCGCCGAGGACGAGGCCCTCGCCGACCTGGAGGCCGGGCCGCAGTTCCAGGCGAGCATCTACGCGTTCAACCTCGTTCGCGCCCTTGGCAAGCGCCCGGAAGGCGCGCCGAGCCCGGGGCTGGCGAAGGACATCACGAAGGTCGGCGTGGTCGGGGCCGGGCTCATGGCCGGGCAGATCGCGCTCATGTTCGCGCGGCGGCTCGAAGTGCCCGTCGTGATGACCGACCTCGACGAGGACCGGGCCCAGAAGGGCCTGGCGTACGTGCAGGCCGAGATCGACAAGCTCGAGGCGAAGAAGCGCACGTCCAAGCTCAAGGCCGCGAAGCTCCGCGCGCTGGTGACGGCGAGCGCGGACAAGTCCGTGTACGCCGACTGCGACCTGGTGATCGAGGCGGTCTTCGAGGAGCTGGGCGTCAAGCAGGCGGTGTTCGCCGAGATCGAGCCGATCGTCTCGGAGGAGTGCCTGCTGGTCACGAACACCTCGGGGCTGTCGGTGACGGCGATGGGCTCGAAGCTCGCGCACCCGGAGCGCCTGGTGGGCATGCACTTCTTCAACCCGGTGGCGGTCATGCCGCTGGTCGAGGTCATCGCGACCGACAAGACCGACGACGCGACGCTGGCGACGGCGTACGCGGTGGCGAAGAAGCTGAAGAAGACCGCGGTGGGCTCGGCCGACCGGCCGGCGTTCATCGTGAACCGCCTGCTGGGCCGGATGCTCGCCGAGGTCACGGGCGCGGTGGACGCGGGCACGCCGATCGAGGTCGCCGACGTGGCGCTCGACGAGCTGGGCCTGCCGATGCGGCCGTTCGCGCTGCTGGAGCTCGTGGGCCTCCAGGTGGCCTGGCACCTGTGCCAGCACCTGAACGAGGACCTGGGGCCGCGCTTCCCGGCGTCGCAGAACCTGCGGCGCATGGCCGAGGCGGGCTTCCCCGTGTTCGACGCCGCGGCGAAGGGCAAGGGGCGGCTGACCGACGAGGCGAAGGGCCTCATCGAACTGGGCGGCGAGCCGTCGACGGCCGAAGAGGTCAAGGAGCGCGTGCTCAAGGGCCTGGCCGAGGAGGTCAAGTTCATGCTCGACGAGGGCGTGGTGCCGTCGCCGAAGCAGGTCGACCTCGCGATGATCATGGGCGCGGGCTTCCCGTTCTGGCTGGGCGGGCTGACGCCGTACCTGGACCGCGAGGGGATTTCGGCCGCGGTGTCGGGATCGACGTTCGCGGCAAACGCGTAGGTGGCCCCGGTCACGTTATCTTTGCGCCGAGCCCCGACTCATCCGAACGGCCGAGTCGGGGCTCGTACCGTGTCCGGAGGGGACCCCAGGGCACCTCGGATGTGCTCGTACACATACCACGATAGGGCCGATACCGGGCATTTGCCCTGAGTGCAACTTACTCGCCAGTTACCCCGCGGCTCCTTTGGAAAACGCTGAACCAAGCGGCTTTGACCTGGCTTTCCTCGCCCCTACGGTTGCCGAGTGCAAATTCGCAAGATCATCGAAGGCGTGACCGGCACGGTCCGGAGCGCCGCGGCCGGGATCTCCCAGCGGTCGAGCAAATTCTTCACCAGCAGCGAGGGCGAGCACCACCGCGTCCGCCGTCTCGCCGTCGTCGGCATCGCAGCCGCCGTCTTCACCGGCTCCGGCGCCACCGCCGCGTGGGCCATCAGCAACACCGAGGAGCCCGTCACCGAGGTCGCCGCCGAGGCGCCCGCCGCGACGACCGAGGCCCCCGCCACCACCGAGGCTCCGGCGACCACCGAGGCGCCCGCCCCGACCGAAGAGGCCACCACCGAGGAGGCTCCGGTCGAGGAGGAGACCACCGAGGAGCCCGCCGGGCCCGTCGACATCGACGTCTCCGACCTCGACGACGAGCAGGAGGCCAACGCGGTCACCATCATCGAGACCGGCAAGGAGCTCGGCTTCGACGAGCAGGGCTGGGCCGTCGCCCTCGCCACCGCGATGCAGGAGGCGAAGCTCTACAACGCCGCCTCCGAGGCCGTCCCGGAGAGCTTCGAGTACACCGACTCCGAGGTCACCTACTCCGACCACGACTCGGTCGGCCTGTTCCAGCAGCGCACCTCGATGGGCTGGGGCTCGGTCGAGGAGCTCATGGACCCGGCCACCTCCGCGAGCAAGTTCTACAACACGCTCAAGGACGTCGACGGCTGGGAAGGCATGTCGGTCGCGTCGGCCGCCCAGGCCGTGCAGGTCTCGGCCTACCCGGACTACTACGCCCAGTGGGAAGGCCTCGCCTACGACATCATCGACGCGTACAACAGCGCTAACTGACGGCTCGCAAGCTTCGCCGAGACTGCGAGCTAACAAGGCTTGATCCTCCTCCCGATGGAACGGGGCCCCGCTGCTGCGAGCGGGGTCCCGTTCCTCTTTTCACGAACGGGAACCGTTTAGAGGAACCCACGATTTTTCGCGGCCCCGACCGACCGTGCCCG
Source organism: Glycomyces sp. NPDC048151 (assembly GCF_043202775.1). Lineage (NCBI taxonomy): Bacteria > Bacillati > Actinomycetota > Actinomycetes > Glycomycetales > Glycomycetaceae > Glycomyces > Glycomyces sp. NPDC048151. The sequence goes on along the minus strand of NZ_JBIDBB010000003.1, from coordinate 435,266 downwards.
TCCGGTTCTTGTGCGGCCCCGACAAAACGTGCCCGATTTGTCTTATTCACGGTTTGACAGGACCTCAACACTGTCCGTATGAACCAAACCGACACCCCTCCCCCCGGCGTCGAAGGCCCGCTGCCCTACCCCGGGCCTCCCCCGGTCGGCGCCCCGCCCGCCGTGAGCGCCGAACGCCGCGCCGAGATCACCACCAAGTCCGTGCAGATCGTCCTGCTCTGCCTCGGCGGCCTGCTCCTGACCGCGGGCATCATCGTCTTCACCGCCGTCGCCTGGCGCCAGCTCGGCGACGGCGGCCGCCTCACCATCCTCGCCGGGGCCACCGGCCTGCTGCTCGCCGTGCCGCTCGCGCTCACCAGGTTCCGCCTGTGGGCGACCGCCGAGACCCTGGCCGCCACCGCGACGCTCGCGCTCTGGTGCTCGGCCCTCGCCGGGTACTACCTGTACCTGCCGAGCGGCACCGGGCTCACCGCCGTCGCGGTCGCCCGCTGGACCGCGCTCGTGCTCGCCGCCGCGATCCTCTACCGGATCGCCGCCCGCGTCAGCGCCCCCGGCTGGGCCCTTCTGCCGCTCGCCGCCGCGGGCGCGGCGTTCGCCGCGTTCGGCGACGCCGTCGAAGCGGCCCTGCACATGGGCCTCATCGGCGCGGTGCTCGCCGTCGCGGCCTGGACCGTCCGCGTCGCCCCGACCCGCCACACCGCCTCCGACCAGTGGTCGGCGCGCGTGCTCCTCGCCGCCGGGATCACCACCGTGTTCCTCGCGGGCCTGCGCGCCGCGTTCGGCCTCGACGCGGCGCTCCTGCCCACGGTCGCGGCCGTCGCGTGCCTGCTCGCCGCCGCGATGCTGCTCGCCTTCGTGCACGCCCACGGCACCGGCGCGTCCCGCCCGGCCGTGCTCGTCCTCGGGCTCACCGCCGGGACGCTCACCGTCACCGCGTGGATCCTGGCCCTCAGGGCCGGGGAACCGCACCTGGCCGTGCCCGGGTTCGCGCTCGCGATCGCCTTCGTCATCGCGTTCGCGGCCTGGACCGACCCGAACGAGGACGTCGCCTGGATCGCCCCCACGGCCGCCGCCGCCACGGTCGTCACCGCGCTCGCCTCGCTCGGCGCGGTCACCACCGACGCGCGCACGCTCACCGCCTACGCCGGAGCGACCGCCCTGGCGCTCGCGGCCGCGCTGATCTTCCCGGCCCCGCTCGCGGACGCCGTGCGGCGGTCGGCGGCCACGGTCGGGGCGGGCGTCCTCGCCTGGTGCGCGGCCCTGAGCCTCACCGCGTTCCCCGTCGCCTTCGGCGCCGAACCGATCGCGGCCCTCGGCTGGGAGGTCCCCGCGGTCGCCGCCGCGTGCGCCCTCGGCGTCACGGTGGTCCGCACCGGCTGGCGACGCGACTACCTCGCCGTCGTCACCGCGGTCGCCGCGCTCGGCGCGGGCGGGCTCGCGGACATCGAGTGGGCGCCCGCCGCGTCCTTCGCGGTCGCCGCGCTCGCGGCCCTGGTCGTCGCGTTCGGCTCGCCGGGACCGATCCGCCGCGTCGTCGCCTGGATTCTCACGCACCTGTGGATCGCCGCCGCCACGCTCGCCGCGACCTACGAGCGCGCCGAGAACAGCGTCGACGCCCAGCCCGCGTTCATGGCAGCCGCGATCTGCGCCGCCGCGCTCCTCGCCGCGGTCCACGCGAAGCCGCCGGCGAACGCCGCGGCCCGCACCGCCGCCCGCGTCAGCGCCCACGGCGCGATCGGGGCGTACCTGGTCTGGCTCACCGCGCCGAGCCTCCTCGACGGCGTGAACCTGTACGCGCCCTTGGCGTTCCTCGCGTACGCCGCCGCGCTCGCGGTCGCCTCGCTGGCGAGCGAGCACGGCCGGGTCGGGTACGCGTTCGGTTCGTGCGCCGCCGCGACCGCCGCGCAGCTCCTGCTCACGGCCTACAGCGGGACCGACACCGTCGAGTACTACACGGGCCCGCCCGCGCTGCTGCTCCTCGCCGTCGGCCTCTGGCTGCTGCGCCGCAACCCCGCCACGGGTTCTTGGGCCGCGCTCGCCCCGGCGCTCGTGCTCGGCTTCGGGCCGTCGCTGGCGCTCGCGCTGGGGACGGACGGCGAACCGTGGCGGCGCATCGCGGTCGGCGCGGCGGCCCTCGCGGTGCTCCTGCTCGGGGCCAACCGCCGCTGGCAGGCACCGCTCGTGCTCGCCGCGGTCGTGCTCGCCGTCCTGGCGGTCAACGAGATCGTGCTCGTGTGGAGCCTCGTCCCGAAGTGGGCGCCGCTGTCGGTCGGCGGCGCGATCCTCATCGCCGCCGGGGCCACGCTGGAGCAGCGCCGCCGCGACCTCGCCCGGCTCAGCCGCTCGCTCAAAGCCATGCGCTAGAACGAAGGAGAGGGCCCCGCGTCGGCGACGCGGGGCCCTCCGGCCTATCGGGCGATCTTGAAGTTGAAGCGGCCGTGGCCCACGGACAGGTAGATCCGCAGCCAGAACGCGAGTGCGAGCTCCGCGCCGCGCGCGGCCTCGATGCCGCCGAGGTCGAGCACGTCGGTGTGGCCGATCTGCTCCAGCAGCGCGGTCGCGACCCGCTTGGCCTCGGGGTCCTCACCGCAGACGAACACGGTGTGGTCGCCGCCCGCGACCACCTCCGGGTGCGCCATGACCTCGCCGTTCATGGTGTTGAGGGTCTTGACGACGCGCGCGCCGGGGAAGGCCCGCTGGAGGCGCTCGCCGAGGGAGTCGGTCTCGTTGGCGCCCACCAGCGGCAGGCCGTCCGAGGGGGTCATCTCGTTGGCGACGTCGAGGAGGACCTTCCCGTCGAGGTTCGCCGCACCGGCGGCTTCGAGCACGGCGAGTGAGTGGTTTCCGGCGGAGGCGTTGACGATGAGCTCGGCGTCCGCTGCGGCCTCCGCGAACGGGGCGAGGGCGATGCCCGGGCGCTCGGCCGCCCAGTCGGCGAACTCGCCGCCGCGGGCGAGGGTGGCCTCCGGGTCGCGCGTGCCCACCGCGACCTCGTGGCCGATCTCGGCGAGCCGTCCGGCCAGGGCGCGGCCGACGGAGCCGGTGCCGAGTACTGCGATCTTCATGGTCGTCCTTCGGGGGTCGGGGATCGGGGCGTAGGAGATTCAAGCACACGCGGGTCCGAACCGATTAGAGGAAACCTGAAAGAATTCACGGCGGAAGCAGGGCCCGCATGCAATGCCCGTTGTAGCAGGCCTACAAACTGCGTCCGATTTGCCCGAATCAGAAGTTGACAGGACCAGCACACTGTGCACATGAACACGTACAACTGCCCGCGGTGCGGCAGCCCCTCCACGATCGAGCGGTGCCCGGTGTGCGGTCGCGGACCGGAGCCGCTGCTCGCGCGGCTCGGCGAGCTCGACGCCGTGCTGGCGACGATGCCCGCGACACTCCAGAGCCGCGCGGCCGTCGAGGCCGAGCGCGTCAGCGTCCTCAAGGGACTCACCGAGGTGGCGGCCCGCTACCTCGCCGAAGCCGAAGGCCAGGCCCGCTCCGCGCCCACGCCGCAGGTCCCGGCGTACGCCGCCCCCGCCGCGCCGACCACGCCCCCGGGCGGCGCCCCGCAGGTGCCGGTCATGCCTCCGCTCCCGCCGTACCCCGAGATACCGCCGCACACGCCGCCCGGCGGCGCGTTCGCGATGCCGCGCGAGCGCGGCGAAGTCGGCTCCAAGACCGTCCAGACCGTGCTCCTCAGCCTCGGCGGGCTCCTCGTCGCCGCCGCGCTCATCATCTTCACCGCCGTCGCCTGGCGCAACATGGGCAACGGCGGCCGCGCGGGCGTCCTCGGCGGCGTCACCCTCCTGCTCCTGGCGATCCCCTTCGCGCTCAAGCGGTTCCGTCTGTGGGCCACCGCCGAGACCTTCGCGGCCCTGGCCGCGCTCGCGCTCTGGTGCACGACCCTCGCCGGGTACTACCTGTACCGGCCGCCGAGCGCCGAGTTCGGGCCCGAGGCCGTGGGCGCGTGGACCGCGGGGGTCCTCGTCGTGCTCGCCGCCTACCGGGCGCTCGCGCGGCTCACCGCGACCAGCTGGGTCATGCTGCCACTCGCGGTCATCGGATCCGCTTACGCCGCAGCCGGAAGCATCGGCACCGCCGTCGTCCTCATGCTCGTCATCGCCGGGACGCTCGGCGCGGCCGCCTGGATCACCGGGAAGCGCCCCGGCCAGTACGCGACCTCCGACAAGTGGGCCGGACGGTTCCTCACCTGTGCCGCCGTCGTCGCCGCCTGCTCGGCGGGCCTGCGCGCGGCCTTCGGCGTCGAGGACCCGGTAGTCCCGTCGATCGCCGCCGCCGTCGCGGTCCTGGCCGCCGCCAACCTCATCGGCGTCCACTTCGCCCAGCGCCTCGGCGTCACCCTCAACACCATGCTCATCGCCGGGTCCGCCGCCGGTTCGCTCGTGCTGTGCGCGTGGGTCCTCGCGGTCCGGTCGGGCTCGCCCGAGCTCGTCATCCCCTCGCTGGCCCTGCTCTGCGCGGGGTTCCTCCCGCTCCTGGTCACCCGCCCCCGCAAGAGCGCCTGGGCGTTCGCCTCGGCCGTCATCGCCGGGCTGTGCGGGCTCGCCGCGTTCGCGATCGTCGCCTTCGACGCGCCCGACCTGGCCGCCTACTTCACGGCGTTCCTCGCCGCCCGCCTCCTCGCGCCAGTCCTCGCCGACCCGCTCGGCAGCGCCTTCCGCACCGCGTCCTACGCGGTCGGCACCGGCACCGCCATGATCGCCTCGCTCGTCGCCCTCGGCGGCCTCGGGTACCTGTTCTGGGGCAACGACATCGGCTGGACCCTCTACAGCGCGGAAGTGCCGATCGTCCTGGTGGCCTTCGCAGTCGCCTCGGTGCTTCTGCCGAAGCGGTTCCGCGTCGACGGCGCGGCGCTCGCCGTCACGTTCGCCGTCGCATCCGGCGCGATCCTCTGGTGGGACCAGAACCCGGCCCGCTTCGACGCGGTCCCCACGGTCGCCCTCCTCGTCTGCGCCGCGATCGGCCTCGCCGCCGCCCTGTTCTCCAGGACGCTCGCCGGACGCTGCACCGGCTGGGTCGCGCTCGCCGTCTGGGCCCCGCTCGCCGGGGCGGCCGCCGACGTCAGCACGTCGCTCGACCTCGACGACGCCTGGATCCGCCTGTGGCTCACCGTGACCGCCGCCGCGATGCTCGTCATCGCCGTGGGCGCGCCGCGCCGCAGCCGCCCCGACCGGGTGCTCGCGGCCGTCCTCGCCCACGTCCTCGGCGGCACCACCGCCGCGGCCGGCCTCCTCATCGACTTCTTCGACTGGACGTACGACGACGACGCCACCGACCTGGTCCCGGCCCTGCAGTTCGGCGTCTACGCGCTCGCGCTCGCCGGGGCGGCGATCATGGCCCCGGTCCGCAAGTGGGGGTATGTGATCGCGGCGCTGTGCACGGGTTCGCTCGGCTGGTGGTCGCTGCTGGCCGCGCTCGACGTCAGCACGCTGGAGTTCTACACCGCGCCGCCCGCCGCCGTGCTGTTCCTCATCGGACTGTGGCGGCTCGAGCGCCACCCGGACACCGGGTCATGGTCGACGCTCGCGCTGCCGATCCTCATCGGCCTGGCGCCCAGCCTGCTGCTGGCGATCGACGACGGGAACGAGTTCCGCCGCGTCGGCGTCGGCGCCGCCGCGATCGCGGTGATCGTCGCCGGTCTCGCCCGCCGCTGGCAGGCGCCGCTCGTGCTCGGCTCGATCGCGCTGGCGGTCCTGGTCGTGAACGAGCTGCTGCTCCTGCGCGGCCACATCCCGACCTGGGTCCCGCCCGCCATCGGCGGCGCGATCCTCCTGGTCATCGGCGCGACCTTCGAACGCCGCCGCCGCGACCTCCGCCGCCTCCGCGAGGGCCTGAAGGCCATGCGCTGACAACGAAAGAGGCGCGGCCGGTCCGAGAGGACCGGCCGCGCCGTCCCTTCCGTCGCGCTCCCGCACACGAAGGGATGTATGATCGTGTGTATGGCGAGGCACAATATCAACATCAGTGACGAGGTCTGGCAGATCGCCGCGAAGTCCGGCAATGCCAGCGCCTACATCGAGAGAGCGGTCAAGGCGAACTATCTCCGTGAGGTCGAAGAGGCCGCGAATGCGGTCGTCGCGGCGCTACCGCAGTCGGAGATCGACGCGTTCTTCGCCTGGGGTTCCGCCGCCACCGATCGCGAGCTGGGGAACGACCAGTGAGCCACGAGCCGGGACAGGTCTACAGGCTCCCCGCCAAACCCGATTCACTCGTCGTGGTCTTGTCGTCGTCAGCCGCCAACCGGACATCCGGCTGGGTCACGGTCTGCATGTACGGCCTGACGGGCATGGTCGGCAACCTCTCCGCATCGGATCAGCTGCACAGTCTCACTCCGTCACCCGGGTTCATCGTCTGGACGATCCACCAGTCGGTTCCCTCAAGCACGTTGCGGGATTCGATCGGCACTGTGGAGACCGCCGCGCTCGTGACAGCGCGCTTCGCGATGGAAGCCCGTTTCTCTTAAGCTGAAGGCATCTTCATACGCAACGAAGGCGCGGCCGGTCCTCTCGGACCGGCCGCGCCTTCGTTGCGTTCAGTGGTGGTGGTGGCCTTCGTCTTCGCCGCGGCGGTGGACTTCGGCGGCGAGGCGGTCGGCGATCGCGTCCGGCGTGAGGCCGAGGTCGGCCAGGAGCTGGGCACGGGTGCCGTGCGGGTGCCAGCCGCGTTCGACGGCGAAGTCGACGAGCGGGGTCTCGTCGCCGGAGTCGCGCAGGGACTGCGCGAGCGCGTCGCCGAACCCGCCGGTGCGGATGCCGTCTTCGAGCGTCGCGACCAGCGGGTACTGGCCCGCGAGCTTGACGAGTGCGTCGGGGACCGGCGAGATCCAGCGCGGGTCGACGACGGTGGCGCGGATGCCCTGCGCCGCAAGGAGTCCGGCGACCTCGACGGCGATCGCGGCGAAGGAGCCGCAGGCGACGATGAGCAGTTCGTCGTCCTCGTGCTTGACGAGCACGTCGAGTCCTTCGTGGACCTCGACCGCCTCGATGTCGGCCTCGGGGATCGCGCCCGTGGGGAAGCGCAGCATCGTCGGGCCGTCGTCGACCGAGAGCGCCTCGGCGAACTCCTCGCGCAGCGAGGCGGCGTCGCGCGGCGCGGCGATGCGCAGGCCGGGGACGACGCGGAAGATCGAGGTGTCCCAGATGCCGTAGTGGCTCGGCCCGTCGGGGCCGGTGATCCCGGCGCGGTCGAGCACGAACGTCACCGGCAGCCGGTGCATGGCGACGTCGAGCACGGTCTGGTCGAACGCGCGGTTCATGAACGTGGAGTAGACGGCCACGACCGGGTGCATGCCGTTCATCGCCAGGCCCGCGGCGGAGGTGACCGCGTGCTGCTCGGCGATGCCGACGTCGAAGACGCGCTCGGGGTGGCGCTTCATGAGCTTGTCGACGCCGGTGGGTCCGGGCATCGCGGCGGTGATCGCCACGACCTCGGGGCGCAGGTTCGCCTGCGCCACGAGCTCGTCGGCGAACACGCCGGTCCAGCGGCGCTTGGAGGCGCTCAGCGGTTCGCCGGTGATCGGGTCGAACGCGGCCGACGGCGCGTGCATCTGCTCGGCCTCGTCGGCGCGGGCGGGGGCCCAGCCGTGGCCCTTCTCGGTGAGGGCGTGGACGATCACGGGCCCGCCGAAGCGCTTGGCGCGGTCGAGGGCCTCGCTGAGCTCGGCGATGTCGTGGCCGTCGACGGGACCGACGTACTTGATGCCGAGGTCGGAGAACATGCCCTGCGGGGCGAGGGCGTCCTTGAGGCCGGTCTTGGCGGCGTGGAGGCCCTGGTAGGCGGCGCGGCCGAACACGGGGATGCGTTCGACGAGCTCCTGGATCCGCTTGAGCGCGGGCTCGTAGCCGGGGTTGAGGCGCAGGCCCGAGAGGCGCTTGGCGAGGCCGCCGACGGTGGGCGCGTACGAGCGGCCGTTGTCGTTGACGACGATGACGAGCTTGAGGTCGTCGCGGGCGGCGATGTTGTTGAGCGCCTCCCAGCACATGCCGCCGGTGAGCGCGCCGTCGCCGACGAGGGCCACGACGTGCCGGTCGGACCCGCTGAGCGCGTGGGCCTTCGCGAGGCCGTCGGCGTACGAGAGGGACGTGGAGGCGTGCGAGTTCTCGACGAGGTCGTGCGGCGACTCGGCCTGGCTCGGGTAGCCGGTGAGGCCGCCGCGCCCGCGCAGGCCGCCGAACTGACCGGCCCGGCCGGTCAGTGCCTTGTGGACGTACGACTGGTGGCCGGTGTCGTAGACGATCTGGTCGTGCGGGGAGTCGAAGACCCGGTGGATCGCCATGGTCAGCTCGACGACGCCGAGGTTGGGGCCGATGTGGCCGCCGGTCCTGGCGACGGCGCCGACGAGGAATTCGCGGATCTCCTCGGCGAGCCGGGGGAGCTCCTCCTCGTCCAGCGACTTGAAATCGGCCAGCCTGCCGATGCCGGACAGCAGCGGGCCCATCTCGGGTTCGTCGTGCGGGTTCATAAGGGGGAAGTCTATCGGTGAGGCCGTGCGGGCGGTAGCTGCGCGAGCGCGGCTGGGACGTGTCTCATGGGCGTGCGCCAGGCGTGATCTGCGCGTCAAGGGGAGGGAAGCGGGGTCACCGTTCGCGCGTGCGGGGGTGACGCAGGCAGGCGGTGTTCGGATCGGGGCCCGCGCACTGGAAGTTCATCCGGAAGGGGGACCCGGCCGGAGGCCGTCGTCGCCACGCAGGCCTGACTGTCGGAAAGCAGTCACTCCCCGAAAGGGACACGCCGTGCGAAAGCCGGGCCGGGTCGTGATCGAAATGTGATCATCCCAACATGGACCTCATCGACCTGCACCAGAACACGGAATGGCCCGCGCGCCTCGACCAGGTGTTGAGCTCCTCCCCGGTGGACTGGGCCGACCGGCGCGACAGCGTGCAGGCCGCGGCCCCTCCCGGGCTGGCGCGGCTCCAGCGCATGTCGGCCGTCCCGCGGTTCGACCTCGACGCGGTGGACCCGGAGGTCTACGAGGGCATCCTGGAGGACGCGCTCATCGCGGCCGCGCGCGGCGGCGCGGTCTACACCGAGCTGCGCCTGCCCCAGGAGTCGGTGGTGTACCCGCAGTTCATGGAGCGGTTCTCGGCCGCGTGCGAGCGGGTCGCGGAGGCGTACCCGGGGTTCAGCGCGGGCGCGGTGCTGAGCATGAACCTGTGGGACCCGATGCTGCGGGAGCTGTGCGACGCGTTCGGAGACGCGGCGGCGGCGGGCCTGGCGGGTATCGAGATCATCTACGTCCCCTATGCGGCCGAGGCGGACTGGACGCGCGGCCGGATCGTGGCGGAGGCGGCGGGCGCGGCCGGGCTGGGCGTCACGGTCCCGGCGGGGGCGTTCAACGCCTCGAACCTGGCGTCGCTGGCGGAGATCGAGCAGATCGGGCGGATCGGGCACGCCGTGGGTGCGGCGAGCGACCCGGGGATCATGCGGCTGCTGGCCGATCGCGGTGTGACCGTGGAGGTGTGCCTGACGTCGGCGGTGGTGCTGGGCATGGTCGCGAAGCTGGAGGACCACCCGCTGCCCCGGTTCATGGAGGCGGGCATGGCGGTCGTGCTGGGCACGGACTCGCCGATGCGGATGGGCACCGACATCGCGGGCGAGTACGAGAAGGCGCGGGCGCTGGGGCTGAGCGACGAGGACCTCGCGGTCGTGTCGGCGCGGGCGAAGGCGGCCCGGCTCCGAGCGCGACCTTCGTCGAACGGTCACGAATAGGCCTCGACTTGGTCTCCTGACGGCGTCAATTCTTCAGAACGTCGGATTGTCGACAATCAAACCAGCCTTCATTTGACATCCTTTATCGAGGCGTTGAGCTGCGGAAATATCGCGCGCCAACGGCTCGTGTCGGTCTTATCACGCGCTGCTCGGGTTGAAAAAACACAGGTGTTGACTAGTGTTTCTCCGGTTCCCGCCCCCAACCGGAACCCCCTGCTGCTCGAAAGGACGAGATGTCAGCGATAGCAGTTGATTCCCTGTACAAGGTCTTCGGCAAAGGCGCCCGAAGCGCCGTCGCCCAGCTGAAGAGCGGCACCCCGCGCGACCGGCTCAAGAACGTGACCGCCGCCGTCATCGACCACAACTGGTCGATCGAGCCCGGCGAGATCTTCGTCGTCATGGGCCTCTCCGGCTCCGGCAAGTCCACGCTCATCCGGATGCTCAACGGGCTCATCAAGCCCACCTCCGGGACGATCCGCATCGACGGCGTCGAGCTCGGCTCGCTGTCCAAGCGCGAGCTGCGCAGGCTCCGCCGCGAGAAGATCAGCATGGTCTTCCAGCACTTCGCGCTGCTGCCGCACCGCAGCGTCGTCGAGAACGTCGCGTTCGGCCTGGAGATCAAGGGCCTCAAGAAGGCCGAGCGGCTGGAGCGCGCGAGGGAGGCCGTCGAGCTCGTGGGCCTGTCCGGCCACGAGGACAAGCTCCCCGCCCAGCTCTCGGGCGGCATGAAGCAGCGCGTCGGCCTCGCCCGCGCGCTCGCGGCCGACACCGAGATCCTGCTCATGGACGAGGCGTTCAGCGCCCTGGACCCGCTCATCCGCCAGGAGATGCAGGACCAGCTGCTCGACCTGCAGTCCAAGCTGGGCAAGACCATCGTGTTCATCACGCACGACCTGAACGAGGCCATGCGGATCGGCGACCGGATCGCCGTCTGCGACGGCGAGGTGAAGCAGCTGGGCACCGCCGAGGACCTCCTGCTGCGCCCGGCCGACGAGTACGTCGCGGAGTTCACCGCCGACGTCGACCGCACGCGCGTGCTCACCGCCGAGGCCGTCATGGTCCCGTGCCGCACCGTGCTCACCCCCGACGAGCTCGCCGCGGCCGACCGCGACGTCACCCAGTTCGACACCGTCGCACCGGACGTGCCCGTCAACGAGCTGTACGAGTCGGTCCTCAACTCCGACCGGCCGGTCCTGGTCGTCGACGAGCAGTCCGACCGGCTCGGCGCGGTCACGCCCCGGGCGATCCTGGAGACCCTCGCGAACGAGCCCGCCGCCGAGGCCGCGCCGGACGCCGCGACCGCGACCGCCGCGCCCGAAGCCGCGGCCCCGGGCAGGGAGGTCGCCGCGTCATGATCGAGTACCTCCGCAACTGGTTCTGGACCTACATCTGGAAGCCCCTGCCCGACATGCCGTTCGGCGACTGGATGGAGACGTTCATCCGCTGGGCGAGGGACGCCTGGTCCGCCGGGTTCGACGCGATCGACACCGGCCTGGAGTTCCTCTACCTGCACCTCGCCGACGGACTGCTCTGGCTCCCTTCGGGAGTCATGGTGCTGCTGTTCGCCGCCGCCGCGTGGGCCGCGAAGGGCTGGAAGCTCGGCGTCGGCATCGGCCTGGGCATGTTCGTCGTCGCGTGGACCCCGTACTGGGAGCAGACGATGCAGACCCTGTCGATGGTCCTCGTCTCGGCGGTGATCGCGATCCTCCTGGCGATCCCGCTGGGCGTCGCCGCCGCCGAGAGCAAGGCGTTCTCGGCCGTGGCGCGGCCGGTCCTGGACTTCATGCAGACGCTCCCGGCGTTCGTGTACCTCATCCCGGTCGTGATGCTGTTCAGCGTCGGCGTGGTCCCGGGCATCATCGCGACGATCATCTTCGCGATGCCGCCGGGCGTGCGCCTCACCGAACTCGGCCTGCGCCAGGTGGACCCCGAGGTCGTCGAAGCCGGGCAGGCCTTCGGGGCCTCGCCCGCGCGGATCCTCGCGCGCATCAAACTGCCGCTCGCGCTGCCGACGATCATGGCCGGGCTCAACCAGGTCATCATGCTCGCACTGTCCATGGTGGTCATCGCGGGCCTCGTCGGAGGCGGCGGCCTCGGCTCGGTCATCTCCGGGTCCCTGGGCCGCTTGGACATCGCCGCCGGGTTCAACGCCGGACTGGCCGTCGTCCTCCTCGCGATCCTGCTCGACCGCGTGACGCAGGGCCTGTCCGACCGCACCCCCGTCGCGCGGGCCGCGAAGCTCGCCCGCTGAAGCCGAACACCCCGCACACCCGAGGCGCACGCCCCCGCGCCGGAGAGAAGGAATCATGCAACGACGTTCGATCATGAAGGGCGCCATCGCCACCGGCGCCGTGACCCCGCTGGTGCTCGCCGGATGCTCGGTCGAGGAAGAGCCGGGCGAGGCGTCGGCCGAAGGCGTCGACTTCGGCCTGCCGAAGGGCGAGGGCGAGATCAAGATCGGGTACATCAACTGGGACGAGGCGGTCGTCGCCACCGAGCTGTGGCGCCAGGCGCTCACGGCCTCGGGGTACACCGTGACCGCCCAGGAGTTCACCGAGGTCGGGCCGCTGTTCGAGGGTCTGTCCTCGGGCGACCTGGACGTGTTCCTCGACGGCTGGCTGCCGATCACGCACCAGACGTACATGGACACCTACGGCGACCAGCTCGAGCAGCTGGGCACGTGGAACGAGAACGCGGCGCTCACCGTCGCCGTGCCGTCTTATGTAGACGTCGACTCGCTCGCGGACCTCAACGCGAACGCCGCGCTCTTCGGCGGCCGGATCGTCGGCATCGAGGCCAGCGCGGGCCTGACGGAGGCCGTGCAGAACAGCGCGATCCCGACGTACGGCATCACGGACCTGACGCTGGAGACCTCGTCGACGACGGCGATGCTGACCGAGCTCGACAGCGCGATCGCGGCCGAGGAGCCGATCGTGGTGACGCTGTGGCAGCCGCACTGGGCGTACGCGAAGTACGACCTGAAGAACCTGGCCGACCCGGAGGTGACGCTGGGCGAGGCCGAGACGATCAACACGTTGGCGCGCCTGGGCTTCAGCGAGGAGTTCGCCGATGTCGCGGCGGCGCTGGGCACGTTCGCGATGAGCGACGAGCAGCTGGCAGGCCTGGAGAACACGGTGTTCTCCGAGCACGGCGGCGACGTGCAGGCGGGCGTGACGGCCTGGCTGGCGGAGAACGAGTTCTCGGAGCTGGTCGCCTAGGGGTTCGTGAACACCCTCTAGTCCCGGCCGCCGTTCCCACAGGCGGCGGCCGTTCGGTGCGGGATCGGGCCGCGGTCCCGCACCCTTCCTTGTTCATTAGTATTGATATCTGTTGATGTATCGATTAGAATGTCACATGTCACCTCGTTTTCCAAACAGGTGGCCACAGGTAGCGGTGGCATTCCCCGGCATCGCGCACCGCATGGCGCATTGGAGCACCATGTCCAGCACCCATAGCAAGACAGCCGCACTCCCCCGCCGGCGCCTCTTCCAGGGCGCGGCCGCACTGGGCGGCCTCGCCGCTTTCGGCGCCGTCCCAGCCGTCCAGGCCCAAGACGTCGGCGCCCTCGCCGTCCACCCCGGCATGCTGCACACCCAGGCCGACATCGACCGCATGTACGCGAAGGTGAGCGCCAACCAGGAGCCGTGGCGCAGCGGCTGGGAGCGGCTCATCGCCAACGGCCACGCCCAGACCACCTGGGCCGCGCGGCCGACCGCGACCATCATCCGCGGCGGCGACGGCCAAAACTACCCGCAGCTCTACAACGACATCCACGCCGCCTACCAGTGCGCCCTGCGCTGGAAGGTCTCCGGGAACACCGCCTACCGGGACAAGGCCGTCGAGATCCTCAACGCCTGGTCATCCACACTGGAGTCGGTGGGCGGCAACGCCGACCGGTTCCTCGCGGCCGGGATCTACGGCTACCAGTTCTGCTGCGCCGCCGACCTCGTGCGCGGCGCGCCCGGCTTCGACCTCGGCGCGTTCCAGGACATGATGACCAGCATCTTCCTGCCGATGAACGACCACTTCCTCACCAACCACAACGGCGCCTGCATCACCAACTACTGGGCGAACTGGGACCTGTGCAACATGGCGAGCAAGCTCGCCATCGGCATCATCTGCGACGACTCCGCGATCATCAACGCCGCGGTCGACTACTTCTGGAACGGCGAGGGCAACGGCTCGATCGAGAACGCCATCCCGTTCGTCCACAGCGGATTCCTCGCGCAGTGGCAGGAGTCGGGCCGCGACCAGGGGCACTCGATCATGGGCATCGGCATGATGTCGAGCTTCATGGAGATGGCCTGGAACCAGGGCATCGACCTGTACTCCGCGCGCGACCTCGCGTTCGGCAAGGCCGCCGAGTACGTGGCGCGCTACAACCTCGGCTACGACGACCTCCCGTTCACCAAGTACACGTGGGGCACCGGCGTCAACTGCGACTACCGGGAGCACACCGTCATGGGCTCGGGTGGGCGCGGCCAGCTGCGCCCGGTGTGGGAGATGGTCTACAACCACTACTCCGTGCGGCGCGGCCTGCGGATGCCGAACGTCGCCCGCATGGCGGCCCTCGTGCGCGCCGAAGGCGGCGGCGGGGATTACGGCACGACCTCGGGCGGGTTCGACACGCTCGGGTTCGGCACCCTCGCGCACACCCGGTCGACGCCCGCGGTCGTCTCGGGCGGCGTCTACACGCTCATGGCCGAGCGGCTGGGGCTGGTGCTCGACAACGGCAACGTCACCACCGAAGGCGCCCAGGCAATCACGTGGGCCGACAACGGCGGGAACCCGCAGCGCTGGCGCATCACGGACGTCGGCGGCGGCTACCACAAGCTCGTGAACCTCCAGTCGGGCAAGGCCCTCGACAACTTCTCGGTGACCACCGAGGGGGGCAAGGTCGTCCAGTGGACCGACAACGGCGTGGCGGCGCAGCGCTGGCGCATCACCGACGTCGGCGGCGGAGCAGTCAAGCTCGTGTGCCAGCACTCGGGCAAGGCCCTCGACAGCGCCAACCTCGAGGCGAACGGCGGCGGAGCGATCCAGTGGACCGACACCGGGGCCGTCCAGCAGCGCTGGAACCTCAAGCGGGTCGCATAGCGAAGCGGACGGCGGGGAGCGGAGGGCTCGCCGCCGTCCCTTGTGTTGCAACACAATGCGATTGTCCGATTACGTCGGAAACTCTGGAAATATGTCGTTTGATCTTGAAGATTGTTTATGCGGCCTTTAGACTGGCCGACGGCGGCGGCCTCCCCGGCACCGCCCGCCGAAATCCGCGGTGGCATTCCCCGGCATCGCACACCGCATGGCGCATAGGAGCACCATGTCTACTGAGGACAACATCATCGAACCGAAGAAGCAGGGCCCGAACCTCAAGCGGCGCAGGTTCATCACCGGCGCGATCACCGCGGGCGGCCTCGCGGCCGCCGGAGCGGGCGGGCTCGGCATCGCGGCGGCACAGGACGGCGCGGACGACGTCGCCGCCCAGGCCTCCCACCCCGGCCTCCTCCACACACAGGCCGACTTCGACCGCATGAAGGCCAAAGTCGACGCCGGGCTCGAACCGTGGGTCGCGGGCTGGAACAAGCTCACCGCCAACAGCCACTCCCAGTCCACGTGGGCCGCGCGGCCCACCGCCGTGATCATCCGCGGCGGCGACGGGCAGAACTACCCGCAGCTGTACAACGACATCCACGCCGCCTACCAGAACGCGCTGCGCTGGAAGGTCTCCGGCACCACCGCGCACCGCGACAAGGCCGTGGAGATCCTCAACGCCTGGTCCTCCACACTGGAGGCCGTCAACGGCAACGCCGACCGCTTCCTGGCCGCCGGTATCTACGGCTACCAGTTCTGCTGCGCCGCCGACATCGTCCGCGACGCCCCGGGCTTCGACCTCGGCGGCTTCCAGGACATGATGACGAGCATCTTCCTGCCGATGAACGAATCGTTCCTCACCAACCACAACGACGCGTGCATCACCAACTACTGGGCCAACTGGGACCTCTGCAACATGGCGAGCAAGCTCGCCATCGGCCTCATCTGCGACGACCAGGCCATCACCGACCAGGCGATCGACTACTTCTGGAACGGCGAGGGCAACGGCTCCATCGGCAACGCCATCCCGTTCGTCTACGACGGCGGCCTCGCCCAGTGGCAGGAGTCCGGCCGCGACCAGGGCCACTCGATCATGGGGATCGGACTCATGTCGACCATCATGGAGATGGCCTGGAACCAGGGCGTCGACCTATACGGCGCCAACGACAACGCCTTCGCCAAAGCCGCCGAGTACGTGGCGCGCTACAACTCCGGGCACGACGACCTGCCGTTCACCAAGTACACCTGGGGCACCGGGCAGAACTGCGCGTACAGCGAGCAGACCGTCATGGGCTCGGGCGGACGCGGCCAGGCCAGACCGGTGTGGGAGATGGTCTTCCACCACTACACCTCGCGCCGGGGCTACGCGATGCCGAACGTCGGCGCCCTCGCGGGGACCAACAGCCCCGAAGGCGGCGGCGGGGACTACGGCACGACCTCGGGCGGGTTCGACACCCTCGGGTTCGGGACGCTCGCCCACGTGCGCCTCACCTGGGACGAGATGCCCGGCGACCTCAAACCGCTCGGCTGAGCCGAGACCCGCACGAACGTGACGCGCCCGGCGGCGGACCGCCGGGCGCGCGCGTGCTCCCCGCGCGCGAAAACCCGCCCGGATTCATGCGTATGTGCTAATATGTTGGTGCGCTTTGCGGGCCGCCCCCCTCGCTGAGCGCCCCGAGACCCTGCACGCCTCCCAGACGCGACCGCCGACCCGCGCTCGGCGGTCGCGTTGCGTCCCAAGGACCTCCAGCCTCGTACCCACGCCGTGGCGCTCCACCACTACCATCTGCGGAGACACGCCCCCAACGGCAGGCCGCGGCATTCGGCCCCCGGCCCGCCGTCGAGAGCTAGGAGACCACTTGTTCGGCATGCTCGCGCCCTGCCCCTCCCGCACCCCCGACGACCTCAAACCCCGCTGGATGGGGCATTTCTGCGGCCTGTGCCTGGAACTGCGCGACGACGCGGGCCAGTTCGCCCGGCTCACCACCAACTACGACGCCCTCGCGCTCTCCGTCCTCGTCGAAGCCCAGCAGGGCGACGCCGCCGACAGCCGCAACGCCGGCCCCTGCGCCCTCCGCGGCATGCGCCGCCAGACCGTCGCCTACGGCAGCGGCCCCCGCCTCGCCGCCACCGCCTCGCTCGTGCTCGCCTCCGCGAAGATCCGCGACCACGTCGAAGACGGGGACGGCTTCGCCGCCAAGCCCGGCGCGCGCGGCATCGCCGGGCTCACCGCGGACCGCCTGCGCGCCAAGGCCGTCGCCATCGGCGACTCCATCGACCTCGACACCGCGCCGCTCTTCGCCCACATCGAAGGCCAGCGCGGCGTCGAAGCGGCCGCCGTCCACGGCACGCCGCTCACGTCCGTCACCGCCCCGACCGAGGCCGCCACCGCCGAGCTGTTCGCCCACGCGGCGCTCATCGGCGGCAGGCCCGAGAACACCGAGGCCTTCCGGACCGCCGGAGCCGCGTTCGGACGGCTCGCGCACCTGCTCGACGCCGCCGACGACTTCGAGGACGACGCCGCGCGCGGCGCGTGGAACCCGCTGGCCGCCACCGGCTCCGGCATCGAGGACGCGCGGGCGCTGGCGAAGGCCGCTCTGGCGGACATGAAGCGCGCCTTGGACTCGGCGGTGATCGTCGACGCGTCGATGGTGGGCCTGCTGCTGGACCGGTATGCGCGCCATGCCTTCTCGAAGACGTTCGGGTCGTCGTGCTCGACGCACGGGGCCCCGGTCGCGGAGCGCCGCGGCTACCGGGAGCGCCGGGACTACCGCAGGGACCACCGCCGCGAGCGGCGCAGCCGCTACGAGGACGACTACCGGTACCACCGGCCGGAGCCGCGCGGGTTCCTGGCGGGCCTGTGCGCGTTCACGGTGCTGTGCTGCACGTGCCAGATGTGCTGCCGCGAGGAGTACGAGGGTCCGTGGTCGCGCAGGCGCCGCGAGGGCTGCTGCCGCGACTGCGACTGCTGCGACTGCTGCCCTTGCGACGGCGACTGCTGCGGGTGCGGCTGCGACTGAGCGGTCCGGCCCCGGAAGGGAGCGACGCGTTCACCGTCGCGGAACCGCACCTGGCTCGCGCTCGGCTGACGGGCCGATCCCGTGTATCGGTTGCGGAGTCGTCCGCCGCTTGGCGGACGACCGGCTGCGGCCGTCGGCTACTGGGGCGGCTGCGGCCAGCCTTGCGACGCTGAGGAACCGGGGGCGGGCGGCTGCTGGACCGGCGGGGTGTACGGGCCGGGCTGGTTCGGCGGCGCGGCGTTCGGCCGCGGGGCGGCGTCCCTCCACTGGGGAGGCGGCGGCTGGTAGCCGGGGAAGAGCTGGTCGTCGGCGGCCGGGCGCTGCTCGGGGGCCTTGGCCGACTGGTTCCCGGGCGTGTCGCGCAGCCAGTTGCCTACGGGCTTGGTGTAGAGCAGGCCGAGGACGCCGAGGACGGCGACGAGCTGCACGATCGCGAACGGGACCTTGAACGCGCCGATGAAACCGCACAGGGAGACCAGGCCGAGGAAGCCGAGTCCGATGTAGAGTCCGGTCTTCGGGTCCTGGAACCCGAAGCGGCCCAGGCGTTCCCTGGCGATCCCCCAGATGAGGACGAGCGCGACGGCGGCGACGAGCAGGCTCGACAGGATGTTGAGCACGAGCCCGACGCCCGAGTTGAAGAACGAGGCGATCGCGACCGAGATCGACAGCGAGATGCTCATGAGCACCACGCCGGCGGCGAGGTAGGCCCAGAGCAGCCGGAGCATCCACGTGACCTGGCTGAGGCGGCCTTCCATGGGCACGAAGCCCCAGCGCTGCGCGAAGGTGGGCGCGGGCGGGAGGACCGGCCCGGCGGGCTCCCCGGGCTGGAAGGTCCCGTACGGGTCGTGCGGACGGTACTCGAAGGACGGCGAGGCGGGGCCGGTCTGTTGGGGATTCGGCTCGCTCGCGGGCCCGGTTGCGTAGGGGGGGTTGGTCATCGATCGGCTCCGAGGCTGCGGTCAGTGGCGGTAGTCAAGTTATCGCAAAGCGCCCGGCGGCGCGGCCCCCGGTCAGTAGTCGACGAGTTCGAACAGGGCGATCGTCTCGAAGTGCTGCGTCATGGGGAACGCGTCGAAGGCGCGGATGCGGGTGAGCTCGTAGCCCTCGATCGCGAGGTCCTTCGCGTCGCGGGCCAGAGCGCCTGCGTCGCAGGCGATGTAGCAGATCGCGCGGGGGCGCGCCTCGCCGAGGGCGACGACGACCTCGGGGCCCGCGCCGCTGCGGGGCGGGTCGAGGACGACGAGGTCGACGGAGCCGAGGTCGGGGGCGATGTGGGCGACGTCGCCTTCGATCGCACCGGCGTTCTTCCAGGAGGAGAGGTTCGCGGCGGTGCGGGAGGACGGCGCGTTCTCAACGGCCACAACGCGTCCGGTGTCGCCGACGGCTTCGGCGAGCCCGGAGGCGAACAGCCCGGCCCCGGCGTAGAGGTCCCACGCGGACTCGCCTTCCTGCGGGTTCAGGAACTCGAGGGCGCAGGCGAGGAAGGCGGGGGCGGCGGCGGGGTGGACCTGCCAGAAGCCGTCGAAGCCGAGCTCGAACTCGTTGTCGCCCACCTTCTGGTGCACGAGTTTGGGGCCGCTCTTGTGGTGGGGGCGGGCGGTGCGGCGCAGCTGGGTGTAGACGGCGAGCTCGTCGTCGTGGGAGTCGACGACGCCGACCGCGCCCATGCCGTCCCAGGTCTTGGCGAGGATGTCGGACTCGCGGATGCGCTCGGTGGCGATGGCGCACTCGTCGATGTGCACGAGGTCGTGGGACTTGTGGACGCGCAGGCCGGGGCGGCCGGCGTCGTCGACGGCGTACTGCATGCGGGTGCGCCAGCCGAGCGCGCCCTCGTCCCAGGGGAGCTCTTCGACTTCGACGCCTTCGAGCCGGGCGGGGTCGACGCCGCCGATGCGGGTGAGCTGGTCGGTGAGGACGCGGGCCTTGAGGCGGCGCTGGGCGGCGGGGGCGGCGTGCTGGAAGTCGCAGCCGCCGCACTTGCCGGGCCCGGCGTAGGGGCAGGGGGGTTCGACGCGGTCGGGCGAAGCCTCGATGACTTCGACGGCGTCGGCGAACGCGAAGCGCTTCTTGCGCTCCTTGATCTCGATGCGGACGGTCTCGCCGGGCAGGGCGTGGCGCACGAAGTAGACCTCGCCGTCCACGCGGGCCACGCAGTGGCCTCCGGCTGCGACGTCTGCAACGGTGACGATCATCGTCCTCAAATCCTCAAGCTCTCCGCCGCCGGAAGTCGGCGGGCCGCACGCCAGGATACGGGTTCGCAAACCGCCCTCGCCGCGACTTACCACGCGGGTGTGACATCCGAATTCCGGGCCCCCCGGGGATACCCTACGCGCAGGGTCCGACAGTGAGCGCCCCTCACCTGCGACGACACTCCGAAAGCCAGCGCGGCGGGAGGACGGCGGCCGGGGGCGCGTGGGCGGTGAGGCAGTGCCACGCGACGCGTCACGCGTGACGTATTACCGCAGCCGGGCGGTAGTCGGCGCAAGCGCGGGCGCGCGATCGTGGTGCGTGACGCGTGACGTATTACCGCGGCTGGGCGGTAGGCGGCGCGAGCGCGGACGCGCGGTCGTGGTGTGTCACGCGTGACGTATTACCGCAGCCGCGTGGCCGGGCGGCGCGAGCACGGGAACGCGGTCGTGGTGTGTGACGCGTGATGTGCCACTGCGGGTGCCGGGATGATCCGCGAAGGCGGGCCCCGGCACACCGCGAGTGGGCCGTCAGTCCGTCACGGCCGCTTCGATGGTGAGGGTTCCGGCGGCCGTGTCGAGGGTGGCTTCGGTGCCGAGGGGCATGACGCGCGGGTCGAGGCCGTGGCCGACCTTGAGGCCGCCGATGAGCGGGATGCCGAGGCCGCCGAGGCGGTCCATGAGCATCTCGTTCATCGTCCACTCGCCGGGCGTGTACTCGTCGTGCTCGTCGGGCGAGAACTGGCCGACGGCGATCCCGGCGAGGTCGTCGAAGCGCCCGGCGCGCAGCAGGCGGGTGAGCATCCCGTCGACCCGGTAGCGCGCCTCGTCGACGTCCTCCAGGAACAGGATCGCGCCGTCGAGGTCCGGCCAGTTGCCGTCGTCGGGCTCGGCGTCGAGCAGCGAGAGGTTGCCGCCGTACAGCGGCCCCGTCGCGGTGCCCGCGACCTCGACGGCCGACGTCGGCTCGAGCGGGTCGCGGGTGAGGACGACCGGATCGGCGGTCATGAGGGCCGTGCGCAGCGACTCGGCGGTCGCGGCGGTGTTGTTCGAGGACCAGGCCACCATCGGCGAGTGCAGGCTCGACAGGCCCGTGGCCTGGTTCGCGGCCAGGTGCAGCGCGGTGATGTCGGAGTAGCCGACGATGAGCTTCGGGTTGTCCGCGAGGCCGTCGAAGTCGACCTGGTCGATGATGCGGGTGGTGCCGTAGCCGCCGCGGGCGGTCATGAGCGCCTTCGCCTCCGGGTGGTCGAGCGCGAACTGCAGGTCGGCGAGGCGCTCCTCGTCAGGCGCCGAGAGCCAGCCGTACGTGTCGAGCGCGTGCTCGGTCAGCTCGACCCGCAGCCCCCAGCCTTCGAGGATCGCGACGCCCCTCGCGACCGCCGCGGCCGTGGTGGGCCCGCCCGGGGCGGGGACGACGACGAGGTCGCCGGGCACGAGCTTGGCGGGCTTGCAGGCCTTGGGCTTCGCACTGGCGGGCGAGGCGGCCGCCGCGGCGACGACGGCGCCCGCGGCGATGCCGCCGATGAGGGCGCGTCGGGACAGGGCGGGACGGGGTGCTTGACGCATCGGGGCTCCTTCTGGAGTTGTCGGATTACTCCATCAATAGACGCATAGGCGGCGTGTTTTCCATACCCCCGTGACCGGTTTTTCTGAGTGTTCACCGGTGTCACGGCGTCCGCCCCGGGCGCGACCGGCGGCGCGGTATCGTCACGGGATCAGCCTCGAGGCAAGGGGCGCCGACGCGAGGGGTGGAGCCGGGTGCATGTGGTGATCATGGGCTGCGGGCGCGTGGGCTCGTCGCTGGCGCGGAGCCTGGTGGAGCGCGGGCACACGATCGGGATCATCGATCAGAACCCGAAGGCGTTCCGCCGCCTGGGCCCGGACTTCGACGAGACGACGGTGCGCGGCGTCGGCTTCGACCGCGAGGTCCTCCAGAAGGCAGGGATCACCCGCGCCGACGCGTTCGTCTCGGTCTCCTCGGGCGACAACTCGAACATCATCGCCGCGCGGGTCGCGCGCGAGAACTACGGCGTCCCCAACGTCATCGCCCGCATCTACGACCCGCAGCGCGCGACAGTCTACGAGCGCCTCGGCATCCCGACTGTCGCCACCGTGCGGTGGACGGCCGACCGGCTGCTTCGCCACCTCCTCCCCGACGACCAGGAGCCACTGTGGAGGGACCCGACCGCGACACTGTCGATGGTCGAGATCCGCTGCGCCGAAGCCTGGTACGGCACGCCGCTGGCTCACCTGGAGGAGGCCACAGGCCACCGGGTCGCGTACATCACCCGCTTCGGGAGGGCCACCCTCCCGGGTTCGTCCACAGTGCTGCAGGACGGCGACCAGGTGTTCATGCTCGTCGCCGACGGGGACGAGCCCCGCATCCGCGAGATCGCGGGCGCCGCCCCGCGGGGAGGTGCCGCATGAGGGTCGCCATCGCCGGGGCCGGGAACGTCGGCCGCTCGATCGCCGCGGAGCTGGTCGGCAACGGCCACCAGGTGCTCCTGATCGAACGCGACCCCGATTCCATGCGGCCCGAACGGGTCCCGGAGGCCGAGTGGCTGCTCGCCGACGCGTGCGAGCTGGAGAACCTGCGCCAGGCGCACCTCGAGGGCTGCGACGTGGCCGTGGCCGCCACCGGCGACGACAAGGTGAACCTCGTGGTGAGCCTGTTGTCGAAGACCGAGTTCGCGGTGCCGCGCGTGGTCGCCCGCGTCAACCGCGCCGAGAACGAGTGGCTGTTCAACGAGGAGTGGGGCGTCGACGTCTCGGTCTCCAAGCCGCGGCTGCTCGCGGCGCTCGTCGAGGAGGCCGTGAGCGTCGGCGACCTGGTGCGGCTCTTGACGTTCCGCCAGTCGCAGGCGAACCTCGTGGAGATCACGCTGCCGATCGACGCCCCGCACGTCGGCAGCCGCGTCGCCGAGGTCCCGCTGCCGCAGGACGTGGCGCTCGTGGCCATCATCCGCGGCCGCCGCGTCATCCCGCCGACCCCGGACGACACGCTCGAGTCCGGCGACGAGCTCGTGTTCGTGTGCAACGAGGACGCCGAGGAGGAGACCCGCTCGGTCGTCCTGGGCGAACGCCCGTAACCGCACCGCCGAAACCCGGCCCTTCGGGCTTTACAGGCGCGAGCATCGCAAGATACATTGAAAGTTCTCAATGTTCCTATTATTTGGGAGCGCTTTCATGTTGCAACTCAAGCGATCCGGCAACCCGCCGGACAGAAAACAGCGGCGGCTGAAGCTCCGCAGCCTCATCGTCCTCATCGCCGCGCTCTTCGCGGCCGGGACCGCCGCGGTCGTGTTCATCCAGCCCGCCGCCAGCCACGGCACCTCCATCGGCCAGCCCTCACGGCACTACAGCTGCTGGGAGCGGTGGGGCTCCGACTTCCAGAACCCGGACATGGCCCAAGAGGACCCCATGTGCTGGGCCGCCTGGCAGAACGACCCCAACGCCATGTGGAACTGGAACGGCCTCTACCGCGAGCAGGTCGGCGGCAACCACCAGGCCGCCATCCCCGACAACCAGCTGTGCTCGGGAGGACGGACGGGCGGCACCCGGTATGCGCCCCTCGACAACCCCGGCGCCTGGGAGACCACGAAGGTGAACGCGAACTTCACGTTCACCAACTGGGACCAGGCGAACCACGGCGCCGACTACTACCGCATCTACGTCACGAAACAGGGGTACGACGCCCAGACCGACGCACTCGACTGGGCCGACCTCGAACTCGTCGAGGAGACGCCGAAGATCCTCCCCGGAGTCGGACGCACCCCGCCCTCGGGCGGCGGCACCCTCGTCGACATCGACGTCTCCGCCCCCGGCCGCACCGGCCACCACATCGTGTACATGATCTGGCAGGCCAGCCACTTCGACCAGTCGTTCTACTCGTGCTCGGACGTGTGGTTCGGCGAAGGCCAGCCCACCGACCCCCCGACCACCCCCACCTCCAGCCCGACCAGCGGCGGGCCCACCGGCGAGCCGACCGGGGAGCCCACCACGGGCGGCCCCGCCGGATACCTGTGCGGCGCCACCGCGACCGTCAACAGCTGGGGCTCGGGTGCGACGGTGAACGTCAAGGTCACCAACACCGGGACGCAGGCCATCCACAACTGGATGCTGCACTGGCAGTGGCCCAGCGGCGTGACGCTCGGCAACATCTGGAACGCCACGCACTCCACGATGGGCACGATGGAGATGGCCGCACCGGTCGACTGGAACAAGGCGATCCCGGTCGGCGGCTCGGTCGAGTTCGGCTTCAACGTCTCCGGCTCGCTCGCCAGCGCGCCGGCGTTCGACTGCCTGCCGAGTTAGCAAGGGACACAGCGAAGGCGCGGCGCTCCTGCGCCGCGCCTTCGTGAAACACCGCTACGCCGGAGCGTCCTCGACGGCCTTCATCCTGCGGCGCACCGCCCAGATGGTGAAGGCCGTCAGCGCGATCGTGACGGGCCAGCCGCCGAAGAGCGTCACCAGGCCGAGCGCGTTGTCGGCGTCCAGGTAGTACAGCCAGATGCGGGCCGCGTTCTTGACGATGAAGACCACGCCCCACAGGATCGTGATCTTGCTGAGGACGTCGACGAGCGGCTTGTTCTGGCGCCATTCCTTCTTGCCGCCCTGGGCGACCACGGCGTAGATCCAGCCGATGATGGGGTGGCGGACCAGCGCCGAGACGATGAGCAGCACGCCGTAGACCGAGCCCTGGATGATGCCGGGCAGGTAGAAGTTGCGGGCGTCCGTGGAGCGCCAGGCGAGGAACGCGCCGAGCGCGATGCCGAAGAGGCCGTTGAGCGCGTGGCGGATCGGCTCCTTGCGGGCGGCGCGCCATCCGGCGATGGCGAGGGCGCTGGCGGCGGAGATGACGATGGCCCACTGGAGTCCGCTGAGGGGCCCCATCCGGTCGGGCAGGAGCGGGTTGAGGACCACGAACAGGGTGATCGGGACGGCGGCCTCCACGACGCCCTTGACGCCGCCGAGCTGCTGGGAGAGCTGCTCGGTGAACGGCGGGAGCTCGTCCGCGTCCTCCGGTTCGCGGCGTTCGGCCGCGGCGCGGCCGGATTGCTTCGCGATCTCGTCGTGGGCCGGCGTCTCGGTGCTCAATGCGGGCCTTCCAGTTCGTGTGGCTGGTCCGCGCTCACGGGCGGTCTCGGCGCCCGCTTGCCAGCCGTGGGTGTGCACAGTTCGTAGGTCGGGTTGTAGACGGCGAGGCGTCCGTCGGCCAGTTGTGCCACGCGGCCGCGGGCGACGAGCCTGGTCCCGGCCTCAAGGCCCACGATACGCCGTCGGCCCATCCAGACCAATGCGACCTGTCCGGTGCCGTCGGAGAGTTCGGCCTCGACCGAGGGCGAGCGGCCGTCGGTGCGGGACGCGACGGCGGTGAGCCGGCCGGCGACCGCGGCGAGCTGCCGGGGCCGGAGGCGGTCGATGGGGACGGCGTCGGCGTCGGCCTCGCGGCGGATCACGTCCTCGAACGGCTCGGGCGGCGCGGCGCGGAGGCTTCGCAGCGTGGGGAGCCAGTCCTTGAGGCGGGCGGGCACGGTCCCCTACCGCTTGGGGCGCGGCGAGGGCTTGCGGCGGACCTGGGGCCGGGGGGTGTCGCCGGCGGCGATGATGGCGCGGTTGCCGTCGCCGCCTTCGGCTTTGCGCTGCGCGATGCGGGCGGCGGCCTCTTCGGCCATCTTCGGCGGGAGCTTGAGCGGGAGGGGTTCGCGCACCGGCATGGCGACGGAGCCGCGGTCGATGACGAGGAGGCGCAGGGCCTCGTCGAGTTCGGGGGCGGCGTCCTCGTCGAGGGCGCGCTGGCCCTGGAAGGTGGCCTGGACGAACCAGCGGGGGCCGTCGATGCCGCAGAAGCGCACGGAGTTGGTGCCCTTCTTGGTGGCGACCTTGGCGATGAGCTCGGTGCCCCAGCGGCCTTCGACGGCTTCGACTTCGCCGCCTTGGGAGGTGACCTGGGAGGTGAGTTCGTCGCGGAACTCGTCCCAGATGCCTTCGCTGCGGGGTGCGGCGCGCACGAGCAGCTGGAGGGCGGAGGCGCCGGTGGTGAGCAGGACCTGGCTGATGTTGCCCTTGGCGTCGGTCTGAGCCTGGAAGCCCACGCCTTTGGGGACGGGGAGGCGGATCGCTCCCAGGTCGATGCGGCGGACGTCGTCGTCGGGGGCGTCGGAGACGTCGTAGGGGCCTTCGGTGGCCTCGTGCTCGAAGGTCTCGCCGCTCTCGGCCAGGGAGTCGAGGACGGCGCCCTCGGCGGGGCGCTGCTTCTTCGACTTTCGCCGCTTAAACACGTTCGCTCTCCTCTGCAAGTCGGCGGTGCCCGCCGGTGGAACCGTGGCCGCTCGCGCCGCGCTGCGTCGGCGCGAAGTCGTCGACTTCGGTGAAACGGGCTCGCACAACCGGTTGGACTACCAATTGTGCGACACGGTCGCCGCGTTCGATGACGGCGGTCCGCTGCGGGTCGAGGTTGACGAGGTTGATCTTGATCTCACCGCGGTAGCCGGAGTCGATAGTGCCGGGGGCGTTGACGATGGTGACGCCGAGGCGGTGGGCGAGTCCGGAGCGGGGGTTGGTGTAGCCGACGTGCCCGTCGGGGATGGCGACGGCGACGCCGGTGCCGACGAGGGCGCGCTGCCCGGGGGCGAGGGTGACGGGCTCGGCGGCGTACAGGTCGGCGCCCGCGTCGCCGGGGTGGGCGTAGGCGGGCAGCGGCAGGTCGGGGTCGAGCCGCCGGATGGCGACCGGGACGTCGGCGGTCATCGTCGTCGGGTTCCTCTCACTCGCGGAAGCACGCGCCGGGAGGCGCGGACAGTGCGGGGTTATGGTCTCAGACATGAAGAGCGGGGAACGGTACGCCGAGCGCATGCGACTTCCGGCGGCGGGTTGGCTGGCCGTGATCGTCGTGGCGGTGCTGGCGGGGGCGTTGTCGAACTTCGGCGACATGCGCTGGTGGCGCGTGGCGGCGAGTGTCGCGCTCATGGCCGCCGTGGTGGCGGGCGCGTGGTGGCTGAGCCGCCTGCGCGTGAGCGTGGCGGAGTCCGGCGGCGAGGTGTGGCTGCACGTCGACGACGCGAAGCTGCCGATGTCGGCGGTGGCCGAGGTGCAGGTGCTGGACCGGGTGGCGTACTCGGACGCTCTGGGCGTGGCGCTGCATCCGCTGGCGTTCGCGGTGCAGCGGCCGTGGATCGGCCGGGGCGTGCGGGTCGTGCTGGACGACCCGGCGGACCCGACCCCGTACTGGGTGGTCGCCTCGCGCCGTCCCGAGCGTCTGGCGGCGGCGCTGACGGCCTCGCGGGAGTCCGTGGGGGCCTGACCCCCGGACAAGCGAGACGGCCCGCAGGAGGCATCCTGCGAGCCGTGCGCTATCTGAGGGGCACCGTTCAGGGCGGCGTGGGTCGGCCGAGCCGGGGGCTCGTCGCCTACGCGCAGTCCTTGCAGATCGGCTGCCCGTTCTTCTCCTTGGCGAACTGGCTGCGGTGGTGGACCAGGAAGCAGCTGGAGCACCGGAACTCGTCCTGCTGCATCGGCAGGACCTTCACGGACAGCTCCTCGTCGCCCAGGTCGGCGCCGGGCAGCTCGAAGTTCTCGGCGACCTCGGCTTCGTCGACGTCCACCGACCCCGATTGATCGGTGCGGCCCTTCGCGAGGGCGTCAATGCCGTCGCTACCTGCGGACTCTTCCTTGTCGCGGCGCGGGGCGTCGTAGTCGGTTGCCATCGTTTTCCACTCCCAATTGGTTTCTCTTGCGGTTCCGGAACCGAGCGCGGCGGGTTGCCGCTGGAGTGTTCGGGTGACACAGCGGCCCGGCTCGGGTTCCTGGCGGGTTCGGTTCCGTCCCTGCAGGCGGCGTACCTTACCGCGTGCAGTCCTTTCCTATACACGATGCCCCCGGGTTTTTCATCCCCATTGTGGCGAGAAACACTTCTGTGTCAAGCGCAGCGAGTGTACCGCCTCTCGCCCACGGAGACGACCCGCGCACGATAGCCTTTCGGATGGCAACGTTTGCGGGCCGTCGGCTCGTCTAAGTGCAGACATTCGTTGGCACTTTTTGGAGACTCGGGGAGGCAGCCGTGCGTATCGCTCGTATCCGCGCTTTGACGGTTCTGTGCGTACTGGCACTGGTGGCGGGCCTGATCACGCTTTGGGCGATCCGGAACGACTCGCAGACGTCGGCGGGCGGCGACTGCCCGCCCGGCGCAGTCGAGATCAAGACCTCGCCGATCCCCAAGACCGAGGAGATCGAGCTGGTCGTGCTCAACGGCACCGACCGGGACGGCCTCGCCGACCAGGCCGCCGCGCAGCTCGAGGACCGCGGGTTCGTCGTCACCGAGACGGGCGACGCCGAGGAGACCTACGACGGCACCGCGCTCGTCTACTTCGGCCCCGACCAGTACGCGGCCGGCGCCCACGCCCACGCGTACTTCTACCAAGGCAGCCAGGCCTTCGACCTCGACTGGGACAAGCCGATCACCATCGTCCTCGGCGACGACTTCGCCGAGGTCCGCTCGGCCTCCGACGCCCGCCAGTCCTTCGCCCAGGGCGGCATCGGCCCGGCGCCGGAGGGCACCTGCACGGTAGAATAGAGCGCCGTCACACCCCACGTGCTGCGACACATTGACACTGAAAATGCGGAAACACAGCTCGAAACGGCACCACGGACGGGCCGCAGGCGAATTTCGGCGCTACAATTCACGCCTGCCCGGTCGTTGTGCCGACCTGGGCTGCCGACCCAATATCCAACGCTCACCCGCTATGGAGCCCGGCTGCGCCGTGCCCGCCATTGCCTCGGAAGGTTGCTCGTGACTGACGCACGTCCCACCGGCACAGACGTCAATTCCCTGACCGACTCGCTGCTCGCTCTGGCCCGAGAGAGCAACGGGCAGCTGACGTCCGCGACGGTCGCCCAGGTTCTGGAGTCGGTGCAGGCCTCCCCCGCTGACGGCAAGAAGGTGCTCCGCGCCCTGGCCGAGGCCGAGGTCACCGTGGTCGTGGACGGCTCCGCCTCCACGCGCAAGCGCGTCCCCGCCGCCCGCACCGCCACCTCCTCCCGGACCACCACCGCGAAGGCCGCCAAGAAGACCGCGGTGAAGAAGACCGCCGTCAAGAAGGCCGCCGCCGCCCCCGCCGCCGAAGACGCGGCCGAGGACACCCCGGTCAAGAAGGCCGCCAAGAAGACCGCGAAGAAAGCCGTCGCCAAGAAGGCGACCAAGAAGGCCGCCGCGAAGAAGCCCGCCGACGGCGAAGAGCCCGACGAGGCCGACCTCGCGGCAGCGGCCGACGACGACGCGCTCGCCGAGGCCGCCGCCGCCGCGCCCGCCAAGAAGGCCACCCGCAAGAAGGCCGCGAAGAAGGCCGCCGCGGGCCGCAAGTCCAAGAAGGACGGCGAAGAGGACGAAGAGGGCGACGACTTCGAGTGGGACGAGGAGGACTCCGAAGCGCTCAAGCAAGCCCGCAAGGACGCCGAGATGACCGCCTCGGCCGACTCCGTCCGCGCCTACCTCAAGCAGATCGGCAAGGTCCCCCTCCTCAACGCGGCCCAGGAGGTCGAGCTCGCCAAGCGCATCGAGGCCGGCCTGTACGCCGTCGAACGCCTCAAGCTGCTCCGCGAGGCCGGCGAGGAGATCCCCACGCAGATGCGCCGGGACCTCGAGTGGATCGTCCGCGACGGCGACCGCGCCAAGGACCACCTCCTCGAGGCCAACCTCCGCCTCGTCGTCTCCCTCGCCAAGCGCTACACCGGCCGCGGCATGGCGTTCCTGGACCTCATCCAGGAAGGCAACCTCGGCCTCATCCGCGCCGTCGAGAAGTTCGACTACACCAAGGGCTACAAGTTCTCCACGTACGCCACCTGGTGGATCCGGCAGGCCATCACCCGCGCCATGGCCGACCAGGCGAGGACCATCCGCATACCGGTCCACATGGTCGAGGTCATCAACAAGCTCGGCCGCATCCAGCGCGAACTCCTCCAGGACCTGGGCCGCGAGCCCAGCCCGGACGAGCTCGCCAAGGAGATGGACATCTCCCCGGAGAAGGTCCTCGAGATCCAGCAGTACGCGCGCGAGCCGATCAGCCTCGACCAGACCATCGGCGACGAGGGCGACAGCCAGCTCGGCGACTTCATCGAGGACTCCGAGGCCATCGTGGCCGTCGACGCCGTCTCCTTCTCGCTCCTCCAGGGCCAGCTCCAGCAGGTGCTGCAGACCCTCTCCGAGCGCGAGGCGGGCGTCGTCCGGCTCCGGTTCGGCCTCACCGACGGCCAGCCCCGCACCCTCGACGAGATCGGCCAGGTATACGGGGTCACCCGCGAGCGCATCCGCCAGATCGAGTCGAAGACCATGTCGAAGCTGCGGCACCCGTCGCGCTCGCAGGTCCTGCGCGACTACCTCGACTAGCGACCGACTCGTCCGCATTTCGCCGAGAGCGCAACCGAACCGGTGCGCCACACCGGGTCTGACCAGTCGTGTATCACCCGAACGGGTGGGTACCCGAAGCTCGTGCCGGGTTGTCGTTCCGCGTTCCGTGGGCTACCGTGTGGAGCAACCGTCGAACCGATGGCCCCGAGTGAGCCGAGTCTCAGTCGGGAAGTGTCGGGAAGAGGTAGTACAGTGCAGGCGTTGAACGGAACGAGCCGGTCAACAGGCCGACATACATGAATCCCGCTGTGTAGATAGCACAGCGACCGAACGCAGCGGAGGACCTGGTATGACATCCACCCTGACGCCCCCGCCCCAGACGGAGGAACGTCCGATCGCGGGCGAGCGCTGCGATCGGTGTAGCGCCGCGGCAAAGCTTCGCGTGACCCTGGCCGAAGGCGGCGACCTCGTCTTCTGCGGCCACCACGCGAACCAGTTCGCCGAGAAGCTCGTGCCGATCGCCATCGACTTCACCGCCGACCCCGAATTCGAGTGGCGCGGCACCGACCTCATGGCCTCGGAGAACTAGCCGCCGAACACAGGCTTTCAAGGGCCCGAGCGCAACTGCGCTCGGGCCCTGCGTCGTCTCCGGGATCCGCAAGGCCGCCAACGCATCGCGTCGGCGGTCTTCTGTTTATATGGCGGACAATCCGCCCCGCTCACCAGGAGCGGATCACGGCGATCCGCTCCTCCAACTGCTCGATCGTCGCCTGCGCGCTCGGCGGCCCGCCGCACGTAGACCGCAGCTTCGCGTGGATCTTCCCGTGCGGCTCGTTCGTCGCGAACGAACGGGCCCCGACGAGGGCGTTCAACTGCTTGCGGAGCTTCAGCCGCTTCTGGGCGTTCGTCATCGCCGGTTCGGCCGCAGGGCGCTCGGCGGTGTCGGTGCTCGTGCGGGACTTCTGCTTCGCCATCTGCTCCCGCTGGCGCTTCTGCAGCAGCAGGTGCACCTGCTCCTGGGTCAGCAGGCCCGGCAGGCCCAGGTACTCCTGCTCCTCGGCGCTGCCCGCCTCGACCGGCAGGCCGAACGAGCCGCCGTCGAAGATCACCTGGTCGAGCTCGGCGTTCGACTCCAGGGTCTCGCGCTGGCCGCCGAGTTCGGTGCCCTCGTTGAGGACGCGCTGGGCCTGTTCGAGGAGCAGCTCGGGGTCCTGGTCCTCGGCGGACTTGGGCTTGATGACGTGGTCGCGGTCGGCCTCGAGGTTCTCGGCGAGGCTGAGCAGCGGGATGACGCTGGGGAGGAACACCGAGGCGGTCTCGCCGGGGCGGCGCGAGCGCACGAAGCGGCCGATGGCCTGCGCGAAGTACAGCGGGGTCTGGGCGTTCGTGGCGTAGACGCCGACGGCGAGGCGCGGGATGTCGACGCCCTCGGAGACCATGCGGACGGCGACGAGCCATTCGTCGTCGGAGTCGGCGAACTTGGCGATCTTGTCGGAGGAGCCCGCGTCGTCGGAGAGGACGATCGCGGCGCTCTTGCCGGTGACGCGCTTGAGGATGCCCGCGTAGGCGCGGGCGGTGTTCTGGTCGGAGGCGATGATGAGCCCGCCCGCGTCGGGGATGCCCGCCGCGCGCAGGGACGAGAGCCTGCGGTCGGCGGCGCGGATGACCTGCTTGATCCATTCGCCCTCGGGGTCGAGGGCGGTGCGCCAGGCCTGGCTCGTGAGGTCTTTCGTGAGCGGCTGGCCGAGGCGGACGGCGAGCTCGTCCCCGGCGCTGGTGCGCCACTTCGCCTGCCCGGAGTAGGCCATGAACATGACGGGGCGGACGACGCCGTCGGCAAGCGCGTCGCGGTAGCCGTAGAGGGCGTCGGCGCGGGAGCGCTTGACGCCGTCGGCCTCTTCCTCGTACTCGACGAAGGGGATCGGGTTGTCGTCGCTGCGGAACGGGGTGCCGGTGAGGGCGAGGCGGCGCTCGGCCTCGTCGAAGGCGGTCTTGACGCCGTCGCCCCAGGAGCGGGCGTCGCCCGCGTGGTGGATCTCGTCGAGGATGACGAGCGTGCGGCGGGCGAGCGTGCGGCGGCGGTGGACGGCGGGGTCGGCGCCGATCTGGGCGTAGGTGAGGACCACGCCGTGGAAGTCGGAGGCACTGTGGACGGAGGAGTTGCGGAAGGCCGGGTCGAGCTGGATGCCGAAGCGGGCGGCGGCCCCGGCCCACTGGGCCTTGAGGTGCTCGGTGGGGGCGACGACCGTGACGGTGTCGACGGTGCCGTCCGCGAGGAGGTCGTAGGCGATGCGCAGCGCGAACGTGGTCTTGCCGGCGCCGGGCGTGGCGACGGCGAGGAAGTCGCGCGATTGACCCCGGTGGTAGGCGACCATGGCCTTGCGCTGCCAGACCCGAAGCGACGGAAGCGTTTCGGGCGGGGCGGCCGGGATCATGCGGGCTCCTTCTCGACGTGGCTCGTTGGCGGCGGACCCGGATGATTTTAAGCCGCGAGGCGCGTCACGTTCATCGCTCCAGCAGGATCGTGTTCGGGCCGACGTTGACCGAGTGGACGAGCATCATCGCGCCGAACTCGCCGGTCTCCACGCGCGCGCCGAGGCCGCGGAGGTGGGCGGCGACGGCGTCGACCAGGGGCTCTGCGACCGGGCCGGGGGCGGCGGTGTTCCAGGAGGGGCGGCGGCCCTTGCGGGTGTCGGCGTAGAGGGTGAACTGGCTGACCAGGAGGATCGGGGCGTCCAGATCGGACGCGGAGAGCTCGTCGCGCATGATCCGCAGGGTCCAGATCTTCTCGCTGATCCATTTGACTTCGGCGGGTCCATCCGTGTGGGTGACGCCGACGAGGACGAGGAGGCCTTCGCCGATCTCCCCCACCGTCTCGCCGTCGACGGTGACGCGGGCTTCGCTGACGGTCTGCACGACTGCTTTCATGCCCCAGATCCTCCCGCACCGGCCAGGCGTAGGCTCGAAGGGTGGCAAGGCGTGAGAAGGCGACGAGCATCACCGATGCGGCGATGTCCCTCGATGAGGAGCGGCGGTACCGGACCATCCGGTATGTCGTGATGATGTCGATCCGCGGTGTGCTCGTGATCGTGCTGGGCATCGCGGTGATGGCCGAGGCGCCGCTGCTGTGGCTGTGGCTGGCGCTGGGCATCGTCGGGATGGCGGTGCTGCCCTGGCTGGCCGTGCTGCTGGCGAACGACCGCCTCGCGCGCAAGCCGGGCGTGTTCGCCAAGCACCAGCGGAAGGCGCAGACGCTGGAAGCACCCGAACACCGCATGATCGATTCGGAGTTAGGGACTCGCCGTGGCAAGATTGACGGGATCTTGCGCGTTAATGAGGAGTGAGTTGCCGTGAGCGAACTTCCCACCACCGGGGGCACCGAGGGCGGCGGTTCCACCCTGCTCGAAGAGCAGACCCAGACCAACCCGAACTACACGTACGAGGACGGCGACAAGGACCGCTTCTCGCACTACGTGCCGAAGGACAAGCTCATGGCCGCCATGGTCGACGGCATCCCGGTGAAGGCGCTGTGCGGGAAGATGTGGGTCCCCACCCGCGACCCCGACCGCTTCCCGGTCTGCAAGAACTGCAAGGACATCTACGAGAAGATGAAGGGCTAGCTGCAGCGCGGCTCTCACCTTTGCGAAGAACACCGATGTGATGGGGCTCCACCTGCTATAACGCACGGGTGGAGCCTTCTGAATTCGACCCGAGCGCCCTGATGCTGGTCGCCGAGCTCATCGGCACCGCGGTGTTCGCGGCCTCGGGTGCGAGCGCCGCGGTCGGCAAGCGCCTCGACCTGTTCGGCGTGGCCGTGATCGGGGTGCTCTGCGCGCTGGGCGGCGGCGCCATCCGCGACGTGCTCATCGGCGCGAAACCGCTGCTGCTCACCGATTGGCGCTACCCGGCCGTGGCACTCGTCGCGTCGCTGTTCGTCTTCTGGTTCCACCCCGCGCTGTCGCGGATGCGGCCGACGATGCTCGTGCTCGACGCGGCCGGTCTGGCGCTGTTCACCGTGGTCGGGACCCAGAAGGGCCTGGATTTCGGGTTCGCGATCTACGCGGCTTGCATCGTGGGAGTACTCTCCGGAATCGGCGGGGGCATCCTGCGCGACATGATGGTCCAGGAGATCCCGGCGGTGCTCCGCGAGGACTTCTACGCGATGGCCGCGGCGATCGGCGCGATCATCGTCGCCGTCGGGGCCCGGTGGGAGTCGCTGATCGGGCACTGGACGCTCTCGCTGATCGCCATCGCGACGATCTTCGTTGTACGGCTGGTGGCCATCAGGTATCGGTGGCAGGCACCGAAACCGAATTTCTGATCGTGTCTCCCGGGTTCGTGCCACCCTTCGTCCTGGGGGATCAGAAACCTCGAAAACCCCTGCAAGCTGGTAGCCCGAAGCCCGGTGCCCGCCGGGTCTGGCGCGGATCAACCCACGCGCCGAGGGTCTGCAGCGAAAGGCGAATTCGATGGCACCTGTCGACAGCATCCGCCAGCGTCCGGCACGGCGACCGGCGCAGCGCGCGGCCGAATACTCCGGCGACCCCGTTCGCGCCTATCTGAACGGCATCGGCAAGCACCGGCTCCTCACCGCCTGCGAGGAGGTCGAGTGCGCCAAGGCGATCGAGGCCGGCCTCATGGCCGAGTGCCGCATCAGCGAGGTGACCGACCCCGACCTCCGCTCGGACCTGGCCCGCATCGCGGCCGAGGGCCGCGCGGCCAAGCAGCGCATGCTCGAGTCGAACCTGCGCCTCGTCGTCTCCGTCGCGAAGCGCTACTCCGGCGCCGGGCTGAGCCTGCTCGACCTCATCCAGGAGGGCAACCTCGGCCTCATCCGCGCCGTCGAGAAGTTCGACTACCAGAAGGGCTACAAGTTCTCCACGTACGCCACCTGGTGGATCCGGCAGGCGATCAACCGGGCCGTCACCGACCAGTCCCGCACGATCCGCGTGCCCGCGCACACCGTGGACCAGATCAAGCGCATGAACCGGGTCCGCCAGGACCTCATGGTCGAGCTGGGCCGCGAGCCGCGCTACGAGGAGATCGCCGAGGAGCTCGACGTGACCCCCGGCAAGGTCCTGGAGCTCATGTCGTACGACCGCGAGCCGGTGAGCCTCGACCAGACCGTGGGCGAGGACGACTCGACCGCGCTGGGCGACCTCGTCGCGCACCTGCCCCGCGAGCACGGCACCGACGACGCCGTGTCGTACGCGCTGCTGCGCCGCCACATCGCGAACGTCCTCGCCTCGCTGCCCGAGCGGGAACAAACCGTGCTCCGGCTGCGTTTCGGCATCGACGACGGGCGCCAGCGCACCCTCGAAGAGGTCTCCGCCGACTTCGGCCTCTCGCGCGAGCGGGTGCGCCAGATCGAGAAGAACGCGCTGCACCGCCTCCGCCAGCCCGACTACGCCGGGCGCCTCGCCGAGTATGTGGCGTGATCGACCCTGACGGCCCGGTTCACCGTGTCGCTTTGGGGCGTGAGCGCGCCGAACGTCCGGATGGCTGATGCTTGCCGTGTCGGTCCGGCCGTATACGATTGGGGTTGACAGGGGGTCTGGCGGCTACTCGACCCACCCCGCTCGGTGCCCTGCGGGCGGACAAAGTGAAGGAACGAAGCTGTGACCACGGACCTCGTCGACACCACCGAGATGTACCTGCGCACGATCCTCGAGCTCGAGGAGGAAGGCGTCCCGGCGCTGCGCGCCCGGATCGCCGAGCGGCTCGAGCAGAGCGGCCCGACGGTCTCGCAGACCGTGGGCCGGATGCAGCGCCACGGCCTGCTGAACGTCAAGAGCGACCGTCACCTGGAGCTCACCGAGGAGGGCCGCCGCCAGGCGGTCGCGGTGATGCGCAAGCACCGGCTCGCCGAGCGGCTCCTGGTCGACGTCATCGGCATGTCCTACGTGGAGGCCCATGAGGAGGCCTGCAAGTGGGAGCACGTCATGAGCGACTCGGTTGAGAAGCGCGTGTACGAGCTGCTGGAGCACCCCACCCGTTCGCCGTACGGCAACACGATCCCCGGGCTCAAAGAGCTCGACGCCTCGGCCGAGGCGGAGAACCGCGAGGCCGACGAGCGGCCGCTGAGCGTGGTCTCCCCCGGTTCGAAGGTGCGCGTGACGCGCCTGTGCGAGTCGGCCCAGACGCACCCGGAGCTGCTGGCCTCGCTGCACGAGGCCGGCGTGGACCCGGGTGCCGAGGTCGCGATCGACCGTCTGGACGGCGAGGTCGCGGTGACCTCCGGTTCCGACACGATCCGGCTCTCGACCGACGACGCCGCGAAGATCTTCGCCGCTCCGGTCGTGTAGCCCACGCGCGCAAGGGTTTACGTGTGATGTAACTGCGTGCTGCCGAGTCTTGACCCCGGCTGTACCGGGGAGTAGTCTGAGCAAAGCGTGCAAACGTTTCCAATTCATCCCACACAGGGCCGACCGTGGGAGACGTCTGCGCCCGAGAACCGCACTCCGCACCTGAGCGCCCTCCTCGCACCCCCGGCGAGGAGGGCGCTCGCTATGCGGGGCAGAGCGAAAGGCCGCCGGAAATCCTTCCGGCGGCCTTTCGTCCGCGTTTAACCCGCTTGCTCAGTCTTGGCGACGCTTGCGAGCCATAAATTGGCAGCGTGGGCGGCGGCGATGCCCTTGGCGAGTTCGGTGAAGCCGCCGACGAGCTCGTTCACCGCGGCCGGGTCGGTGTCGGCCGGGGTCGTGTAGCGCATCTCGAAGATGGTGCCGCCGTTGTACCAGCCCATCTCGAGGGCCGGGCCCGCGCCGGTGTCCTCGGTGTGGACGATCCAGTAGGCCGCTTCGCCGAGGCCGTCGATCTTCTCGGTGCCGTCGGCGAGCTCCTCCTCGTAGATCTCGACCTTCGCCTCGGTGCCGATGACGAAGAGCGTCAGGTCCGGGTAGGCGGCCTCGCCGGTCTGGACGGCGCAGGTGAGCTGGGCCGGCGCCTCTTCGGTCTCCTCGCCGGGGCCGCCGGACGCGAAGCGGAAGTCCTCGCCGGTGACGGAGTTGAGTGTCGCGCCGTCGATGAACGGGCACGCGCCCGCGGCGTCGGCCAGGTCGAGCTCGACCGGCGCGGACGGGGACGAGGACTCGCTCGACTCGTTCGCGGCGGTGTCCACGGGGTCGCCTTCGGGCGTCCCGTCGTCGCTGCAGGCGGCCAGCGCCAGCAGGAGGGCGGCGGGGAGGGCGATCAGTGCGCGTCTCATGCCTGCTCCTCCCCTGTTGCGACGTCGCGGCCGCGCGAGACCCAGTCGCTCCACGAGCCGATGTACACCGGCGGCGTGGGGAGTCCGGCGGCGGTGACGGCGAGCGCGGTGCGGGCCGCGCCGACGCCCGAGCCGCAGTAGTAGGCCGCTTCCGGGTGCGCCGCATAGCGTTCGCGCAGGCGCTCGGTGTCGGCGAGGTCGTCTTCGCCGAGGAAGAGGTTGATCGCGCCGGGGACGTGTCCAGCGACGGGGTCGACCGGTTCCGTCTCGCCGCGGTAGCGCTCGGGGGTGCGGACGTCGACGAGTTCGCGGGTCTGGGCCCATGCGGCGGCGGCGTCGGCGTCGAGCACGGGGAGGTGCCCGGGCCGGACGGTGACGGTGCCGGGTTTGGGTTCGACGACCTGGGTCTCGACCGGGAGTCCGGCGCCGGTCCAGGCCTTGAATCCGCCTTGGAGGACCTGGACGTCGTCGATGCCTGCCCAGCGGAGGGTCCACCAGGTGCGGGCGGCGGCCATGCCGTCGCCGTCGTCGTAGACGAGGATGTGGGAGTCGTCGTCGACGCCTGCTGCGCGCAGGACCTGTTGGAGCGCTTCGGGGTCGGGCAGCGGGTGGCGGCCGCCGACCTCGGCGACCGGGCCGCACACGTCCCGGTCGAAGTCGAGCCGGACGGCGCCGGGCAGGTGCCCGTCGGCGTAGTCGGCGTCCCGCGACGGTCCTCCGAGCGTCCAGCGGACGTCGAGCCGGACCGATTCCTGCAGTTCGGCGGCCGCCTCGGCGCCGATCAATGGCCTCATGCGTCCCAGATTAACGGAGGTGCGCGTTGGGGCGTTCGGCCGCGTCCGCGAATTCGGGCATTACGGTCACGACCACGCGGTTCTCGCGGAGGATCGCGTCGCCGCCGGGCGCGTCGACGAAGTTCAGGGGCTCGCCGAGGGCGTAGACGACGCGGGTGACGCCGGCGTTGATGAGCAGGCGGGCGCACGGGTCGGGGCGGGAGGCGCGGTGGCCGCACGGTTCCATGGAGGAGTAGGCGGTCGCGCCGCGCGCGGCGGCCCCTGCTCGGCGGAGGGCGACCTCTTCGGCGTGGTCGTTCGGGTCCTCGGCGCGGGAGTAGCCTTCGCCGACCGCTTTCCCGTCTGCGACGATGACCGCTCCGACGCTGAAGGCGGTCGTGGAGGGCGGGCATCGCTCGGCCAGTTCGACGGCGCGCGCCATCCAGCGGGCGTCGTCCTCTGTGGAGTAGTCTTCGGCGTTCGGCACGGTCCCACCGTACCGCCGGGGAGTCCGGCCCGGACGCCATGAGGCGGTAGTCACCGGTCCTTGCCGGGGGCCGATACCATGTGGGAGTCCCCCGACACTCCAGCCACGTCAGACGTGCGCGCGGCGAACGATTCCAGAGGCCCGCGGGTCGCCGATCAAGTGAGGTGCAGTAGTTGTCCGTCCAGTCCCCTCCCGCTCCGACACAGGCGCCAAGCGCTCCTGCTGCAACCGGGCAGCGACGGTTCGACCGCGTGCTGGCCGCACTGCGGTTCACGCCCGGACAGCTGCGCGGCGTGCTCGCCGTGGTCGCGGCGCTCATCCTCGGCGCGGGGATCACCGGCATGACCGCGATCCTCGCGAAGTCGGCCGTCATCGAAGAGACGACCAGCCAGTCCGGGCGGCTCTCGGTGGCCGCCCTCTCGCTGTACCAGGCGCTCTCGCAGGCCGACGCGACCGCCGCGTCCTCGTACCTGACGGCGGGCACGCCCTCTGACGAGATGAACCAGACCTACCGCGAGGCGATGCGCGACGCCACGGTCGCACTCGCCACGGCCGCAGGGGAAGTGAAGACCCCGGCCGACACCGAGCTGGTGGCCGAGCTGAACGCGCGCCTGCCGGTCTACACCGGGCTCGTGGAGACCTCACGCACGTTCAACCGCCTCGGCGAGCCGGTCGGCGCGACGTACCAGGAGCAGGCCTCCACGCTCATGCGCGACGAGATGCTGCCCGCCGCGCACGAGCTCCAGGAGAACTCCCTGGGGCAGCTGCACGAGTCGCGCGACGCGGCCGCGGCGTTCCCGTGGGTCGCCGCGGCGCTCACCGTCGCCGCGCTCGCGACGCTCGTGTGGGCCCAGATGTGGCTCTCGCGCAAGACGAACCGCGTGTTCAACCTCGGGCTCGTCGGATCGTTCGTGCTGCTCGTCGCGTTCGCCGGGTGGCTCACGCTGGCGTCGCTGGCGTCGGGCAGCCACACGAACCGGTCCCATGAGGAGGGTTCGGCGCCGCTCGAACTGCTCGCCGAAGCCGAGATCACCGCCCAGCAGGCGCGCGCCGAGGAGTCCCTGGTGCTCATCGCCCGCGGCGAGGACCAGGCCGCCGCCGACCGCTTCGAGGAGCACTTCGCGGCGCTCGCCGACGAGGGGCGGCTCCTCGACCGGCTCGACGAGGCCTTCGCGGGCGACCCCGAGCTCTCCGAGAACATCGACACCGCCCGCGAGGCCGCTGAAACGTGGCGGGCCGGGCACGACGAGGTCGTCAAGCTCGCCCAGGGCGGCCAGTACACCGACGCCGTCGCGCTCGTCGTCGGCGAGGCCGACACGAGCCTGTGGGCGTCCTTCACGACCCTCAACGACGCATTGACCGAGGCGACCGACGTCAGCGCCGAACGCTTCGCCGAGGCCACCAACGACGCCCAGCGGTCCCTCTC
Source organism: Glycomyces sp. NPDC048151 (assembly GCF_043202775.1). Taxonomy (NCBI): domain Bacteria; kingdom Bacillati; phylum Actinomycetota; class Actinomycetes; order Glycomycetales; family Glycomycetaceae; genus Glycomyces; species Glycomyces sp. NPDC048151. The sequence continues at coordinate 395,008 of NZ_JBIDBB010000003.1, read as the reverse complement.
GGGGGCCGCCGCCGGGCTCGCGGCCCTGGCGCTCGGCGCGCTCATCAGCGCCGCGGTCGGCATCCAGCTGCGAGTGGCGGAGTACTACGCATGATTCGACACCAGTTCCGGCTCGCGGCCGCTGCCGCCGCCTGCCTCGTCCTCGCGGCCTGCTCCCAGCCCGCCGACATGGGGCCGCCGCAGGTCGACGTCCCCACGCCGCTGCCCGCGGGGATCAACTTCTCCCCCGAGATCGAGACCGACGCGGTCGACGAGAGCTGCCAGCCGCTCGCGTCCTACAACCCCGGCTCGACGACCGCAGCGCAGGCCGTCGCGCAGCTCGACGACCCCGAGCAGATCACCATCGGCGTCAGCCAGTCCACGAACCTCATGGGCTACATCGACCCCGAGACGAACACGCCCGCCGGGTTCGACATCGACATCGCGACCGCGGTCGCCACGTCGATCCTCGGCCCGGACGCGAACATCCGCTGGGTCCCCATGACCTCGGGCGAACGCGAAGGCGCCGTGAACGACGACCGCGTCGACATGGTCGTGCGCACCATGACCATGAACTGCAAGCGCTGGGCGAACGTCGAGTTCTCCGCCGAGTACTACCACGCCGGGCAGCGCCTCCTCGTCCCCGAGGCCTCCGGCATCACCGGCCTCGCCGACCTCGCCGACGACCACCTCGTGTGCACCGGCGACGGCTCGACCTCGGTGCGCACCATCGCCGAGCAGTCCGCCGCGCAGGCCGTCACCGTCCCCGACTTCAACGACTGCCTCGTCCTGCTCCAGCAGGGCACCGTCGACGCCATCACCAGCGACGACACGATCCTCGCGGGCATGGCCGTCCAGGACCCGACCCTCAAGGTCGTCGGCGACGCGTTCTCGCAGGAGCCCTACGGGATCGCGGTCCAGAAGGGCAACACCGACCTCGCGCGCTACGTCAACAAGGCCCTCGCCGACATCAAGGCCAACGGCACCTGGCAGACCGCCTACGACAAGTGGCTCAAAGGACCGCTGGGCGTCGCGGGCGCCCCGCCGAGCCCCCAGTACCGGGATTAAGGAAGCGACATGAGCGACCAGCAGCCGCCTCCCGAGCACACCCAGCGGTACCTCCCGGGCGCGTACCAGCCCGAAGGCGAGGCCACCGACACCGTCAGCATCCGCAAGCGCCTCAACACGCCGCCCGCGGTCCCGCCGCAGCCGGGCTTCGCGCCCGCGCCGCCCGGCCCGCCCGGGACCAACGCCGTGCCGCCGCAGCCGATGCAGCACATGGCGCCCCCGGCCGCGCCGCCCGTGTCCGCGCCGCCCGTCTCGCCGCCGCTGCCGCAGCCCGGGACGCAGGGCATGGTGCCCGCGGGCGCGATGCCGTCCCCGCCCCCGGCCCCCTACCGGGCCCCCGCCGCGCCGCTGCCGCAGCCGATCACCGGCCCCGTCACGCGCTCCACGACCACCAGCGCCCGCCAGCGCGGCGGCCTCTCCGACATGCCGCCCGTCCCGCCCCGCGACCCCGCCGAAGCGGTCATGGAGCACCCGCAGGTGCCCGAGCACAAGCGGTTCTGCTCCGCGTGCGGCAAGCCCGTCGGGCGGCCCCAGGCCGGCCGCGGGGGTCGCGTCGAGGGTTACTGCGCGCACTGCCGCACCCGCTACTGGTTCACGCCCGCGCTCAGCCCCGGCGACATCCTCTCCGACCGCTACGAAGTGCTCGGCGCGATCGCCCACGGCGGCCTCGGCTGGATCTACCTCGCCAACGACAAGAACTTCGCCGATGACCTGACGCAGCGCTGGGTCGTCATCAAGGGCCTCATCAACACCTCCGACGAGGACGCGATCGAGGCCGCGATCAACGAGCGGCGCTTCCTCGTCGGCATCGACCACCCCAACGTGGTCGACATCCACGACTTCGTGACCGCCGCCGACCCGCGCTCGGGCCAGCTGCAGTCGTACATCGTCATGGAGTACCTGGCCGGGAAGTCCCTGCGGGACATCAGGGACGCGGTCGACGAGAACGGCGAGCGGCACCCGCTCCCGCTCGAGCAGGTCCTCACCTACACCGCCGAGCTGCTGCCCGCGTTCAGCTACCTGCACGACCGGGGCCTGCTGTTCTGCGACTTCAAGCCCGACAACATGATCCACGTCGAGACCTGGCTCAAGCTCATCGACCTCGGCGCGGTCCGCCACGTCGAGGACATGGAGTCGGCGATCTACGGCACGCCCGGGTACTCGGTGCCGAACGACGAGATCCTGTCGGTGGGGCCGTCGGTCACCTCGGACCTGTACACGATCGGCCGCTCGATGGCCGTGCTCGCGCTGGACTTCAAGGGCTTCACGAGCACCTACCGCGACAAGCTGCCCCCGGCGGCCGAAGCGCCCGTGTTCAACGAGTTCGGGGCGTTCCACCGGCTGCTGCTGCGCGCCACTCACGCCGACCCGCGCTCGCGGTTCCAGGACGCCGACGAGATGCGCACCCAGGTGCGCGGCGTCCTCCACGAGGTGCAGTCGGTCCAGAAGGGCGAGCCGCGCTTCGAGCCGTCGACGCTGTTCTCCGGTGAGCAGTCCGTGTTCGGCGAGCCGGACGTGGAGTACGACCTGCACGCGGTGGGCGACCCGTTCGACGTGGCGCACGCGCTGCCCACGCCGATGGTCGACCTCGCCGACCCGATGGCCGCGTTCATGGCGACGCTGCAGGCGACCGACGCGGCGGGCATCCTCGCCGAGCTGAGCGCCGCGCCCGTGCAGAGCCCCGAGGTGCACATGCGGCGCGTGCGCACGCTCGTCAATGCCGGGGACCTCCACAACGCCGCCGCCGCGCTCGACCAGTTCGCGCAGCGCGAGGGGAACACCTGGCAGGTCACCTGGCTGCGCGGCACGATCTCGCTGCTCGCGGCCGACTTCCACACGGCCGCAGCGCATTTCGACGCCGTCTACTCGCACCTCCCCGGAGAGCTGGCGCCGCGCCTGGCGCTGGCGGCGTGCGCGGAGCTGGCTGGACGCCGTGACCTGGCGCTGCCGCACTACACGCGGATCTGGACGTGCGACCACCGGTTCGTGTCGGCCGCCTACGGCCGGGCGCGGCTGCTGGACATCGAGGGGAACTCGACGGAGGCGATCACGACGCTGCACCAGGTCCCGAAGACCTCGTCGCAGTACGGGATCGCGCAGACCGCGGCGATCCAGACGGCGCTGCACTCGCGCACGTCGCCGCCGTCCCTGCTCGACCTGCACCACATGGCGGGGCGGCTCGACGAGCTCAAGCTCGAGCCGCGGCGCAGGCACCTGGTGTCGACCCGCATCCTCCACCTGGCGCTGGAGACGGTGCAGCGCACCGGCCCGGCGCACGAGCCGCGCGTGTTCGGCGCGCAGCCGGAGGAGCGGGAGCTGCGCCTGGCGCTGGAGCGGGCCTACCGTGACCTCGCCCACGCCTGCACCCGCCGGGAGGACCAGGTGTACTACTTCGACCTGGCGAACACCCACCGCCCCCGCACGATGCTGTAGCGAAGGAGCCCTATGCAGCCCTCAACCACCCTGGGCGCCGCGAAGCGTTGCACCGCTTGCGGCCTCGCCGCCGACATCGGCCGTTACTGCGAGGATTGCGGCGGCGACCTGGAGGAGTTCGCGGTCCCCGCCGAGTCGGTGCCGTGGCTCTCCTCCGTTGCCGTGGAGGAGAACCCGGACCACCCGGGCGGTTCCGACGACCACATCTCGTTCGGGCTGCCGGGCATCGGCGCGGCCACCGACGTGGGCAAGCGCCACCACTACAACCAGGACTCGATCGCGATCGCGATCGCCGACGACGGGCGGAAGATCGCGGTCGTCTGCGACGGGGTCTCGGGGGCCTCGGACTCCGAGCGCGCGTCACTCGCAGGGGTGGAAGCGGCGGTGACGGAGATCCGCGCGGCGCTCGGCGAGGGCCTCTCGGCGGAGGACGCGTCGCGGCGCGGGGTGGGCGCGGCCCACTCGGCGGTGGCCGCGGTCGGGAAGCAGTACCCGAACTCGCCGCCGTCGTCGACGTTCGTGTCCGCGGTGATCGAGGGGAACCAGGCGATCCTGTGCTGGGTGGGCGATTCCCGAGCGTACTGGGCCGGCGAGAAGGAGGCGAGATGCCTCACGGTGGACGACACGATCCAGGCCCGGCTGGAGTACCAGGGGGTCGACCCGGCCGACGAGCGGTACAAGAACCCGTACGCCAAGGCCCTGCTCGCGTGGCTCGGCGCGGACGCGCCGACGCTCAACCCGAACCTGCTCCGGGTGGATCTGGACGGGGGCCATGTCGTAGTGTGCAGCGATGGTCTGTCGCGCTATTTCAATGACGATCACGACCTTCTGCCACTGCCGGACGGCAGCGTTGGCGACAAGGCGGTAGCGTTGACACGACAAGCGCTCGCCAACGGCGGGCACGACAACATCAGTGTCGCGGTGGTGGAACTCGAATCCCCCGGTTCGGTCCAGGCCCAGGGGCATGCGCAGGAGCATGCCGGGCAGGACGATCAGAACCAGGATGACGGGACCGCCTCCTTGCCTGGTGTCGTCAGCGAGGCCGAGTACACCCAAATGCTTGGAGGGGGACGACCTTGACCTACCAGCCGACCTACGGCGGTGCCCCACAGCCGGGCGGGTACCAGTGCGCCTGCGGGGCCTTCCCGCAAGCCCAGTTCTGCGAGCAGTGCGGAACGCCCAACCCGGCGTGGCAGCAAGGCCAGCCCCCGCAGTCGCCGGCCTTCGGCCAGGGCTACGCGCCGAACGACCCTTACGGGCAGCCTCAGGACCCTTACGGGCAGCAGCCGCAGCAGGGCTACGGGCAGGACCCGTACGGCCAGCCGCAGCAGCAGGACCCTTACGGGCAGCAGCCGCAGCAGGGTTACGGCCAGGACCCGTACGGGCAGCCGTCCCAGCCGCAGGACCCCTACGGGCAGCAGCAGGGCTACGGGCAGCCTCAGGACCCTTACGGGCAGCAGCCGCAGCAGGGTTACGGCCAGGACCCGTACGGGCAGCCGTCCCAGCCGCAGGACCCCTACGGGCAGCAGCCCGGTTACGGGCAGCCTCAGGACCCGTACGGCCAGCCGCAGCAGGACCCTTACGGCCAGCAGCCCGGCTACGGCCAGCAGGACCCGTACGGCCAGCCCCAGCAGCAGGACCCCTACGGGCAGCCGCAGCAGGGCTACGGCCAGGACCCGTACGCCCAGCAGGCCTACGGCGCCGCGCCGACCTCGGCCCCGCCCGGACCGCCTCCGGGCGTCCCGGCCGCGCCGTTCGGCGCCCCGACCTCCGCGCCGCCCGCGACGGCGACCGGCGGGTTCTCCATGCCGGACGCGCAGCCCGCGGACCTGGCGTCGAACTACGCTCCCGCAGGCCAGGCGGCCACCCGCTGGGGTGTCGCGGTCACCGCGGACCAGGGCTACTTCAACAAGGTCGCGGCCTCCGACGGGGCCTCGCAGCTGCAGTACCCGTCGTTCGCGAAGCCGCGCCGCTTCCCGCTGGACAAGCCCGACCTGACGATCGGCCGCTACAGCGCCAAGCGCGGCGTGACCCCGGACATCGACCTGTCCGGCGACGTGGCCGACCCGGGCGTCAGCGCCCAGCACGCGAAGCTGTTCTCCAAGCCCGACGGCTCCTGGACGATTATGGACGTGGGCTCCTCGAACGGCACGTTCCTCAACGGCTCGGACGAGCCGCTCGCGCCGAACGTGGAGTTCCCGGTGACCGACGGGACCTACATCAACATCGGTGCGTGGACCCGCCTCACGGTCCACTACGAGGGTTAAGACGCGAGAAGAGGGCCGGGTCCGTCGGACCCGGCCCTTTCGCGTACCGCCTACTCGCTCAGGAACTCCCGCACGCGTGCGCTGACGGCCGGGTTCGCGAGGACCTTGCGGTGGCCCAGGCCCGTGGTCGCCATGAGCTCGGCGTTCGGCCACGCGTCGGCGAGGGCCTGGCCGTGGCGGAACGGGTTGGGCCGGTCGCCCTTGTCGTGGACGATGAGCACCGGGGCGTCGATCGCGAGGCCGCGCAGCGAGAAGTCGTCGAGCGCGATCCCGGCCTTGGCCTCGCCGAGGGGCACCAGGCGCTCGAAGATGCGGGGGCCCACGGGCACGATCGCGCCGATCGTGTCGCGGAAGCCCTCCTGGCCGCCGATGAACGGGGCCAGCATCGCCAGGCGCACGCCCCCGATCTCGGTGCCGGACTGGAGCATCGCGTGCACGGAGCTGAGCGAGCCCATCGAGTGCGAGACGACCGCGTGCGGCGTCCCGAACTTCTCCAGGACGACGTTCATCGCCTCGATGAGGTGCAGGCCGCTGGCGTGCCGGTCGCCCCAGGGACCGGCCCCGGCGTTGCCGTGGCTCGGGGTGTCGAACGCGACGACGCGGAAGCCGGAGGCGACCAGGTTCGCCGCGATGAACTTGAAGTCGCCCGTGGAGCCGCCCCAGCCGTGCACGAGGTAGACCAGCGGGCCTTCGCCCCAGTCGTAGCCCCACACGGTGGTGCCGAGGCATTCGAGCTCGAACACGTGCGACCCGGCCGGGGCCTCGCCGCGCAGGCGCTTCTCGGGGCCCGCGGGGAGCTTGAACCACAGCTCGCACAGGACCTTCGCGGCCCGCGCGGGGGCGACGCGCTCGGCGGCGGCGAAGCCGGAGCGCACATACCAAGGAGCACGAACGGTCGTGCTTTTCTTTTTCGCGACGGGGGTCGCAGCTGGGGACGCCATGGGTGCGGGCCTTCCTGGTTAAGACTGGAGACTCTCGATCAGTCGGTTGAACGCCGTCCACGCGCGGTCGGCGGCGTCGGGATAGGACAGGATGCGGCTCATCCAGTTGTAGGACAACAAGATGCCGAACACCTCCTGTGCCACCTGGAAGACGTCGGTGTCTTCGGGGAACTCGCCCTGCGCGACCGCCGTCGAGGCGATCCGGGCGAGGGATTCAAGCAGGTCGCGCTGCTCCGAGGCCATGAAGTCGTGCAGCGGCCCGGGCAGGTCGTCGAACTCGGCGGCGGCGGCCAGGAACAGGCAGCCGCCCGGATGCGAGTACCACTGCATCCAGTACTCGACGATGGCCTGCAGGCGGGCGATCCCGCGCGGCTTCCCGAGCGCGGGCCGGATCACCTCGTCGATGAACTGCTCCCCGTTGCGCTCCATGCAGGCCAGCTGGAGCGCCTCCTTCGACTTGAAGTGCGCGTAGAGGCCGGACTTCGACATGTCCGCCGCGGCCGCCAGCGAGCCGATGGTCAGCCCGGAGAGCCCCGAGTAGCGGGCCATGCGGACCGCTTCGTCGAGGATCGCCTGCCTCGTCATCTCGCCTTTGCGCACGACCTAAAAATAGCACGATCGTGCTGGAATCTCCAGACCCGCGCTAGACGTCGCACTCGCTCTCCTCGCCCGTGTACGAGAACGTCACCGACACGCTCTCCGACAGCGCCTGCGTCGATCCGGGCTCGGGCGACTGCCGGATGATCTCGCAGTCCGCGTACGTCCAGTCGAAGACCCCGCGCTCCTCCCCCGACTGGTCCACGCCCGCGAAGCCCGCGGCCTCCACGGCCTGGTGCGCGTCGGCGGTCGACATCCCGACCAGGTTCGGCACTTCGCCCGTGGGCGCGCTCTCGGTCGTCGGCTCCTCCTCCGAGGAGGTCGCCTCCTCGACCGGCTCCTCCGGCCCCTGGGCGCTCTCCTCGGGGGTGGGCGACTCCGACGGGCTCGCGCTGGCCGATTCGGAGGGCGTCGCGCTCACGTCGGGCGCAGCGGCGGTGGCGATCTCGGAAGTCGTTGCGGCGGAAGCGCTCTCACCGTCTCGCGCCACGTCCTCGGTCGAGTCCCCGTCGCCCAGTTGGGATCCGAACGCGGCGCCGGCGCCGACGACGACCAGCAGCGCCGCCGCGATTACGACCGCGCGGCTCTGCCCGCGGCGGCGCGGGGCCTCCTCTTCGTCGACGAACGGCAGCTCCCGCGTCGCCACGGGGGCGGCCTCGGCCGCGAGGACCTTCGCGTTCGGGGCGGCGAGCACCGGTTCGAGGCCGAACCGGCGGCGCAGCGTCGTCGCCGCGAGCGGCGTCCGGGACGCGCCTCCGGCCATGAGCAGGCCCGCGAGTTCGGCGGGGTGGACGCCCGCCTCGGCGAGGGTCTCCTCCAGGACGTCGGCGGTCGTGTCGACGAGCTCGCCGACGCGCGACTCGAACTCCTCGCGCGTCAACGGCATCTTGATGTCCGCCGCGGGCACGGTGATGACGGTGAAGTCCCGTTCGGACAGCTGCTCGCGGGCCTGCGTGATCTTCTCCAGCAGGAGCGCGCGCAGCTGCCGGTCGCCCGCCTCGGACGGGTCGGCGATGCGCGACCACAGCCGCACGCCCGCGTCGGGGTGGCGGCCGGAGAGGTACGCCAGGATGAGGCCGTCGAACTCGGCGCCGCCGATCGGCTCGGTGCGCTCGGCGACGACGACGGCCTGGTTCTCGACACGGCGGACGACGGCGGCGTGGAAGGAGGACCGGCCGAGCCGGTAGACCGCGAACGCGGCGCCGGAGGCGAGGGGTCCTCCGGTCGCACTGGTGAGACTTGCCGTTGCGGCCCCGGGGTCGATCCGGACCGATGCGGCCGGGGGGACGTTGTGCATAGAGCCGAGTCTATGACCGACGCACCTGGCGCCTTCGACCCGTCTTGGTCTGCTTTGGACCGTTTACGCAGCGCGATCAAGGCGGAGTCGCGGACGGGGCCGGGAAGGGATTCCCGGCCCCGTTTCAGGCGTTTCCGTCAGGCCTCAGGGCCTGAAGCCCGTTTCGGGCATCGGCCCTAGCTGCAGCCGCTCGTGGCCCCGCAGCCCTCGCAGGCGTAGCAGGAGCCGGCCGGGCGCATCTTCGTGCCGCAGTTCATGCACAGCGGCGCGTCGGCGCTGCGGGCCTGCGCCGAGTGCAGGAGGTCCTTGCGACGGGACTCCTTCGGCTCGGCCTGGGCCCACTCTGCGACGGCCTCTTCGATGGGCGCGGACGCCCGCAGCGCGTCGAGGTCGACCTCGTGGACCTTCGCGGGGTCGTCCCCGTTCAGCTCCGCGGTGCGCTCGGCGGTGGTGAGGATGCCGAGCGCGGCGCGCTCCTCGTACGGCAGGTAGTCCAGCGCGAGGCGGCGGAAGATGTAGTCCACCAGCGACGAGGCCATGCGGATGTCCGGGTCGTCCGTCATGCCCGCGGGCTCGAAGCGCATGTTCGTGAACTTCTCGACGTACTTCTCAAGCGGCACACCGTACTGCAGCGCGATCGAGATCGACACCGACAGCGCGTCCATGACGCCGGCCAAGGTGGAGCCCTGCTTCGACATCTTCAGGAAGACCTCGCCGAGGCCGTCGTCCGGGTAGGACGAGGAGGTCATGTAGCCCTCCGCGCCGCCCACGGAGAACGAGATCGTCTGCGAGGGGCGCTTCTTCGGGAGCTTGCGACGGACCGGGCCGTGCGTCGCGACGGTCTCGATCGCCTTCTCCACGGCCTCCTCGACCGCCTTCTCGACTTCCTTCTTCTTGGCGGACAGCGGCTGCCCGACCTTGCAGTTGTCGCGGTAGATCGCGAGCGCCTTGAGGCCGAGCTTCCAGCCCTGGTAGTAGACCTCCTCGACGTCCTCGACCGTGGCCGACTCCGGCAGGTTCACGGTCTTGGAGATCGCGCCGGACAGGAACGGCTGCACGGCGGCCATCATGTGCACGTGGCCCATCGGCGCGATCGACCGCTCGCCCATGGCGCAGTCGAACACCGGGTAGTGCTCCTCGGCGAGGTGCGGAGCGCCGACGACGTGGCCGTGGTCGGCGATGTAGTCGACGATCGCGTCGCGCTCGTCCGGCTTGTAGCCCAGGCGGTCCAGGGCGTGCGGCACGGACTGGTTGACGATCTCCATGGAGCCGCCGCCGACGAGCTTCTTGTGCTTGACGAGCGCCAGGTCCGGCTCGATGCCGGTGGTGTCGCAGTCCATCATGAAGCTGATCGTGCCGGTCGGTGCGAGCACCGAGGCCTGGGCGTTGCGCCAGCCGTTGACGGCGCCGAGCTCGTTGCCGCGGGCCCATTCGGCCTTGGCCGCTTCGAGGACGGTGGCGTCGACGTCGCCGAAGGTCTCGACCTCGTCGGCCGCCTTGGCGTGCTTGGCCATGACCCGCTGGTGCGGTTCGGCGTTGAGCTCGTACCCGGCGTAGGGGCCGACGGCCCCGGCGATCTCGGCCGAACGGCGGTAGGACACGCCGGTCATGAGCGCGGTGATCGCGGCGGCGAGCGAGCGGCCCTCCTCGGAGTCGTACGCGTGGCCCGAGGTCATGAGCAGCGCGCCGAGGTTGGAGTAGCCGATGCCGAGCTGGCGGAAGTCGCGCGTGTTGCGGCCGATGGCCTCGGTCGGGAAGTCCGCGAAGGAGATCGAGATCTCCATGGCGGTGATGACGAACTCGACGGTCTTGACGAACCTCTCGACGTCGAACGAGCCGTCCTCGCCGAGGAACTTCATGAGGTTCAGGCTCGCGAGGTTGCAGGAGGTGTCGTCGAGGCTCATGTACTCCGAGCACGGGTTGGACGCGTAGATCCGGTCCGTGTTCGCGTTCGTGTGCCAGTCGTTGATCGTGTCGTCGTACTGGATGCCCGGGTCGGCGCACTCCCACGCGGCCTCGGCCATGCGGCGGAAGACCTCGCGGGCGTCGCGGCGCTCGATCTCCTCACCGGTGGTGCGGGCCTTGAGCGAGTAGTCGGTGCCCTGCTCGAACGCCTTCATGAACACGTCGGAGACGCGCACCGAGTTGTTGGCGTTCTGGTACTGGACCGAGAACATGTCCTCGCCGCCGAGGTCGACGTCGAAGCCCGCGTCCCGCAGCGCGCGGATCTTGTCCTCTTCGCGGGCCTTGGTGTCGATGAAGGCCTCGATGTCGGGGTGGTCGACGTCGAGGACGACCATCTTCGCGGCCCGGCGGGTCGCGCCGCCGGACTTGATGGTCCCCGCGGAGGCGTCGGCGCCGCGCATGAAGCTGATCGGGCCGGAGGCGTTGCCGCCCGACGAGAGCAGCTCGGCGGAGGCGCGGATCTTCGAGAGGTTGACCCCGGCGCCCGAGCCGCCCTTGAAGATCATCCCCTCTTCCTTGTACCAGTCGAGGATCGACTCCATCGTGTCGTCGACGCTGAGGATGAAGCACGCCGAGACCTGCTGCGGCGCAGCGGTTCCCACGTTGAACCACACGGGCGAGTTGAAGCTGAAGTACTGGTGGAGCAGGAGCCAGGTGAGCTCGTCGGCGAAGATCTGGGCGTCCTCGGCGGTGTCGAAGTAGCCGTTCTTGTCGCCCGCCGCGTGGTAGGCCTGCACGACCCGGTCGATGACCTGCTTGAGGCTCGTCTCGCGCTGCGGGGTGCCCAGGGCGCCGCGGAAGTACTTCGAGGTGACGATCTGGGTGGCGTTGAGGCTCCAGAACTCCGGGAACTCGACGCCGCGCTGCTCGAAGTTGATCGAGCCGTCGCGCCAGTTGGTCATGACGACGTCGCGGGACTCCCATTCGACCTCGTCGTACGGGTGCACCCCGGGCTTGGTGAAGACGCGCTCGATCTTGAGGCCTCCGTCGGGGGCCTTGGCTGCGGTCTTCTTCGCTGCGGTCCTGGCTGTCGTTGTCTTCGGCATGTTCCTCGCCCCTGTCTGCTCATGCCTGGTCATGGGAATCGGATGGGTGTGTCGCTGAGGGGGGTTCAGCCGCTATTCTGGGTCGCGCTGCTCTTGGAGGCGCCGTTGCGGGCGGCGTGCTCCTCGCGCAGCTGCGCGATCGCGGCCTCGAAGTCTTCGAGGGATTCGAAGTCCTGGTAGACGGAGGCGAAGCGGAGGTAGGCCACTTCGTCGAGCCGCCGCAGCGGCTTGAGGATCGCGAGGCCCACTTCGTGCGCGGGGACCTCGGCCACGCCCTTGGAGCGGATCTCGTCCTCGACGGACTGGGCCAGCTTCGCGACGTCGTCGGCGTCGACCGGGCGGCCCTGGCAGGCCTTGAGGACGCCGGAGGCGACCTTGCCCCGGCTGAACGGCTCGGTGGCGCCGCTGCGTTTGACGACTGCGAGGATGGACTCCTCGACCGTGGTGAAGCGCTTCTCGCACTGCTGGCAGACCCGGCGGCGGCGGATGATCTTCCCGTCCTCGGCCTCGCGGGAATCCACTACGCGGCTGTCGGGATGGCGACAGTACGGGCAACGCATCGCTAGTCTCCTTACTCAGGCCATCGTCTCGCAGCGGTACGACATTCGATGAGGGGTTCCCTCGCGCCGGTGTCCGTGCTCGGGAGGGAAAGTCTGCCCCTCGCCGATCCCGCAGGTGCGGAAACCCCAACACCTAGTGAGAGACGATACAACAAACCACAAGATCTTGTGTCAAGGATAGCGCAGGAAGCCGTGCCGGATCATGGCGGAGTTCGGAGGCGGGCTCCAGTGAACCAGCGGCGCGCGCACTCTCGTTCACCCGTACGGGTGAACCTGGGTCAAAACACATTCCGAGCAGCGCGGCGACACGCCGGTGTCGCACGAATGTTTGACTTGACACAGCACCTGAGTTACATTGTCGGAATCAGACATACCGTCCCATTTGTCTAACGGGAGCCTTCTGTGGCTAGCGAGACCACAACAGCCCGACCGAAAACGCGCAAGCTCACGCGTCGGCAGCAGCAAGTCCTCGAGTACATCGAGGAGTTCATCAACAACAAGGGCTACCCGCCCAGCGTCCGGGAGATCGGCGCCGAAGTCGGGCTCGCCTCGGCCTCGTCCGTCGCGTACCAGATGAAGCAGCTCGAACGGAAGGGCTACCTCAACCGCCTGGCCGGCCGGCCGCGCGCGGTCGGGGTCCGCCAGTCCACCCCGGGCGGCGTCCAGACCTGCTCGCAGCACCCCCGGCCGCGCTACGTGCCGATGGTCGGCGAGATCGCCGCCGGACAGCCGATCCTGGCCGAGGAGCGCGACTACGACGTCATGCCCCTGCCCGCCGAGTTCGTCGGCGAAGGCGTGCACTTCCTCCTGCGCGTCAAGGGCGACTCGATGGTCGACGCGGCCATCACCGACGGCGACTGGGTCGTCGTGCGCCAGCAGCCGGACGCCCTGAACGGCGAGATCGTGGCCGCCATGATCGACGGCGAGGCCACGGTCAAGACCTGGAAGCGCAAGAACGGCAAGCCGTGGCTGCTTCCCGCCAACACGCTGTACGACCCGATCGACGCCTCAGAGGCCGAGATCCTCGGGCGCGTCGTCGCCGTCCTCCGGAAGATCTGAACCGCGCGGCCTCCGGGCCGCGTGGATACCGCTGCGCTCGGGAGCAGTGCTACACGCGCTGCTCCGGGCGCCGCAGCGTTTCCAGGCCCGGTTAGCGGCCTCTGCCGTAAGTCGTGCCGCCGCCCTCGGGCGGGCCCCAGAAGTCGTCCTCCGGCTCGGCGGGGCGCTGGCCGCCGCCGTAGACGCCCCCCTGAGGCGTTCCGTACGTGTTCCCCTGCCCAGCGGGCGGGGCGGCGGGGCGGGCGCCGTAGACGTTCCCTGAGGGCTCGGAACGGGCCCCGAAGTTCTGGCCCTGGCCGCCGCCCGCGTTGTCGTAGACGCTGCCCTGGCCGCCGCGCTCGAACGCGCCGTACTGCGGCTCCTCGCGGGCCGCGCCGTACACGCTGCCCTGCCCGGCGGGCGGGGTCGCGGGACGGGCGCCGTAGACGTTCCCCGAAGGCTCGGAGCGGGCGCCGCCGTAGACCGAGCCGCTCGGCTCGGACCGGGCCGGGCTCGCGCCGTAGACGTTGCCCGAAGGCTCGGGACGCGCGCCGCCGTACACGCTGCCGGTGCTGCCCCCGCGGGCGATCTGGCCGAGGTCGGGGTCGGGCTGGCCCGAGTCGAGGCCGAGGTCGACCGGGTCGTCGTCGTAGACGCCGCGGTCGTCGCCGAACGAGGACTCCTCGCGGGCGAAGCCCAGCTCGGCGTCGTCGTCGCCGTCCTCCTCGTTCTGCTTGCGGTACTTGCGGATGATGATGATGCCGAAGACCATCGTCGCCATGCCGAGGATCGCGATCGCGGCCAGGATCTTCACGATCGTGCCGATGCCCAGGTCGAGGATGCGGTCGACCAGGCTCGGCCCCGGCTCCTCCGTGCCGCCCCCGGCGGCCTCGTCGCTGGCGGCGGGCTCCTCGGCGGCGGGCGCACCGGGCGTGTAGCCGGTGATGGTCCCGACGGTGCCCTCGCCGTCGACGGACGACAGGGTGTTGAAGTTGCCCTCGGCGTCGTACGCGAGGCCCTGGGCGTCGCCGCCGTCGGCGATCGGCGTGACCACCGGGGTCCCGCCGGTCAGCGTCCCGATCACGTCGCCGTCGACGGTCCACTCGTAGACCGCGTTCGCCGTGCGCAGCGCGACCTTCGAGCCGTCCCCGCTGAGGGCCGCGCCGGTGACCGTGCCGCCCTCGGCGAGCGCCACGGTGCCGACCTGCTCCAGCGGCGTGTTCTCGGTCTGGTTCTCGCCCGGCGGGTAGTACAGGTTCGTCTCGCCGTCTGCGGCGGAGAAGAACAGCGGCTTCTTGTCGGAGGCGTCGGGGATGAGGAACGCCTCGACGTTCTCGGCGGCGTCGGGGAAGACGTACCGGTACGCGACGTTGTTCCCGAAGTCGTCCAGGGAGATCTGGTTGACGGTGATCCAGTCGCGGTCGGTCGCGCCGCCCGTGTCGCCCACCCACATGAAGCCGTCGGCGTCGATCGCCAGCGCCTCGGGGTCGCGCGGCTGGTGGTCGATGAACACCTCGTCCGAGTCGCGCGGGCTGCAGTCCGCGCCGACCCGCATGATCGACAGGGTGTCGTCCTGGTTGTCGGCGGAGGAGACGATGTACCAGCCGTCGCCGTCTGGCGCGGCGGTGATGCCCGACGGGCTCGCCAGTCGCGGGTCGTGCAGGTCGCACACCACTTCCCCGGCGCCCTCTTCCTGGGCGTAGACGGGGGGCGCGGCCGTGACCAGGACAGCCGCTCCTGCTGCCCCGGCGACGATCCGCGCAGGCAGGGCCACACGGCCCACACGGCGCTCTCGCATCAGGCAAGTGTTCCAGAACACGGGGTGTACCGGCCAGGCCCCCCGAGAGACATGTTCAGGACCACTGCGATTCAGTCGGTTTCCAGGACGAACGCTCGCAATTCCCCGGCCAGCGCGTCGTCGACGCGGGCGGTTATGACGCTGCCGTCGCCGCGGTGCTCGGTCGAGAGGACCTCGCCGCGCGAGCGCAGGCGCGAGACCAGGTCGCCGCGCACGTACGGGATGCAGACGGTGAGTGTGGTGTGCGGCTGCGGGAGGGCCTGCTCGATGGCGGCGCGGAGCTTGTCGATGCCTTCGCCGGAGTGGGCGGAGACGAAGACCGCGTCGGGCCAGTCGGATCGCAGCTGGAGGACGTCGTCGGGCTCGACGAGGTCGAGCTTGTTGACGACGACGAGTTCGGGGATCTCGTCGGCGCCGACCTCGGCGAGCACCACGCGGACCGCTTCGGCCTGGCCGAGCGGGTCGGGGTGCGAGCCGTCGATGACGTGGACGATGAGGTCCGCTTCGGCGACCTCTTCGAGGGTCGAGCGGAAGGCCTCGACGAGCTGGTGGGGCAGGTGCCGCACGAACCCGACGGTGTCGGTGACGGTGTACTCGCGGCCCTCGGCGGTGCGGGAGCGTCGTGTGGAGGTGTCGAGGGTGGCGAACAGGGCGTCCTGGACGAGGATGCCCGCGCCGGTGAGGGCGTTGAGCAGGCTCGACTTGCCGGCGTTGGTGTATCCGGCGATGGCGACGCCGGGGACGCGGTTGCGGGTGCGCGAGTCGCGCTTGGTCTCGCGGGTGACGGTGAGCTTCGCGAGTTCGCGGCGGAGCTTGGCGACCTTCGCGCGGATGCGGCGGCGGTCGGTCTCGAGCTTCGTCTCACCGGGGCCGCGGAGGCCGACGCCGCCGTTCGAGCCGCCCTGGCGACTCATGGCGTCGCCCCAGCCGCGCAGGCGCGGCAGGAGGTACTGGAGCTGGGCGAGTTCGACCTGGGCCTTGCCCTCGGCGCTCTTCGCGTGCTGGGCGAAGATGTCGAGGATGAGGGCGGTGCGGTCGATGACCTTGACGTTGATGGCCTTCTCGAGGGCGATGAGCTGGCCCGGGGACAGCTCGCCGTCGGCGATGACCGTGTCGGCGCCGAGGGCTTCGACGGTGTCCTTGACCTCGCGGACCTTGCCGGAGCCGATGAAGGTGCCGGCGTCGGGCTTGGAGCGGCGCTGGATGAGGCCGTCGACGACCTCGGATCCGGCGGTCTCGGCGAGCTGCGCGAGCTCGGCGAGGGAGTTCTCGGCGTCGTCGATGGTGCCTTCGGTCCAGACGCCGACGAGGACGACGCGTTCGAGGCGGAGGCGCCGGTACTCGGCGTCGGTGACGTCTTCGAGTTCGGTCGAGGCGAGCCCGGCGACGCGTCGCAGCGCTTGGCGGGCTTCCAGGTCCAGTTCGCCCGTGGAAGGGGCGGCGGTGGACGGGAAGTCTTCTTGGGAGTTCATGTGGTCTTCGTGCATCACCACAAGCTTGACACGCGGGGGTGACAAGGGCGAGTGATTATGGCCGCGCGTCCGTCCGGGGCCGGTCCGGGATTTGTTCTTATTGTTCACCGGAAGCGGACGCGGGCCGCCCGGACCAGCGGGGACATCGATGCTGGTAGGAGGCGTCACGCCCGGCTTGGGCGCGGGCGGGCCGGGCGCGCGCGGTGGCATGATTCAGAGGTATCGCTTAGGTCCACAACGTGGTGACGATTAGGAGTGGCATGACTGCTGCGCGACTTCCCAGTGCCGGTTTCTCCATCACGGTCCGGCTGGCGCTGTCGGCCGACCCGGGCGCGGCGGGGCGCCTGGCCACCGTCGTCGGCCAGGCAGGGGCGATCGTCACCGCGCTCGACGTGGTCGCCTCCGACAACAAGCGCATGACCGTCGACCTCACGTGCGACACCTCCGACGCCGCGCACGCCGAGCAGGTCACGAACATCCTGGAGGCGATGCCGGACTTCGACGTGAAGAAGGTCTCGGACCGGACCTTCCTCGTCCACCTCGGCGGCAAGATCGAGGTCACTCCGAAAGTGCCCCTTCGCAACCGCGACGACCTGTCGATGGCGTACACGCCCGGCGTGGCCCGTGTGTGCATGGCGATCGCGGAGAACCCGGACGACGCGCGCCGCCTGACGATCAAGCGGAACACCGTCGCGGTCGTGACGGACGGCTCGGCGGTGCTGGGCCTCGGCAACATCGGGCCCGCCGCGGCGATGCCGGTCATGGAGGGCAAGGCGGCGCTGTTCAAGAAGTTCGGCGACGTCGACGCGTGGCCGGTGTGCCTGGACACGCAGGACACCGACGAGATCGTCAACATCGTGGCCGCGCTCGCGCCCACGTACGGCGGCATCAACCTCGAGGACATCGCCGCGCCGCGCTGCTTCGAGATCGAGGCGCGGCTGCGCGAGCGGCTGGACATCCCGGTGTTCCACGACGACCAGCACGGCACGGCGATCGTGGTGCTGGCGGCGCTGACGAACGCGCTGCGCGTGGTGGGCAAGGAGTTCGCGGACGTGCGGGCGACGATCGTGGGCTGCGGCGCGGCCGGGACGGCGATCATGCGGCTGCTGGAGAAGGCGGGGATCGGCGACATCATCCCGGTCGACCGCGACGGCGCGCTGCACTCCGGCATGGAGACCGACAACGAGACGTGGAAGTGGCTGGGGACGCACTTCAACAAGGACGACTACTCGGGCGACCTGTCGGGCGCGGTCGAGGGCTCTGACGTGTTCATCGGCGTGAGCGCGCCGAACATCCTCAAGGGCTCGGACGTGGCGAAGATGGCGAAGGACCCGATCGTGTTCGCTCTGGCGAACCCGGACCCGGAGATCAGCCCGACCGAGGCGGCGCGGTACGCGGCGATCGTGGCGACGGGCCGGTCGGACCAGCCGAACCAGATCAACAACGTGCTGGCGTTCCCGGGCGTGTTCCGGGGGCTGCTGGACGCGCAGGCGCGGGACTGGAACGACGACGCGGCGCTGGCTGCGGCGAAGGCGATCGCCGACTGCGTGGGCGCGGAGAAGGTGAACGCGACGTACATCGTGCCGAGCGTGTTCGACCCGAACGTGGCCCCGGCGGTGGCGGCGGCGGTCAAGCAGGTCATGCGTTAGGACGCGGACGAAAGCCCTGGGAGCCTTCGGTTCCCGGGGCTTTCGCGTGTTCAGCGGGCTTTCCGAAGGAACCCAGGTCCTTCAGGGCCTAGAGGAATTCGGGGCGATTGCCCGCTCGCAGTCCCGCTCCGCGGGACTGCGACCCGAACGTGACCGTGCCCATATCACCCATTCGGGTTGCAAGGGGTTGCTCCTATCAAACAGGAAGCCTATCTTCGTACTTGTGGTCAAACAGGTCGTGCAGGTGAAACTGCTGCCGACGCCGGAGCAGGCGGCGGCATTGGCAGCGACGCTGCGCGCGGTCAACGATGCCGCGAACTGGGCCTCGCAGACCGCTTTCGCCTATGGGGTGCCGCGCGAGTACGCGCTGCGCCAGCACACCTACACCGAACTGCGCGACCGTGGGCTCGGTTCGCAGGTCGCACAGCTGGTCATCAAGAAGGCCTGCCACGCATATGCGCCCATCGCAGGGCTCATCAAAACCGGTCGCCTGCAAGGCAACCGCGCAGCGAAGGCGACATCGAAGCCAGTTGTCTTCCGCGCTGACGCGGCCCAGGCCTTCGACGACCGATGCCTGTCATGGGACCACGATGCATGCACGGTCTCGATCTGGACCGTCGCCGGGCGAATGCGCGGCATCCGCTTCACCGGTCACCCCGACCACCTCAAGATCCTTGCGGCCCACCGCCGTGGCGAGTCGGACCTGGTATTTCGCGACGGCACCTGGTACCTGTATGCCACGGTCGACATCGCCGATGCCGAGGCGAACACCGACCCGATCGATTTCGTCGGGGTCGATATGGGGATCGTGAACATCGCCACGACCTCCGATGGCGACAATCATTGTGGGGCGGGTCTGCGGCGGTATCGAAGGCGGATGGCGAAGGTCCGCGCCGAGTTGCAGGCGAAGGCCACGAAGTCGGCGAAGAAGAAACTCAAAGCCCGCTCGCGCCGCGAGGCGCGGGCGGTCAACGACATCAACCACCGGATATCGAAGCAGCTCGTGAGCGTGGCTGAACGCACCGGGCGGGGTATCGGCATAGAGGATCTTGCCGGTGTCCGTGACCGGGTACGGCTCCCAGCCGCCCAGCGAGGCGAGCTCAACTCGTGGTCGTTCCACCAACTCCAGACCTACATCGCCTACAAGGCGAAGCGGGCCGGTGTCCCGGTGGTCGTGATCGACCCCCGGAACACTTCGCGCCGGTGCCCGCGCTGCGGGCACACGGCCAAGGCGAACCGTCCGAACCAAGCATCTTTCGCCTGTCGGCGCTGCGGTCTCGCTGGACCCGCCGACCAGGTAGCCGCGATCAATATCCGTGACCGCGCACGCATGACCTGGGCTGCAGTCAACCAGCCTATTGTCGCCGATACGCTGCAGCCAGCGGCGGACACGAGCGACAAGCCACCGGCTTCAGCCGGTGGTAGTTGACATCCGGAAGGTGCCCTCGGCGACGATCACGGCGGGGCCGGTCAGGTAGAGGGTCTCGTCGGTGACGTTGATCGTGAGCGTCCCGCCCGGGACGTCCACTTTGCACACACCGGTGTCCTGGCCCGCGTGCCGCAGGGCCGTCGCGCCGACCGCGCACGCGCCGGTGCCGCACGAGGCGGTCTCGCCGACGCCGCGCTCGTGGACGCGCATCCGCACATGCGGGGCCGTGCCCACCACGAACTCGACGTTCACGCCGTGCGGGAACACGCCTGTGTCGTAGCGCGGCTGGTGGTAGAGCTCCAGCGCCTCGAGCTCGGCGTCGTCGCCGAGGTGGCACACCAGGTGCGGGTTCCCCATCGACACGGCCTGCCCGGGCCAGGTGAACCCCTCGACCGAGGCCTGCGAGGTCGGCCCGAACTCGGCCGAGCCCATGTCGACCCGCAGCTCGTCGCCCTCGACGCGCACGGTCTTGATGCCCGCCCGCGTCGCCACCGGGATCTCCGGGCCTTCGGCGAGGCCCTTCTCAAGCAGGTAGCGGACGAAGACGCGCACGCCGTTGCCACACATCTCGGCGATCGAGCCGTCGGCGTTCCGGTAGTCCATGAACCACGCCGCCGCCGGGTCCTCCGAGGGCGCGACGCGCAGCAGCCCGTCGCCGCCGATCCCGAACCGGCGATCGCACAGGAGCGCCACCTGGGCGTCCTTCAGCGGGAGGGCGTCCTGCAGGTCGGGCACGATCACGAAGTCGTTCCCCGTGCCGTGTCCCTTGGCGAAGTCGATGGTGGTCACTAGGCAATTGTGCCCCACCGCTCCCGCGCTAGCCTTATGCCGTGACTGAGACGACCGACGCCGGGCCCCTCGCCGACCTGAAAGCGAAGTTCCCCAACGGGGTGTGGACCACCCGCGCCAACGCGCGGCTCCAGGACGCCCTCATCGAAGGCGCCGGCCTCGGCCGCCTCCAGGCCGCCGTCGGGTGGGCCGCGCGCATGCAGGCCACCGAGGCGCCCGTGCCCTTCGCTTCGCCGCAGATGCTGCTGTTCGCGGGCGAGTACCCGGACGGCTGGGCGACCGGCGACTACGCGCCCGTCGAAGAGCAGGCCGAAGCCCTGGAGAAGGGCGAGGGCGCACTCGCCGACCAGGCCTCCCGCGCCGGACTGCCCGTCACCGTCGTCCGCACGCCCGCCAGCGAAGGCGTCGAGGGCCCGCTCCTCGACGAGACCGAGCTGAACGAGGCCCTGCGCCTCGGCCGGGAGACCGCCGACCGCGCCATCGACGCCGGAGCGGACCTCCTCCTCATCGCCGGGCTCGGCGCGGGCGCCGCGACCGCCTCGGTCGCCGTCTGCTCCTTCATCGCCAAGGACGACATCACCACGTTCCAGCCGCAGCTGCGCGCCCCCGGCGGCACGGTCGCCGACGCCGCCTGGATGGGCCGCATCGCCGCCCTGCGCGACCACCTCGCGTTCAACCGCGGCTTCAAGCGCAGCCCCGAAGCGCTCGTCGCGCGCCTCGGCGGAGCCCAGCTCGGCACCATGGCCGCCGCGATCTTCACGGCCGCGACCCGCTCCACGGCGATCCTCATCGACGGCCCGGCCGCCATGGCCGCCATGATGATCGCCCGCGACTTCGGCCTCGCCGCGCCCAAGTGGTGCTACGCGCCGAACCGCTCCGGCCACCCGGTCGTCGTGAAGCTCGCCAAGCAGGGCGGCCTCGCCGACGACCTCGGCTTCGACCTCGACCTCCCCGACGCCGCCGCGCTGCCGCTCGGCTGGGACCTCCTCCAGCAGAGCCTGCGCATTTCGCAGTCGCTGCCGATGCCCGCCAAGGAGGAACCGGAGCCGACGCCCGCCGCGACGGCGACCGCCGCCGAACCGGCTGCCGCCGAGGCCGAAGCCGCTGGGACCGAGACCGCACCGGCCGCCGAGGCCGAACCTGCTGCGGCCGAACCCGCCTCGGCCGACGAGGAGAAGCCCGCCGACGCATGAGCGACCCTCGGGCGCTCGTCGAGGCGCTGAACGACTGGGCCCGTCGCACCGAATGGGTGGACTGGGTCGAGATCGGCGGCTCCATCGGACGCGGCGCAGGCGACGAACTCTCTGATGTGGACGCCGGAATCGGCGTCCACGGGCTCGCCGACCACCCCGACCGCGTCGACGAGGCCCGGGCCGCCATCGCCGCATTCGCGCCGGTCGCCGCCGCCCTCGCCCAGCTCATCGCGGGCGCGACCACCCACCTCGTCTGCGTCTACGAAGACGGCCGCCAGCTCTCGCTCGTCGTCCTCGACGCCGAAGCCAGGAACGGCCTCCCGCCGCAAGCCGTTGCGACCGTCGACAAGTCCGGCCGCCTCAGCCAGACGCTCGACCGGGACCGCTGGGACCCCGACGAGGCCGCCGTCCGCGAATGGGCCTTCCTCGCCTGGATCGCGATCGGCGACGCCGCCCGCCACCGGCACCGCGGCCGCACCTGGAGGGCGCTCAAAGCCCTCACCGACGCCCGCGACCACCTCTGGCAGCTCTGGGCCCACGCCAACGGCCTGGTCTACCCGCAGTTCGGCGCAGTCACCGTCGAGAACGCCGACGCCGAACCCCCGCCCGGCATCGAAGCGACCCACCCGGCAGACCTCAGCGCCAAGGAGTTCCACCGGGCCCTCACCGCCCTCGCCCGGCTCCTCCAGCCTTACACGACAGGCGACCTCGCAGCCCTGGCCGCCACCGTCGAACGCCGTCTCGCGCTGCTCGTCGACAGCGTGACCAGTGGGAACGAATGACGCGTCGGTAGACTCGGCCGACATGAGCACCGCCCGGCTCCTCCTCGCCCTCGCCGACCTCGCCCCGCAGCCGACGCCGCAGCGCCTCGAACGCGACCACCTCGGCGACACATGCGCCTGGGGCGACCTCGGCACCGTGCGCGACGGCGGCGACCTCGCCAAGTACGACGAGCTCCACCGCGACGAGCGGCTGCTGCGCCAGGGCTGGGGCGTGGTCATGGGCCGCACCGAGATCGACGGCAAGACCCGCCGCGTCCAACTCCCCCTCGTCAGCCGCCCTGTCAGGCTCCAGACCGACCCGAAGAACGCCTTCCAGCAGATCGTGATCCCCGCCGGAGACCTCGAAGTCCACAGTGAACTCGAAGGCACGGAACTCGGCCAGAAGCTCCTGGCCGTCTTCGACCCGGAACCGGGACCGGCAGCCGAACCGGACCTCGACTGGTTGACGGAGGCCGCCAAAGCGGCCGGGTTCGAAGCGGTAGCCGTCTGGCACATCCCGTCGCAGGCCGAGCGGAAGCGGCTGGTCGTCGTCCCGAAAGCCGTCGTCTACATCGCTCCCGAGGTCAACCCGTCCTCACTGGCGACCGGCCTGCGCGACTGGTCGAAACGACCGGGGATCGACCAGACCGCGCTCGCGGCCATGCACGACCCCGTCGACGCCGAGCCCGAACCCGACGCCCGCCCGCCGCGCTGCCCCCTGCCGCTCAGCGGCGAGCAGGCGGCCGCAGTCGTCCAGGCCCGCACCGCGCCGGTCACCGTCGTCGCGGGCGCGCCCGGCTGCGGGAAGAGCCACACGCTCGCCGCGATCGCGCTGGACGCCATAGCGAACGGGCAGTCGGTGCTCATCGCAACGCAATCCGTCCACGCCGCCGACGTCCTCGCCGACCTCCTCGACCGCCACCCCGGGCCGCTGCCCGTCCACTTCGGCGACTCCGAACGCCGCGACCGGTTCCTGACCCGCCTCAACACCGGAACCGGCAAGGGCCGCAAGCGCCGCGAGGTCGAACGGCACCGCGAAGCCGCCGACGAAGCGGTCGCGTACGCCGCCCGCGTCGAAGCCGAGATCGCGACCTGGCTCGACCTCGAGACCCGGCGCGGGCGCGTGCAGGACCTGCCGGTGTTCCTCCTCGACGACTTCCCCGGCCTCCGCGACGCCGACCTCGACGAGGCCGAACGGCTCCTCGACCGCTCCCAGCGCGACGGATCCTGGTGGCAGCGCCTGCGCGCCCGGTTCGCCGCCAAGCGACTGCAGCGCCTCGCGGGCACCGAAGGCACCCCCGCCGCCATCGCCCGGGCCCTCCGCGCCGCCCGCGACCAGCGCGACACCGCCCGGCTCGCGGCCGCCGGAGGACTGCGGCTCGCGCCCCTGTGGCGGAGCCTCGGATCTGCCGATGCCGAAGCGGCGCAGGCGATCGGCGAGGCGCTCCGCATCGAGTCCGGTTCCGCGGACCGCCGGGACGCGGCCGCCCGCAAAGCACTTGCCGAACTCGGGACCGCGCTGCGCAGCGGAGGCCGACCGCAACGACGGGCGCGGCTCGAGAGCATCGACGTCGCGGCGCTCCTGCGCGCCATGCCGCTGTGGATCGGCACCGTCGCCGACGTCGAGGACGTTCTTCCCGCCCGCGCGGGCATGTTCGACCTGGTGATCCTCGACGAGGCCTCCCACATCAACCAGCTCCGCGCCGCCCCGGTGCTCGCCCGCGCGCGCCGGGCGGTCGTCGCGGGCGATCCCCGGCAGCTGCGGTTCGTGTCGTTCGCCAGCGCGGCGCGCACGGAGGACGTGCTGGAGCAGCACGGTCTCTCCGATCGTCTGGGGCAGTTGGACATCGGCAAGGTGAGCGCCTACGACCTCGCGTGCGGGGCCGGGCCGGTGGTCGAGCTGACCGAGCATCACCGCAGCGTGCCGCACCTCATCGGGTTCTCGGCCGCGAAGTTCTACCACGGCCGGGTCAAGCCGGTCACCACGCATCCGCGCAACCACGAGGCCGACGTGATCACGGTCCACCGGGTCGCGGCGAAGTCCTCTAAGGATGGTGTGGTCGAGGCGGAGGTCGCGCGCTCGCTCGACCTGCTCGGCGATCTCGTCGACTCGGGCGCGACCGGACTGGCAGTCGTCTCGCCGTTCCGGGCGCAGGCCGAGGCGATCGAGGCGGGGATCCTGAAGCGCTTCGACCTGGAGACGATCCGCCGCCACCGGCTGCGGACCGGCACGGTGCACGCGTTCCAGGGCAGCGAGTCGGACACGCTGATCATCGCGCTGGGCGTCGCCGAGGGTGATCCGGCGGGGCGGCGGCGTTTCGCGGCCGGGCCGAACCTCTTCAACGTGATGGTCACGCGGGCGCGCGAGCACTTGCACGTCGTCACGGCCGTGGGCGAGACCGACGGTCTGATCGGCGAGTTCCTGCGCTACGCGGACCGGCCGCCGCGTTCGCCGGTGAACGGCGACGCGGTCGGGCAGTGGACGGCGAAGGTCGCCGACGCCTTGGAGGGCGCGGAAGTGGCGGTGCGCCAGGCGTATCCGGTCGGCCATTGGTCGGTGGACCTGGTCGTGGGCGACGGCGAGCGGGCGATCGGCGTGGTCACCGAGGTCCACCCGGACGGCCCGGCGGCGCACGTCGCCCGTCACCGGGCCCTGCTGCGTGCGGGCTGGCGGGTCGAGGAGGCGTTCCCGTCGGCGTACGGCGACGACCCGTCACGCGCCGCGATCGACGTGCTGGCCGAGCTTCGCGCTCATTGAAGGATGTCGTCGCCTTCGGGTTTGCGGATCTGGCCCCAGGAGACGACGAGCTGCATTCCGAGCAGGTTGATGATGACCGCGATGCCGTAGAGCAGGCCTGCGGCGCCGAGGCTGGTGAGGAACATGCCGACGCCGCCGACGATCCCGGCGGCGATGCCCAGGACGAAGACGGCCACTGCCAGCACGGTCAGGCCGCCTGAGGCCTTTCCGGCGCGGTTGAGGGCCTTCTCGACTTCACCATCGAATTCGCTCATCGGCTCAGGGTAATGAGTTCGCGGCGTGCTTGATGGCCTCCGCGACGGAATCGGCGGTGCGGGTCGGCGCGTAGTCCGTCTGCGACCATGCGCGTCCGAGGTGGAGCCAGACGCTGCGCAGGCCGAGCCGGTGCGCGCCGAGGATGTCGGCGTCGTCGCGGTCGCCGATCATCCAGGCGCCGTCGAGGCTCGCGCCGACGGCTTCGGCGGCGGCGTGGAAGATGCCGGGTTCGGGCTTGCGGGAGCCGACGCCTTCGCTGACGACGGTGGCGTCGACGAGCCGGTCGAGGCCGGCGGCGGTGATCTTGCCTTGCTGCTGCCAGTCGACGCCGTTGGTGACGATGACGACCTGGTGCCCGGCCGCGCGGACTTCCTGCAGTGCGGCGACGGTCTCGGCGGTGACGCGCGCATGCTCGCGCGCACCGCGCCGCAGGAACGCGATGATCTCGGCTTCGTCGAGGCCGACCGGGTACCGCTCGATGATCGCCTGCGCCACGACGGTCCGCGTAACGTGCCCGGAGCCGTCGACCGACATGACCCAGTCGACGTCTTCCGCGGGGAGTTCATGCGCGGCGAGGAATTCGGTGACGCCGGTCCGGAAGGCGGCGTCGCGGTCGATGAGCGTGTTGTCCAGGTCGATCATCAAGAGCGTCATGCGGAGGATGCTACGGAGCGCAGCCGACTGCGGCAAACGCGTTCCCACGCCGGCAACGTATGCACCGCATGGCCGCGTTTCCCGATAGGGTCTGGGCATGTCTCGCGATGGTTGGCTGCCGCCGGAGGAGTGGATCGGGCGGCGGCCGAAAGTGGTCGTCTCAGCGGGTGCGCTGTTCACCGATGATGTCGGGCGGGTGCTGGTGGTCAAGCCGAACTACCGGGACCACTGGCTCTTCGTCGGCGGCGGCCTCGACGAGGACGAGACGCCCGAGCAGGCCTGCCGACGCGAAGTCAAGGAGGAGATCGGCCTCGATGTCGAGGTCGGTCGGCTTCTCGTCGTCGACTGGACGCTGCCGAGCCGCGAGCGGCCGCTCCCCTTGCTCGTCTTCCTTTTCGACGGTGGCGCCATCCGGCCCGAGCAGATCCGCCTCGACGGGGACGAACTCGATGAGTTCCGGTTCGTCCCCGTCGATGAGGCTCTGAATCTCCTGTCGAGGAGCGGTCGGCGGCGTCTGCCGGTCGCGCTCGAGGCCAAGCGGACCGGCACTACCCGCTATCTCTCCTGACCCGACTCGGTCAGAACGTGTTGATCGCTTCGGGCAACGGAACTGCTAGAACAGCACGGCCTTGATCGTCGCGGCGGCGGTGACCGTCACCGCGAACCACGCGCTCGCGTAGATCCAGTGCCCGCGCCTGAGCACGATGACCGACAGTGCGAGCGGTGCGCTCACGACCAGGATCAACCGGCCGACGACCCCGGCGATGAGCCAGGTGCGGATCGGCGCGAAGTCGACCGGGAGGTCGGCCGGGAGCTCGGCGAGGAGGGCGTCGCCGGTGAGCAGCCCCGCGGCGATGTTCATCATCCAAGGGGCGGCGACGAACAGCCAGACCGCCACGACGGCGTAGGCCGCCCGGAACCGGCGGCTCTCCGGCGACAGGAAGGTCCAGACGCCGAGCGCCAGCATCGGCCCGCTGGTTGCCAGCGCCCAGTAGACGAACATCAGGTTTTCCGAATTGCTGACTTCGAGTGGCGTGCAACGGCTGAGGATCGAGCCCGCCTCACCGCAGTTCAGCGGATCGAACGCGGCGATCGAGGGGAGCCCGACGAGCCAGGCGATGAGAATGAGGGCGACGATCGGACCGAGGGCAGCGGTCCGTCGTGCGTAGAGAGAGGTACTAGGCACGAGCAGACATTAGCGCAGGTGTTCGCAGCCTCACGGGGGCGGATGCGGGTCGATTCGCGACAGGCCGCGTCCGCTTCGCGGCCGCTGCGGCGGCCGCGAAGCGGACTGCACCGCACCTTAGAGCGGAGGCTCGCTGATCGCTTCGGGCCAGGTGATCTCGGACGGGTCGGGGTTGCGGTGGAGGCCTTCGAAGGCGCCCTTCAGGAGGTGCTGGCGGGTGGCGGCTCTGGCGACGAGACGGGCCACTTCGATGGCGCCGGTGGCTTGGAAGTGGGTGTTGTCCTGGACGCCGTCGGGGTAGTGCTCGTGGCCGGGGTCGATCCAGAGGAAGTGGTCCTTGGTGCCTTCCTCGCCGAGCTGGCCCCAGAGGGCGAGACTCGCGGCCTGGAGGTCGATGAGCGGGACGTCTTCCTCTGCTGCCAAGGCGCGCATGGCTTCGGGGTACTCCCCCAGGGTCTCGACGGGCTTGCCGTCCTTGAAGCGGCGGCGTTCGACGGAGGTCACCAGGACCGGGTTGGCGCGGTGGAGGCGGGCGGTGTCGATGTAGCCGCGCAGGTACTGCTGGTAGGTCGTGTACGGGTCGGTGCCGCGGTTGGGGTCCTCGATCTTGGCGTCGTTGTGGCCGAAGGAGATCAGGAGCCAGTCGCCGGGTTCGAGGTTCGCGGCGATCGCGTCGAGGACGCCCTTGTCGGTGTGGCTCTTGGAGCTCGCGCCGGACCAGGCGCGGTTGTCGACCGTGACGCGGCCGGTGAGGAAGACGTCGAGGGCCTGGCCCCAGCCCGCCCGGGGCGAGCGCCATGCCGCGTAGGTCGAGGCGGTCGAGTCTCCGGCGATGTGGATCGTGAAGTCGTGGGCCTTCGGGGCGGGCGCGTCGGGTTCGTCCTGCGGGGTCCAGTCGCCCAAGTAGCCCTCCGTGGTGTGTTCGGCCGCTTCGTCTTCGCTCAGTTGGCGCGGCCGGGTGGCCGGGTCGACGACAGCGGCGCCGGGGCCGATGTTCGCGTACTCGGCGTACCGCTGGTCCTGCCAGGGGTGGCCGCTGCTCATGACCGTGTACGGCGCGGCGGCGTCGATGCCGGGGCCGAGCCAGCTGTCGCGGATCGTCAGGGACGGCCAGGCGGTCGGGTTGGAGCTGGGGACCCACGGCCGGGAGAGCTTGTACTGGGCGTCGCCCGCCGCGGAGGTGACGCGGCAGCCGGTGGCGAGGTAGCCGTGCTCGAACTCGCGGGAGGTCGAAGGGGCCCATGGCATGCCCTTCGGCGTGAAGGTCACGTCGCGTTCGACGCAGTGGATCTCGCACCGGTCGAAGACGGCCGTGCCGCGCCCGAAGATGAAGTCGACGTCGCCTTCGATGTGGCAGTGCCGGTAGTACTGCCGCGCGGCGGTCGCCACGGCCGGGGAGTCGGCGTACAGCGTGTCCTGGTGGCCGAGGAAGCGGCAGCGGTAGAACGCGGAGCGGTCGCCGCGCACGCGGCAGGCCACGGCCTGGGTGCCGCTCATGCCGGGGTGGTCGGTGCGCAGCCAGTCGTTGGCGAAGGTGACGGCGTGCGCGGTGAAGCCGGGGGCGTCGAGTTTGACGGTGGCGGACGCGGCGGTGCCGACCGTGGTCCCGTCGGGGTTGAGGGTGCCCGCGGCGAGGTCGTAGACGATGACGACGTCGCCCGGGTCGTCGGTCGCGCCGATGAAGGTCAGGTCGGCTTTCGCGACCTGGACGAGCTCGCGGTAGGCGCCTGCGGCGATCACGACAGTGGAGCCGGGTGCGGCGGCGTCGACGGCCGCCTGCACTGTCGTGTGGTCGCCGCGGCCGCCCGCGTGCACGTAGCGGGTGTCGTCGGTGAGCCGGTCGTCGGGGGATCCGTAGCGGCCGAAGGCGCCTCGGTGGGCTTGGGCCGCAACGGGGATCGCGGTGGCGGCGGCCGTGGCGGCACCGGCGGCGAGGAGGAGTCGGCGAGAGAGTGGGGGCATGGCGACTGCTTTCGAGAGGGAGTGACAGCGCTTACCTCACTCACGGTAACCGATTGCCGATATACATTCAAGACTCTCGATGAATTGATCTTGCAGGCCCCCAATGGAACGGCCCCGCGGTTCGCCGCGGGGCCGTTCCTCAAGCACTAGGCGTCGACCGCGTCGCGGTCCTCCTCCTGGGCGTCCTTCGCCGGGCGGCGGGACCAGTACGCCGCCAGCAGCGAGCCGGAGATGTTGTGCCACACCGAGAACACCGCCGCGGGCAGTGCCGCGACCGGGTTGAAGTGGGCCGTCGCCAGCGCGGCGGCGAGGCCGGAGTTCTGCATGCCGACCTCGATGCTGACGGCGCGGCGGCCGGTCACCGGCAGGCGGCCGAGCCTGGCGAGCCCGTAGCCGAGGGCGAGGCCGAAGCCGTTGTGCAGCACCACGGCCAGGACGACGAGCGCGCCGACCTTGAGCAGCGTGTCGGCGCTTCCGGCGACGACCGCCATGACGACGAGGGTGATGCCGAGGACCGAGACGAGCGGCAGCGCGCCGAGGACCTTGTCGATCGCGCGCGGCGCGAAGCGGCGCAGGAGCAGGCCGACCACGACGGGGACGAGCACGATCTGGATGATCGAGACGAAGAGGTCGCCCGCGTCGACGGGCAGGAACTCCCCTGCGAGCCAGAGGACCAGGACCGGCGTGAGGAGCGGGGCGAGGAGGGTCGAGACGGAGGTCATCGCGACCGAGAGCGCGGTGTCGCCTTTGGACAGGTAGACCATGACGTTCGAGGCGGTGCCGCCGGGCGCGGAGCCGACGAGGATCATGCCGACGGCGAGCATCGGCTCCATGTCGAAGGCGAGGGCGAGGCTGTATCCGGCGAGGGGCATGACGAGGTACTGGGCGACGACGCCGACGAGCACAGGCCAGGGCCGCCTGCCGATGATGGCGAAGTCCTTGGGCTGCAGGGTCATGCCCATGCCGAGCATGATGACCATGAGGAGGTAGGGGACGGCGGTGCCGAGCGGCGCGAAGGTGGTCGGGGTCGCGAAGGCGACCGCCGCCGCCGCGAGCACGATGGCGGGCAGCCAGGTGCCGGTGAGGTCGCTGATCCGTTTCAACATCAGGGGGAGTCGCTTTCTGCTTGGATCACTGGGGCGTCGTTGCCTTTGAGCAGGGGCGCGAGGGGTGGAGGGTGGACGCGGGACGGCTGACACTCTACTCGTCCGCCGAGGATTGGGAATCTGATTCCCAGGATGTGATCGAGTGGGTGCGCGAAAAGGGCGCGCGGGCGTTCTCACCAGTCCGCCCGCGCGCCCGGTCCGGTCAGTCGTTGACCGCCCGCAGCACGGGCTTCGCTGTCAGCGCCCGCTGGAGTTCGGCGGAGGCGGCGATCGCCTCGCTCCGGACGGTGAAGGTGACCTGCTCGCCGGGGACGAGCGTGACGAGGGCCTTGTCCACCAACGCGTCGGGGTCGACGCGGTCGGCGAACAGGCACAGGTCGCGCAGCACGCTCTCGGCGTGGACGGTGACCTGGACGCCGCCCTCGACCGCGGCGACCTCGGTCGTGAACCTGGCCGTCGGCCAGTCCATGTCCTTGTCCTCCTTGGTGAACCAGGTCGCGCGCGGGAAGTCCTCGCGGCCGGTGAGCAGGAACTCGCCGTCCTTGGGGATCGCGCCCGGCTCCAGTTCGAGCACGGCCGTGTCGCGCGGGTCGATCTCCATCTGCACGAGCGCCCGGCCGATGATGCGCCCTTCGGCGTTGCACTTCCAGAACCCGATCACGCCGGTCCAGGCCTCGGCGGAGTCGTTGACCACCACCATGTTCAGGCCGTCACCGTCGGGCTGGAAGGTCACCATGCGCTCGGCGAACACGTCGCGCAGCGCGTACCAGAGCGGCTTGAGCCGCTCCTCGCCGTCGATCGCGGCCCACGAGGTCACCGGCCAGCAGTCGTTGAGCTGCCACACGATCGCGCCCGAGCAGTACGGCTGGAGCGAACGGAAGTACTCGACGCCGAGGCGGACCGCGCGCGCCTGGTTGACCTGCGTGAAGTACAGCCAGTCGTCGAAGTCGCGCACGGGCGGCAGGTGGGCGTCGAGGCCGCGCTGCAGCTTGTCCTGGCCGTTCGCGGCCTTCTGGTGCCACAGCATCGCGGGGCTCGCGGCTTCGAGCGGTTCGTCGCTCACCATGCGCCGCACCGTGGCCCACGTCGGCGGCGCCTGGTAGCCGAACTCGGCGACGAAGCGCGGCTTCCAGTCGCGGTAGTGCGCGTAGTCGCGGTCGTTCCACACGTCCCAGATGTGCACGGACCCGTGCGCCTGCTCGTTCGGGTGCAGTTCGCGCACACCGGAATAGGGGCTGCCGGGCCAGTACGGCCGGGTGCCGTCCACTTCGGCCACCAGCTTCGGGAGGAGGTCGTGGTAGTACCCCGCGCCCCAGGTGCGCTCGCCCAGGTCGCCCTGCCAGTCCCAGTCGTGCCAGCCCCACAGGTTCTCGTTGTTGCCCGTCCAGGTGACCAGGCTCGGGTGCGGGGCGAGGCGGGCGAGGTTGTCGCGAGCCTCGGCCTCCACTTCGGACCAGAAGGGCTCCTCTTCGGGGTAGGCCGCGCAGGCGAACAGGAAGTCCTGGCCCACGAGGAGGCCCAGCTCGTCGCAGATCCGGTAGAAGTCCTCGGACTCGTAGACGCCGCCGCCCCACACGCGGATGTAGTTGATACCGGCGGCGACGGCCTGGCGCAGGCGGCGCTCGACGCGGGCGGGGTCGACGCGGCTGAACAGGGCCTCGTCGGGGATCCAGTTGACGCCCTTGATCCAGACGGTCTCGCCGTTGACCTTGAGGTCGTACGGGCGGCCGTCGTCGTCGGGCTCGGTGTCGAGTTCGACGGTGCGGAAGCCGATCCGGTGCTCCCAGGTGTCGCCCGCCGCGGTCACCTTGACGCCGTAGAGCTTGCGCTCGCCGCGGTCGTGCGGGCGCCACAGCTCGGGGTCCGGGACCGCGACGCGCACGTTCGCCGTCGCGACCCCGGCGGCGAGGCGCACGGTCTCGGTGACGCCCGCGACCTCGCAGACGACCTCGATGTCGGCGTCACCGGCGGTCGCGAGGCTCACGGCGAGGTCGACGACCCCGATACCGTCCTCAAGGGATACTCGCGGCACGACCTCCGCGATGCGCGCGGTCTTCCAGCACTCCAGGCGCACCGGCCGCCAGATCCCGGCCCCGGCGAGGTTCGGACCCCAGTCCCAGCCGAAGTTGCAGGCGGCCTTGCGGATGAAGTTGCCGGGCTCGGGGTAGGCGTTCGGCCGGTTCCCGAGCCGGTCGCGCTGCGCCTCGGCGTACGCGTACGGCGCGGTGAAGTGCACTTCGAGTTCGTTGGGCCCCTCCCGCAGCAGGGAGCGCACGTCGAAGCGGTAGCGGCGGTGCATGTTCGCGGTCTCGCCGACGACGGTGCCGTTGAGGCTGACCCGCGCGACCGTGTCGAGCCCGTCGAAGACCAGGTCGATCCCGTCCCAGTCGCCTGTCTCGTAGTCGAAGGCGGTCCGGTAGGTCCAGTCGTTGCGGCCGACCCAGGCCAGGTCGCGTTCGGCCTCGTCCACGTACGGGTCGCCGACGAGGCCGGCGGCCAGCAGGTCCGCGACCACTTCGCCCGGCACGGCGGCCGGGATCGCGTCGACGGCCACCGGGGCCTCGGGGTCGCCGGTGACGGTCCAGCCTTCGTGCAGGGTTCGCTTGGCGCTCAAAGAGACTCCTATGCCTTGGTGCGAGCGGTGGGCACGGCGCGGGACGCTCGGCAGCGAGCGTCCCGGACCGGACGTCCACATGCCTTGATACTCGGACGGCGCAATGCCCTCGACGACGTGCCCCCGGGAGAGGACGAAGGACACCGCCGTCGGCAGCGTAGCCAGCGCCCGCGCGACCGCCGCATGCCTGTCGGCCCAGGGCAGCGCTTAACCGGGTAAGCCTACTGGGCAGGTACTCCGCATCCTAGCCAGCCGACACCTTGACCGCACCGCGACCGCACTGAAATCATGTCTGCCGAGGTCGCGAACCATCACGGCTGAACCGGTTCGCGTCGCCGGTGCGCTACAGTCTGGAAGCCTGCGGCGCTCCGCGCCCGCCGGGCCCGAAGCCACCTGAGAGGACCACCGATGACCAGGCGAGTCACCATCGCCGACATCGCCGCCGCGGCGGGCGTGTCGAAGGGCGCGGTCTCCTACGCCCTCAACGGGAGGCCCGGCGTCTCGGAGGCCACCCGGGCCAAGATCCTCGCGATCGCCGCCGAGATGGGCTTCGTCCCCAACCGCGCCGCCCGCTCCCTCTCGGTCGCCTCCGCGCAGACCGTCGGCATCGCGCTGCGCCGCTCCGCGCGCACCATCGGCATCGAGCCGTACTTCATGGAGCTCATCAGCGGCATCGAGTCCACCCTCTCGGCCGGGTCCTTCGGCCTGACCCTCCAGATCGTGGGCACCGTCGAAGAGGAGTTGGAGGTCTACCGGCGCTGGTGGGCCGAGCGCCGCGTCGACGGGGTGTTCCTGTGCGACATCGGCACCGTCGACCAGCGGCTCGACTTCGTCGCCGACCTCGGGCTCCCCGCCGTGGCCGTGGGCGGGCCCGTCGAGGGCGCGCGCTTCCCCGCCGTCTGGCACGACGACGTCGAGCCGTGCCGCGACATCCTCGAGTACCTCTATGCGCTCGGCCACCGGCGCGTCGCCCGCGTCGCGGGCATCCCCGGCCTGCTGCACACCGCCATCCGCGACCAGGCCTACGCCGACACCACCGCGGAGCTCGACTTCGAGTCCGTCACCACCGTCCACAGCGACTACACCGGCGAGCAGGGTGCCCAGATCACGAGGCGGCTGCTCTCCTCCGCCAAGCGCCCCACCGCGATCGTCTTCGACAACGACGTCATGGCCGTGGCCGGACTCGGCGTCGCCCACGAACTCGGGCTCGAGATCCCCGAGCAGCTGTCGATCGTGGCCTGGGACGACTCGCAGCTGTGCCGGCTCACCCACCCCGCGCTCACCTCGCTCACCAGGGACATCGCGGCGTACGGCGCCGACTGCGCCGAGGTCCTCATGACCCTCATCGGCGCCAACAAGGAGAGCGAGCCGCCGATCGCCGAACCGCGCACTTTCTCGGTTCAGCACCGGCCCGCCCAGCTCTCGCCGCGCGGCTCCACCGGACCCGCGCCCCACTAGCCCGAGAACGCTTGCATCACCGCTGTTCCAAGCCGTTCACGGGCGAAAACGCCGACACGTCTTGAACCCCACCGATATTTATGGTTCTCTATGTTGAGATCGGATTAACCGATTCACCTCTCACCGAACCGAAAGATGGGATCGACATGGATACCGGCACCTCCGCCGACGCCGCCCCGGCACGGCGTCGACCGTCCCGCCGAACACGCAAGTGGCTCTTGGCCCTCACCGCAGCCGTCACCGTCGTCCTCGCGGGCGCCTGGCAGCTCATGCCCGCGGGCGCGCAGCAGACCGGCGGTTTCTCGATCGACGGCACGCAGCTCATCGACGCCAACGGCAACCCGTTCGTCATGCGCGGCTCCACCCACCCCGACGTCTGGTACCAGGGCGAGTTCGCGAGCTTCGGCGAGATCAGCGACCTCGGCGCCAACACCGTCCGCGTCGTCCTCGGCTCGGGCCAGCGCAACTGGGGCACCACCAGCGCCGCCCGCGTCCAGCAGATCGTCGACGAGTGCAAGGCGCAGCGACTCATCTGCGTCCTCGAAGTGCACGACACGACCGGTTACGGCGAAGAGGCCGGCGCGGCCACCCTCGACCAGGCCGTCACCTACTGGGAGGGCCTGTACTCCGTCCTCGAGGGCGAAGAGGCCTACGTGCTCATCAACATCGGCAACGAGCCGATCGGCAACAACAACCCGTCGCAGTGGACGCAGGCCACCGTGAACGCCGTGGACCGCATGCGCGACATCGGCTTCGAGCACACCCTCGTCGTCGACGCCCCGAACTGGGGCCAGGACTGGACCAACACGATGCGGGCCCAGGCGCCCACCGTGGCGGCGGCCGACCCGCTCGGCAACACCCTGTTCTCGGTGCACATGTACCAGGTGTACAGCTCCCCGCAGACCGTCATCGACTACTTCGACGCGTTCGAGGCGATGAACCTGCCGCTCATCGTCGGCGAGTACGCCGACACCCACCAGGGCTCCACGGTCGCGTGGGAGACCATCCAGTCCGAGGCGCACGCGCGCGGCATCGGCTGGATCGCCTGGTCCTACTCGGGCAACTCGGACCCGATCCTCGACCAGGTGCTCAGCTTCGACCCCAACCAGATGACCACGTACGGGCAGCGGGTCTTCGACTCCACCTACGGCATCGGGAACACCTCCGAGCGCGCCACCGTGTACGGCGACGACCCGGGCCCGACCACCCCGACCACGAGCCCTACCGACAACCCGACCACCGGCGGCCCGACCGAGGGCGACTGCACCGCGAAGATCACCGTGGTCGGCTCCTGGAACTCGGGCTGGCAGGGGAACGTCAGCGTCACCGCCGACCAGGGCGCGGTCGACGGCTGGCGGCTCACCTGGACGTGGGCCGGGGCCACCCGGATCACCAGCAGCTGGAACGCCGACATCACGGCCTCCGGCGCGGGCGTGACCGCCGAGGACGTCGGCTGGAACGCGTCCGTGGCCAGCGGCCAGACCCGCGAGGTCTTCGGCTTCATCGCGACCAGCCCCACGGCCACACCGGCCGTGACCTGCGAAGCGATCTAGCGCCGCAATGAGAGAACGGGCGGCGGACCATCTGGTCCGCCGCCCGTTTCTATGCTCTTGCCACCGCGTCCGGCGCTAGCCGTTCTTGGTCGGGAGCTGGAACTTGCCCACCCCGCCCTTCGGCATCTGGGAGCGGACGCTGCCCTTCTTGTTGCCGATGGCCTGGTGGCCGGTCTTCTCGGCCTTCTTGCCGCGGGCGAGCGCGCGGCGCTGCTCGCGGTTCAAGGGCTCTTCGACGGCGGTTTCTTCTGCGGCTTCTTGGGCCTTGGGAGCTTCGGCGGTCATACGCTTCCCCTTTTCGGGTAGAGAGTGAAGAGACGTGAGCGCGAAACGGAGTCAGACTCGACGTCTCGGGAAATGGCACTCATTCGTATTGGCGGCCTCATCGAAGGAGGCGGCCGAATCTCTTCTAAAAGATCATGGGCCCACTCTAGCGGCTGCGCGTGCCGGACACAACGGGCTTTGCGCCGCGCCCGCGGGTGACTACCCTCATACGCATGACCCAGCACCCTCCCGCGAAGCTCGCGCGCGTGCGCACGGTCGCGCAGGACGCGATGCGCGGCGCGCGCTGGTGGACGCTCCTGGACCTGGAGCGGATCCTGCGCGGCGACACCGAGTTCTGGCGCGACCTCTGGGCGCCGTCGCTGGCCATCGCCGCCCACAAGGTGGGGCTCAAGCACGCCAGGGCGCGGCTCGACGAGGCGATCGAGGCCGGGTTCCATCAGACCGACCTGTTCGAGCCCGAGCTCTCGGCGGCGTTCGGCGCGGACCCGGACTGGGACGCGGTCCTGGAGCGCGCCCGCGCGAACGTCCCCGAACCGGCCCTGCGGCTCACCGCCTGGCCCGAGCCGGGAGCGGCCGCGCCGCTGCGCCTCGACCGCGTCGAGGCGCACCGCGAGCCGCAGCTGCTCCCCCGCCTGCCCCGGCCCGCCGCGACCGCCTGGGAGACCGCGAAGGCCCTGCTGGGGTGGACGGCCGGGCTGTGGCGGCACGCCAACGCCCGCATCAACGCCGGTGACGCGCTGGACGTGCTCGAACAGGTCGCCAACGGCGCGCGCTACTCGTGCGTCGAGTACTCGATCGTGCTCGCGCAGGGCCTCAACGCGCTCCGCGTCCCGGCCCGGCGCGTCTGGCTGCGGCGCGGCGACTACCACGACGGCGTCGGCCAGGGCCACGCCGTGGCCGAGGCCTGGATCGACGACCTCGACCAGTGGGTGCTGCTCGACGGCCAGCACGGCGCGTACTGGGCCGACGAGGGCGGCAGGCCACTGAGCCTGCCCGAACTCCAAGCGCGCGAGCGGCCCGCGCGGCCGGTCCACGTCGGACCGCGCGCGCTCATGAAGGACCCGGGCCTGTGGTCCGCGTACTTCGCGCACGCCTCGGTCACCGGGATCGCCTGGGAGCCCGCGGGTTTCGTGCCGGTGTTCCAGGACGGCCAGGTCCTCGCGGCCGACCGCCTCGTCCGCGACAGCGCCGACGCCTACCCGCGCCTCTCCGACCTCGCGATCGGCATCACGGCCGTCGGCGGGGCCCCGGCCGTGGAGCTGAAACCGCTGCACCCGTTCGCGATCGGCGGCACGTGGAACGGCGAGGTGATCGCCGCGCACGGCCGCCAGCGCTTCGCGCGGCCCCTGGACCGCGACCCCGGCGAGCACAAGGCGGAGCTGGCCGCCCTGACTCCTTACGGCCCCTTGACCACGAGGGAACTGCGCTGGACGGCGGCCTGACCGCGACATCCGCGCATCGCCTCGGCGCAGTCCGGAAATATTCCTAGCATTCCGATGGGATTACTGCTACATTCGAGTCATGAAGCCCGCCACCGCACTCGCGAAGCGGCGCGCCGTCGACCAGATGCGCGTCGCCAGCGCTCTCTGTCGCCGCCCACTCCCCAGCTGAGCCGACCCGCCGCCCCGAGACCGGGCCGCCCGGGATCCAGGCGTACGCCGATCGCACTTCCTCGGGACTCCGCCGATCACCGACCCGCCGCGCCGACTGCGGCGGCGTCGCCCGCAGCGCTGGCCCCGATCCCTTCCACAGCGGCCGCTTCCGCGCGCCGCCGTGCCCCGAACCCCGTTCCCCGCCGCGTTCACTCCCAATGCAAGGAGCACCATGTCCTCCACCGACCAAACCTCCATCTCCCGCCGCGCGATCCTCGCTGCCGCGCCCGTCGCCGCCACCGGCATCGCCGTCGGATCCGCCTCGGCCGCTTCGGCCGCCCCCGAATCCGCCTCGGCCGCAGTGCTCACCTGGTTCGACGTCACGAACGACGCCGTCACCGCGGCGCCCGCCCCGACCCAGGTCACCAACAGCCGCACCTGGGCCATCGCCTGGCTCGCCGCCGCCCGCGCGGTGCGCCGGGCCCCCCACGGCGTCAACGCGCGACACTACCGCGAGGCCGCGCTGGCCGCGGCCGTCCACCGGGCGCTCTCCGCGCTCGCCCCGACCCAGCAGACGGTCCTCGATGCGGCCCTTGCCGACGCGCTCGCCGCCGTCCCCGAGGGCAGTGCCAAGCGCAAGGGCGTCGCGGCCGGAAACGCGCGAGCCGACGCGCTGCTCGCCGAACGCCAGGGCGACGGCCTCGATCCGGCGTCGGTGAACGTCGCCTGGACGCCGCCCGCACCCGCGCCCGGCATCTGGCAGCCGACGCCGACGGCGTTCGGTCCGGGCCTCCAGGCCGGGACCCGCAACGCCGTGCCGTTCGTGCTCGAAAGCGGCGACCAGTTCCGGCTGGAGGCCCCGCCCGCGATCGGCACCCCGCAGTACCGCGCGGACATCGAGGAGGTCCAGGTCTACGGCGCGTTGGACAGCACCGCGCGCACCCAAGAGCAGACCGACACCGCCCAGTTCTGGCTCGGCAGCTCGTTCGTGCTCTACAACCCCGTGCTCAGGGCCGCCCTGGAGCACCACTCCGGGTCGCTGCGCGACCAGGTGGAACTGGTGGCGCTCTTCCACGTCGCCTCGGTCGACACGCAGATCGCGACCTCGGACTCGAAGTACGCGCACGTGTGGTGGCGGCCGGTCACCGCGATCGCCGGGGCGGTCGAGGACGGGGACCCCGCGACGATCCAGGACCCGGACTGGGCGCCGCTGCACAACACGCCGTCGCACCCGGACTACCCGAGCGGCCACAACACCTACTCGGGATCGGCCGAAGAGGTGCTGACCCAGCTCGTTGGCGACGGGCCGGGAGCGCCGTTCACCATCCCGAGCCCGTCCGCGCCGGGCGTCACGCGGACGTACACGACCTGGCATCCGCTGACGACCGAGAACGTCGACGCGCGGGTCTGGTCGGGCATCCACTCGCGCACCGCGGATCTCGCCGGCGTCGAGCTGAGCCGCATCGTGGCCGCGCACGTGCTGAGCCGGGCCGGGGACCTGCTCGGATAGGGCTTCGCTCCTGAGGAGACGGGCGCTCCGACCGCGTAGTGCAGCCGGTCGGGGCGTCCGTTCTCGTGCACCATCCGGGAGATATTGACATTTGCCTATCTATTGACAGGCAAACGCTCGCACGGTAGGTTTGCTTCACTTCCCTCGAAAACCATTGAGAAGCCGCGACCCGGCGGCGCTCCCGCAGCAGAACGAACGGCGGCCGAAGACTCGGTGCCGATTGGGAGCGCTCCATCGGTGCGGCTCGCGATGCGCAAGACTCGCAGGATTGGCGAAGACCCCCGGCTCCCGGCTCGTCGGAGGGTCTTCGTCGCGGAAGAGCCCCGAAAGGCTCAGCGCAGGGCCTCGTCGAGGATGTAGCGCTCGGCGTCCAGCAGCCGCAGGTCCCGCGCCGGGCGGCGCAGGTGCCCCTTCTCGACGATCCGCTCGAACGCGGGGTCGCCCGCCTGGGCCATCCGGCGGATGCCCTCGATGTGGTCGACGATGCGCTTGCGGATCACCTTGATGAACCGCTGGCGGTCGCGGTCGGAGAGCCCGTACGCGTCCGCGAACATCCGCAGCCGCCGCGCCCGGTCGGGCTTCTTCCAGCCCAGCGTGACCGAGTC
Organism: Glycomyces sp. NPDC048151; assembly: GCF_043202775.1. Taxonomy (NCBI): domain Bacteria; kingdom Bacillati; phylum Actinomycetota; class Actinomycetes; order Glycomycetales; family Glycomycetaceae; genus Glycomyces; species Glycomyces sp. NPDC048151. The sequence goes on along the minus strand of NZ_JBIDBB010000003.1, from coordinate 355,188 downwards.
GCGGTCGGTGAAGATCGGCACCCAGGTCCAGGCCGCGTAAGCGACGTCGTAGATCCGCGCACCGGGGCTCGCCAGGTCGAAGTCGATGAGCGAAAGCGTCCCGTCAGGACGCCAGACCACGTTGTGCGGCGCGGCGTCGTGGTGGCAGATGACCTCGGTGTCCGGCGGCGGCGGCCCGAAGGACCGCCAGGTCGCCCCCTGCGGCGGGCGGAAGCCGTACTGCGCGTCGTGGAACATCCGCAGCATCTTCGCGACCGCGCTCATGGCCTCGTCGGTCGTCCAGTGCGGCGCGAGCGGGTACTTCCCCGGCTCGCCCTCGACGAACGAGAGCACCTCCCGGGCGTGCTCGTCGATGCCCAGCACCCTCGGCGCGCCAGTGAAACCCGCGCCGTCCAGGTGCCGCAGCAGCGCGTGCACCGCCGGCGTCCAGGGTCCCGTGTTCCGGCGGACGGTGTCGCCCAGCCGGACGACCGTGCTCGTGTTGCCGCCGATCAGCGGAATCTCGTCTTGGCTCACCGGTCCCCGCAGTGCCTGCCGTCTTCGTTAAAGGGGTGTCAGGACTCGGCGCCGTCGACGATCGCGTCGACGAACGCTCCGACTTCGAACGGGGCCAGGTCGTCCGGCCCCTCCCCGAGTCCGACCAGCTTAACCGGTACCCCCAACTGCCGCTGAACCGCGATCACGATCCCGCCCTTGGCGGAGCCGTCGAGTTTGGTGAGCACGATGCCGGTCACGTCGCAGACCTCGCCGAAGACCTTCGCCTGCTGCAGCCCGTTCTGGCCGGTCGTCGCGTCGAGCACGAGCAGCGTCTCCGCGACAGGGCCCTGCTTCTCGACGACCCGCTTGACCTTCCCCAGCTCGTCCATCAGCCCGGCCTTGTTCTGCAGACGGCCCGCGGTGTCGATGAGGACGACGTCGGCGCCCTCCTCGGCCCCGGCCTTCACCGCGTCGAACGCGACGGAAGCGGGGTCGGCGCCCTCGCCGCGGCGCACCACCTTCGCGCCCACGCGCGAACCCCAGGTCTCCAGCTGCTCGGCGGCCGCCGCGCGGAACGTGTCCGCCGCGCCCATGAGCACCGTCTGGCCTTCCGCGATGAGCACCCGGGCGACGCGGCCGCAGGTCGTGGTCTTGCCCGAGCCGTTGACGCCGACCATCATGATCACAGCCGGACCCTCACCCGAAGGCGAGACCGTCGCGATCGAGCGGTCGAGCTTCGGCTCCAGGACGGCGGTGAGCTCGGTCTTCAGCAGGCTGCGCAGCTCCGCGGGGTCGCGCGTGCCGAGGACCTTCACGCGCTCGCGCAAGCGCTCGACCACGTGGGTCGTGTCGGCGATGCCCACGTCGGCGGACAGGAGGGTCTCCTCGACCTCGTCCCACACGTCGTCGTCGAGCTTGTCGCTCGCCAGCAGCGCCAGCAGGCCCTTCCCGAGCGCGTTGTTCGACCGCGCCAGGCGCGACCGCAGCCGCACGAGGCGGCCTTCCACGGGCTCCGGGGTCTCGATGCCCGGCGCGGCGGGCTTGGGCGCGGCGGGCGTCGCCTCCGCTTCAGGCTCGGCCGCCTTCGGGGCCTCGACCTGCGGTTCCTCAGCGGGAGCCTCGACGGCCGACTTCGAGCGCGAGGCGCGGACGCCGAACGCGACGCCGACGGCCGCGGCGATCACGACGACGGCCGCGACCAGCCAGATCCACAGGTTGTCCACAGGGAAATCCTCCACAGGTTCGAGTGCACAACCACTGTACTGGGGCGCGCTCAGTCCTCTTCGCGGGAGAACTTCTGGCTGATGACCTGCGTGACACCCGCGCGCATCGTCACGCCGTACAGCGCGTCGCCGATCTCCATCGTGCGCTTCTGGTGCGTGATGATGAGCAGCTGCGAGTTCTCCTGCAGCTGCCGCAGCAGGTCCAGCAGGCGGCCGAGGTTCACGTCGTCGAGCGCCGCCTCCACCTCGTCCATCAGGTAGAACGGGCTGGGACGGGCGCGGAAGATCGCGACCAGCAGCGCCAGCGCGGTCAGCGACCGCTCGCCGCCCGACAGCAGCGAGAGCCGCTTGACCTTCTTGCCGGGCGGGCGGGCCTCGACCTCGACGCCGGTGTGCAGCAGGTCGTCGGGGTCGGTGAGGAGGATGCGGCCCTCGCCGCCGGGGAAGACGGTCTGGAAGACGTTCTCGAACTCGCGGGCGGTGTCCGCGAAGGCCTCGGCGAACACCTGCTGGATCCGGTCGTCGACCTCCTTCACCACGGTGGTGAGGTCGGCGCGGGTCTTCTTGACGTCCTCGAGCTGCTCGTTGAGGAACTTGTAGCGCTCCTCCAAGGCCGCGAACTCCTCCAGCGCGAGCGGGTTGACCTTGCCGAGGAGCTTGAGCTCGCGCTCACCGCGGGCGGCGCGCTTCTCCATGGTGGCGCGGTCGAACTCGTAGGGCTCGGGTTCAGGCTTGCCCTTCTCCGACGCGGCGTTGACCTCTTCGGCGCTGGGCGGGACGAGCTGGTCGGGGCCGTACTCGGCGAGCAGCGTCTCGATGTCGACGCCGAACTCGGCGCCGGCCTTCTCCTCGAGCTGCTCGATGCGCAGGCGCTGTTCGGCGCGGGCGACCTCGTCGCGGTGGGCGGCGGAGGTGATGCGTTCGAGCTCGGCGGCCGTGGCCCCGGCGCGGGTGCGCAGGTCGGCGAGGGCGGCTTCGCGGCGGGCCTGCTCGGCGGCGATCGAGTCGCGCTCTATCGCCGCGGCCTCAAGGGAGTCGGTGAGCTGGATACCGGCGTTCTCGGCGGCTTCGGCGACGAGCGCGGCCACCTTCGCGCCGCGGGCGCGGGCGGCGCGGCGGGCCTCGGCGCGGGCGCGGGCGGCGCGCTCGGACTGGGCCTGGCGGGCGAGGGCGTCGGCGCGTCCGGCGAGCGCGGACGCGCGCTCTTCGGCGGTGCGGACGGAGAGGCGGGTCTCCATCTCGTTCTGGCGGGCGGCGTCGAGCGCGCGGGAGAGGACGTCGCGCTCGTCGGTCGAGGGCTCCTCGATCGCGGGGAGCGATTCGAGTTCCTCAAGGCGCGCTTCGAGGTCGGTGAGTCCGGCGGTGTCCGTCTCGCGGGCGGCCTGGGCGCGGTCCTTGGCCTGCTGGAGACGCGCGACCTCGGCTTCGGCGCTGCGGGCGGCGGCGCCGAGCTCGGCGAGGCGGCGGGCGACGACGCTGTGCGCCGCCTCGGCCTGGCGCTGCGCGTTGCGCACTTCCTCGGCGGCGGCCTCGGCTTCGGCGTGGGCCTCCTTGGCGGCCTCGAACTGCTCGCGCAGCTGGGCGGCGAGGGACTCAGAGCCGAGCTTGCGGTCGCGGGCCTCGTCGACGGCGGCCTGGATCTCGATGTAGGACTGGGCTTTCGCGGAGCCGCCGAAGGCTTCGGCCGCGCCGAGCACGTCCCCGGCGCGGGTGACGGCGGTGAGCTGCGGGTGGGCGTCCACGATGGCGCGTGCGGCGTCGAGGTCGTCGGCGACCACCATCCCGGCGAGCACGGACCGGACGGTGGAGGCGAGTTCGGCCGGGGCCGAGACGGTGTCGGCGACGGTCTTCAGCCCGCCGGGAACATCCACATGGGTCTGCGATCCGGCGATCAGACTGTGCTCAATCAAAAACGCCGCCTGGCCGCCGTCCTCGTCGCGGAGGAGTTTCAGGGCCGCGGCGGCGCTGGCGGGGTTGGTGACGGCGATGGCGTCGGCGAGGCGGCCGAGCGCGGCGGCGAGCACGGCCTCGTAGCCGGGTTCGACGGTGAGGAGGGCCGCGACGGAGCCGAGGACGCCGGGCACGGCGTCGGCGCGGGCGAGCAGCGCGGCCGCGCCGTCCTTGCGGCGCAGGCCCACAGCGAGGGCTTCTTCGCGGGCGGCCCACTGGGAGGCTTCGCGGTCGGCTTCGCGTTCGGCTGCCTGGAGGCGGTCGGCTTCGGCCTTGGCGGCGGCGACGCGGGCTTTGGCTTCGGCGACGGCCTCGTCGAACTCGGTGTTCGACTCGACCGCCTCGTTCTCGGCCTCGGCTTCGGCGTGCGCCTCGGCGGCGGCCTCGGCCCTCTCGCGGGCCTCGGCGAGCGCGGTGCTGGCGCGTTCGAGCTCTTCGGCCGCGGCGGCGGTGCGGGTCTGGAGGGAGTCGACCTTGCCGCGCAGCGTGGCGAGGGCTTCGCGGCGCTCGGCGGCGGCCTTCACGGCGGTGACGATGCGCTGCTCGGCGTCGGCCAGCGCGGTCTCGGTCTCCTCGCGGGCCTCCACTGCGGACGCGAGCCGCTCGGAGTCCTCCGCGATGGACTCGCGCAGCTCGATCTCCTGCTCGCGGATGCGCTCGGCCTCGGTCTCCAAGACTTCGGGGTCGCGTCCGGCGCGGTCGTCCCCGGCGTCCTCGGAGAGGTAGCGGCGGCGTTCGGCGGCGAGCTGGGCGGTGGAGCGGAGGCGTTCGGCGACGGCCTGGAGGCGGTACCAGGTCTCCTGGAGGCGGGCCAGGCGCGGCTTGTCGGCGGCGTGCGCGGCCTCGACCTCGCCCACTTGGGCGTTCAGGCGCTCGTGCTCTTCGGCGAGGACTTCCCGGCGCTCCTTCAGGGCCTCTTCGTCGGCGAGGTCCTTGGCGATGTTGCCGCGCAGGGAGGTGAGGTCGTCGGCGAGGAGGCGCAGGCGGGCCTCGCGCAGGTCCATCTGGATGGTCTGGGCGCGGCGGGCGAGCTCGGCCTGGCGGCCGAGGGGCTTGAGCTGGCGGCGCAGCTCGCCGGTGAGGTCGGCGAGGCGGTCGAGGTTGCCCTGCATGCCTTCGAGCTTGCGGAGGGCCTTCTCCTTGCGCTTGCGGTGCTTGAGGACGCCGGCGGCCTCCTCGATGAACGCGCGGCGGTCCTCGGGGCGGGCGTGGAGGTAGGAGTCGAGCTTGCCCTGGCCGACGAGGACGTGCATCTCGCGGCCGATGCCGGCGTCGGAGAGGAGGTCCTGCACGTCGAGGAGGCGGCAGCGGTCGCCGTTGATCTCGTACTCGCCCTCGCCGGAGCGGAACATGCGGCGGGTGATCGAGACTTCGGAGTAGTCGATGGGGATGGCGCCGTCGGAGTTGTCGATCGTCAGCGTGACCTCGGCGCGGCCGAGCGCGGGGCGGCCGGTAGTGCCCGCGAAGATGACGTCCTCCATCTTGCCGCCGCGCAGGGACTTGGCTCCCTGCTCGCCGAGGACCCAGGCGATCGCGTCGACGACATTGGACTTCCCGGAGCCGTTCGGGCCCACGACGCAGGTGATCCCCGGTTCGAAACGCAGGGTCGTGGCCGAGGCGAAGGACTTGAAGCCCTTCAGCGTGAGGCTCTTCAGGTACAACGGTCGCTCCGGGCTGGTGTGCTTCGCGGTTCGGGTGCGGGACCGTCCCAGCCTACAAGGCCGCCGTCCGGGAGATCGGCATATCAAAGGCCCCAAAAGGGGCGAACCGGGGAGGGATTTCCGGGCTTGCGGGGTGGGGACATAGCAATGCGCGCCTGCTGTGAACAGCTGGCGCGCCCGTGTTTCGTTGTCGCGAGACGGATTAAGTCAACGCGGGCTCTTGCAGCCGCATCAACTCCTCGACATGATCGTGCTCGATCTCGTCCTCCCGGGCCCGCATCTCGGCGAGCTCGGACTCGAGGTTGCGTACTCGCGCGCGTAGCTGGACCACCTCTTCGAGCAGGCGCTTGTTGGGAGCCTGGCCGATGTGGCCGTAGAGGGCTTTCGCCATGGTTTCTCCTTGCGATCACGTCGACTGGTGGCGTTGGCGTACGCACCATGAAAACGTCGCATTTGCTGAGTGAATTTTTTTAGCCGCTGGGGCCGATTGCCCCTAGCCGGACCAGTGGAGCACGGCTCGTGAACACTGGCCGTCTCCTGACATCATCCGCCTGATCGACGGTTCTCGTCAAGCTTTGCACATGCTTTGCCCATGGAATTCGACGGGGGTCACACCCGGAAGGGGGACCCCGCGTCCGATCACGCGTGAACACGTCCGTGCACGGGGCGCGCAAACCTGATAGGGTCCCGGAAAATCCGAACAATGCACACGTAACCCCACGTGACGAGGCCGTACCCCCATGCGAAGACTCCAGGGCGGACGCCACCGCGACCGCGCCGACCTCCGCCGCCGGATGCTCCTGCTCATCCCGGCGATCTTCGGCCTCACCGCGGGCGCGACGTCACTCTGGGCGCTCGGATCGCCACTCGACGGCCTCGCCGCCTCCGACGCGGGGCCCGCCTCCGCAGCGGTCGAGACCGCCTCGGCTGAGGACACCGCCTCCCCTGAACTCCAGGTGGACGACGCTCCCGCCGAGGCGGGCATGCGCACCCAGGAGGCCGAGGAGGTCCCCACCACCGAGACGCCCGAGGAGACCACCGAGGCGCCCGCCGAAGAGGAGGACGACGGCGGTTCGGGAGGCGGCGAGGACCAGGGCGGCACGGGCGAGTACGCCGACGTCGAGGCCGCCGTGGCCGACCTCGTCGACGCCGAGCGGGCCGAAGCCGGATGCGGCGCACTGGAACGCGACTCCCGCCTCGACACTGCCGCACGCCTCCACGCCGAGGACATGGCCGCCAACGACTACTTCGACCACACCTCGCAGGACGGCCGCGGCCCCACCGAACGGGCCGCCGAGCAGGGCTACGAAGGCGGCGTCGGCGAGAACATCGCCGCGGGCTACCCCGACGCCGCGTCCGTCATGGAGGGCTGGATGAACTCCGAAGGGCACCGCGCCAACATCCTCAACTGCGACTACAGCGTCCTCGGCGTCGGCGTCGCCGACCGCGACGGCACCCTCTACTGGGTCCAGAACTTCGGGTAGCAGCACCCTGGCGGCGCAGCATTATCGCAGGTGAACCGCGTCTGAACCTCTTACTGTCGTCCATCCGACTCAAGCCTGGACTGAATGATTACCAACAGTCATGCTGGGATGGCCGCCCGCTGAGGCGCGCATCTGGGGAGGCGACCAAAAAACCTGAAGGACGAGGTGCCAACCGTGCGTGTCATGCTGTACGACCCGAACCGGGTCTTCTCCGCCAGCATTCGACCCCTGCTCCACCGACGCGGTGACATCCCAGTCGAAGCCAGGACCGCGAAAGCGCTCGTGGCCGCGGATGCGCAGATCGACTGCTGCCTGGTCGCACTGGAGGCGGTCTCCCGGAACCGGGTCCTGACCGACTGCAAGCGACCGGTCTTCCTCATCACCGACCGCGACGACGGCTCGGTCCTCCGCAAAGCCGTCTCGGTCTCGGCCGCCGGGATAGCCAACACCCACATCATGCCCGGCGACCTGCTCGACGCCATCGACCGCGGCCTGCTCAGCCCGCCCTACTACGATCCGCAGCTGCTGCGCGCGGCCCTGCAGCCGGCCCCGCTGCTCGGCGAGCACGACGCACTCGAACTCGCGCACCATCTCACGCCCAGAGAGGACGACGTCCTGCGCCGCATCGTGCGCGGCGAGCCCACGGCCCAGATGGCCACGCAGATGGGCGTCTCGGTCTCCACGGTCCGCTCGCACGTCCAGAACGTGCTCGGCAAACTCGGCGTGAACTCGCGGCTCGCGGCCATCGCGTTCGCGATCAACTACGGACTCGACACGGTCAGGGAGAAGCACCCGCAGCTCAGCTAGGCATACTTGAGAGGTGCCAGAGCTTCCCGAAGTAGAGACCGTCCGCCGCGGGGTCGACGAGGCCTTCCGCGGCGGACGCATCCAGTCCGCCGAGGTCTACAACCCGCGGGCCGTGCGCCGCCACGCCACCGGCATCGCCGATTTCCAGCTGAGCCTCAAGGACCTCCAGGTCACCGGCAGCGGCCGCCGCGGCAAGTTCATGTGGCTGACCCTCGACGACGGCAGAGCGCTCGTGTGCCACCTGGGCATGAGCGGCCAGCTGCACGTCGTCACCGACGGACGCGAGGCCCACAAGCACCTGCGCGCGAAACTCACGTTCGCCGACGCGCGCGAGCTGTGGTTCATCGACCAGCGCACCTTCGGGTACTGGGACCTCGCCGAACTCGACGGCACCGTACCCGACAATGCCGTGCCGAAGACCATGGCGCACATCGCCCCCGACGTCTTCGAGGCCCAGTTCGACGCAGGCGTAGCGGCCGAGCGGCTGCTGCGGCGCACCATCGAGGTGAAGAAGGCCCTGCTCGACCAGACCTGGATCAGCGGGGTCGGGAACATCTACGCCGACGAGGCGCTGTGGCGTTCGCGGCTGCGCGGCCGCAGGAGCGGCGACTCGCTCTCCAAGCGCAAGGCGGTCGAACTGCTCGGCCACGTCAAGGACGTGCTCACCGAGTCGCTCGCGGTCGGCGGCACCTCCTTCGACGAGCTGTACGTCGACGCCCGCGGCGAAGCGGGCTACTTCGCCCGCGAACTCGCGGTCTACGGCCGCGCGGGCCAGCCGTGCAACCGCTGCGGCACCGCGATCAAGCGCGAAGTCATCGGCGACCGGTCGGCACACTACTGCCCCAAGTGCCAGAAGTAGAACGTGAAGGGCGGCACCGGAGATCCGGTACCGCCCTTCACGAAAGCCTTGCGTTAGCGCTGCTTGACGCCGAGGCGTTCCGACAGCACCTGCCAGGCGAGCTTCGCGGCGATCTGCTCGGCGTCCTTCTTGGAACCGCCCGAGCCCTCGCCGAACTCCTCGCCCGCCACCACGGCCCAAGCGGTGAACTGCTTGGCGTGGTCGGGACCGGACTCGGTGATCCGGTACTCGGGCACGCCGAGGCCCGAATCGGCCGTCAGCTCCTGGAGGCTGGTCTTCCAGTCCAGGGCCGCGCCCTGACCGGCCGCGGCCTCCATGAGCGGGTCGAAGAACCGGTGCACCACGACCTTGGCGGTCTCCACGCCGTACTGCAGGTAGACGGCGCCCAGCAGCGCCTCCACCGCGTCGGCGAGGATCGAGTTCTTGCCGCGGCCGCCCGAGGTCTCCTCGCCCTTGCCGAGCAGGAGGTGCGGGCCGATGCCGCCCGCGCCCATGCGACGCGCCACACCGGCCAGCGCCTTCATGTTCACCACCGATGCGCGCAGGCGCGCGAGCTGCCCTTCGGGCAGGTCGGGGTGGTCCTGGTAGAGCGCGGTGGTGACCACCAGGCTGAGCACGGAGTCCCCGAGGAACTCCAGGCGCTCGTTGGTGGGCAGTCCGCCGTGCTCGTAGGCGTAGGACCGGTGCGTCAGGGCGAGACGCAGCAGTTCGGGGTCGATATCTCGAACCCCGAACACCGCTTCGAAATGTTGTACTGCCTTGTCGCCCATGCTCGGGAGGACTTAGGCCTCGAGGACCTGACGGCCCCTGTACGTGCCGCAGACCTCGCAGACCTGGTGGCCGCGCTTCTTGGCGTGGCACTGCGGGCACTCGACAAGCTGGACCGCCGCAGCCTTCCACTGCGAACGACGGTGCCGGGTGTTGCTGCGCGACATACGACGCTTCGGAACAGCCACTTCAGAACTCCATACCTATACGCTTACGCTGTGCTATTTCGGTTCGCCGTCATTGCCGGCGAGCCGAAGCTTCTCCAAGCCCGCCCAACGGGGGTCCACGGTCTCGTGGACGTGGTCGTCGGGCAGTTCATCCCAGGGAACGCCGCAGTCGGCGCACAATCCCGGGCAGTCAGGTCGGCACAGCGGGGTGACCGGCATAGCCAGCACCAGCGCGTCCCGGACCGCGGGCTCCAGATCGAGCAGGTCCCCCTGAAGCCGCATGATCTCGTCGGCTTCAGTGGTCGCTTCGGTGACGGAGCCTTCATAAGCGTACAGCTCCTGCACCTGGACGCTGAGAGCGTCCTGCACGGGTGCGAGGCACCTCGCACACTCGCCTTCCGCGACCGCCTCGACCCGGCCGGCGGCGAGCACGCCTTCGCTGACGCCGGTGAGGTCGATGTCGAGGTCGAGGACCGCTCCCTCGGGCACCGCGTACACCGCTTCGAAGCCGTAGGCCTCGGGAGCGGGGATCTCGCGCGCGATGTGCATCATCGTGCCCGCGCCACGCAGCTCCGCGGTGTCGAACACCAGCGGCGCGGCGGGATCCAGAGCGGTCGTCATGGGAGTACTGCGGTCCTTACGTCAGGGAGTGCGCCTCGATCGAGGCCGACCGGTAATGCTACATCAGCGGCGGGGGCGGCCCCAACCCAGGTGGAGGGCAGGGTGAAGCGCCCGAAGGCGCGTGTGAGCGAACCGACACCGCTAGAGCTGCGGGAGCGGCTTCTCCTCTTCGATCGGCTCCTGCGGCGAGGGCGCGAAGGTGCCGATCTCCCGGAGGGTGTGCATCTTGTCGCGGCCGCGCTCGACGCCCGAGAGGGCGCGGTGCAGGAACTGCTCGAAGTTGGCGAGCGTCGTGTCGACGTACTCGTCGACCTCGTCGCGCAGGCGCTGCGCCTCGCCGCGGGCCTCCGCGATGATGCGGTTGCCCTCGTGCTCGGCGGAGACGGTGATCTCGTGGCGGGAGACGAGCCGCGCGTGCTCGGTCTCGCCCTCGGTGATGATCCGCTCGGCCTCGCGCTCGCCGGCGTCGATGATCTTGTCGCGCTCCTGGAGCATGGCCTCGGCGCGGCGGAGATCGCCGGGGAGTTCGTTCTGGAGCTCTTCGAGCATGGCGATCATCTCGGCCCGGTCCACCTTGCAGGCCCGGGACATGGGCACGGCCTTGGCCTGCTCCACGTAGGCGATGATCTCTTCGATCCGGTCGAGCGCACCCACCGATTTGCTCCCGTCGATGTCAGTCATGGGGACATTGTCCCGGATGAGGGTCTGAAACGTGGCTAATCCTGCCCCAAACGCTCGATCAGTCGTGATTGGACGATTTCAGGCGCGTAGGGCGAGATGTCGCCGCCCCATTTCGCCACGTCCTTGACCATCGAGGACGACAGGAAGGAGTACAGGGGGTTGGTCGGAATGAAGACCGTCTCGATGCCTCGCAACCCGTAGTTCATTTGGGCCATCTGCAGTTCGTAGTCGAAGTCCGAGACCGCGCGGACGCCCTTGACGAGCACTCCCGCGCCGTGCTTCTGGCAGAAGTCGACGACGAGCCCTCGGAAGGACGCGATGCGCACGTTGGGGATGTCCGCGGTGGTCTCGCGGAGGAGTTCCACCCGCTCCTCGACGCTGAAGAGAGCGTTCTTGGAGGCGTTGTGGAAGACCGCGACCCAGACCTCATCGTACAGCTGGGCGGCGCGTCCGAAGATGTCGAGATGACCGTAGGTCACCGGATCGAATGAACCGGGGCACACGGCGATGCGAGCTTCAGGTTTCACAGGGCGTGACCGTAGCAAAGGGCCGTCGTGCCGTAACGCCGGACGCGGTCTTCTGCGATCTTCTCGGGCCACGGCACCGAGGCGTCCTTGCCGCCCCGTTCGACCACGACGTCGGCGTCCTCGGCGAGCCAGCCGTGCGCGACCAGCGCTTCCAGGACGTCCGCGATGGCGGCGTCGGTGACGGCGTAGGGAGGGTCGGCGAAGACGATGTCGAACGGCTCGGCCGGGCTGTTCTGGAGGGCCTTCTCGACAGGGGCGCAGATCACTTCCGCGCCGGTGACACCGAGGTCGGCGATGTTCTTGCGCAGGAGCTTCGCGGTGAGCGCGTGCGACTCGACGAACAGCGCCGAGGCGGCGCCGCGCGAGAGCGCTTCGAGGCCGACCGCGCCGGAACCGGCGTAGAGGTCGGCGAAACGCAGTCCGTCGAGGTCGCCGCCGGGGGCGAGCGAGTTGAACAGCGCTTCGCGGACCCGGTCGGAGGTGGGCCGGGTGCGGTCCCCCGGAGGCGTGGCGAGGCGGCGGCCCTTGAGGCTGCCGGCGATGATCCTAGTCATTTGCCACAACAATAATCCGGCCCGACGCGAGCCGCAGCCTGCCGGTGCGCGGCGGCCCCGCCGCACCTCCCTTCGGCCCTTTCCTCAGCCCTTCTCCAGGAACTCGCCCCGGTCGGCGGCCAGGTCGTCCACGAGGGCGGCCAGGCCGGGCTCGCCCGCGAGCTTCGGGTCCGCGTCGATGAGCGCGGTCGCCTCGGCGCGGGCCGCCTCGATGATGTCCGCGTCCTTCAGCAGCGACAGGAGCTTGACGTGCGACTTCATGCCCGACTGGGCCGCGCCGAGCACGTCCCCTTCGCGGCGCTGCTCCAGGTCGAGCTCGGCCAGCGCGAAGCCGTCGGTGGTCGAGGCGACGGCGTCGAGGCGCTCGCGCGAGGAGGTCCCTTCGGCGGCTTCGCTGACGAGCAGGCACAGGCCCGGGTGCGCGCCGCGGCCGACGCGGCCGCGGAGCTGGTGGAGCTGCGAGATGCCGAAGCGCTCGGCGTCGAGGACGACCATCGCGGTCGCGTTCGGCACGTTCACGCCGACCTCGATGACGGTGGTCGCCACGAGGACGTCGAGGTCGCCCGCGGAGTAGGCGCGCATGACGCGGTCCTTCTCGTCGGCGTCGAGGCGGCCGTGCAGGAGCCCGAGCCGCAGGCCGCTGAGGGCGCCTGCCCGGAGCTGCTCGATGACGTCCACGACGGCCAGCGGCGGGCGCTTGTCGCTCGCGCCGGAGTCCTCGGCGTCCTCGCCGCCGACCCTGGGGCAGACGACGTAGGCCTGGCGTCCGGCGGCGACCTCTTCGCGGACGCGGTTCCAGGTGCGGGTCATCCAGCGCTGGTCGGTGTAGGGCACGACGTGCGTGGCGATCGGTGTGCGTCCGGCGGGGAGCTCGGTGAGGCGGCTGGTCTCCAGGTCGCCGTAGACGGTCATGGCGACGGTGCGCGGGATGGGGGTGGCGGTCATGACGAGGGTGTGCGGTGTGCGGTTCGCTTTGGCGCGCAAGGCGTCGCGCTGCTCGACGCCGAAGCGGTGCTGCTCGTCGACGACGACGAAGCCGAGGTCGGCGAAGTCGACGCCGTCGTAGAGGAGCGCGTGGGTGCCGATGACGATCCCGGCCGTGTTGGTCTTGACCTCGTCGAGGACGGTGCGGCGCTGGGCGGCGGTCGCGGAGCCGGTGAGGAGCGCGACGCGGGTGGCCTCGGGCGGGGCGCCGAGTTCGCCGCCCTGGGCGAGGTCGCCGAGCATCTCGACGATGGACCGGTGGTGCTGGGCGGCGAGGACCTCGGTGGGGGCGAGGAGCGCGGCCTGGCCGCCGTGGGCGACGACCTGGAGCATGGCGCGGAGCGCGACGAGGGTCTTGCCGGAGCCGACGTCGCCTTGGAGGAGGCGGTGCATCGGGTGCTCGCCCGCGAGCTCGGCGGCGATCTCGGCGCCGACCTGGCGCTGGCCGTCGGTGAGGGCGAACGGGAGGCGGGCGTCGAAGGCGTCGGGGAGGGCGCCGCCGGGCGCGTACGCGGTGGCGGAGTCGCCCGCGGCCTCGGCTTTGCGGCGCACGAGGACGGCCTGCATCACCAGGGCCTCTTGCCATTTGAGGCGCTTCTTGGCCGCGCCGAGGGCCTCGTGGGAGTCGGGGCGGTGGATCTGGTGCAGGGCGGTGCCGTAGCCGAGGAGGCTGAGGCGGTCGCGCAGGGAGGCCGGGAGCGGGTCGGGCGGGGACTTGACCAGGCCGAGGACGGTGTGGATGGCCTTGGCGATGTTCCAGGTCGGGAGCTCGGCGGTGGCCGGGTAGACCGGGATGAGGGACCCGGCGAACTCCTCGATCGCGCTCGAAGGATCGGCGGCGTCCTCGGCGAGGAGCTGGTACTGCGGCGAGTTCAGCTGGAGGCGGCCGCGGAACTGGGCGACCTTGCCCGCGAACAGGCCCCAGCGTCCGGCGACGAGCTCCTTGGCGCGCCAGGACTGGTTGAAGAACGTGAGGGTGAGGGAGCGCCCGCCCTCATCGGCGACGACCACTTCGAGGAGGTCGCGGGGTTTGCCGCCGGGCTGCCGCGAGCCGCGTCCTTTGGGGACGAAGGACTTCTTGACGGCGGCGCGGACCTGCGCGGTGACGGTGACGTCCTCGCCGATCTGGAGCGCGCCGAGGTCGGTCTGCTCGCCGCGCTGGGCGTAGCGGAACGGGTAGTGCCCGAGGAGGTCCCCGACGGTGTCGAGGCCCAGCCCCTCGCTGAGCGCGTCCACGGTCTTCTTGCCCAGGACCTCGCGCAGCCGGGTGTCCAGCCCAATGGTCATTCGGCTCCTAGCAGCAGCAGCGGTTCGTCGTCTCCGGCGGGCAGCTGCTGGATCTCCACCAGCGGCCACGCCTCCCGGACATGATCGCTCAAGGCTGTGACAATCCCGGCGTTCGAACCGGCGCCGGGCAGGATCGTGAGGAGTTCGGCGCCGTCGGCGCAGAGGCGGTCGGCGAGGTCGCGGGCGGCGTCGGCGGGTTCGCCGAAGACCGACTGGGCGGTGCCGCGGATGACCGAGGAGAACCCGGAGGGGATCGCGTGGACCTCGCCGGTGCGGCAGGCCTTGATGGCCTCGCTCATCGCGGAGACATCGTCGTCGAACTGCCGCTCGGGGTCGTGGACGGCGACGGCGGCGACGGCCTGCACGCGGGTGACGCCGAAGAGCGCGGTGACCTGGTGGCCGTCGTTCCGGGCGGACTCGACGGCGCGGTCGGCGGTGCGCGCGGCGGCGTCGGTGTCGGAGAGGACGACGACGCTCGCGGCGCCGTCGGCGAGGGCAGCGGCGAGTTCGGCGCCAACGGTCGCGGCGGTCGCGGTGCGGCAGCCTTCGCCCGCGAGGAACTCGCGGAGGCGGTCGGCGTCGGTGACGACGACGAGGTCGCGGGCGGCCTCGGCGTCGTGGTGGCGGCGCGCGGGCGCGGCGTGCATGCGTGCGTCGTGGGCCGCGGCGGCGTGGGCGGCGACCGTGTCGTCGAAGCGGGTCACGGAGATGCGGTGGACGCGGCCGCGTTCGATCCCGGCCTCGATGGCCGCGCCGATGTCGTTGACGTGCACGTGGACGTTGAACGTGGTGACGTCCTTCGCGGCGCGCGAGCCGATGATGACGACCGAGTCGCCGAGCGCGGTGAGGCGGTGGCGCAGGTCGGCGGCGGCCGCGGCGTTCGCCTCGAGGAGGTACTGGACCTCGTAGCCGTAGACCTCCGAGCCGGTCTCGCGCGGGACCTCCTCGACCTCGGAGACGGCGCGTACACGGTGGCGTTCGAGGAGGTCGAGCGCGCCGGTCGAGACGGAGCCGGTGAGGGTCTCCACGAGCGCTTCGAGGATCACGGTGAGGGCCAGGCCCCCGGCGTCCACGACCCCGGCGCGGGCGAGCGCGGGCAGCTGGCCGGGCGTGGCCGCGACGGCTTCGGCGGCGGCCTCGGCGGCGGCGCGGGCGGCCGAGACGAGGCCGAACGGGGCGGCCTTCCCGGCGGCCGTGGCGGCGGCCTCGGCGACGGTGAGGATCGTGCCCGCCGTGGGCACGGCGACGGCGCCGGTCGCGGCGTCGGTCGCGGACCGCAGCCCGGCCGCGAAGCCCTTCGCGTCGATCTCGTCGCTGTTCCAGACGTCGGCGAGCCCGCGGAGCATCTGGGCGAGGATCACGCCGGAGTTGCCGCGGGCCGAGAGCAGCGCGCGCCCGGCGGCCTCGTCGAGGAGCGCTTCGAGGCCGAGTCCGGGCGTGCCGCCCTGGAAGGCGGCCTGGAGGGTCGCGACCATGTTCGTCGCGGTGTCCGAGTCGGCGACGGGGAACACGTTGAGCTCGTCGACGCCGCGCCGGTGGCGGGTCAACGTGTCGATGCCGCGCGCGGCCCACTCGCGCATGGTGTCTGCGTCGAGGGCCTGGCGTCCGGATTCAGGGATTTCCACCACGGGCCATGAGGATACGCCTCCGCGGCGGCGAGCGGAAGCGCAAGCGCGCGGGCGGCGGAAAACGGACCGGCCCGCACGCTTCCGCGTGCGGGCCGGTCGATGCCTATTGGTCGCTCAGGCGCCGAAACTAAGGCTGGAGCGGGCGGCGTCCAGAGTTTCGACCTGGTCGGCCGTGGCCGACCCGACGAAGCCCACATACCCGTCGCCGTTCTGGATCACCGCGGTCATCACGGTCAGATCGCCGACGGTGAACGTGTTGAACTGAGCCGACCGGGCGTCGACCCGGAACTGGACCGCCTGGGCGCCTTCGGCGGTGCCGCCCGCCCAGGTCGCGGCCAGGTTCTGCAGGTTCGTGCCAAGGTCGGCGACCGGAACCTCCTCGCCCGCGCCGATCGCGGCCGGGTCGAGTGCGCCGAAGAAGACGGTCGGGCCGGTTCCGCCCAGGATCAGCCCTGTCGGACCGGTGAACACGGTCGGCGGATTCGTGGCCTCGGTGGAGCCTTCAGGAGCCAGGATGCTCAGGCCGGAAGCCTCGTTCGGGACGACCGCGACCGCGGCCGGTGCGGGCGGCTCGCTCTCCACGGCCTCGCTGCTCTCGGCGGCTTCGCTGCTCTGGGCGGCCTCACCGCTCTCGGATACGCCGCTGCTTTCGATGGTGCCGGTCGTCTCGTCGTCGCCGCTGCCGCCCCCCAACGGGTTGAACAGGACGAATCCTCCGACACCGAGGGCCAGCACGATGACCACGACGCCCGCGACGATGAGCCACTTCGGGCTCTTGCCGCCCTTCTTCTTCGACTTCCGCTGGATGGTGTCCGGCGCGCCCCACGGCTGGGCCCCGCCGCCCGAGACGGGGACGAGCTGGCCGCCCTGGGGCCCGAACTGACCGCCGCCGAACGGCGGCTGCCCGACCGGAGAGGAGACCGGCATCCCGGAGACCGGCATCCCCGAAGCGGGGATCGACGACACCGGAGGCATCCCGGAGACCGGCATGCCCGAGACCGGCATGCCGCCAGCCGGACCGAACGGGTCCGCGGTATGCGGCGGCGGAGACGCCTGGAACGGCTGCTGAGGCGGAGGGGACGCCTGGAACGGCTGCTGCTGCGGGGGCATGCCCTGGAAGGCCTGCTGCTGCGGCGCGTCGAACGGCGAGACCGGGACGCCCGGGGGCGGCCCGAACTGCTGCGGCGACGGCTGGCCGGGTCCGCCGACGTACTTGACGGTCCCGTCCTCTTCCACCGGGCCCATCTGGCCCGACTGCGCCATGCGCTGACTCTCCGGCGACCACGGAGGCTGCTCCTCTTGCGGAGGCTGCTCGTTCGGGCGGTACACCGGGGGCTGTTGCTGCGGCGGCTGCCAGCCGTCGGCAGGCTGCTGCGGGGTGTGGCTCATGTTCGACTCACCAAAGAAGATATGGGCATCGGCACATCATGTGTATGCGGCCAGCCTACGGGATCTGAACCCATCCTAGAGTCACCAACGGTAGCCGACCGCGGCAGCCGCCACAGCGCAGCGCCGCCGCGGAGCGTCCTGGGAGGACCGACGAATCTGACCGATCCGGGCCTACGTCTGCTTGCAGCACAGTAGGTCTTTCGATTGCGGCGCAGGTGTTCCGCCCGGGTGGGACTAGACCCTTCCCCGGGTCGGCCCGGCGGCCGGGGACGAAGCCCCCGGCGGCTGTGGCGCAGGTCCCGCCACCTGGATGGGCGGCGGTTCGCCGGGTCCGTTAGAATTACCGGGTTGCCCGCCGTCGGGGTGGGCCGATTGAACGTCAATGCAGGAGTTTTGGATTATGTCGAGCGTGTGTGAAGTCTGCGCGAAGCGCCCGGGCTTCGGCAACAACGTCCCGTGGTCCCACAAGAAGACCCGTCGTCGTTGGAACCCGAACCTGCAGACCATCCGCATCGCGACTGGCTCCGGTGACAACAAGCGCCGCGCCAAGGTCTGCACTTCGTGCATCAAGGCCGGCAAGGTCACCCGTTAAGGGCTGACGCCGCGAAGACTTACGCCGCCGGGGCTTGGCCCCGGCGGCGCTTTGTCGTACCCGGAAACGCGGTCGCGCCCGGAGTGAGGCGACAGGCCCTCCGGCGAAAGCGCTTGACCGTCGGACCCGGCTGCGATGGTGGGGACCTGCCCGCCCAGGGCGGGTGGACAGGCACCCGGCCGCCACCTCGCGCCGAGCCCGTTCGCTACTCCTTCGTGAAGTGGTCCCACCCGGTGGGGCCGGTCCAGCGGTGGCCGTCGACCGTGACTCCTGCGCCTTCGGCGACCGCGCCGATGCGGCGCCAGCCTTCGGGGAGGAGCACGTCGGGCGGGAAGCACGCCGCCAGCGCGTGGTCCTCGCCGCCGGTGAGGAGCCAGCCGCGGGCGTCGGCGCCCAGGGCCTCGGCGGCGTTGCGCATGGGTTCGGGGACGGGCAGGGCCGCGGTGTCGACGTCGACGGCGACGCCGGAGTGGCTGGCGATGTGCCCGACGTCGGCGAGGAGGCCGTCGGAGACGTCGATCATGGCGCGCACGCCCATGAGGGCGGCGTCACGTCCGGCAGCGTAGGGCGGCTGCGGCCTGCGGTAGGCGCCGACGAGCGCGCCGGGCGAGCGGAAGCCGCGCGAGAGCACGTTGAGCCCGGCGGCGGCCCAGCCGATCCGGCCCGCCAGCGCGAGCACGTCCCCAGGCCTGGCTCCGGCGCGTGTGACCGGTTCGCGCCCTTCGAGGTCGCCGAGGGCGGTGACGGTGACGGTGAGGAGTTCGCCGCGCGTGGTGTCGCCGCCGATGACGGCCGCGCCGACGGCGGCGGCCTCGGTGGCGAGTCCGGAGGCGAAGCCGTCGAGCCATTCGGCGGGCAGGTCCTGCGGGGCCGCGACGGCGGCGAGGAGGGCGGTGGGCCGGGCGCCCATGGCGGCGATGTCGGCCAGGTTCGCGGCGGCGGCCTTGTGGCCGACGTCGGCGGCGGAGCACCAGTCGCGGCGGAAGTGGTTGCCTTCGACGAGCATGTCGGTGCAGGCGACGACGCGTCCGTCGGGGGCGGTGACGACGGCGGCGTCGTCGCCGGGGCCGAGCACGACGGCGGGTGTGGTCGCGAAATGGCGCGTGAAGCGCTCGATGAGGCGGAACTCGCCGACCTCGGCGACGGTCTCACTCACGTGGGGCTCATTCCTCGGGCGTTTGAAGGTCGGTGGATGACTGGGTAATCTTCGCTCAAAGGCGATCGCGAAGCGGTCAGGCCCGCCCGTGTCGGGTACTGCCCCACGATCCCCTTCTTGGCCGTTTCCAGAGGAGGCCTGTCTCATGGTGCAGGCGTACATCTTGGTCCAGACCGAGGTCGGCATGGCCGACCAGGTCAGCGAGGCCGTGTCGGCGATCGAGGGCGTGGTCCGGGTCGACATCGTCACCGGTCCCTACGACGTGGTGGTGCTCACCGAGGCCGCCTCCGGCGAGCATCTCAAGACGCTGGTGGTGAGTAGAGTCCAGCGGGTGGCGGGCATTACCCGCACATTGACCTGTTCGATTCTCAACGCCTGAGGAGCGCGGTGGGTTCGGAGAAGAAGTCGCGGCTTCCGGCGATCGTGGCGACCGCGGTGGCGGTGCCCGTCGCGGTGGTCGCGGGGCTGCTGGTGTTCAACGCGATCGCGCCCGAGGCGGAGCCCGTCCACGAGGACCTGTCGCCGGTGGCGGTCGAGGTCCCCGCGCTGAGCGAGGAGGACGCGGTGATCTGCCTCGCGCTGACCGCGACCGCGCCCGCGGAGGCGGGCGGCCTGCAGGCGCGCCCGGTCGAGGGCGGTGCGGGCGCGGCGGAGTCGGTCATGGCGTACGGCGATCCGGCGGCGGTGGCGACGTGCGGTGTCGCGTCCGTGCCGGTGGAGGACACGGCGCTGGTGTACAAGCTCAACGGGGTCTGCTGGTACTCGGACGAGGCGGGCCTGGAGTGGACGACGCTCGACCGGCAGGTGCCGGTGGGCGTAAGCGTGCCTGACGCGAACGAGCAGCCGGTGGACGTGCTGAACGACCTGTCGACGGTGATCGCCGCGAAGGTGCCGGCGGCCGCCGAGGCGCCGACAGGGTGCGCGTGAGCGCTGCGCTGGAGCGCGCGTTCTTCGCGCGCGATTCGGTGCCGGTGGCGCCGGAGCTGTTGGGCTGCACGGTGACCGCGAACGGCGTGACGGTGCGGCTGACGGAAGTCGAGGCGTACCGCGAGGACGACCCGGCCTCGCATTCGTTCCGCGGGGAGACGAAGCGGACGGCGGTCATGTTCGGCCCGCCGGGGTTCCTCTACGTGTACTTCACGTACGGGATGCACTTCTGCGCGAACCTGGTGTGCGGCCCGGAGGGTTCGGGCGCGGCGGTGCTGCTGCGGGCAGGCGAGGTCGTGGACGGCCTCGAGGCGGCGCGCGAGCGGCGCGGCGCGAACGTCCCGGACCGGGACCTGGCGCGGGGCCCGGCGCGGCTGGCGCAGGCGATGGGCTGGGACCGCGAGGACGACGGCCGCGACATGGTCGGCGCGGTCTTCCAGGGCGGCGGCGCGGCCGCGGTGTCGTCCGGGCCGCGCACGGGGATCACGAAGGCGGCCGACACGGCGTGGCGCTTCTGGATCCCGGGCGACCGGTTCGTGTCGCCGTACAAGCGCCACCCGAAGGCCCCGGCCGCCGCGGACTTACTCCAGCTTGACGTCCAACTGCGGCGACTGCATGAGCTCCCGGAACGCTTCGAGCGTGTCCTCGTGCTGGTGGACCTGGGAGTTGCGGCCGCTCTTGTGGTCGGCGGGCGTGTCGAAGTAGACGATCGCCTTCAGTCGCGGGTAGTGCGCCATCTGGTAGCGGGCGGCCTGGAAGACCGCCTTCTGGTGGTCGGGGTACTGCTCCTCGTAGAACACGCCCCATTCGGCGAGCATCATCGGCTTGTCGGGGTGCTCGCGCGCGACCCAGTGGTAAAACCCGGGCCAGGCGCTCTCGCCCTTGGTCTGGTCGACGATCTCGCCGAAGTCGGAGCGGCCGTCGTCGTGGAGGGACTGGCCGTAGCCGGAGAGGCCGATCCAGTCGACCACGTCCGCGCCCGGGTAGAGGTCCTCGTGCCAGGGCTTCTCGACCCACTTGAGGTAGCCCATGTAGTTCATGACCGTGACGAGGTTGTCGACGCCCGCGCCGCGCAGGCGCTCGACGACGTAGCGGTACATCGCGGCGTAGTCGGCGGCCTCCATGCCGGAGCCCTCCTTCTGGACCACGTCGTTCTCGGGCTCGTGGTGGACGGTGAAGAAGAACGGCTTGTCGAAGTTGGCGTTGATGTGCTCGGCGAGCTGGTCGAGGTACGCGTCCACCTCCGGGTCCCCGGCGGCGATCTCGGCCCAGTTCGCCATGCGCGGCTTCCAGTTGACGAACAGGGTGCGCGGCTTGAGCGGGTCCTCGGTGAGCGCGATCTGCTCGGGGGTGGGCCACAGGCGCTCGTCCGCGCGCTCGTAGGTGTGGTAGACCTGCTGCGTCCGCTCCACAGTGGTCTCGAAGTCGAGGAGCGCCTGCTCCTTGGGCAGGCTGGTGTGCGCGGCGGGGGCGACGCCGACGAGCGCGCCGCAGGTCGGGATGAGCTTCTCCCCCGTCCTGCACGTGGCGAGCTGGTCTTCGGTCTGCCCCGCTTCGGGTTGCAGCGGCGGGCCCTGCGGCGAGGTCGGCTCGGCGGCCGGGAGCGCCGGGTCGGCGGTCGGGCCGGTCGTCGGCTGCGGGCTCGTCGGCGCAGTCGGGCCGGTCGAGGCGGGTGCCTCAGAGGACGGCGCGGTCGAGGACGGTGCGTCCGAAGCGGGCGCATCGGTCGGGTCCTGCGACAGCGTCGGGCTCGGCGAGCCGGTCGGGTCGGGCAGCGGGACGGGCGCGGTCGGCGGGACCGGGTTGACCGGCGGCACGGCGGAGATGGTGCGCAGGTTCGGGCCGGCGCCGTACTCGGCGCCCTCGAACTCGAGGTAGGAGTTCCGGTCGGGGGTCGTCACGGCGAAGCCGTAGCGGCCGGGGGCGTTGATCGCGCCGGTGACGTCGAGGACCACTTCCGTTGCGCCGGCGTCGATCTCGACCGCGTCCCACACTGCGCCGTACGGCGGGGCCGTGGCGGCGGTCAGCGAGCACAGGCAGCTCACCGGGTGCACGGAGGCGACCTCGACGGTCATCCCCTCACTGTCGGGCGGGACGGCGACGGGCAGGCGCAGCTCGGCGGTGTGGTCGGGCCGGACCGTGGACTCGTCGACGGCGAACTGGAGGTGGGTGACGGCGATGCCGAGGTCGGCGGAGTAGCCGACGGGCAGCACCGCGGGCGACTGCGGCGCGGGACCGGCGACCGCCGTCGCGGTGAACGAGGCGGCGAGGGGCGCGTGGTCGAACGTGCCGTCGCCGTCCTGCCAGGCCTCGTCGACGGCGATGCCGAGGCGGTCCCCGCCCCCGCCGACGCCGTACCCGACCACGAAACCCGCCAGTACCAGCGGGAGCACCGCCAGGACGGTCACGATGCCGCGGCCCGCCCGGAGGGGCTGGCGCGTGTCGGTGTCGCTCATCGTCCACCTTCTTCCGTCCAATGTGATCGCCGCTCAAAATACTGCGAATCACCATATTAGCGAACAAATTGGTTTTTACTAGTCTGCTCTCGCAAACACAACCCCCATCCCGCCCGTGGCGCGTCCCTCGTTCGCCCGGCCGTCACCTCAAGGTCGCGTCGCTCGTTACTCAAACGAGATCCAGTGAACGAGAAAGGCCTTCGCGTTGAGGACCCCTGCCGCCCGCACGCTCGCCGATTACGGCGTCATCGTCCGCCGCTCCTGGTGGCTCATCATCGGAACGGTGGCCGCGGCACTGGCCGCCGGGTTCGCCTACACGTCGCTGAGCGAGGAAGTGTACGAGTCGACCTCCTCGGTCCTGGTGCTGCCCACCGCGAGCGACACCGCCGTGACGGGCGCCCGCACCGCCGGGCAGGTCAACCTCGACACCGAGGCCCAGCTCGTCAAGTCCACCGAGGTCGCCGTCGCCGCCGCCGAAGCGCTCGGCTCCGACGACCCGGGCGACCTCGCGTCCCGCGTGTCGGTCACCGTGCCGCCCAACACCGCCGTCCTGGAGATCGCCTTCCGCGCCGGGAACGCCGAGGCCGCCCAGGCCGGGTCCATCGCCTTCAGCGAGGCCTACCTCGAGCACCGCCGCTCCGGGGCCACCGCCTCGCTCGACAGCGCGATCGCCACGGCCGCCGTCGGACTCGACGCCGTCAAGGCCGACATCACCGCGGCCGAGGACCGTCTGTCCGGGATGGACTCTGGCGACAACGGCCGCTCCGGCCTCGAATCCGACCTCGACGGGCTGCGCCAGCAGGCCGAGGAGATCGAAGCCGAGATCGCCGCGATCGAGGCCCAGCAGGGCGCGATCACGCCCGGCCGCGTCATCAACGAGGCCGCAGTGCCCGCGGCCCCCGTGAGCCCGAACGCCGTGTTCAACCTCGCCGCCGCGCTCGGCATCGGCCTGCCGCTCGGCCTCATCCTCGCGTGGGCCCGGCACCGCCTGGCCCGCAAGGTCGCCTACCCGACCGACCT
The DNA here is from genome assembly GCF_043202775.1 of Glycomyces sp. NPDC048151. Classification (NCBI taxonomy): domain Bacteria; kingdom Bacillati; phylum Actinomycetota; class Actinomycetes; order Glycomycetales; family Glycomycetaceae; genus Glycomyces; species Glycomyces sp. NPDC048151. The sequence continues at coordinate 331,970 of NZ_JBIDBB010000003.1, read as the reverse complement.
GGTCGAGCGGTGCGAACTCGACGTCCTCGCCACCGTGCCCCCGGCCGTGAAGTTCCAGCGCCGCGAGGTCTTCGGCGCCTACAGCCCCGGCGGCCGGGTGTTCTCCCAGCTCCGCAATGTCGTCGCCGCGCAGCTGACGCACGACCAGCGCGTCATCGTCGTCGCCGGGGTCGCCCCCGGGCCCGCCGCGAGCGTCGTCGCCGCCAACCTCGCCACCGCGATGGCCCGCGCGGGCGACCGCGCCACCGCCGTCGCGGCCAACCCGAGCACCACCGTCGGGCTGCCCGAGCTGTTCGGCACCGACTCCGTGCCCGGCCTCGCCGACGTCTGGTCCGGCCGGGTCGACCTCGCCGAGGCAACGCACGCCGCGCCCAGGCAGCCGAGCCTCAACGTGATCGGCCCCGGCGCCGCCGCCCGGGCCACCGGCCCCACCAGCGAGGCCGCCGCCGAGACCTTCGCGAAACTCGCCGAAGCCGGCCGCTTCGTCGTCGTCGACGCCCCGCCGCTGTCGTGCAGCGCCGACGCGCAGCTGCTCGCCGGGCACGCCGACGCGGTGATCCTCGCCGTCCAGGCCGGACGCGACTCGATCGGCGAGACCGCCGCCGCCGCGCTGGCGATGCGCCAGATCGACACGCCGCTGCTCGGCGCGGTCATGCTCCCGAGCGTGCTCGGCCCGATGAACACGGTGCCGCTGCCGGGCGCGCGCCGCGAGATCACGAGCACTCGAGCAGTGTCGCAGGACGAGACGCCCACGGACTCGCTCGAGCCCGTCGAGGACGAAGAGGCCACGACGCAGGTCATGCCCACGGTGCCCTCGGCCGCGTCCGGCCGCGCGTCCGGCAACGCCGTCGAGACGCGATGACGCTCCTCGCTGCCGCCCGCACGGCCGGGCGCGGCCTCCAGGACCTCCAGGAACGCGAAGCCCGCGAAGGGGCCTCGCTCACCTGGCTGCTCGCGGGGTTCCCGCTGTGGTGGGCGCTCGGCATGGGCGTCCTCGTGATCCCGTTCGTCGCCGCCGTGGCGGCCGTGAAGCTGGTGCGCCGCAGGTCGATCGCGGTGCCGCCCGCGTTCGGGTGGTGGCTGCTGTTCCTCCTCGCGGTCACGCTGAGCCTCGCGAACCTCGGCGTCGACCCGCCGGGCACCGTGCCCGAGACGTGGTTCTCGAGCCTCCCCGGCGCGACCTTCCGGCTCGGCTTCTACTGCTGTTGCACGTTGATCGCCCTGTGGGCGTACAACCTCGTCGCCGAGGGCAAGCTCCGGCGGCAGCGGCTCATCCGGCTCCTCGGCTGGCTCTTCGTCGTCACCGTCGCGGGCGGGTTCTTCGGGACGTTCTTCGGGTCGTTCGAGTACACGTCGCCGGTGGAGGCGCTGCTGCCGAAGGCGGTCGCGAAGGACGGGTTCGTCCAGTCGCTCGTGCACCCGGCGGCCGCGCAGACCATGGACTTCCTCGGGTACGAGACGCCGCGGCCGGCCGCGCCGTGGGGCTACACGAACACGTGGGGCAACAACTTCGCGATCACCGCGGTCTGGTTCGTCGTCGCCGCGTTCTGCACGCCGCTGCAGACGAAGTGGCGGGTGGCCGCGGTAGCGCTGCTCGTCGCCTCGCTCGTGCCCGCCGTGTACTCGATGAACCGGGGCCTGTGGCTCGGGCTCGCCGCCATCGCGGTCTTCGCGGCCCTGCGGCTGCTCGTCTCCGGCAGACCCGGCGGGATGCTCGCCCTCGCCGGAGCCGGTTGCGCCGCAGTGCTGCTCGTGGTCCTGACGCCGTTGGGGACGGTGGTGCAGACCCGGATGGAGAACGGGCACTCCGACGAAGGGCGGGCGTTCTCCTCGGAGCGCGCGACGGAGCTCGTCGTGGAGCACTCGCCCGTGATCGGGTTCGGCTCGACCCGCAAGACCCTCGGCTCGGGCGAGTCGATCGCGGTCGGACCCACGCCCGAATGCCCGCGCTGCGGCGGGCGCACGCTCGGCGGGAACGGCCAGCTGTGGCAGGTCATGTTCGCCCACGGCATCCTCGGCACCGTCACGTACCTCGGGTTCGCGCTCGCGGTCCTGTGGCGGTTCCGGCACGACCACACCGCGGTCGGCATCGCCGGGAGCGCCGTCGTCGGGTTCTCGCTGATCACGATGTTCTACTACAACGCCCTCGTCACGCCCCTCCTGTTCACCCTGCTCAGCTACGTCCTCCTCGCCTCCGGCCGCCTGCCCGAGGTGTCACACCACGGCCCAGAGACGGAGACCCGATGAGCCGAGCCCTGAAGACCGCCGATGATCTGCGCAGGCGCGCGACCTACCTCGCGGAGGTGGTCGACCAGCTGTACCCCGGTGCGGCGCAAGGCGACGCACCGCACCCGTACATCGTCGTGCCCGGCCGCCGCAAGCCGCGCGTGCTCATCCCGGCCGCCGACCGCAAGGTCGCGGCGGCCGCGCTGACCAGGTACGCCCGGCCCGCCGCGCGCGGCGCGCGCCTCAAGCGCGACGCCGCCGTGTGGGCGCTGCGGCTCGGCGTCGACCGGATGCTGCTGCCGCACCGCATCAAGGTGGGCGGCGCCGAGGGCATCGACGACCACCTCGCCGCCGTCCTCGGCCACGAAGTGCACTTGAGCATCCACATCGGACCGGCGCGGGCGAACCGCAAGCCGGTGCTGCAGATCCTCAACGGGGACGCGGCGACCGTGGCGTTCGCCAAGCTCGGCGTCAACCCGCTCACCCGCGAGCTCGTCGAGGCCGAGACGAACGCGACCCGGCGCCTCAGCGAGTTCTGCGACCTGAAGCTGCTGCGCGTGCCGCGGCTCCTCCACGCCGGGAACTGGAACGGGCACAACCTCATGGTGACCTCCGCGCTCCCGTCCTGGGACGCGCCGTCCGAACTCGGGGCCGCCCGCCGCACCGCCGCCATGCGCGAACTCGCCGACGCGTGCACCACGGTGCGCTCACCGCTCGGGGAGTCCGACTACGCCGCGAGGCTCCGCGGGCGGCTGAAGGACCTCACCGACCGGGGCGAGACCGACGCGGACACGCTCCAGACCGCCGGGGAAACCCTGCTCGACCGGTACGCGGCCACCGAGCTCACGTTCGGCGCGTGGCACGGCGACTGGTCGCCGTGGAACACCCGCGAGACCGAGAACCTCGTGTACCTGTGGGACCTCGAGCGCTTCGAGACCGGTGTCCCCTATGGATTCGACGCCGCCCACTACCGGCTGCAGGACCACATCGTCACGCGCGGGGCCGACCCGACCACGGCCGTGCTCGGCCTCGTCGCCGAAGCGCCTTCCGTCTTGGCGCCCATGGGGGTCGCGCCCGCCGAGGCCGAGCCGACCGCGCTGCTGTACCTCGTCGACCTCGCCGCCCGCTACATGGGCGACCAGGCCGAGCAGGCGGGCGCGGCGCTCGGGGCCCTCGGCCGGTGGCTCCTGCCCACGCTGCTGCGCCACATCGCCCGCCAGCGCACCGCGTCCGAGACCGGAGGCCAGTCGTGAGCCAGCGAACCCTCCGCGAGCGCATCCCCGGCCAGCTCAAGGCCGTCGTCGGGCAGTCGTCCCGCACGTTCGGGCGTCTGACGGCCTCCTCGCGCATCCTGCCGGGGCTCCTGATCTGCGGCGGCCAGCGCTGCGGCACCACGTCCCTGTACCGAGCCCTGGCCCAGCACCCGGCGATCCTGAAGCCGGTGTTCCACAAGGGCGTCCACTACTTCGACACCGGCTACGACAAGGGCCTGTCCTGGTACCGGGGGCACTTCCCGACGCAGGCGGCCTCGCGGCGGATCGCCGACCACACCGGGCTCGCGCCGATCGGGTTCGAGTCGAGCCCGTACTACCTGTACCACCCGCTCGCGGCCGAGCGCTTCGCGCGGGACCTGCCGGGCGTGAAGGTGATCGTGCTGGTGAGGGACCCCGTCGAGCGGGCGTGGTCGCACCACGCGCACGAGGTGGCGCGCGGGTTCGAGCCGATCGCGGACTTCGAGGAGGCCGTGGCGGCCGAGGCCGCGCGGCTGGAGGGGAAGGAGGAGGCCCTGCGGGCCGACCCTTCCCTGTACGACTTCGACCACCAGCACCACGCTTACACGGCTCGGGGGCGGTACACGGACTACCTCGAGCCGCTCGCGGCGCTGGTGGGCCGGGACCGGGTGCTGGTGCTCGACTCCGGGGAGTTCTTCTCCAGGCCCGAGGACGCGTTCGAGCGCGTGCTGCGGTTCCTGGGGCTGCCGTGGCTCGGGGAGTTCGCCTTCGCGCGGCACAACGCGCGCGGGCGTCCCTCCCCGATGTCCGCGGCACTGCGGGAGCAGTTGACGGAGCTGTACGGGCCCACCGATGAGCGGCTCGCCGACTGGCTCGGGAGCGTGCCGAGTTGGCGGCGCTGACCGCCGGCGCGGTCGCCGCCGGAGTCGAGGAGTCGGAGCGGGCGGAGCTGCGCGGGACCGCGCGCGGCGGGCTCGTGAACCTCGTGGGCGCTGCCGTCTCCGGGCTCGGGGGGCTGGCCGTGACGTGGCTGGCGGCGGTGGCGCTCTCGCCCGCCGAGGCCGGCGCGTTCTTCGCGGCGACGTCGGTGTTCCTGCTTGCCGGTGCGATCGCGCGGCTGGGGACGCCGACGGGGCTCGTGTACTGGGTCGCGCGCCTGCACAAGAACGGGCGGGACGGCGCGGTCGGGTCGGTACTCAAGCTCGGGCTGTGGCCCGCGGCGATCGTGTCGACGGCGACGGCGTTCGGGCTGCTCTTGGCGGCGCCGATGTTCCAGAGCCCGGACCTGGTGCGGCTCATCGCGGTGTTCCTGCCCGCGTCGGTGGCGATGGAGGCCCTGCTGGCGGCGACCCGCGGGTACCGGCTGATGGGGCCCTCGGTGCTCATCGACAAGCTCGGGCGCACCGTGGCGCAGCTCGTGGGGCTCGGCGCGATCGCGTTGGCGGGCACGGCTTCGCCGTTCACGATCACGCTGGCGTGGGTGCTGCCGTACCTGCCCGCGGCGGTCGCGGCGGGCTGGTACCTGCTGCGGCGGCACCGGCGCTCGCGCACGGACCCGGGGTTCCCGGACCGGGTGTCGGCGCGGGCGTTCTGGGGGTTCACGGCGCCACGCGCGGCGGCGGGCGTCGCGCAGCTGGGGCTGCAGCGGCTCGACATCATCATGGTGGCGGCGCTGGCCGGGCTGGGCCCGGCGGCGGTGTACACGGTGGCGACGCGGTTCGTGATCGTCGGGCAGATGGCGTCGGGCGCGGTCGGGCAGTCGGTGCAGCCGCGCGCGGCGGCGGCGATGGCGGCCGGGAAGCCCTCCGCGGCCAGGTCGCTGTACCGGGAGTCGACGGCGTGGATCGTGGCCCTGACGTGGCCGGTGTACCTGGGCGTGGGGCTGCTCGCGGACTGGTACCTGCGGCTGTTCGGCGGCGAGTACGTCGGCGGCGACGCGCGGCTGGTGGTGTGGATCCTGGTGCCCGCCATGATGGTCAGCTCGGCGTGCGGGGTGGTCGACTCGATGCTGGCGATGGCCGGGAAGACCTCGTGGCAGCTGATCGACGTCTCGATTTCACTCGTCGTCAACGTGGGGTTGAACCTGGCGTTGATCCCTTCCATGGGGGTCGTCGGCGCGGCGATCGCGTGGTCGGCGGCGGTTCTGGTCAATAATTTGGTTCCACTCGCGCAACTGTGGCGCACTTTCGGCCTGCACCCGTTCGGGGCGTTGACGAGGCGGGCGCTGATCGCGGCCGGTCTCGGATTCGGGGTCCTGCCGTTGGCGCTGTCGCCGCTCGGCCCGCTGTGGACGGCGGGCGCGCTCGCCGCCGCGGGCCTCGCGTGGGCGGTGGCGCTGCTGCGCTACCGCCGCAGGATATGAACCATTGAAAGGGACTTCGTGGCCAGCAACTACACCGAGGTGTTCCAGGACCCGACCGCGGTAGAGAAGTACGCCGAGCGCACGTACGCGCCGGGGACGTTCTCGTCGATCGTCTCGAGCAGGCAGGCCGGCTGGCTGCGGGGGTTCGTGCCGAACGCGTTCGGGGCCAAGCCGGTCCACCACGACTTCGCGTGCGGCACCGGCCGCGTCTCGCGGATGCTCGCCGGGCTGTGCGCGGTCTCGCACGGGTACGACACCTCGGAGGCGATGCTGCAGAAGGGCCGCGAGCTGGGCACGCCCGGGTACGCGCACCTGGTGCAGCCGGGGATGGCCGCGCCGGAGGTCGACCCGGGCCGTCCGGCGCTGGTGACGGCGTTCCGGTTCGTGCTCAATGTGGACCTGCACCTGCGGGACCAACTGATGGACTTCGCCTCGGCGGCGCTGCCGGACGCGGACGCGGGGCTGCTGCTGGTGGAGAACCACGGCAACGCGTCGTCGCTGCGGCACCTGCGCAAGACGTTCGGGCGGCTGGACGCGAGCACGTGGTTCCAGGAGCTGTCGCACCTGGAGATGCGGGACCTGTTCGCGCGCCACGGCTTCGACCTGGTCGGGATGCAGGGCTTCACGCTGTTCACGCAGGGCTGCTACCGAGCGCCGCTGGGCTGGGCCGCGAAGGCCGCCGACGCCGCGCTGGCGTCCCCGCTCTCGAAGTGGGCCACGGACGTCGTCTACATCGCCCGCCGCCGCTAGGCCTCAGTCCGAGGTGTCGTCCCAGGCCTCGGGCTCGAGTCCAGAACTCCTCGTCCTCTTCAGCGGCTTCTTTCAATTCCGACGGCGTTCGCGGTAGGCCTCGGCGAGGAGGCGGGCGGCTTCGGGGACGTCGTCCCTGAGGTAGCGGCGGGCGAGGCGGCGGGGCTCGGAGCACATCCGGAAGAGCCATTCGGTGCCGGTGCGCTGCATCCACTTCGGGGCGCGGCGACGGTACCCGGCGATGAAGTCGATGCTCGCGCCGCAGCCGAGGAACCACGCGCCGGGGGCGACCGCGCGCAGGCGCACGCTGACGAACTCCTGCTTGGGGAAGCCGAGGCCGACGTAGACGAGGTCGGGGGCGGCTGCCTCGACGCGTTCGACGAGCGCCCGCCACTGGGACTCGTCCTTGTCGAAGCCCATGGGAGGGCACCAGGCGCCGACCACCTTGAGGCCGGGGTAACGGGCTTCGAGGAGGTCGGCGGCACGCTCGGTGGGCCGCGACGCGCCGTCCGGGGTGCCGCCCAGGAGGGCGACGCGCAGGCCGCGGGTGGCGGCGGCCTCCGAGAGGGACCAGACGAGGTCGGAGCCCGCGACGCGGGCGGGCAGCGGAGTACCGGCCACTCTGGACGCCCATACGAGGGGCGCGCCGTCGGCGACCACGAGGTCGCACGCGCCGATGACGGCGCGCAGCTCGCGGCTGCGGCGGGCGGCGGCGACGATGTCGACGTTCGGGGTGACGATCTGCCCGCCGCGCCCGGCTTCGAGCGCGTCCATCACGCGCGCCACCGCCCCGGCCTCGGTGACCGGGTCGACTGCGATGCCGCCCAAGGCGATGCGGGGGGAGGGCGCGCCGCTGAGGCGGTCCACGCGCGAAGGGCCCAAACGCTCCATGCGATCAGACGTTAGAGGTCCGCGTGCGATTTTCCGGGAAATTCGGCGACAGGGCGTGTCCCCCACCCCACCCCGGGTCGTTATACGAATCATCAAGGGGCATCTGCAGGTTTCCGAGCCCGGCTCGGATCGCGGCCCCGGAAGCAGTGGAGCACCAGGGTGAGCGAGGGATCAGTGAGCGTGAAGATCGCCGACACGGCCGAGCAGTCCGAGAACCGCGTCAAAGTGGTCTTCATCGGGGGCCTCGGACGCAGCGGCACGACGCTCCTCGAACGCCTGCTCGGGCAGCTCCCCGGCGTCGTCCCCCTCGGCGAGATCACCCACCTGTGGGAGCGGGACCTGGTCGGCAACGAGATGTGCGCCTGCGGGGCCACGTTCTCGCACTGCGAGTTCTGGCAGCGGATCGGCCAGCGCGCCTTCGGATCCTGGGAGCAGGTCGACGTCGAGCGCCTCAACGCCCTGAAGGCCACTGTGGACCGCACCCGGCACATTCCAGCGCTCGCCGCCAAGCGGCTCGCGCCCGCGCAGCACCAGCTCGTCACCGAGTACGCCGAGTACTTCGAGAAGATCTACACCGCCGCCGCGAAGGACACGCGCGCGCAGGTCGTGGTCGACTCCTCCAAGCACGCCTCGCTCGCGTACTGCCTGCGCTGGTCGCCGAAGATCGACCTGCGGGTGCTCCACGTCGTGCGCGACTCGCGCGGCGTCGCCTACTCGTGGACGAAGAAGGTGGCGCGCCCCGAGTCCCCCACCGGCGACCAGATGACCCGCTACTCCCCCGCGAAGGCCGCGATGCTGTGGAACGCGCAGAACGCCGCGTTCAGCCTCCTCGCGCGCCGGGGCGTGCCCGTGCGGCGCGTCCGGTACGAGCGGATCATCCAGCGCCCCAGGAAGGTCATCGCCTCACTGGGCCGGTTCTGCGGGCTGGATCTGACTGAACCGGACTACAACTTCATCGGGGACGGCTGGGCCGACCTGGGCCCGAGCCACTCGGCGGCCGGGAACCCGATGCGGTTCACCGTGGGGCGCATCCCGATCTACCCCGACGAGGCCTGGACCGAGGACCTGCCCGACGGCACCCGGCGCATGGTCTCCACCCTGACCCGGCCCCTCCTGGGCCGCTACGGCTACCTCGACGAAGAGGAGGCCCCCGTGGACGAACCCGTTCTGGAAGAGGTGATCGCCCGTGACTGACTGGCCTTCGGTGGGCATCGTCATCCCCACGCACAACCGCCCCCAGCAGGTGCGCGCTGCGCTGCGCTCGGTGCTGACCCAGTTCTACCCCGGCGACGTCGAAGTGGTCGTGGTCTTCGACCGCGCCAAAGTGGACGAATCGCTCGCCTCCGACGGGGAGCGGCCCGTGCGGGTGGTCAAGAACGAGCGGACGCCGGGCCTCGCCGGGGCCCGGAACACCGGGATCACCGCGCTGGACACCGATCTCGTGGCGTTCCTCGACGACGACGACGAATGGCTGCCCGGGAAGCTCGCCGCGCAGGTGGCCGCGCTCGGCACCGAAGCGGAGCTGTGCACCACCGCGATCGAGGTCGACTACCGGGGCCGCCGCAACTCGCGGCTCGCGCAGCGGACCATGGTCCGCCACGGCGACCTGCTGCGCTCGCGCATGATGATGCTCCACTCCTCGACGTTCCTGTTCCGCCGCTCGGCGCTGCTCGGCGGGCTCGGGCTCGTCGCCGAGGACGCGCCGGGCAGCCAGAACGAAGACTGGGACATGCTCCTGCGGGCCTCGAGGCGGCGGCCGATCGCGCACGTCGACGTCCCGTACGCGCTCGTCAACTGGGCCGGCTCGCACTTCGAGACCCGTTGGGACACCAAGATCTCCTCGCTGCGGTGGATCCTCGACCGCCACCCCGAGATCCACGGCAGCCCCGAGGGCGCGGCGCGCGTCTACGGCCAGATCGCGTGCTGGCATGCCGCCACCGGCGACCGCAAGGAGGCCCTGCGGTGGGCGCTGCGGGCGACGAAGGCGAACCCGAGCGAGCCCCGGGCGGCCGTCGCCGCCGCAGCCGCGGCGGGCATCGTCGGGGTCCCCACGGTGATGGCCGCGCTGCACCGGCGCGGACGCGGCATCTGAGACGCGAAGGGGGCGTTCAGATCTTGGACGCCCTTTATTCACCTCTTATCGGCGCGTTAACCCTCCCGGCAATACCTTCTCCCCCAGACCGATTGAGCACCGCTCAAGCCCAGTCACCGAGGAGGAACACCGTGGGTCTCGCACTCGCCCTGGCACTGCCCGTCAACCTGTTCGCGATCACCGTGCTCGCGTGCGCGATCTACTACCGCCGCCACCAGCGCACCGACCTTGCGCTCGCCTACGTGGCCCTGAACGTCGGCGTCTTCGCCGTCTCGGCGCTCATGCTCTCGCAGCAGGTGAGCCTGGGCCTGGCGTTCGGGCTCTTCGGGGTCCTGTCGATCCTGCGGCTGCGCTCGGACCAGATCTCGCAGCGCGACGTCGGCTACTACTTCACGGCGCTGGCACTGGGCCTCATCAACGGGATCGGGGCGTCGCGCCCGGCGGTCATGATCGGGCTCAGCGTCCTGCTCGTGCTCACCATGTACGTCGCGGACCACCCGAGGCTCGCCAACCGGGCCCGGCACCGCCTGGTCGTGCTCGACACCGTGCACCGCGACGAGACCGCGCTGCAGGCCGACCTCGAACGGCGCCTGGGCGGGACGGTCCGCAAGTTCGAGGTGGTCGACACCGACTACGTGCGCGAGACGATGACCGTGGACGTGCGCTTCAAGCCTGGCGCGGACGTCCCGGCCGGCCCGGACCGCACCTACCCGATCGCGCGGGTCTGAGCATGGGGACGGCACTGGAGGGGTTCGCGCCCATCGGCCTCGCTGCGGTGGTCGAAGCGGCGAACCTGCAGACGCGGGTCGACTCGAAGTACCTGCTGAGCCCTGAGGAGTACGGGCGGTTCCGTGAGCGCCTGGCCCTCGTCGGCGGCTGGCGGTGCCTGGAGATCGGCGGGCGGCGGCGCTTCAACTACGAGTCGGTGTACTTCGACACCCCGGAGCTGTTGACGTACCGGCAGCACCGGCAGGGCCGCAGGCTCCGCTTCAAGGTCCGCACCCGCACCTACGCCGACTCCGGCGAGTGCGCGTTCGAGGTGAAACTCAAAGGGGCGCGGGCGGACACGGTGAAGGAGCGCATGGACTACCGCGCCGCCGACGCCGGGCGGCTCGCCCCCGACGCAGCCGACTTCCTCGCCGCGACGCTCAAGCGGGCGTACGGCATGGACGTGCCGCTCGGGATGGCCCCGCGCGTGCGCACCGACTACCGGCGGCACACCCTCGTGCACCCTGACGCGGCCACGCGGATCACGTGCGACGAGGAGCTGCGCGTCGCGGGCGCGACCGGTTCGGCCTCGGCCCGGCCGGTGTGCCTGGTCGAGGTGAAGTCCGCGCGGGCGGGCGGGCCGGTGGACCGGATGCTGTGGCAGGCCGGGGCGCGGCCGGTCTCGGTGAGCAAGTACTGCCTCGCGGCCGCCGCGCTCTACCCGTGGCTCGGCGCGAACCCCTGGGCGCGCGCGTACAGGGAGTGCTTCGGGCAGGTCAGCCCAGTTCGAGCCTGATGAGCGCACCCTTGCCGCCATGGCCTGCACCGAAAACCAGCCGCCCTCCGGAGGCCGCGGCGGCGCGGCGCGCGATGTCGAGGCCGAGCCCGGTCGAGCCGCCGCCGGACTTCCCGCGTTCGAACGCGGCCGCGTTCGGCAGGCCGGGGCCTTCGTCGGCGATGTCGACGATCGCGCCGCCTTCGGGCCGGGCCCAGAGCCGCACCTCGAACGCGGTCCCGTCCGGGGTGTGCGCGAAGACGTTGGCCAGCAGGGAGTCCATGGCGTCGGCGAGGTCTTCGGCGGGGAGCTTCACCGGCAGCGGGCCCGGCGCGAGCGACACGGTGCACTCGCGGTCGGTGTCCTCGGCGAGCGCGGACCAGAACGCGAAGCGCTCGGCGACGACGGCGGCGGCGTCGCACTCGGCGGCGCGGCCGGGCCTGCGGGCATCGCGGATCGCCAGGTTCACCGCCCTTTCGACACCGCCGACCGCTTCGTCCACTGTGGCGCGTTCGACGGGGTTCGTGATCGCCTCGGCCTCCAGCCGCAGCACGGTGAGCGGCGTGCGGAGGCGATGCGAGAGGTCGGCGACGCGCTCGCGTTCGGCTTCGAGGAGATCGCGGATGCGGTCGGCGAGGGTGTTCAGCGCGGTGCCGACGCGCTCGATCTCGGCCGGGCCCTCGGCGCGGGCCCGCGCGTCGAGGTCGCCGTCGGCGAGCCGGTTGGAGACCTCGGCGAGGTCGGCGAGCGGGACGAGCAGGACCTTCGCCAGGCGCGAGGCGAGGAACAGGCCGATACCCAAGAGCACCAGGGCGATCGCCCCGAGCAGCAGCCAGGAGCGGCCAACTCCGGCCGTCAGGTGGTTGTCGTCCACATAGGCCCTGATGACGGCGTACCCGCCGTCGGGCATGCGGACGCTGTTGAGGATCTCCCGGCCGCCTTCGGTAGCGGCCGTGAGCGACTGTCCCTGCGCCGCGGCGAGTTCCACGGCCGAGGAGCGTGGTGCTGCGGCTCCGATGACGGTGCCGTCGGTCCAGAACACGGTCACCGGGAACTGGAAGCCGGTGTTCATGTGCGCGACGGCGCTCTCCAGCTGCGCCTTCTCGGAGGTCGGCACGATCGCGGTCACCAGGTGCGCCTCCTGCTGCGCGAGCGAGACCGCGCGCTCGGCGGCGGCGTTGCGCAGCATGATCGCCAGCGGGATCGAGAACGCCAGCAGCGTCAGCGTCGCGATCCCCGCGACCAGCATCGTCAGTCGGGCCCTCATGCGTCCTCCCCCGGGTCGACGAGCTTGACGCCCACGCCGCGCACTGTGTGCAGGAACCGCGGCGCCTGCGCGGTCTCGCCGAGCTTGCGGCGCAGCCACGCCAGGTGCACGTCGACGGTCTTGTCCGCGCCACCGAACGGCAGGTCCCACACCTCGGTGAGCAGCTGGCGCTTGGCGACGACCTCGCCCGCGCGCGCGGCGAGGAAGTGCAGGAGGTCGAACTCCTTGGGGCTCAATTCGAGCGGCGTCCCGTCGAGCGCGGCGGTGCGGCCCTTCGGGTCGATGCGCAGCGCCCCGACGACGACCGTCTCGTCGGCGGGCGCGCCCGCGCCGGTGCGGCGCAGGACCGCCTGGATGCGCGCGTCGAGCTGCCTCGCGGTGAACGGCTTCACCACGTAGTCGTCGGCGCCCGCGCCGAGGATGCGGACGATCTCGTTCTCGTCGTCGCGCGCGGTCGCCACGATCACCGGGACGTCGGAGACGCCCCGCAGCATCCGCAGCATCTCCCCGCCGTCCAGGTCGGGCAGGCCGAGGTCGAGCACGACCAGGTCCGGCCGGTGGTCGACCGCCGCGCGCAGCCCGGTCATCGCGTCGGGCGCGGGGGCGACCTGGTGCCCGAGGTCCCTGAGGGACCGCAGGAGCGCGGTGCGGACGCGTTCGTCGTCCTCGATCAGGAGCAGGTGGGCCATGCGGGCACTCTATGCGGAACCGGACCACCGGGACCATTCGCGTGGGTCCCTCAGTGAGGCTTTAGACCCGCCTTATCGCGGCCTTAACCGAACTCCGGGCAAGGTAGTGGCATGAGACGGAACCTCGTAGTGAGCGGCTGGGTGGCGGCCGCAGTGATCGCGGTCGGCGCGGGCGTCGGCGCGGTGGCCCTCGCGCAGGGCGGGACCCTCGCGCCCCCGACCGAGCCGATGTCCGAGGACCAGGTCCTCGAAGAGCTCGACGGCCTCGAATCGGCGAGCCCGAGCCCCGAGACCGCCACGCCCGCAAGCGAACCTGAGCCCTCCAGCAGCGCCACCGCGGCCGCCGAGGAGGTCATCGCGACCGACGGCGGCACCGTCATCGCCCGCTGCGTCGGCGACGACGCCGAACTCGTCTCCGTGGCCGCAGCGCAGGGCTGGCGCACCGTCGGCGTCGACGCCGGACCCGCCGCGACCGCGACGTTCGGGTTCACCGACGACGATGACGATGACGACGGCCTGCACTACACGGTCACCTGCGCCGAAGGCGTTCCCACTGCGACACAGCAGAGCACCGACGACGACTGACACGGCAAAAGCGGCCCCAGGGCGTGGGCGTAAGCCGGTGATGTCGGGTTCTTCGTGGTGAGACGGCGTGGGGCGCAATGCGAGTGCAGGCACGGCCCGGGTGATCATTCGGGTGCTGAATCCTGTTGAACACCAAGGAGAACCGTGCCTGCTCCGCTATCCTCTCCCATCGCCGAGTCGTTCGCGAAGCTGGGCGAGCTTGATCTCGACGAGGTCCCTGACTTGCGCCGGTACCTCTCCTGGGTGCCCGATCCCCGCGGCCGGTGCGGACGCTGGTACTCCCTGACAAGCCTGCTCGCGCTGTGCGCAGCGGCAGTCGTGGCCGGTTCGGTCACGCTCGAAGCGGTCTGCGAGTGGGCCGCCGACGCCCCCTCGGAGGTCCTGGCCGCGCTCGGTATCCGACGCCACCCGCTCGGTCGCAGAAGGTCGCCCTCCAGGCGGTGCCTGACCTCGCTGCTGGCCCGGCTCGACGGCGACGCACTCGACCGGGCCGTCTGCGCCTGGCTCGCCGCCCGCCGCGCAGCCGCATCCGGTGATCCCGAGCCCGGATCGCCAGGCCTGCGGGCGGTCGCCGTCGACGGGAAGACCCTGCGCGGCTCCAAGAATGCCGAAGGGAACCGGGTGCACCTGCTCTCGGCGGTCGACCACGCCGCGGCGGTCACCCTCGCCCAGCGCAATGTCGGACCCAAGACCAACGAGACCGGCGAGTTCAAAGGCCTGCTCGCCTGGACCGACCTGGCTGGCGCGGTCGTGACCTTCGATGCGCTGCATACCGTGAAAGCCCAGGCCGCCTGGCTGATCGAGACGAAGCAAGCGCACTACGTCGCGATCGTGAAGGCGAACCAGAAGCACCTGTACCACCAGCTCAAGAGCCTGCCCTGGAGCGAGGTCGGACGCGGCGCCCATGCGGCCGAGACCGCGCACGGAAGGATCGAGTCCCGCTCGGTCAAGGTCTGCGGGATCGACCCGGCCGCCGGAGGACTCCCCTTCCCCGGCGCGGTCACCGCGATCAAGCTCCATCGCCGCCGCCAGGCCAAGGGCCGCAAGCAGTCCCGCGAGACCGTCTACGCGGTCACCTCGCTGGAGGCCCATCAGGCGAACCCGGCCAAGATCGCCGACCTGGTTCGCCGACACTGGACGATCGAGAACCGGTCCCACCTGGTGCGGGACACCACCTTCCGCGAAGACGCCTCCCGGCTCCGCACGCAGAACGCGCCCCGCGCCATGGCCTCATTCCGGAACCTGGCCATCGGCGCCCTACGCCTCGCCGGAGTCGACAACCTCGCCAAAGCCACCCGACACAACGCCCGAAACGCCTACAGGCCACTGCCATTCATCGGAATCACGCCATGACCGGCATCAACGATGCTGATCCCTGCGCGCGGTTCAGGCGAGACGCTCGACCGCTCGCGAAGCACCGATGCGATATACGACATCATTCGGCTGGCGCGTCTGCAGTGCCTCAGCGCTGCTCAGCCGACAGAGGTGCTTGAGCAGCATCCTGCCGATCATCTCGTGTGACACCAGGAGCGGTCGGAGCTTTCCAGCCGCTGCCACCGAGTCGAGCGCGCGGCCGGAGCGGAGGTCGACATCGGCATAGCTCTCCCCGCCCGGGACACGGTATCCATATCGGTCAAGCTCACGGGCAGCATATTCGGCAGGCCACCTCGATTCGATCTCGGAACCGGTCAGCCCCGACCAATGCCCGTAGTCGACTTCGCTGAGGTCATCGAGCTCCCAAACCGGCAGGCCCAGCTCTTCAGCGATCAGGTCAGCCGAAGCCCGGGCGCGGCCGATCGGGCTCGAGAAGATCGCGTCGACGCCCTCACCATCCAGTCGTTTCGCATTGCCGCGCGCCTGCTCCACCCCAAGCTCAGTGAGCGGCGAATCCAGCCGCCCCTGCTTGCGCCCCAAAGCATTCCACTCGGTCTGGCCGTGTCGGGCCAGGAAGACGGCCTCGAACTCGAAAGAAATCATGATCGTGATGCTACGAACACCACGCCGACCCGCTTGCCTGGTTTTCCACCCGCTGGGAGCACGAGACCGCCCTTCAACGGCATCACCGCATGGCCGACATCGGGGACTTTCGCCCGCGCCCTGAAAGCGGCCCCGGAACCGAATGGTTCCGGGGCCGCTGCTAACTACCGCTTTCCGCCGGCCCACGGACCGATCTTGTTCCCCTTGACGAAGTTCGGGAACTCTGTGCCCTTACACGGAAGTCGCATGCCCGATCCAGCCAGCAGATCTACAAGATTGCAGAGCTCAACCTCAGTCGCCTTGCCCACTCGCCAAATCTCGGCGAGCAGCCACAAAGTCCCATGCACATGGTCGTAATGCCGCCTCGCCACCAGTTTGGCGCCTAGATCGTCGACAATCGCTGTCGCTTCAAGCTCTTGCGCAACCGCCACGACGCTCGCCTCACCGAGATTCCGACCGTTTTGCGTCCCGAGGAGCGTGGTCTGGTGCACGAACTGTGCCAGCCTGTCAATGCTTGCATCGATACGCTCGAATGTGATCCATTCCTGTTCCGCAATAGTCCTAAGCTCCGGATGCTTGACTAGGCCTCGTCGGATCTCCTCGAACACAACACTCGTAGAGCGACAGGGAACACCACGAACAAAATCTCCGAGCACATCGATTCGGTCGGCTATGGCAAAGTGGCTGAGGCATGTGGTATCGAATACAAGGCCGGTGCGTTCGAACGTCAGCTCCACAGGCTGTCGTCCTCATCAGTTTGCGGCAGTTCGTCCTTGCGAATCTGGCCACGCATCATCTCTATGGCGCGATCCGCTGATATCAAATGCCGCGAGTAGGCCTCCATGATGGCGTGGGCGGCGGTTGGCGATAGCACGACCTTCTCAAGGTCAGGCTGCGGCGCCCAGCCAAGCGCATCCATGAACTCGGCATGTGTCGGAGACGAGGCTGCCCAGTCCTTCGCGTCCCTGTCGCCAATCGCATCCGCCTGTTCGGCCTGTCGGATCGCCAGGGACCAGGAGACCTTGTACTCCGCAGCGACTTTGACCAGGTCGGATCGGCGCATTCCGACGGTGAATCTCGCAAACATCGAGCCTGGCAGCAGAAATTCCGACGCGAACGCATCGATGACAGCTTCACGTTCTTGCTTGGAAGCATGGACACCGATGTCTGTGCTGTAGTCATCGCCGAGGAGAACATGTCCCAACTCATGGGCAGCCGTAGCCCGTCGCCTCCCGACATCCGATTGCTTGTTCAGGATCGCCACCGCGAAGTCGCCTTCATTCAGACTGGCACCTTCATCGTTGCGATCACCCTCAAGGTCGACAACGGCATAAAGCAGGCCCACCGCCTCAGCAGGACGCATCAGAGTCTCGATTGGATCGGAGCCTAGCCGCAGCCGCTCTCGCAGCCAGCGAGCTGCCGCTCGCCCGTCGTCGGGCCCCGACTGCGCTCCCGGGTAAACGACAGGCTTTCGGACACGCAATACACCAAGTTCTATGAGCTGCCGGACATCGTTTCTCCAAGCGACAAGTGCGGTCTGGAGCCTGAAGATCGCGGTTTCATCGTCGGTCGTCTCCTCGGCAACGAGATTACTGCGCCGGGAAACTACCGCAGGTGGGTCCTCGAGCAGCTGGTCCAAGGGGGTCTGAAGAGCATGCCCGAGGCCGACGAGCTCCATTCCGTCGATGCGGCGCTCGCCTCGTTCGATCTTCGAGACCGCGCTTCGATCGTCAAGCCCGATCGCCTCGGCGAGCTGCGCCTGGGTCAAACCACCCGCAACTCTCGCGCGGCGAACTCGTTCACCGATCGCAGCCCATCCGTCGTCAAGCTTCATGTTGCGATATTCGCACATCCTTGCCGCATGAGACTAGCAACACTCGAAGTTTGATACAAGAACTTTATAAAGTTGTGGCCCGGAGGCCTGGCGTAGCCATCAACCCACGTGGTAAGAGTCGGTGCCAGTCTATCGAGACAAGACAGAAGCGGCCCCGGAACCATTCGGTTCCGGGGCCGCTTCGTTAAGCGCTACAAGGAAGGTTAGCCCTTCTTGCGGAGCTCCTCTTCGTTCTTGTGCAGGTCGTCGAGACCACCGCACATGAAGAACGCCTGCTCGGGGAAGTGGTCGTACTCGCCCTCTGCGATCTTCTTGAAGGCCTCGACGGTCTCCTTGACGGGGACGAACGAGCCCTCGACGCCGGTGAACTGCTTCGCCGCGAACGTGTTCTGCGACAGGAAGCGCTCGATGCGGCGCGCGCGGCCCACGACGAGCTTGTCCTCTTCGGAAAGCTCGTCCATGCCGAGGATGGCGATGATGTCCTGCAGCTCGTTGTACTTCTGCAGGATCTGCTTCACCTGGGACGCCACCGCGTAGTGCTCCGCACCGACGACCTCGGGCTCCAGAATGCGGGAGTTCGAGGCGAGCGGGTCGATCGCGGGGTAGATGCCCTTGTCGGAGATCTTCCGCTCGAGGTTCGTCGTCGCGTCAAGGTGGGTGAACGCGGTGAACGGCGCCGGGTCGGTGTAGTCGTCCGCGGGGACGTACACGGCCTGCATCGAGGTGATGGCCTTGCCGCGCAGCGAGGTGATGCGCTCCTGGAGCTCACCCATCTCGTCCGCCAGGGTCGGCTGGTAACCCACGGCCGAGGGCATGCGGCCCAGCAGCGCGGAGGTCTCCGAACCGGCCTGCGTGAAGCGGAAGATGTTGTCGATGAAGAGCAGCACCTCCTGGTTCTTCACGTCGCGGAAGTACTCGGCCATCGTCAGGGCCGACAGGGCGACACGCAGACGCACGCCCGGCGGCTCGTCCATCTGGCCGTAGACCAGCGAGGTCTTCGGAAGCACGCCGGCCTCCGCCATCTCGGCGATGAGGTCGTTGCCCTCACGGGTGCGCTCGCCGACACCGGCGAACACCGAGGAACCACCGAAGTTCTGGGCGACGCGGATGATCATCTCCTGGATGAGCACCGTCTTGCCCACGCCGGCGCCGCCGAACAGGCCGATCTTGCCGCCCTTGACGTACGGGGCGAGGAGGTCGATCGCCTTGATGCCGGTCTCCAGCATCTCGGTCTTCGGCTCCAGCTGCGCGAACGCCGGGGCGTGGCGGTGGATCTCCCAGTGGTCGTCGGCCTCGAGCGTCTCGCCCTCTTCGAGGTTGAGGCACTCACCGAGGACGTTGAAGACCTTGCCCTTGATGCCGTCGCCGACCGGGACCTTGATCTGCGCACCGGTGTCGCGGACCTCGGCGCCGCGGACCATGCCGTCGGTCGGCGCCATGCAGATGCCGCGGATCTGGTTGTCACCCAGGTGCTGGGCAACCTCCAGGGTCACGGTCTTCTTCTCGCCCCCGTACTCGATGTCCACATGCAGAGCATTGAAGATCGCCGGGATGGCGTTGCGAGGGAACTCGACGTCGACGACCGGCCCGATGACCCGTACGACGCGCCCCACTCCATGAGTGTCAGTCATCGTTACTCTCTTCCTGCGGCGGAAAGGGCCGAGGCCCCGCCCACGATTTCGCTGATCTCCTGCGTGATCGCCGCCTGCCGCGCCGCGTTCGCGCTCCGCCGCAGGGTCTTGATCAATTCATCGGCATTGTCGGAAGCCGCCTTCATGGCCCGACGCTTCGACGCCAACTCGCTCGCGGCGGCGTCGATCAGCGCCGCGTAGATGCGAGTCGTCAAGTACTTCGGCAGCAGCGCGTCGAGCAGCGCCTCCGGGTTCGGCTCGAACTCGTAGTCGGGAAGGAGCACGTGCTCTTCGAGCTCGGACTCCTCGACCTCCTCGACCTCGAGGGGAGCCAATTGCCGCGGTTCAGGGGTCTGCGTCAGCAGCGAGACGAACTTGGTGTGGACGATGTGCAGTTCGTCGACCCCAAGGATACCGTCCGCTCCGGCGTCGTCACCGACGTCGTCGGCGCCGGACATGAACGCCGCGAGCAGCGTCCGGGTGATCTCCTGGGCGTCCGAGACCTTCGGCAGCTGGGAGAACCCGGTCCACGACTGCTGGATCTGACGGGAACGGAACCGGTAGTAGTCGACGCCCTTGCGGCCGGCGACGTACAGGACCGGCTGCTTGCCCTCTTCGGCGAGGCGCGAGACCAGCTGTTCGGCCGTGCGGATGACGTTCGTGTTGTACGCGCCGCACATCCCCTTGTCCGCCGTGACCACCAGCACGCCCGCGCGCCGCACCGCTTGACGCGGCTGCAGCAGCGGGTGGTTGATCGACGCGTTGCTCGCGAGCGAGGTCATCACGCCGGTCATGGCCCGGGCGTACGGCAGCGAAGCCGCGACCCGGTCCTGCGCCTTGGCGATACGGCTGGTCGCGACCAGCTCCTGCGCCTTGGTGATCTTCTTGATGGACTGGGTCGACTTCAGCCGCTTGCGCAAAGTACGAAGCTGCGCTGACATGGCTAACCCTTCTTGACGCGCTTGACGGTCTCGACGTCCACGTCGCCCTCGAGGGCGTCTTCAGCGGTGTCGGTCACGTGCAGGTCGTCGGCGGTGGCCTTGAACATCTGCTTGAACTTGGCGATCGCGCGCTTGAGGGTGTCCTCGATGTCGCCCGCCACCTTCGTGTTGCCCGCGGTGAGCTGGGCGACGACGTCCTTGTGGTTGGCGCGCATGTAGGTGAGGAACTCGTTCTCGAAGCGGCGGATCTCGCCGACGGGGATGTCGTCGAGCTCGCCCGAGGTGCCCGCCCAGATCGAGATGGTCTCCTCGCCCATCGGGAACGGCTCGGCCACACCCTGCTTGAGGAGCTCGACCATGCGCAGACCGCGGTCCAGTTGTGCCTTCGACGCGGCGTCCAGGTCCGACGCGAAGGCCGCGAAGGCCTCCAGGTCGCGGTACTGGGCCAGGTCGAGGCGCAGCGAACCCGCGACGCCCTTCATGCCCTTGGTCTGGGCCGCGCCACCGACACGGGAGACGGACGTACCGACGTTGATCGCCGGACGCACACCCGAGTTGAACAGGCCCTCTTCGAGGAAGACCTGGCCGTCGGTGATCGAGATGACGTTGGTCGGGATGAACTGCGAGATGTCGCCGGCCTTGGTCTCGATGATCGGCAGACCCGTCATCGAACCCGCGCCCAGCTCGTCCGACAGCTTCGCGCAGCGCTCGAGCAGACGCGAGTGCAGGTAGAAGACGTCACCGGGGAACGCCTCGCGGCCCGGGGGACGGCGCAGCAGCAGCGACACGGTGCGGTACGCCTCGGCCTGCTTCGACAGGTCGTCGAAGACGATGAGGACGTGCTTGCCGCCGTACATCCAGTGCTGGCCGATGGCCGAACCGGTGTAGGGGGCCAGGTACTTCAGGCCCGCGGGCTCGTCGGCGTTGGCCGCCACGATGGTGGTGTACTCCATCGCGCCGTGCTCTTCGAGCATGCCCTTGATGCCGGCGACGGTGGAGCCCTTCTGGCCGACCGCGACGTAGATGCAGCGCAGCTGCTTGTTCGGGTCGCCGGACTCCCAGTTGGCGCGCTGGTTGATGATCGTGTCGATCGCGACCTGCGTCTTGCCGGTCTTGCGGTCGCCGATGATCAGCTGGCGCTGGCCGCGGCCGATGGGGGTCATCGCGTCGATGGCCTTGATACCGGTCTCGACCGGCTCGCCGACCGACTGGCGGTTGATGACGTTGGGGGCCTGGGCCTCGAGCTCGCGCTCGCCCTCGGCCTCGATCGGACCGAGGTCGTCGATCGGGTTGCCCAGGGCGTCGACGACGCGGCCGAGGTACTTGTCGCCCACCGGCACGGAGAGGACCTTGCCGGTGCGCTTGACCGACTGGCCCTCGCCGACCTTGGTCGGGTCGCCGAGGAGCACGGCGCCGATCTCGCGGACGTCGAGGTTCAGGGCCAGGCCCATCACGCCGCCCTCGAACTCCAGGAGCTCGTTGGCCATGACGGAGGGCAGGCCCTCGACGACGGCGATGCCGTCGCCGGCGCTGGTGACGGTACCGACCTCTTCGCGGGTGATCTCCGGCCGGTACGACGAGACGTAGGCGTCGAGCGCGCTACGGATCTCGTCAGAGGAGATGGTCAATTCAGCCATCTGAACGTTTACCTTTCTGTTGTTACCGGCTGGATCAGCGTCCGGCCAAGGCTTGGCGGGCTTCGTCGAGGCGGCGCGAGACGGTGCCGTCCCACAGCTCCGAGCCGACTTGCACCCGGATGCCCCCGACGATCGCGGGGTCGACCGTGACCTTGAGCGCCACAGGGCGCCCGTAGACCAGGCTGAGCTTGGCGGCGAGCTGGCGCTCCCCGGCCTCGTCGAGCGGCTTCGCCACGGTCACGTAGGCCACGGCCTCGTCGCGGGCCGCGGCGGCGGCCTCGACCAGGTGGGCCAGCGAGGCGTGGAAGCTGCGACCGCCGATGCCGTGGGCGGCGGCGGTCGCGAGCTTCACCGTCACCGGCTCGGCCTTGCCCGAGAGCAGGCTCTCGATGAGCGAGGCCCGGCCCTTCGGATCGGTGCCGGAGGCGCCGAGGACCGAGGCCAGCTCGGCGTCGCCGTCGACGAGCCGCCCGAAGCGGAACAGCTCGTCCTCGACGTTGGCGAGGGTGCCCTCCTTGGCCGCGGCGAGCAGCAGCGCCGCGATGGCGAGCTGCTCGGTGCCGTCGGCCAGTTCGGACGGCACGCCCCAGCGGCCGCGCACGAGCGCGGCCACCACGTCGGCGGCGGTCTCGCCCACTTGGCCCGTGATGAGCCCGCGGACCAGGCCCTCCCGGTCGTCCGCCGTGCGGGCGGGGTCGGACAGGGCGCGACGCAGCCGAGGCTGGTCGACGAGGAACCTCGTCACTCCCAGCAGCTGATCGCCGCACTCGGTGAGCTGCTCGGCCGAGGAGCCGGAGGCGGCTGCCTCCAGCACGGCCCGGCCGGCCTCGATGCTTTCGCGTCCAGTCGTCGACATCAGCGTGCTCCGCTCGTCTCGGCCGTCTCGTCGGCGATCTGGGACAGGAACTGGTCCACAGTGGCCGTCGTGTCGGCGTCCCCGGCGAGGCGCTGGCCGATGATCTTCCCGGCCAGGTCGACCGCAAGGGTGCCGACCTCGCTGCGCAGCTCGCGGACGAGCTGCTGGCGGGACGCCTCGACCTGCGCGTGGCCGGCCGCGATCACGCGGTTGGCCTCTTCGCGGGCGGAGACGAGGATCTCCTCCTTGGCTGCCACTGCGTCGGCGCGGGCCTCGTCGCGGATCGCGGCGGCCTCCTCCTGCGCGGCGGCGAGCTTGCGGCGGTATTCCTCGAGCGTCTGATTGGCCTCTTCTTGAGCCCGCTCAGCCCGCTCGATGCCGCCTTCGATCGCGTCCACTCGTGCCTCGAAGGTCTTCTCCATCATGGGGAAGACGAACTTCATGAGCACGAAGCAGAGCAGACCGAAGGCGATGGCGCCGACCAGGATCTCTTGCCAAATCGGGAAGAGAATCTGGGCGCCTCCTTCTTCGGCGGCGAGAATCATGTTCGCTCCGTGAGGTGGCTAGTTAGTTGATGAACGCGAGGACGAGGCCGAACAGGGCCAGAACCTCGACGAGGGCGAAGCCCATGAACAGCATCGGGCGGGTGATACCGGCCGACTCGGGCTGACGCGCGGTGGCGGTGATCCACGCGGCGAAGATCAGGGCGACACCGATACCGGGGCCGATTGCGGCGAGGCCGTAACCAATGACGCTGACGGAGCCTTCCATGGCGTTTTCTCCTAGGTGTCAGCGTGGCGTGTCTATCACGCCACGATGTTGTTCAATTGCGAAAACTGTGTGGTTTGAGGGGTGGAAGTCGGTGAGCCTCTAGTGCTCGTCCGCGAGGGACCCCTGGATGTACATGCCCGTGAGCAGAGTGAACACGTAGGCCTGCAGCAGGATGACGATGAGCTCGAACAGCGTCATGGCGATGCCCATGGCGAACGAGAAGACCGACAGTCCCTGGATGAAGACGTTGCCCGAGTTGAGCATCTCGAATCCGCCGAGGATGAACACCAGCAGGATGAGGTGGCCGGCGAACATGTTCGCGAACAGTCGCAGGGCCAGGGTGACCGGCCGCAGGATGAGGTTCTGCAGGAACTCGATCGGGATGAGCAGCGGGTAGATGAACCACGGGGCGCCCGGGGGCACGCAGGTGATCTTCAGGAACCCGATGAAGCCGTGCTTCTTGAAGCCGACGGCCATGTAGATGATCCAGGAAAGGACGCCGAGCATCGCGGGGAAGGCGATGTGGGCCATCGGGGAGACCTGGATGCCGGGCACGATGGCCCAGAAGTTCATGACGAGGATGAACAGGAACAGCGTCGCGAGGTAGGGGGCGAACTTGACGCCCTCCTTCTTGCCCATCTGGTCGATGGCGACGGTGTTCCGGATGAAGCCGTACGCGGATTCGGCGATCCACTGCTTCTTCGTGGGGACGATCTGGGGCTTGCGGTACGCCCACAGGAAGAAGACGATGAGCACGGCGACGCCGAGCCAGACCGCGAAGGTGATCGTGGTGAACACGTGGGCGAGGGCGGTGTCGCTGAGACCCGTGAACCAGTCCCGGAAATCAAAGCTGTGGATGCCGGGCGGGAAGTGGGAGTCCCCTTCGGCCAGCACGGTGGCTGAGTCGGTCACGCGAGTCACGCCTCTCAGTCAGTGTCGGTCAAGTTAAGGCGACATCTGCTTGATCAGCAGGTACATCCCTGCTGCAGCACCGACAAGCATCCCTACCAGGAGCCCGACTCTGGGCAGATCGAGCCACAGGTCGACGAGATATCCAAGACCACCCCAGAAGACGATTCCGGAGACGAGGTATCCCAGCGCACGCCAGCCCATATCCGAGCCGTCGGGCTGCGGTTTCTTCTCAGGGGGGTGTTTGTCGGCCATGTCGAGCTGAACTCTAACAGCTACTACACAGGAACTGCCCAGCGGGTTCGCTGAGATGAGCGCCATCCGTGCGGAGTTGTCAACCTCTAAGAAACACCGCGTGTCGCGTCGGGCGTCAAGATTTCGTCAAGAACTCTGGTCGAGCTCGATGTAGGGAATCTTCGCCTTGTAGGCCCAGGCGACCTGCGTGGCGAGCCAGGCGACGGCCCCGCCGATCACGCCGTAGGCGAAGGGCAGCAACGCGTCAGGAACCGCTGTCTTGACGATGGTCAGGACCGTCAGGACCAGCGCCAGCTTGATCGAGTACGTGATCAAGGCCATAGGCAGAGTGAGACGCAGATCAAAGGTCTCCGCGAAGGCGACGGCCATCGCAGAACCCGCGAATCCCAAGGCGGCCAAGGCTACTCCGGCCGGAGCGGCCCACGCGCCGGTCCCTCCGGCTGTGATGCCGCCGACCACGGCGGCGATGAGCATCGCGATCCCGGCGACCAGGAAGCACGGCTTCAAGAAGCCTCTGGCGTTCTTCATGCGCGCGGCTCCAGTGCGGCCGCGACGGGCTTCAGCGCCGCCTCGAGCTGGTCGGCGATCTGCGCGTAGACGGCCTGCCGCATCCCCCACGGGTCGGCCAGGTCGAGCTCGTCGTACTCGCCGCGCCGCGCGTCGGCGGCGTCGACGAGGGCCTTGCCGCGCACGGCGGTGTCGCCGTCGGGAAGGGAGTCGGCGAGGTCGGCGGCCATCGGCCCGAACGAGCGTACGAGGAAGGTCTTCGCGACCGCCTCGGGGAAGCGCTCGGCGATGTACTCCAGGTGCCCGGTCGTGGCCACGAGGATGAGGTCCGAGGCCTCGACGTGCTCGCGCAGCAGGTGCCGGGCCCGGTGGCCGTCGGGGTCGTAGCCGCGCGAGCCGAGCTCGGTCACCGCGTTGTGCTGCATGTTCTCGCCCTCGTGGAAGGCCGAGATGCCCGCGCCGTGGTTGAGCACGTCCTCGCCGGTGAGCCCGGCGAGGATGCGCTCGGACATGGGCGACCGGCAGATGTTGCCGGTGCACACGTGCAGCACGGTGAAGGGCGAGGTCACGCGGATTCCTCTTCGGCCTTCGGCTCGTCGGCGTCCGCCGCGGCGGCCTCGTCTTCCTCGGGCTCGTCGTCCTCGGGGCCCTGGCCGGGGCCGTAGCCGTCGCGGTCGAGGGTCTCGGGCACGATCTTGCGGATCTGCTCCAGGCTCAGCGCGCCTAGGCGCAGGATCTGTGGCGGGTGCGCGACGCAGTCGACGATGGTCGACGGCTGGTTGTCCTCGCTGGGCCCGGCCTCCAGGTACACGGAGACGTCGGAGCCGAGCTGGGCCTTCGCGTCACCGGCGGTCTCGGCTGGGGGCTGCCCGGTCTTGTTCGCCGAGGAGACGGCCATCGGGCCGGTCTCCTTGAGCAGCTCGATCGCGAGCGGGTGCAGCGGCATGCGCACCGCGACAGTGCCGTCGGTGTCGCCGAGGTCCCAGGTCAGGGACGGGGTGTAGGGCACCACGATGGTGAGCGGCCCGGGCCAGAACGCCTCGATGAGCTCCTTGGCGGAGTCGGGGATGTCGGAGGCGATGCCGTCGAGCGCCCGCTTCGAGCCGATGAGGACCGGCGGCGCCATGTCGCGCCCGCGTCCCTTCGCGGCGAGCAGGGCCTTGACGGCCGTGGGATTGAACGCGTCGCAGCCGATGCCGTAGACGGTGTCGGTGGGGAGCACGACGAGCCGGCCGCCGGTAACGGCCCTGGCCGCGGACTTCAACCCGGTCGCGCGGTCCTTGATCTTCCTGCAATTGAACAGCCTCACGGCGACAAGCCTAGCCTTCCCGTCGCGAACCTCGGCCGCCCCGCCAGGTCGTCGTGGTCCTCGGTGTCGGTGAATCCGCTGACATTCAGGATCTCGGGCGCGACCGTTCCGTGCGTGTCGTCGTGCTCGAACCCGAACCAGCCGCCGGGCTTGAGCCAGGCCGCGGCGCGCACGGCGAGCGGCTGGATCACGGCGAGGCCCGCTTCGGCGGCGTAGACCGCGCCCGTGGGGTCGAAGTCGACCTCGGGCGCGACCTCGATGTCGAACGGGACGTACGGCGGGTTCGCGGTGACGAGGTCCACGGTGCCGTCGAGTTCGGCGAGCGTCCCGGCGGCGGTCGCGTCGGCGAGCACCGGGGTCGCGCCGGTGCCGTCGAGGTTCGATTCGAGCCATTCGAAGGCGTCGGAGTCGACCTCGACGGCCCACACCGTCGCGTCGGGCCGCTCGGTCGCGATCGCGTGCGCGACCGCCCCCGAACCCGAGCACGCGTCGATCACGGTGCCGCCCTTCGGAAGGCGCGTGAGCGCCCAGTCGACGAGCAGTTCGGTCTCGGGCCGGGGCACGAACACGCCCGGCCCGACCGCGAGTTCGCCGTAGCGGAACGCGGCGGAACCGGTCAGGTGCTGCAGCGGCTCGCGGGTGGCACGGCGCGCGACGAGCGCGTCGAACTCCGCGAGCTGCGCTGGCGTCGGCGCGTCGGCGATGAGCAGCTGCGCCCGCTTGAGCCCGGAGACGTGGGCGGCCAGCAGCTCGGCGTCGACCCGCGGGGAGTGGACGCCGGCCGCTTCGAGCCGCTTCGCCGCCAGGGCGACGGCCTGAGGCCAGGAGGTCATCTACTCGGCCTTGGCGAAGCTTGCGGAGCCATCAATTTTCGGAGCCGCGGGCCATGCGCTCGGCCCGGTCGGCGGCGGCGAGGGCGTCCAGGACCTCGTCGAGCGCGCCGTCCATGACCTGGTCGAGGTTGTAGGCGGTGAAGCCCACGCGGTGGTCGGTGAGCCGGTTCTGCGGGAAGTTGTACGTGCGGATCCGCTCGGAGCGGTCGGCCGTGCGCACCTGCGAGAGCCGCGCGGCACCGGCCGCGGCGGCGGCCTCCTCCTGCTGCTTGGCGAGCAGGCGCGCGCGCAGGACCTTGATCGCGGCTTCCTTGTTCTGCAGCTGGCTCTTCTCGTTCTGGCTGGTCACGACCACGCCAGTGGGCACGTGCGTGAGGCGCACCGCGGAGTCGGTCGTGTTGACCGACTGCCCGCCGGGGCCGGAAGAGCGGTAGACGTCGACCCGCACGTCGTTCATGTTCAGCTCGAAGTCGACCTCTTCGGCCTCGGGCATCACGACGACCGCGGCGGCGGAGGTGTGCACGCGGCCCTGCGACTCGGTCACGGGCACGCGCTGCACGCGGTGCACGCCGCCCTCGAACTTCATGCGCGACCACACGCCGTTGCCGCCTTCGGGCGTGCCCTTGGTGCGCACGGCGATCGAGGAGTCCTTGACGCCGCCCAGGTCCGTGGGCACCATCTCCAGGGTCTCGACGGCCCAGCCCAGGCGCTCGAAGTAGCGCAGGTACATGCGCATGAGGTCCCCGGCGAACAGGCCGGACTCCTCGCCGCCCGCGCCCGCCTTGATCTCGATGATGACGTCCTTCGAGTCGTCGGGGTCGCGCGGCACGAGCAGCTCGGCCAGCTTCTCCTCGAGGACCGGGATGCGCTTGCGCAGGTTCTCGGCCTCCTCCGCGAAGTCCGAGTCCTCCTTCGCCAGCTCTTCGGCGGTCTCGAGGTCCTCCTTCGCCTGGGCGATGTCCTCGGCGGTCTTCGCGATCGGCGAGAGCTCGGCGTACCGCCGGCCGACGCGCCGGGCCTGCGCCTGGTCGGCGTGCAGCGCCGGGTCGCCCATCTGGACTTCGAGGTCCTTGTACTCGGCGAGCAGCGATTGCAGGCGGTTGTCGGCAGCGGTAGTCATTGCGGTTCCTTCGAGAGAGCAGTGCCTGAAAGCTTGGATACGAAAAAACGCAGCGCCCGCGTCATACGACACGAGCGCTGCGCGGCAAAGCTACTTACCAGCCTGAGCGGCCTTCTCCTGCGTCTTGGCGTAGCGGGCCTTGAACTTGGCCACGCGACCGCCGGTGTCGAGGATGCGCTGCTTACCGGTGTAGAACGGGTGGCACTTGTTGCAGGTCGCAGCCTGGATCTTGCCACTGGCCACCGTCGACCGGGTGGTGAACGCGTTCCCGCAGGAGCAGGTCACCTCGGTGACGACGTACTGAGGGTGGATCCCGTCTTTCATGACTTCCCTTTCGTATCGGTCGCCGGGTCGGCCAGAGCCGTGAACCGGAACCGCATCAGGCCCGCGAACGGGCACCTGGGGTGCGCGACCTGCGCACCAGCTACCAATGTTAAGGCGTGAGGCCGCTCTCAACCAGGGCGGCCTCACGTCTCACACTCTTACTCGCCGGGCGTGTTCTTGACGATCTGCATCAGGAACTCGGCGTTCGTCTGCGTCTTCTTCAACCGGTCGATCAGCAGGTCGATCGCCTGCTGCGGGTCGAGCGACGACAGGACCCGGCGGAGCTTCAGCATCACTGCCTGCTCCTCGGGGCTCATCATGAGCTCGTCCTTGCGTGTGCTCGACTGGTGGACGTCGATCGCGGGCCACGTGCGCTTCTCGGCGATCTTGCGGTCGAGCTTGAGCTCGGCGTTGCCGGTGCCCTTGAACTCTTCGAAGATCACCGTGTCGCCCATGGAGCCGGTCTCGACCAGCGCCGTGCCGATGATGGTCAGCGACCCGCCGTGCTCGATGTTCCGCGCCGCGCCGAGGAAGCGCTTCGGCGGGTACAGCGCCGTCGAGTCGATGCCGCCGGAGAGGATCCGGCCCGAGGCGGGCGACGAGTTGTTGTACGCGCGGCCCAGTCGGGTGATCGAGTCGAGCAGCACGACCACGTCGTGGCCGAGCTCGACCAGGCGCTTGGCGCGCTCGATCGCGAGCTCGGCGACCGTGGTGTGGTCCGACGGCGGGCGGTCGAAGGTCGAGGCGATGACCTCGCCCTTCACCGAACGCTGCATGTCGGTGACCTCTTCGGGCCGCTCGTCCGCGAGGACCACCATGAGGTGGCACTCGGGGTTGTTCGTGGTGATCGCGTTGGCGATCGCCTGGAGCACCATCGTCTTACCGGCCTTCGGCGGGGAGACGATGAGGGCGCGCTGGCCCTTGCCGATCGGGGCCACCAGGTCGATGACGCGGGTGGTGATCGCGTTCGGCTCGGTCTCCAGGCGCAGGCGCTCCTGCGGGTACAGCGGCGTGAGCTTGTAGAACTCGTCGCGCTTCTTCGCGTCGTCGGGGCTCATCCCGTTGACGGTGTCGAGGCGGACCAGCGGGTTGTACTTCTCGCGGCGCTGCTGCTGCTTGCCGCCCTGGCCGTTGCCGCCCTCCTCGCCGCCACCGCGGCTGGGCTTGACGGCGCCGGTGATGGCGTCGCCGCGGCGCAGGCGGTACTTGCGGACCTGCGACATCGAGACGTACACGTCGTCCGGGCCGGCGAGGTAGCCGGTGGTGCGGATGAACGCGTAGTTGTCGAGGATGTCGAGGATGCCCGCCACGGGCACGAGCTGCTCGTCGTTCTGGACGCCGCCGCCGGTGTTGCCGCCGCGCTCGGGCGACTCGTCGCGCCCGCCGCGCTGGCGGCGGTCGGAGCGGTCGCGGCGCTTGCGGCGGCGGTTGTCGCCGTCGCCGTCGCGGGGGCCGCGGTCGTCGTAACCGTCGTCCTCGCCGCGGCGCTCGCGGGTCTCGGTGCGGGCGTCGGACTGCTCCGAGCGCTCCTGGCGCTCGTCGCGGCGGCCGTTCTCGCGGCCGCCTTCGCGATTGTCTCGGCCGTTCTCACGCGAACGGCGGCGGCGCTGCGGACGGTCCTCATCGGACTCGATGGTCGCGACGGACGACGACTG
Source organism: Glycomyces sp. NPDC048151 (assembly GCF_043202775.1). NCBI lineage: Bacteria > Bacillati > Actinomycetota > Actinomycetes > Glycomycetales > Glycomycetaceae > Glycomyces > Glycomyces sp. NPDC048151. The sequence goes on along the minus strand of NZ_JBIDBB010000003.1, from coordinate 301,834 downwards.
CGCTTCGGGCTCAACGGCTTCGGTCTGACGCTCTTCACGGCGGCGCGGCTGCGGCGGACCGGCCGGGCGGGTCGCCCGGCGGGCGGCGGTGCCGCCCTTGGCCTCTGCACTCTCGGAGCCGTTGTCGGCGGGCGCGGCGTCGACTGTGGTCGACGGGGCCTCGGCGATGGGCGTTTGGTCAGAGTCAGGCACTGGCGGGGCCTCCTTTTCCGCGCTGGCACCGCCGGGCTGCGAGCCCGCATCCTGCCGTTCCTGGATGGCGGCGATCAGCTCGCTCTTGCGCATCCGGCCAACGCCGGTGATGCCGAGCGATTGCGCCATCTGCTGGAGCTCGGGCATCAGCATAGAGGCCAGACCGGTTCCTGCCCGACGGCGCTTCTTGGTCTCCGGAATCTCTTCCGCAGCCGAAGCCTCATCGCTAATCCGGTCCGACGTCGTGCCGGTGGTGTCGCTCAATGGATTCCTTCCCTGGCGGAACTTCGAAGTGGATTCGAGGAGTTTCCGCGTCTTTCAAATAGCCGCAATGCCGATGTTCTGGTCTGCGTCCCGCCATCGCTTCGGCCGCTTCCGGCCACGCTGTGGCCTCGGCGGTTGGAAGACGACGGTTGACACTGGGTGCAACACCCCTGGGCTGTCCGCTGAGCAGACGGTCCTGATCGTGGTGTGAACAGCCTCTGGGCCTGCGACTGGACAGCTTGCGATGAATGATCGTGCACGTTGAGACACGTGATTGCGATCTCCGCTGATTGCGATCCTCGCCTTTGCGATCCGATCCGGGCGGAGGCCCGGCGCCACAAGCGGACAGCGACTGTTCCTTGGTCGAAACCGTGCCATGCCACGCTGGAGCTATGCAAAGTCACAAATCCATGGTTGAGGGTGATGACCCAAACAAGAGATCAGGCGTGCGCTGGATGCGCCGCAGCTGTTGTGACCACAAGCATAAGCAAGGCTTCGAGCAGTCACGACACCGGGTGGTCGTCTAACTGGAATGGTAGCGCACTCTCGCCATTCTCAACAACGGACCCGAGGATCACTCGTTCGGGGAGGTCGCGACCTGTACGGCCCCGTCGGCGACTTCGAGGCGCATGGCCTCGAAACCGGCGGGGACTTCGGGTACGCGCGCGTCGTCGACAGTGAGTGCGAGCACCGTCGGACCCGCACCGGAGATCGCTGCCGCGATTCCGGCGGAACGCAATGCTCTCAACAAATGGGTGCTTTCCGGCATTCCCTTGGCCCGGTACGACTGGTGCAGCCGGTCGTCGGTGGCGTCGAAAAGCCGCGACGGATGGTGCGTGATCGCGGCGGCGAGAAGCGCCGAACGCGAGAGGTTGAACACCGCGTCGGTGTGCGGGACCTTCTCGGGCAGGGCGGCGCGGGCGACCGAGGTCAGGCCCTTGGACTGCGGCACGAACACCCACGGGTGGACGCGCGGCGACGGGTCGAGGCTGATCGCCCTGGCACCGTCCCCTGTGGTGTAGGCGATGGTGAAGCCGCCGAGGAGGCACGGGGCGACGTTGTCCGGGTGGCCCTCGATCTCGCTGGCCAGCACCAGTTTCTCGCTGCGGGTCATGCCGGCGCCCGCGAGCGCGTCGGCGAGCATGATGCCCGCGACGATCGCCGCCGACGAGGAGCCGAGTCCGCGCGCGTGCGGGATGCGGTTGCGGCACTTGACCTTCAGGCCCGGGGCCGAGAGGCCGAGGTGCTTGAAGGTGCGCAGCATCGTGGCGGCGACGAGGTGGCGTTCGTCCAGCGGGACGGTGCCCTCGCCTTCGCCTTGGACTTCCACGGTGACGGCGGTGCCGCTCGTGGCCTCGGCGCTGACCTCGTCGCAGAGGTCGAGGGCGAGGCCGAGCGAGTCGAAGCCCGGTCCGAGGTTGGCTGAGGTGGCCGGGACGCGCACGGTGGCGCGCGGCCCGGTTGCGAAGGCCTCCAACTAGAGTCCCAGAGCAGCGGCGGTGAGCGCCACGTCGACGGGGACCGTGGACGGCTGGGGCGCGGTGGAGACGGCCCAGTCGGGGTCCTTGAGGCCGTTGCCCGTGACAGTGCAGACGATCGTCTGTCCCTTGTCGACCCAACCGGCCTCGGCCTGCTTGAGGAGCCCGGCGACGGACGCGGCCGAGCCGAGTTCGACGAAGACGCCTTCGGTGCGGGCGAGCAGCATGTACGCGGCGTGGATCTCGCGGTCGGTGACCGAGATGATCTTGCCGCCCGACTCCTTCTCCGCGTCGAGGGCCTTGGTCCAGGACGCGGGGTTGCCGATGCGGATCGCGGTCGCGATGGTCTGCGGGTGCTCCACGACGTGGCCGTTGACGATCGGCGCGGCCCCGGCGGCCTGGACGCCGAGCATCCGGGGGCGCTTGGTGGCGTTGCCTTCGGCGGCGTCCTCGGTGTAGCCCATCCAGTAGGCGCTGATGTTGCCGGCGTTGCCGACCGGCAGCACGTGGAGGTCGGGGGCGTCGCCCAGGACCTGCACGATCTCGAACGCGGCGGTCTTCTGCCCCTGGAGGCGGACCGGGTTGATCGAGTTGACGAGCGCGACCGGGTAGTCCTGGGAGAGCTTGTCGGCGACCATGAGGCAGTCGTCGAAGTTGCCTTCGAGCTGGATGAGCTTCGCGCCGTGCACGAGGGCCTGCGCGAGCTTGCCGAGGGCGATCTTCCCGGCCGGGACGAGCACGGCGCAGGTGATCCCGGCGCGCGCGGCGTACGCAGCCGCCGAAGCGGAGGTGTTGCCCGTGGAGGCGCAGATGACGGCCTTCGCGCCGTCTTCGACGGCCTTCGAGACCGCGAGCGTCATGCCGCGGTCCTTGAAGGAGCCCGTCGGGTTCAGGCCTTCGACCTTGAGGTAGACGTCGCAGCCGGTCTTCGCGGAGAGGGCCGGTGCGGGCAGCAGGGGCGTGCCGCCCTCCTGCAAGGTGACGACGGGGGTGGCGTCGGTGACCGGGAGCCGGTCGCGGTATTCCTCGATGAGGCCGCGCCACCCCGGGCGCATGGCAGATGCGGACATGGCGTCCTATTCTCCTTCGACGCGCATGACCGAGGTGACTTGGTGCACCGAGGTCAGTTGCGACAGTTCCTCCACGGTGTCCGACAACTGCTTGTCGGCGGCCGTGTGGGTGACGACCACGAGCCGGGCCTCGTCGCCCTGGCCGGATTGATGGACGGTGGCGAGGCTGACGCCGTGGTGGGCGAAGGTGGCGGCCACGCGGGCGAGCACGCCCGGTTCGTCGACCACGTCGAGGCTGACGTGGTAGCGGGTGCGGGCCTCGCCGATGGGTTTCACCGGGAGGTCCTGGTAGGCGGCTTCGGGCGGGAAGGCGGTGATGCCGCCGCGCTTGTTGCGCGCCACGGCCACGATATCGCCGAGCACGGCCGACGCGGTCTCGGTGCCGCCCGCTCCCGCACCGTAGAACATGAGGCGGCCGGCGGACTCGGCCTCGACGAACACCGCGTTGTACGCGCCGTTGACGTTCGCGAGCGGGTGGGTCGCCGGGATCATCGCCGGGTGAACGCGCACGGACACGCCGTCGGCCTCCCGGGTGGCGATGCAGAGCGGCTTGACGACGCGGCCCTGGGCGGCGGCCGAAGCGATGTCGGCGGCGGATACGTCCCGGATGCCCTCGCGGTAGACCTCGCCGAGGTCGATGTGCGTGTGGAACGCGAGCGACGCGATGAGCGCGGCCTTCGCGGCGGCGTCGTAGTTGTCGACGTCGGCGGTCGGGTCGGCCTCGGCGTACCCGAGCTCGGTGGCCTCGCCGAGGGCCTCCTCGAACGCGGCGCCGGTCTGCGACATCTGGCTGAGGATGTAGTTCGTCGTGCCGTTGACGATGCCGAGCACGCGGTTGATCGTGTCGCCGTGCAGCGACTCGCGCAGCGGGCGCATCAGCGGGATCGCCGCAGCGGCGGCGGCCTCGTAGTAGAGGTCCGCGCCGCCCGCCTTCGCGGCGGCCGACAGGGCCGGGCCGTCCTCGGCGAGCAGGGCCTTGTTCGCGGTCACGACCGACTTGCCCTCGGCCAGCGCGGTGGTGATCCAGGTGCGGGCGGGCTCGATGCCGCCCGCGACCTCGACGACGATGTCGACGTCCGGCCGCTTGACGAGGCCGAGCGCGTCGGTGGTGAAGAGTTCCTTCTCCACGGGCAGGTGCGAGCGGTCGCGGTCGAGGCGGCGCACGGCGATGCCGACGATCTCGACGGGCTCCCCCACTCGGGAGGCCAGCTCCTCCCCGCGCGTTCGCATGAGGCGCACGACTTCACTGCCGACGTTGCCGCATCCGAGTAGCGCGAGTTTCATCGCTGGTGTTCCTCTTCCTAGTTGGGTTGGCGCCTAGCCGAGATCGAGGCGAAGCAGGTCGTCCACGGTCTCGCGCGCCACGATCACACGCGCTTCGCCGTTCCGGACGGCGACGACCGGCGGGCGGGGCACGTGGTTGTAGTTCGAGCCCATGGAGCGGCAGTACGCGCCGGTTCCAGGGACGGCGATCAGGTCACCCGGCGCGACGTCGGCCGGGAGGAATTCATCTTTAACAACAATGTCGCCTGCTTCGCAATGCTTTCCCACTACTCGGGCGAGTGCGGGCGTCGCGTCCGAGGAGCGTGAGGCGAGCGTCGCGGAGTAGGTGGCGTCGTAGAGCGCGGTGCGGATGTTGTCGCTGATGCCGCCGTCGACGGAGACGTAGAGGCGGGCGGCGTCCCCGGCGAGGGTGACGGGCTTGACGGTGCCGACCTCGTAGAGGGTGAACATGGTCGGGCCGATGAGGCTGCGTCCGGGTTCGATCGACAGGCGCGGGACGTCGATGCCTGCCGCAGCGCATTCCTCGTCGACGATCTTGCGCAGGGACGCGGCGATGTCGGCGGGCGGCTGCGGGTCGTCCTGGCTGGTGTAGGCCATGCCGAAACCGCCGCCGAGGTCCATCTCCGGGATCTCGATCTCGAAGTCGGACTGGAGCCTGGCGTGGAGGCGGGCGACGCGGGCGGCGGAGATCTCGAACGCGGAGGTGTCGAAGATCTGGGAGCCGATGTGGGAGTGGAGGCCGAGCAGGTGCAGGTGCGGGGCCTCGACGACGCGGCTGGCGGCCTCGTAGGCGGCGCCTCCGGCGAGGGAGAAGCCGAACTTCTGGTCCTCGTGGGCGGTCGCGATGAACTCGTGGGTGTGGGCCTCGACGCCGACGTTGACGCGGATCATCACGTTCGGGCGCTTGCCGAGCTCGGCCGCGATGGCCTCGAGGCGTTCGATCTCGGTGAAGGAGTCGGCGACGATGCGGCCGACGCCGATCTCGACGGCCTGGCGCAGTTCGGCGAGCGACTTGTTGTTGCCGTGGAAGCCCAGGCGGGCGGGCTCGAGCCCGGCGGCCAGCGCCACGGCGAGCTCGCCGGCGGAGCACACGTCGACGAAGAGGCCTTCCTCGGCGGCGGCGCGCAGGACGGCTTTGGAGCAGAACGCTTTGGAGGCGTAGAAGACGTCGGCGCCGTCGAACGCCTCGGTCCAGGCGCGGCAGCGGGCGCGGAAGTCGTCCTCGTCGAAGACGTACGCGGGCGTGCCGAACTCGGCGGCGAGCTTCTCGACGGAGAGGCCGCCGATGTGCAGGACGCCGTCCTCGGCGCGTTCGACGCCCGAAGCCCACAGCTGGGGCATGAGCGTGTTGACGTCGTCGGGCACGCCGAGCCAGCCGGGGCGCAGCGCGTGGTAGTCGAAGTCGCCGTGCAGGGCGCCGGCTTCGTGGGTCCGCATTACATCCGCTCCGGGGCCGAGACGCCGAGCAGGCCGAGCGCGTTGGCGAGGACGACGCGGGTGGCGTCGACGAGCCAGAGGCGGGCCTGGTTGACCGGGGTGGTCTCCTCGTCCGGGAAGGGCAGGACGCGGCAGTCGTGCTGGAACCGGTGGTAGGCGGCGGCGAGCTCTTCGGCGTACCGGGCGACCCGGTGCGGTTCGCGCAGCTCGGCGGCGGTGGCGATGACGGCCGGGAACTCGGCGAGGGCCTTGAGCAGGTCGGATTCGCGCTGGTGGTCCAGGAGCGACGGGTCGTAGGTCTCGCCCTTGTCGACGCCGCGCTCGGCGGCGTTGCGGAGCACGCCGGAGGTCCGGGCGTGCGCGTACTGGACGTAGTAGACCGGGTTGTCGTTGCCGTGCTTGGTCCACAGGTCGATGTCGATGTCGATCGTCGAGTCCGAGGAGTAGCGGGCGAGGACGTACCGGGCGGCGTCGACGCCGATGGCCTCGACGATGTCGTTCAGCGTGATGACGTTGCCGTACCGCTTGCCCATGCGGACGGGCTGGCCGTCCTTGAGCAGGTTGACCATCTGACCGATGAGGATCTCGAGCGTGCCCGGCTTGTCGCCGAAGGCCTGGCTGATGGCCTGCATGCGCCCGACGTACCCGTGGTGGTCGGCGCCGAGCATGAGCACGAGCTTCTCGAAGCCGCGCTCGCGCTTGTCGAGGTAGTAGGCGCAGTCGGCCGCGAAGTAGGTCCAGCCGCCGCGGGAGTTCTTGACGACCCGGTCCTTGTCGTCGCCGAAGGTGGTGGTGCGCAGCCAGACGGCGCCGTCGGCTTCGAAGATGTGGCCCTGCTTGTCGAGCCGCGCGACGGCAGCGTCGAGTTCGCCCTTGTCGTGCAGGTCCTTCTCGTTGAAGTACACGTCGAAGTGGGTGCCGAAGTTGTCGAGGTCGCGCTTGATCTCGTTGAACATCAACTCGACGCCGACCTCGTGGAAGACCGCCTGCGGGTCGTCGGCTTCGAGCGCGTCGGGCCGGGCCTTGAGCACGGCCTGGGCGATGTCGCCGATGTACTCGCCGGCGTACCCGTTCTCGGGGGTCGGCTCGCCCTTGGCGCTGGCGAGGAGCGACGCGGCGAAGTTGTTGACCTGCACGCCGGCGTCGTTGAAGTAGTACTCGGAGGTGACCTTCGCGCCGGAGGCGCGCATGACCCGGGCCAGCGCGTCGCCGACGGCGGCCCAGCGGGTGCCGCCGACGTGGACGGGCCCGGTCGGGTTCGCGGACACGAACTCGAGGTTGATGTGCTGGTCGGCCATGGATTCGTTGTCGCCGTAGGTCGGTCCCGCGGCGACGATCTTCCCGGCGATCTCGCCCGCCGCAGCGGCGTCGAGGGTGATGTTCAGGAAGCCGGGCCCGGCGAGCTCGACCTTGGCGACGCCTTCCGTCGCGGCGAGGCTCTCGGCGATCTTCTCGGCGAGCGCGCGCGGGTTCGTCCCGGCCTTCTTGGCGGTCTGCAGCGCGATGTTGGAGGCGTAGTCGCCGTGCTTGGGGTCCCTGGGTCGCTCCACCGCCGTCTGGGCGGGCAGTACGGCGGCGTCGAGGCCGAGGGCCTCGAACGCGGTGCGCGTAGCGGACAGCACTTTCTCTGCGAGCGTCTCAGGAGTCACCCGGTAATCGTAGACGCCGCGCTTCGACGCGCGCGAGTGAGAAACCACCTTGTGGCCTGCACCGGTAGGTTGCTTCTGTGCAACCACGACGGAAGGCCTCGAACATGCGCCCGCTTCGCAACCGCTGGACCGCCCTCGCCGCCGCCCTCGCGCTCGGCGCGCTGGCGGGCTGCACCCCCGACTCGGGCTCGGACGGGGACGGTTCGGCCGCCGCCGAGCCGTCGACCGGCGCGGCCCAGACCGAGATGGAGGGGGTGGAGAGCTTCTTCGGCGAGTACGGCGACTACGTCGGGGTGATGACGGCCATCCAGGAAGGAAAGGTCACGGCCGAGGAGCTCGAGTACCCGTTCGTGGCGCAGCAGGAGCACGTGGACACGCTGAACACCTGGGACGGCCAGGGCCCGGTGTACGACCTGAAGCCGCCCGCGGGCGGGAACCACCTCTCCGTCTGGCAGACGTGCACCGGGTCGGTCTACGACGCGCCGATCGCCGACGGGAACGCCGTGCACTCGCTGGAGCACGGCGCGGTGTGGCTGACGTACGACCCGGAGCTGGTCGAGCAGGCCGACATCGACGCGCTCGCGCTCCTGATCAACGCCCGCGACTACTCCCTCATGAGCCCGTACCCGGGCCAGGGGGTGGCGGTGTCGCTCCAGTCGTGGGGGAACCGGTACCAGACCGAGGAGGTGTCGGACCCGAAGATCGGCGAGTACCTGGACACATACGTGCTGAACGCGCGGTTCAACCCGGAGCCGAACGCGCCGTGCTCGGGCGGTGTGACGACGACCGCGTCGTGAGCGGGTCGCCTTTGTCGGTTTCAGGGCGCGCTCTAAAGGAGTGCCCTGGACCGACCGGGTAAGGTGGCGTACGCGAGTGGACTTCACGCCGGGCCCTCCCCGGCTCCGCTCCGGCTCATCCCGACCTCGACGAATAAGGCTCTCCCCGCGATATGGCATCGAAGAAGCAGACCGCCAGCAAGGGCTCCGGCAAGAGCACCGGCAAAGGCGCAGTCGTTGAAAAAGGCCCGGCCGGCAGGAAAGACGCCGCCAAGGGCGACAGCAAGGGCGGCCTGAGCAAGTCCTCGGCGTCCGCGAACGCCGCCCGCAGGGGCCGCGCCGTGCAGGTCAAGCAGCCCAAGCCGTGGGGTCTCATCTTCACGTTCGCGGGCGTCGGCGTCGTCGCACTCGGCCTGATCGGGGCCGCCGTGTACGTCGTCTGGGACCGGAGCCAACCGCCGGAAGGCGTCACCGACTTCTACGGCGAGTACGCCAACTACTCCGAGGTCACCGAGGCCCTCCAGGACGGCGACGTCAAGGAGGAGGACCTCGAGAACCCGTGGGTCGTCCAGCAGACCCACATCGACGGCGAAGACCCGACCGCCGTCCCCGAGTACGAGATCACCCCGCCCGCGGGCGGCGACCACCTCAGCCAGTGGCAGAACTGCACCGGCTCGGTCTACGACGCGCCGATCATGGACGGCAACGCCGTCCACTCCCTCGAACACGGCGCGGTCTGGGTGACCTACGACCCCGCGCTCGTCGACGGCGACGGCATCGAGGTGCTCTCCGCGAAGGTCAACGGCCGCGACTTCTCGCTGATGAGCCCGTACCCGGAGATGGGCGTCGCCGTCTCGGTGCAGGCCTGGGGCGTGCAGTACCAGACCGACGACGTCAACGACCCGAAGATCGACGAGTTCATGGACTTCTACATCCAGAACGCCGACAACGCGGCCGAGGCGAACGCGACCTGCACGAGCGACCTCACCACGACCATCGCCGACCAGCAGCAGATGCCGACCGGCTGACGGACGCGAACCTTTCGGGGCGACGCTCGTTAGGCAAGTAGTACCGCGGGCGCTCTCACACGGGGAGCGCCCGCCAGAAGAAGAGGAACTCGAATGAGCCGCTTGTGGCGGATGCCGGCAGTGCTGATCGCGATCACCGCCGTCCTGATGCTCGCCGCGGGACTCGCGGTCGGCTGGGTCGCGGGCACCTCCGCCCCCGGCAACGACTCGGTCGAGGCCGGGTTCGCGCGCGACATGCAGACGCACCACCAGCAGGCCGTCGAGATGGCAATGTACGAGTGGCAGCACGGTTCCGACCCGGCGCTGACGACCATCGCGTACGACATCGTCACGACCCAGAGCGCCGAGATCGGCATGTACCGGGCGTGGCTGCGCGACTGGGGCGTCCAGCTCTCCTCCGGCGAGCCGATGGCGTGGGCCGGCGACGAGCACGCCCACGACAGCGAGGAGAACGGCGGGCTCATGCCCGGCATGGCTACCGACGAGCAGATGGCCGAGTTCAAGACCCTCACCGGGGCCGAGGCCGACGTCATGTTCGCCGACCTCATGATCGACCACCACATCGGCGGCGTCGACATGGCCAAGGCCGCGCTCGAGCGCACCGACAACGAACTCGTCGTCGACGCGGCACGGCGCACGATCAACCTCCAGCAGGCCGAGATCGAGAACCTCGAGAACCACCGCGACAACGTCTTGAACGCCGTCGGGCAGTAGGGATGCGGCTGTGAGCGACCAGTGGGGACCTCGATACGGCGACCCGGCGCACCCGACCACCGGAGAACTCCCCCGGGTCGGCGACGGCCGCACCGACGAGCAGCGCACGATCCAGGTCGACACGGTCGCCGACGCCCCGCCCCGCTCCGAGTCGCGCTCGCGGTACCGCTACAGCTGGGAGACCTCCGCGCCGCGCGACCTCGACTCCGGCAGTCGCTTCTCTGAACCCCGTTACGGCGCTTCGGAACCGTCCTACTCCCAGCCCCGCTACGGGGCGTCGGAGCCGCAGCATTCGGCCCCCGAGACGGGCAACTGGTCCGTCCCCCGCGTCGGCCGCGAAAGCTCGGCGACCGCCGAGCACTCCCGCCCGAGCCTGAGCGGCTACCGCCCGGGCGACACCGCCCAGTTCGCGCGCGTGGGCGACGGGCTCCGCGGCTCGGTCGGCCCCGTCTCCGTCCAGATCGACCACGTCCGGGTCGACAACGGGGTCAACGGCGACACGACCCTGCTTCCCACCGCGGACTACATGCGGCCCAAGGGCGAAGAGCTCCCGCCCGCCGAACAGGCCGTCCAGCCCGAGCCCGGCACCGGCTCCATGCCCGCGATGCGCCACCAGATCGGCCCCGACTGGACCCAGACGCCGCTGCGCCTCCTCGCCGCCGCAGTCGTCGCGACCGCCGTCCTCGGCGCCTCTGCGGCCAGCCTCATCACCATCGGGAACTGGATCAACCCTTAGCGGCTGTCGTACCCGTGAGCGAACATGGAGGGGTCGAGAGGAGCCCGCCATGCCGACCTGGGACGACGTAGTGGCCATCGCAACCCGACTGCCCGAGGTCGAGGTGACGACCAGCTGGCAGACCCCGTCCCTGAAAGTCAAGGGCAAGTTCTTCGCCCGCCTCCGCACCGAGGCCGAAGGCGGCTTCGCGATCGTCTGCGACCCCGCCGAGAAGGCCGCCCTCCTCGCCTCCGCCGACCCCGCCTTCTACACCACGCCCCACTACGACGGCTACGCCATGATCCTCATCGACCTCGACAAGATCGACACCCAGCGCCTCACCGACATGATCGAAGACGCCTGGCTCCTCAAAGCCCCCGCCAGACTCCGCAAAGCCTATGAACAAGACAACACCAGCTGACGCGTGTCCCCTCCACGGCGCCGGTCTCGCACCGCAGGCGCTGATAGGGCGTCGGCTCACGAAGGTCGTCGCTGCATGGCACTGGCAAGACCCCGATCAGCGCTCGGGCCCAGTCGACGTGTGGCTCATCGACGACGGCGAAGGCTGCGTGCGGATCACCACCGGCTCGGACTGGTGCCTGATCGTCGAAGCATCCGAGCCGTACGGGGGCTACGACATGGGCGGCTTGGGCCGCGTGACCGTGGAACAAGACGCCGCCGAGACACCGTTGGCCGACATCATCGGGTACCGCGTCCTCCATGCGCAGGAAGACTTCGAGCCGCTCACCGGCCGAATCGCTCTCGACCTGACCTTCCCCACCGGCAGGGTCCGCTGCGAAAGCCATGCAGGCGAGCTCCGACTGCGGCGGCTTCCATAGTCCGAACCCTCCGCCACGTGCCCCGAAATGCGACAGGCCCGAACCGCTTCGCGGTTCGGGCCTGTCGAAGTCAACGCTGCGATCTCAGTCGAAGATCTCCTCGGCCGTAGACGCGCTGAAGGCGCTGGTGAACCAGCGGTCCGCCTGTTCCGGATCAGTGCACGCCAGAATCCGCTCCCGCGCGACGTCGCTCACCTCGATGCCGCGGAGCTCGAACATCTCGAGCACGGCTTTCGCCTTGCCACGGACCTCGCCGCGCGCCTCGCCGCGCGCCTCGCCCTTCAGCTCGAGCTGACCGGCGTAGGTTTCCAGGTACTCCTCGTACCTCAGGCTCATTTCGTTCTCCAGAATCTCGCAGGCGGCTGTTGAGAGTAGTTGGAACGCCCAACCAGTGTACTTCTTGCGGTCGGGCTCGGATAGTTCGTTGAGCCGCCGACCGAGGTCGCGGGCGATGGATTCGGTCCCCGCCCCCTCTTCTTTGGTCGCGGCGACCAGAATCAACAGTTCGACCGCTTCCCGCGTGTCACAGCCGCCGATGAGCCGAACCAAGTCCCCCGGCCCGATCACATTGGGCCGCAGGACGAACTCCGGCGGACCGATCTTGATGAGCTGTCTCGCCCATTTCGCAGTCGGTTCATCGGTGCAGATGACCAGCAACTGCGCCTGGCATTTGAGGCGGGCCCGCAGGTTGGTCAGGTACATCGGCCAGGTGTAGGACTTGTCCTTGTCTTCACTGCGTTGGATCTCGGTGATGACGGCGCAGACAGGCTTGCCGAAGGCGTTGCGGAACACCGCGACGTTGTCGCAGTTCAGCTCGAGCGGATCGCAGTTCGTCAGCGCTTCCGATTCGGACACCGCACTGGTGTAGAGCGGGATTGTCGTTCCGACCGCCCTCGCGAGCAGATCTGCCGCGATCTCGGGTCGATCCTGGAAGAGGCGGATCGGGACCTCATGGTTATGAGTGACCATGACATGAAACGGTATTGGACCTCACCACGCGATTCACGTTTCGACACTCCGATACGAATCCCAAGCGGGGTGACACCAGTCACCAAGATCGAGAACGAATTCGGGCCCGGCCGCTTTCGCGGTCGGGCCCGAATCGGTTGTCTTGCTTAAACGATGATGCCTGCGCCCACGGTGCGGTTGTCGGCTTCGTCGATGATGATGAAGCCGCCGGTGGCGCGGTTGCGGCGGTAGTCGTCGCACAGGAGCGGCTTCGTCGTGCGGAGCGTGACGCGGCCGATCTCGTTGAGCTTCAGCTCAGTCGCGGCCTCGTCGCGGTGGAGCGTGTTGACGTCGAGCTGGTACTGGACGTCCTTGACGATGGCGCGCACGTCAGCAGTGGTGTGCTTGATGGCGTACTTGCCTCGGAGCTTGAGCGGCCGGGCCTCGTCCATCCAGCAGACCATCGCCTCGATGTCCTGGGAGACGCGGGCCTGGTTGCCGGGGCGGCAGAGCATGTCGCCGCGCGAGACGTCGAGCTCGTCCTCAAGACGCACCGTCACGCTCAGGGGAGGGAACGCCTCCTCCAGCGGGCCGTCGGCGGTCTCGATCGACGCGATGCGCGAGGTGAAGCCGCTGGGCAGCACCATGACCTCGTCGCCGGGCTTCATGACGCCGGACGCGACCTGGCCCGCGTAGCCGCGGAAGTCGTGGTTGTCGTTGGAGTGCGGCCGGATCACGTGCTGGACCGGGAAGCGCACGTCGACGAGGTTGCGGTCCGAGGCGATGTGGACCTTCTCCAGGTGGTGGAGAAGGCTCGGGCCATTGAACCACGGCATGTTCTCGGAACGGTTGACCACGTTGTCGCCCTTGAGGGCCGAGATCGGGATGACCGTCAGGTCGGGCACCTCGAGCTTCGTGGCGAACGCGGAGAACTCGTTCTCGATCTTCTTGAAGACGGCCTCGTCATAGTCGACGAGATCCATCTTGTTGACGCACAGGACCATGTGCGGCACGCGCAGCAGCGAGCACAGGAACGCGTGTCGGCGCGACTGCTCCACGAGACCCTTGCGGGCGTCGACGAGGATCAGCGCGAGGTCGGCGGTCGAGGCGCCGGTGACCATGTTGCGCGTGTACTGGATGTGGCCGGGCGTGTCCGCGATGATGAACTTGCGCTCAGGCGTGGAGAAGTACCGGTACGCGACATCGATGGTGATGCCCTGCTCGCGCTCCGAGCGGAGCCCGTCGGTCAGCAGGGCGAGGTCGGTGTACTCGTCGCCGCGGCCCGCCGAGACGGCCTCGACGGCGTCCCACTGGTCGTCGAAGAGCGCCTTCGAGTCGAACAGGAGGCGGCCGATGAGGGTCGACTTGCCGTCGTCCACCGAACCGGCCGTGGCGAAGCGCAGCAGCTCGTGCGTGTCCTCGCGGGAGGTCAGGGTGTCCGTCATTAGAAGTAGCCTTCCCGTTTCCGGTCTTCCATCGCGGCCTCGGAGGTCTTGTCGTCGCCGCGGGTCGCGCCGCGCTCGGTGATACGCGTGGCCGCGACCTCGTCGATGATCTCGTCGATCGTGGTCGCGTCCGACCGGACGGCGCCGGTCAGATTCGCGTCGCCGACCGTGCGGTAGCGGACCTTCTCGGAGAAGACCTCTTCGCCCTCGCGCGGCTGGATGAACTCGTTGACGGCGAAGAGCATGCCGCCGCGGTCCACGACCTCGCGCTCGGAGGCGAAGTACACCTCGGGCAGCGGGATGTTCTCGGAGCCGATGTAGCGCCACACGTCGAGCTCGGTCCAGTTCGACAGCGGGAACACGCGGATCTGCTCGCCCGGGTGGACCCGGCCGTTGTACAGGTTCCACAGCTCCGGACGCTGGTTCTTGGGGTCCCACTGGCCGAAGTCGTCGCGGAAGGAGAACACGCGCTCCTTGGCGCGGGCCTTCTCCTCGTCGCGGCGGGCGCCGCCGAACAGGGCGTCGAACTGGTACTTCTCGGCCGCTTCCAGGAGCACGGGGGTCTGGATGCGGTTGCGGGTGCCGTCCGGCGGTTCGACGACCATGCCGCGGTCGATCGCGTCCTGCACGGAGGCGACGATGAGCTGGACGCCGGTCTCGGCGACGCGGCGGTCGCGGTAGTCGATGACTTCCGCGAAGTTCTGGCCGGTGTCGACGTGCATGACCGGGAACGGGATCGGCGCGGGCGCGAAGGCCTTCTGCGCCAGGTGCAGCATGACGATGGAGTCCTTGCCGCCGGAGAAGAGCAGCACGGGCCGCTGACAGGTGGCCGCGACTTCACGGAAGATGAAGATCGCCTCGGCCTCCAGCGCGGCGATGTGGCTGATGCGGTAGTCGCTCACCGGCGCAATGCTCCTCTCGGCTGACCCCGTTCGGGGGTGTTCGGTTGTCGTCGTATCCGGTTGGGGACCGGGTGGTCAGTTCGTCCCGTTGATGGCCTCGAGCGCGGGCCCGGCCAGGTCGGGGCGACAGACCAGCAGGTCAGGCAGGTACGGGTCGGCATTGTTGTACTGCAGCGGGGCGCCATCGATCCGCGTCGCGTGCCAGCCGGAGGCGAGGGCCACCCCTACCGGAGCGGCGGAATCCCACTCGAACTGCCCGCCGGCGTGCACATAAGCGTCAACTGTACCGGCGACCACGGCCATGACCTTGGCACCGGCGGAGCCCATCGGCACGAGTTCCGCACCGAGCGCGGCGGCGACCGCCTCGGCTTCGGCCGGTGGTCTGGTGCGGGACACGGCGATACGCGGCTTGCCTTCTCTGAGGGCAGGCACCGCATAGACCTCATCGGTGCGCAAGGTCACACCCTGCGCAGGAAGCGCTACAGCCGAAGCGGTCAATCCCAAGCCGCGCTGCCAGAGAGCGACGTGCACGGCCCAGTCCTCACGCCCCTCCTCGGAGTACTCACGCGTCCCATCAAGTGGATCGATGATCCAGACCCGGTCGGCGTCCAGACGCACGGTCCCGACACGCCCCGACTCGCCCTTGCCCTCCTCGGACAAGACGGCATCCCCGGAACGCTCCGAGGCGACCCGCCCGAGCAGGTAGTCATTGGCCTGCTGGTCACCAGCGGCCTTGAGCGCCTTGGGATCCGCGAACCCCAACTCCGCCCGCAACTTGAGCAGCAACTCCCCGGCCCCGGCCGCCAACTCCGCCGCGAACGCGACATCAGCAGCAGAAGCGGCCTCAGGGGTAGCAGTGGGAACTCGGGTCACCGAGGCGGAGTCAGGGGCGTCAGACATGCCCGTCAGTCTACGCTGCGGCCCAACCCCGCCCAAATATTGGGCCACCCGATCCCAACATACAGAACCTCTCGCATTTCACTTCGCCGAGCCTCCTGAGGTGAAATGCATGAACCACGGCATTTGCGCAAACCCGATAGACTCTCGGACCGTGAGCGACGCATAGCCCCGTGTGTCCCTCAACCCCCAAGGAGTTCGCATGGTCGGAGCCATCCCAGGCCCAGAAGAGTCCCGAGAGCGCCTGGCGGCGTGGAAGGGAAAGATCGATCAGCTCGCCGCAGACACGCAGGCGATGAGCGATCGGATGCAGGAACTCCGAGTCACGGTCTCGGACCCGAACTACATGGTCACCGTGACCGTCGATTCGTCCGGCACTCTGCTCGACCTCCAGCTCACCGAACGCAGCCGACGAGTCGAACTCCAGCACGTCTCGCAGACGATCATGGAGACGATCCGCGCTGCGAAGGCCCAAGTCGCCGAGCAGGCCAAGGAGATCATCGAATCCACCCTCGGTGAGGACTCGGCCGCGGGCCGCGCCATCGCCGAACGCGTCCGCAACCAGCTCATCCCGCCCGCCGAGCCCGAAGAGCGGTGGTAGCCATGGGGAACGGATTCACGGTCGACCCCGAAGAGTTGCGCGCCCACGCCGGCCACCTCGAAGAACTGAAGAGCCGTTTCGACGCGGTCATGAACGCCAGCACCCACATCGAGCAGGACGAAGAAGCCTACGGGCTGCTCTGCGGTTGGATCTCGGGCTGCCTGGAACAGCGCCACCAGGATCAAGACCGTGTCACCGCGTACCTGGCCGAGAACTTCACCATCGCCGCCAACTCACTCCGCGCCTGCGCGGACGACTACGAGACCAGCGATACCGAATCCCAAGGCGCGTTCTCCGAACTCGAAGGCCGGATGGGGGCGTAGCCAATGTCCGACAACTCATTGATCGCCCCGGTCCAATCCGACCGCAACGCCTACGACGGCGCAGGCCTGGTCGAGGGCTACTTCGACATGGTCGCTGCCTTCAAGTCCGACGGCTGGGTCGACGACGCCCTCGGCGTCTCCGGCTTCGCACTCGAAGTCGTCGGCTCGGTCCTCGACCCTTTCAGCGCCCTGTTCGCCAACGGCATCGGCTGGGCGATGGAGTACTTCGAACCTCTCCGCGAGATGCTCGAAGAACTCACCGGCAAAGCCGACGTGGTCATGTCCCACGCCCAGACTTGGACCAACATGTCCAGCGAACTCAAGTCGATCGCCGAAGACCTCAATTCCTTCCTGGCAACTGACATGCCCGGCTGGAGCGGCGACGCCGCCAACGCCTACCAAGCCCTGATGATCCACAACGTCAACGCGGCCAACGCCATGAGCGCCACCGCGGAAGCCCTCGCGGCGGCCACCGAAGGCGCGGGCGGCCTGGTCCAGGTCACCTACGAACTCGTCCGCGACCTGATCGCCGAACTAGTCGCCCACGTGATCGTCTGGGCTATCGAAGCGATCTTCGTGGTCACCCTCCCGGTCATCGCAGCCCAGATCGTCGCGGCAGTGGTCAAGTGGGCCGGAATCATCCTCGGCTACGGCATGGCCCTGGTCCAGAGCCTCCAAAACCTCAAAGCACTCCTGGGGCTCTGATGCGACGAACCCTGAAACTCCTCCTGCTCCTCGGTATCAGCCTTACCCTCATGGGCAAGAAGGACGGCGACGGCATCACCCCCGGCAACGGCGACAACACCATCGACCCGAACACCGGCAAGCCGAAGTCCGACGAGCAACGCAAGCAAGACATGACCTACGACGGCATGAACGCCGGCGAAGACTTCGACGGCGTCATGAAAGCCGGAGACCAAAACAGCCAAGACGGCCGCCACGAAGGCGGCTCGACTGACCCGACTTCGGAGGACGCGCCTGACTCCGACGGCGGGACCGACAACACCTCCCCTTCTCAAACACCTGACCCGAATAACACACCAAGGGGAGAGCCGACGGAGGTGAACGGCAGCCCTAGCAATAGGCGGTCATTGGAACGCGAGAATGAATCTGCCCAAACTCTTGCTGAAAACGGCTACGACGTCGAGCAGAATCCGCCGGGCAAGGACAATGGAAAGAATCCCGACTACAAAATCGAAGGTGAGTACTTCGACTGTTACGCCCCAAGCCGCGATGACGCGGGGCGCATTCGTGATGACATTTCACGAAAGGTCAAAAAAGATCAAGCAGAGAGAATCATCTTGAACCTGGATGACTCAGGACTCAACCCGGCAGATCTTCGAAGCGTGCTGGAGCGGCGCCCGGTCGGGAACCTCCAAGAAGTTAAAATTATCAAAGATGGCCAGGTTATCGACTTCTTTCCGTTCTAGGAGAATCAGTGAGCACTAACTTCGAGTTCAACACCTCATCATTCACCATCCAAGAAGTTTCTGATTATTTCGCCGGACTCCTGGGACTGGAGAGAGCCTCCGCAAATGCTCCGTCTCCACTCAACGGCCCCCAATGGTGGGCGCCGATTGTGTCCCTCGATGCGCAGGAGTTCCCTGATGAGGGCGCTCGGCTCGGCACTACAGACATGTACACTTCAATCTCGTTCGAGCCGAGAAAGTCGGTTTCCTGGGCCGAGCAGACTAACGGATTGGTGAAGATACTCCAAGGAGCAATCAATCTACTTGCGCGAAATAAAGATAATGCCGGATACGTGATGTTCTACGATGAAATCATCGTCTTGGAGAAACGCAGGGGCGGGCCGATTGTTCTCGACGCTCGACTTGTGGACCCGGATGACCTAGATGACCTGGGGGCCTTTGCCTCTGAATTCCACGGGTTCCCAGTTGTGTCGATTGAGCAACTTTAGCTTGGGGCGGCATTCTCCCGCTAGTGGCGGTACGGTGCCTGGAGCACGCTTGCAGGACGCGATCAGAAGATTGAGCGTCCATACTCCCCGAGGTTCACCAACGGTGAGCAACCACAAGCCACCGTCCGGCCCCAGCTGCAGCATCTGCAGACTTCGGACCGCCACGCAACTCGAACTCCAGGCCGAACACGATGGCAAGTGGCTGCGCATGCAGCCAATAGAGGGCACCTCAAGCGGGTGAGAACGACACAGCGCCTGGCGCAATGTCGAAACCTGAACCGTCTGGCAAGAGGATCCGGTGGTACATGCCGCTCCTAGGCCTGAACTTCCGCGAGAACCGTCGTTCGACGTTGGGTTGGAATCGGACCTGGTCTGCGGGTACCTCGTAGTCAATCCGGAACTGCGCCGCTTGGAAAGTGGCGGCTACCAGCCGTCGATCGGTCAGCATCCAAATGCCATGGAATCCGGCGTCGGACGGAGGTCGTGTACGAAAGACCGCCTGGCAATCCGGACGGTCTCCGAAAACGAGAACCACCGGCTGACTCTTGCGCCTCGGGAAGTCGGAGAAGTCGAAATCGGAGAAGCAGGCGAAGAACTCCACTACGCGGAGGTAGGCGCTCCAGACGAGCCTGAAGGGGAAACCAACCACACGTAGCCACAGCGGCCACCTGCGAGCAGGCTTCCCACTTTCCTTCAGGCCCTCTACGAAATACGACTCCGGCGCCTGCGGGGCCGTCCACCTGACGATCTCTCCTGGCTCCAGGTGCTGGCTTCTGAGGATTGAAGTTCGGTCGGTCCCGAGGTCAAAGGGGCCGTGTGCGCTGTCAGCCAAGGTCAGCCTCCGATCTCTGCCGCAGAGCCATCGAAATCACTCTGCGAATCCGCGTCCGCCGTCTCGTAGGCGTCGGCAGAATCCCGGAGTTTCGAGGCGCCGCCACGAATCGCCTCAGCGAGACTGTCGATCTGGTCGACCAACGTCGTGCAGCCTTCGGCATAGGGCTGCTCGAAGAAGAAGCCCGTCAAACCCCATGTCATCTCGGCCGCCCCGGCTTCGGAGGCCGCAGTGGAGATCGCATCGGCGTTCGGTGCGCGACCGTCAAGCGCCGCGGCAGCGGCCCGCAGTTCCTCAGGGTCCACGTCATACCCGTCATAACTGCCCGGTGCTTCTGTGATAGTTCCGGACCTGTCCGGAACCGTGGCGATCAGGCCCTGAGCAATGTTCTCCCACTCGGCAGCAGCGGCAGCGCCCAGTCCTTTCCCCGCAGCCGCAAGCAGGTTCACCCAAAGCTTCGCACGCAGCGGGTCCTTGAACCCCCAGTTTGAAGAGGCTGGTCTGGAGCGTCTCGAAACCCTGCTTGCCGAGTCGGAACTTCTTGGTACTCTGATGAGCATCTGTGCCGCTTTGATTGCCGCACTGAGCAGGAATGTCACCACCGAGCCTCCCGCAGTGATCGTTGCAGTGGCGAGTGCAACCAGGCCCCGAGTGATGAGCCAGGCGACGAGCTCGGAAAGGATCGCCTGAATGACCTCATACACCGTGATCGCAAGAAGGCGAGCCCAGTCCAGCAGTTGCGCCAAGCTCCCGGCACCATGCGCGATCGCTCCCGCTGAAGCGGCGACGCCGCCGAGCTCATTGCTAGCCCAGTCTGCGGCCTCGCCGTCCCAGGTCGGGAGGTTGCCGTCGAGATCCGCGGCGATCTCATCCTCAAGCGCATCCAGTGCAGTCTGGACCTGGGTGAGCACGTCGACCTGCCGCTGCATTTCACCGTCATCTCCGGTGACCATGAGAATCAGGTCGTCCAGAGGCTGAACCAGGTCCATGACGATCGTTACCCCGGCACTCGCGAGCGCATAGATCGGGTCCTTCATGAACTTGAAGGCGTCCATGGCCAGCCCCGTTGCCAGGCTCGTCATCGCACCGCTGACATCATCGGCTGTGTTGTCGCCTGCTACGGCTTCCTTGATCTTGTCTGCAGCAGAGGTGAATCGCTTGACGAACGGGATCTGCGTGGCGGTATGGGAACCTGCCTGATAACCGGACGCCTCAGGGTATGCAGTGATGTCCGAGCCATGCTGCTCGGCGTAGTCGTTTCCTGGACCTTCGACCGCGGTGACAACACTGTCCAGTGCCGCTTCCCCGTTCGGGACTCCGGATACGTCAACGCCGGCCTCGTCAAGCCGGTCTCGGAGCACCGATTCGTTCTGAACGGTTGATGCATTGTCTGACAAGGATTTCTCCATTGAGGGTGTCGATCAAGAACGGAACTGGTTGAGGATGCCCTGCAGGTCGATCGTGTCACCAAGGAGACGCTGAGCGAGTTCAGCTGTCTTGTCGGCATGGACCTGCTTTGCTTGAATGACGGTCTGGCGAATATGCTCGCCAAGAGTGCTTCGATACCGCATTGCATACTCGTGGAGCTCGATCTCGTCCACACAGCCTTCGTTGTCGAGCTTCACGCGCACCAGGCCGTCCTCAGACCACACCTCTACGGCGCCAGCTCCGAGCTCCGCTTGGAGCCCTTCAAGTTTCGCCAGCAACTGCTCGGCGCCCTGCTCCATTCGGTCGATCCGCGCGAGCATCTCCTGCGGGTCCTGCCGGTCTGCATTGCGACTCATTCGCCGTTGCCCTTCTTCGGGTTGGCCGCTCGCATGAACTGCTCACCCAAGGTCTCGCGGACGGCCTCCTGCGCTTTGGACTCTGCCTTCCGCTCCGCGGCGCGAATCGTCTCCGCCACGATCGGACCAAGTTCGGCGGCAGAGAACTCGAATGCCTGCAGGCCTAGGTCGATCTTGTCCAGCCGTCCACCGGCTCTTGCGAGGACTCGTATTGCTCCGTCTTCAGCGACGGCCTCGACTTCAATTGCAGCGATGACCTGCTGGAGACGAACTGACTTGTCCGCGAGGCCATGAATGTCGTTGTCCGACACGGGGGTGGTCTCCGTTTGGGGAGTGGTGATCAGATGCTCACGAGCAGAGTATCGGAGCGATCCCATTTTGTAAGTACATGTCTAGGCTGGTGTGATTTCGTTGGCGGAGAGAGGGTTTGGCATGCCCGCCCAGGGTGAGTTTGCGACGGACCTGGGCGGGCACGGGATCGGGTTGAGGGGTCGGCAAATAGCGCGGCGGCCGGGTCCTTTCGGGCTCGGCCGCCGCTGTTCGTTGATATGGGTTAGGCGAGGGGGTCGTTCTCGTCGTTGAAGCGGGCGAGGCCCCAGACGTCTTCGTCCTCGGTGAGCCAGGTTCCGGTGTTCGCTTCCTCGTCGTCACCGAGGCCGTTGGCGCCGCGACCGCCGCCCATCATGCCGCCACCAGCGCCTGCCCGGCCGCCAGCTCCGGCGGCCTTGCCGAAGAGGCCCTGGCCCTTGCCCATGCCGCCAGCACCTGCGCCGCGGCCTCCAGCGCCCGCACCGGTCATGCCCGACATGCCGCCGGTTCCGCCTGCGGCGGGACCGAAGAGGCCAGAGCCCGGGCCGAGGCCACCGCCGCCAGCTCCGCCTATGCCGCCGCCGGTACCGAGGCCGGTTCCCGCGCCCGTGCCGGGCAGCGTGCCCGCACCGAGCCCGCCGCCTGAGGCGAGACCACCAGAAGTGTCGTCGTCATCGTCGGTGGACGACTCCCACGGGTTGAGGCCCGAGTCGGTTGCGGTGTTTGAGCCGCCGGTGAGGTTGCCGCCGCTCAAGCTCTGCGTAGTCGCGGGCGGGGTGAGGCCGGCGCTGCCGGAGCTGTCGACATTGCCGTTCCAGTTGCCGCCGCCTGGCGGAGAGTAGCCGGAGCCGCTCAGGTTGCCCGCGGACTCGCGGAACGTCGTGTCGCCAGATGGCTGGACCGTCGGCACGAACTCGGAAGCAGAGGTCTCGGCGTCCTGCCAGCGGGCCGTAACCGTCTCGTTCTGCTCGGTCGCTCGGGCTTCGTAGTCCTGCGAGCCCGAGTCGTAGTCCTGCTTGGCCCGGTCATTGGCGTCCTGCTGGGCCAGGCGTTCCGCCTCGGCACGCAGCGAGGACTCCTGCGAGGCAGTCAGCGTGGTCGCCTCGGACTTTTCCTCGGCGTTCATCCCGGTCGTGTCGACCCCGTTGACGTGCTCCGCCTTCAGACGCGTGTAGTGGTACTCGGTCTGGTCGGTGACGTACTGGTTCAGCTCGTTGGTGTACTCGCTGTCGAAACCGCTGAGTTCCATGGCCTCGTTGGTGGTGCCGGTGCCAGCGAAGGAGCAGTCTTCGGCAATGTCGCAGTCCCCGTTGGTGAAGGGAGCACGGACGTGGATCTTGCCGTCGGTGAAGAGCGACATCTCATCCTCGACCCAGTACTGGGGCGCTGGGTAGGGAAGCTCGCCAGAGCCAGCACCCTGGAGGTTGTAGATCTCATCGCCCTTTTGATTCAGCAGACCAGCCATGCCGGTCGTCTCGGTGCCGATGTCAGATGCAATCTGCTCGCAGTTGGCGAACACGGCCTCCATCTGCTCTGCGAACGCATCGAAGTCGTTGCCCTGCCAACCGTTCGACAGTTCTGTAAGCTTCGACCGCAGGATCGGCTCAACTGCGGTTCCCTCGTTGATCGAGAAGTCGTTGTTGAACAGCAACCACTTCAGGGCGACTTCTTTGAGCGCGTACTTGTCCGGATCCGGGGGCCTGATCTGCGAGACCAGAGACTGGACCTCTTCTTGGCTCGGCGCGGCGGTACCGGTGGCCACACACTTCAGGTTCGCGACCTGACCGGCGACAGGGATTGCCGACACCAGCTTGACCCAAGCGTCTTCAGCCGGGTTGTGGGTGTTCTGGCAGTCGCCGTTGCCACACGGAGCGCCTGACAGGTAGGCGCCATCAGCGCTCGCCTGCTGACCGTCGACGGCTTCTTGGCCTTCGAGTTCACCGTTGCCGGCGTATTCCTCAGTCTCGAACTCAATGTCGCTCATGACTACTGGACCTCCGCAATCCGGTCGTTGACGGTCGTGTTGACCTCAGGCAGGTACGTGTTCACAAACCACTGGTTGAGTTCTTCGCTGGTGAACTGGTATGCAGGGGTTCCTTCGTTTCGAAGGCCGAAATCAGCGCCGTAGTTCAGCTGAATGTGGAACACCCATTGCCCATCCAGGGCGATAACTTCGAGGTTGGGGCTTTCCGCGCTGCCGATCCAGGAGACCAAGGTTCCCTGGTCCCACGGATCTCCAAACTCTTCGCTCTGGGCATCGGCACCTTGGGCCGATGCCGACTGGGCGGCGGCGACACGATCCTCGTAGGCGGTCGTTGCCTGTTCTTCGTCCTCAGCAGGAACAATCTTGACCTTGATTTCGCCGCCACCCATCATGCTTGCGTACTCATCAGGCACAGAAATGCTGATGAGGTCGTTGCAGCCGATGGAATCAGGGTCCAGCGTATTGCCGATTTCGGAAACGGTCGGTTCGCCGCCAGCGGCGGACGAGGAGCCATAGCCCTCGATTCCCATCTCGTCGGTGATGGGCTGAAGGTTGCCGAGAACCTCACAGGCGTTCCAGGACGCCATCTCGTTGTAGACGGCGTTGTCGCTGCCGCCGTCTTCGCCGTTTGCGTTTCCGGAGGAGTCGCTGCCTCTGTCGAGGAGGCTGCAGCCGCTGAGGAGGAGTGCCGCGGCGCCGGTTGCTGCGAAGGTCTTGAAGATAGTGCGCTTCATGAGTTTCGGGGTCCTAGGAGTTCTCGACGTCGGATTGGCTGGCCTTGAATTCGGTGAGGTTCAGATCCTCGGAATCCATATGCACGCCAAGCGAATCGTTGATCGTGACGATGGCGCCGTAAAGGTCGGCGCGGAGCTTCTGCATGTTGTTCCAGAGCTCTTCGTGAGCGGCTGCGTAATCGAGTCGCGCCTGCTGGGAAGAGTCGAGGAGGCCGAAGCCGGGTTCGACGCCGAGTTCATTGCCGGTGGCGAGCATCTGGAGCTTCTCGGTCACGAAGTTGAAGCGTGCCGCGAGTTCGTCGCGGTACGCCTCCAAGTAAGCGGGGTCGAGAATGCGCTGAGCCACGGTGGGGACCTCCGGGGTGTATCGGGCGAAACTTCAGCAAAACCGTCTTCGATTCTAACGGCTCGCTGCAACACCGTGTGATCGGCGTGTTCTCGCAATGTCGCCCGAACGGGTGTAGACGCTTTCGGCGTGTCGCCTTGACGGAGATTGACAACGCATGTCACCGTCGTAGATCACGCGATGAGTCTTCATCGCGTGCAACAAATGAAGATCAGACGGCGGCCCGCCGGTCCAGTCGCTAAACAGATTGGCGGGCCGCCTCCCAAAACCAGAGAGGCGAACCTCCCGTGGCTAGTCCCACCCTACGCGAAAACAGGGCCGCGTCAACAGCTCATAATGCGTGTTTCACCGAATCGGGAACGACCGACGTTCCCGGTATTTCCCCTGCTCAGCAGCGGGAAGCCGAGACCTCCTGGACGGCCGTCCGGCCGATCTCGGGCACCCCGCTCTGGGCCCGTCCGGGACCTGACGGCGGTCGGGCCGCCGTTCCTCCCTGGGAGCCGTGGCCTCGGACGCCGCGGGATCCGGCTCGCTTCGCCGCCAAGCTCGCCGCGGTGCGCGAGCCCGCGCCGCAGGTCTCCTACGCTTGGCGGGTCGACTTCCGTGAGGCCGGCACCGCGTCGGCACGGCAGGGCAGGGAGGCAGCAACTGCTCCGAACCCGGCTGTCCAGCCGGTTCGTGCACAGGTGGTGTCGATCGAGTCGCGAAATTACACTGCGGCCCTTCGCAAGCGCGTCGCGCTGCTGCTCGGGTTCGCTTACCTGCTGCTCTATGCGCTGGCTTCCGGGTTGGCGCTCCCGCTGATCGCCGATCCTGAGCCTGAGTTGCCGGAGGAACCGGTCGAAGGGCCTAATCCGCCGACTGCTCCCCCGCTGGTCGACTATCGGCCCCGGCCGCATCCGCGTCCTGATCCGCATGAGCCGGGCCTGCACGTCCGGCCCGATGGGTCGCGGTATCTCGTTGTGCCGCTGAACTTCGCGGGGGCCGCCGCGTGAGCAGGGTCAATGCGCCGCTTGATGCGACGTTCGTGGTCGGGAAGGCCTGGATCGGCGATCGGTTCCTGCGGTTCGACGCGAGCTTCTGCCAGGCGCGCATCCGGGTGACGTTCGCGGGGGCCGAGACCAGGGCTGTCGGGTCGGTGATCTACCTGGATACCGATCAGCCTGCACTGCGGGTGAGTTCGCCGATCGATGCCGAGTGGGCCGGGCTGCATTGTGCGGCGATCATTCAGCAGGCCAGGCGGATCTGGGCCGAGGCGGTCCGGGAGTGTGACGGATAGAGAAGAGCGCCCCGCCCGGAAAGCCGGGCGGGGCGCTCACCAGTGACTCAGTACGCGCCTTGCGGGCGCAGGATGGCGGTCACCGTGCGCAGCAGGATGACGAAGTCGAGCGAGAGGTTCCAGTGCTCGACGTAGCGCAGGTCGAGGCGCACGGCCTCTTCCCAAGGGAGGTCGCTGCGGCCGGAGACCTGCCAGAGGCCGGTCATGCCGGGCTTGACGGCGAGGCGGCGGCGCATGTCGGATTCGTAGGCGGCGACCTCGATCGCGAGCGGCGGGCGCGGTCCGACGAGGCTCATGTCGCCGCGGAGGACGTTGACGAGCTGGGGGAACTCGTCGATGGAGAAGCGGCGCAGGTATTTGCCGACGGTGGTGATGCGGGGGTCGTCCTTCATCTTGAAGAGGACGCCGTCGCCTTCGTTGAGGTGCGCGATCTCGGCGAGGCGGCGTTCGGCGTCCGTGTGCATGGTGCGGAACTTCCAGATGGTGAACGGCTGGCCGTCCTTGCCGATGCGCTCCTGCTTGAAGAGGGCCGGTCCCGCTGAGGTGCAGCGGATCAGGAGCGCGGCCGTGAGGAGGAGCGGCGAGAGCGCGAGGAGGAGGAGCGCCGCGCCGACGCGGTCCACCGCTTCCTTTGCGAGGCGGCGCACTCCGGTGAGGCGGGCGTGGTCGAGATGGAGCATCGGGAGGCCGTCGACGGGACGGACCGTGGTGCGGTCCCCGGCGACGTCGACCAGCGCGGAGGCGACGATGAGGTCGACTTCGCTGCGTTCGAGCTTCCAGGCGAGGCGGCGCAGGGCCTGGCCGTCGATTTCGGGGCAGCCCAGGACGATGACGGTGTCGGCGCGTTCGGCGGCGACGGCTTCGGCGATGCGGTCGAAGCTGCCGCGGACGCGGGTGTCGAAGTCCAGCAGGGCGCCTCGGGGCTTGTCGGTGGGCAGACAGGCGGCGACGACGTTGAGGCCGTGGTAGTGCTCGCGGCGGAGCTGGACGATGAGGGCGGCGACGGAGGACTCGTGGCCGACGAGGACGACGCGTTTCATGCAGCGGCCGTCGCGGCGCATGTGGTGGAGCCATTTGCGCCAGGCGAAGCGGGCGACGATGGACCATGCTGCGGCGGTGGGGATCGCGATGAGGACGAAGACGCGGGAAGTCGGGAGCTCGAGTCCATAGGAGACGATGGCGACGGCGGCGGTGAGCGCCACGGCGGCGTGCACGATGCGCTGGTACTCCTCGGTGCCCACGAAGAGGTAGCGCTTCTCGAACGCGCGGGAGAGGCCGAGGGCCGCGATCCAGACGGCGGGAAGGGCGATCAGGGCGAGTGCGTAGATGCGGGTGCCGTCGTTGACGTGGCCGAAGCGGGCGAAGAAGGCCAGCGCCGCACCGAAGATGCCGGCGCCGATGTCGGAGGCGATGATGCCCGCGAAGTACTTGCGCTGCCAGGCGGGTGGGCCGCCGTAAGGCCGGGTCGCCTGGGGGCCTATGGAATAGACGCGCCCCTTTGCGGAGCTGTCCTGTACGCCATCGAAAGCCGTCGAGTCCGCAACCACTGTCATGACCGGATAACGACCGAGGAGACATTGAGTGACGGGGTTGTCACCCTGCGGAGTACATGAGGGTCCGTCGAGTCAGGACGGGGCGTTGAACGCGTTCTGCGCCAGGACGAAGCCCTTTTCGATGATGGCTTCGACCGCGTCGGCGGCGAGTTCGATGTTCAGCTCGACTTCGGGGCGTTCGGCTTTGGCGAAGTCCTTGAGGACGAAGTCGGCGGCGTCCTGGCGGCCGGGCGGGCGGCCGACGCCGAAGCGGACGCGGGCGTAGTCCTTGGTGCCCAGGACTTTGGTGAGGGAGCGGAGGCCGTTGTGGCCGCCTTCGCCGCCGCCGCGCTTGAGGCGGAGTTCGCCGAAGGGGACGTCGAGCTCGTCGTGGACGGCGATCACCGATTCGGGCGGGACCCCGAAGTACTGGGCGAGCGGGCCGACCGCTTCACCGGAGAGGTTCATGAACGTCAGGGGTTTGACGAGAATGACGCGAGGCCCGCCTACCCCCAAGCGGGCCTCGCAGACTTCGGCGCGGGCCTTGCGGGCCACGGCGAATTTGGCGCCGACGCGCCGGGCAAGGGCGTCGACGACCATGAAACCGACATTGTGGCGGTTCGCGGCGTACTTCGGCCCGGGGTTGCCCAGGCCGACCACGAGCGTCGGGGTGTCGGTCATGTTCAGGTTGTTACTCGGCGGCAGCGGCGGCCGGGGCTTCTTCACCCTCGGCGGCTTCGGCCTCGGCCTCGTCGGCGGCTTCGCCGCGCGGCTCGCTCACGGTGGCGACGGTCTGCTCGCCGTCGGTGAGGATGACGATGCCGTCGGGCACGGTGATCTCGGAGACGAGACGCTGCGAGCCGATGGCCAGGCCCTCGAGGTCGACCTCGATGGACTCGGGGATGTGGGTGGCCTCGGCCTCGACGGACACGGCGGTGAGCTCGTGCACGACCAGGCCGCCCTTCTCGACCTCGCCGGTGAAGGCGAGCGGGATGTCGGTCGTGATCTTCTCGCCGCGGCGGACGATCAGGAGGTCGGCGTGGACGATCTCGTCACGCAGCGGGTCGCGCTGGATGTCCTTGGGGATCACCAGTTCGCGGGTGCCGTCGGTGACCTCGATCGCGATGAGCTGGTTGGCGCCGCCCTTGCGGATGGCCGCGGCGAGCTCGAGCGAGGGAAGGGAGATGTGGAGCGGCTTCTCGCCGTGGCCGTAGACCACCGCGGGAACCTTTCCAGCCCGGCGCGTACGGCGGGCACCGCCCTTCCCGAAGTCAGTGCGAGGCTCGGCGCTGATACGAACTTCGGACACGGAAATACTCCCCTGTTTCTTAAGCAACATTTCATGCGGCGCTCGACGCTCACGTCGGCATTCAGAAGGGCACACGAGCCCTGAAAAGACCTACGCCATTTGCGTCGATTACGGCGCCCTCTGGAGGACACCCTCGCCGTCGGCAACCCCACCAGAGTACTACGCGCATCAGATCAGGCTTGACACGGGCGTCGATATGTGACTTACGAGAGACCGCCGAAGAGGGTGGTGACGGAGCCGTCGTTGAAGACCTCCCAGATGGCCTTCGCGACGAGCGGCGCGATGGACAGGGTGGTGATCTTCTCCAGGTCCTGGGCTTCCTTGGGCAGCGGGAGCGTGTTGGTGACGATGACCTCGGAGACGGGGGCCTTGGCGAGGCGCTCGACGGCGGGGCCGGACATGATCGCGTGGGTGGAGGCGATGACGATGTCCTCGACGCCGGACGCGGCGAGCATCTCGGCGGCGGAGCAGATGGTGCCCGCGGTGTCGATCATGTCGTCGATGAGGAGGCAGGTGCGTCCTTCGACGTCGCCGACGACCTTGTGCGCGACGACCTGGTTGGGCTTGAGCGGGTCGCGGGTCTTGTGCACGAACGCGATGGGGCAGCCGCCGAGGCGGTCGGACCAGCGCTCGGCGAGGCGCACGCGCCCGGTGTCGGGCGAGACGACGGCCATCTGGCGGTCGGCGTACTTCTCCTCGACGTAGCGGGCGAGCGTGCCCATGGCGAAGAGGTGGTCGACGGGGCCGTCGAAGAAGCCCTGGATCTGGGCGGTGTGGAGGTCCACGGTGAGGATGCGGTCGGCGCCGGCGGTCTTGAGCAGGTCGGCCATGAGGCGCGCGGAGATGGGCTCGCGGCCGCGGTGCTTCTTGTCCTGGCGCGCGTACGGGTAGAACGGCAGCACGACGGTGATGCGCTTGGCGGAGCCGCGCTTGAGCGCGTCGATCATGATGAGGGTCTCCATGACCCACTCGTTGATCGGGGCGGGCATGGACTGCACGACGAAGGCGTCGCAGCCGCGGACCGACTCCTGGTAGCGCACGAAGAGCTCGCCGTTGGCGAAGGAGTAGGCGCTCATCGGGGTCGGCGCGACCCCGAGGTGCTTCCCGATCTCCTCAGCCAGCTCCGGGTAGGCGCGCCCGGAGAACAGCATGAGCATCTTGGAGTTGACAGCGGACATGCTCGCCATGACGTGGGCTCCCCCAGTAGGTCGTCTCACCTGAACCTCGACGGTTCCAGTGTCCCCGACCCAGCCCCGAAGCGCGAGGGGACCGGGGGGTTTAGTGTCGCGTCACGCTTCAGACACTCCCGCCTCACCTTTCGCTCGCCTCGCTGCTTTATCGGAGACGGTGCCGGGGCGTTTCTTGGCGACCCAGTCGGTGAGCACGGCCTGGCGGGCGCGGGCGACGCCGAGGTCGCCGGGCTCGACGTCCTTGACGATGGTGGATCCGGCGGCGATGTAGGCGCCGTCGCCGACCGAGACGGGAGCGACGAGCACGGTGTCGCAGCCGATGAAGGCCGCTTCGCCGATCTCGGTGCGGTGCTTGCTGACGCCGTCGTAGTTGGCGGTGATGACGCCGCAGCCGATGTTGGCCTTGGCGCCGACGGTGGCGTCGCCGAGGTAGGCGAGGTGGTTGGCCTTCGCGCCGGGGCCGATCTCGGCGTTCTTGGTCTCGACGAACGCGCCGATCTTGGCGTCCTCGGCGAGCTTGGAGGCCGGGCGCAGGTGCGCGTAGGGGCCGACGTGCGCGTTCTCGCCGATGTGGGACTGGTCGGCGTGGGAGCGGACGACGACGGCGTTCGCGCCGACGATGGTGTCGGTGAGGGTCGTGTCGGGGCCGATCTCGGCGCCGGAGTCGACGGCGGTGGCGCCCTTGAGCTGCACGCCGGGGTGCAGGTGGACGTCGGGGGCGACCTTGGCGGTGGCGTCGATCCAGGTGGTGGCCGGGTCGTCCATGGTCACGCCGGACTTCATCAGCTCGGTGTTGATGCGGCCCTGGAGGATGCGGCGCAGGTCGGCGAGCTGGGCGCGGTCGTTGCAGCCGAGGGTCTCGGTGGGGTCGTCGACGACGACGGCGCCGACGGTGTGGCCGGCTTCGCGCGCGAGCTCGATGATGTCGGTGAGGTAGTACTCGCCCTGGTCGTTGGCGGTGCCGAGGCGCTGGAGCTGCTCGCGCAGGACCTGGGCGTCGAAGGCGTAGGTGCCGGAGTTGATCTCGCGGATGGCGCGCTCTTCGGCGTCGGCGTCGCGGTGCTCGACGTTGCGGAGCACGTTGCCCTCGTTGTCGCGGACGATGCGGCCGAGGCCGGTGGGGTCGTCGACGACGGCGGTGAGGACCGTGACGGCGTTGCCCTTCTTCTCGTGCACCTCGACGAGCTCGGCGATGGAGTCGGCGCGCAGGAGGGGCGCGTCGCCGCAGGCGACCACGATGGTGCCCTTGAGGTCCGGGTTGGCGTCCACGGCGATCGTGACGGCGTGGCCGGTGCCGAGCTGCTGGTCCTGGAAGACCGTGTCGGCTTCGGGGGCGACCTCGGCGAGGTGGGCGCGCACCTGGTCGGCGGCCGCGCCGACGACGACGATCTGGCGGTCGGGCCTGATGGCCTTGACACTGCGGAGGACGTGGCCCACCAGGGAACGGCCGAGCACCTCGTGCAGGACCTTCGGTTTGGTGGACTTCATGCGGGTGCCCAGGCCAGCGGCCAGGATGATCGCCGAACGCTCACTGCTCATGATGGGCCATGGTAGTCGGTGACCCTGACATGAACGGGCCGGGCCGGGAGCGCGCCTCGTCACTGAATCGTTACGAATGGAACGCGTTCTCCATCTCCCTGACACTTGTGCGAGCTGCGTCACTCGTCATATGTTGCTGACAACAACAAACCTCGGAGGTACCTCTCATGCACCTTCTCAGCAGCTCCCGACCGATCCTGGCCGCCGCCGCCGGCGCGGCCCTCGTCCTGACCATGACCGCCTGCGGCGCCGACGAAGGCGGCGGTGGCGGCGACGACAAGCCGTTCATCGGCGTCATCCTCCCCGACTCCGCCTCCTCGGACCGGTGGGAGACCGCCGACCGCAAGTACCTCGAAGCCGCCTTCGACGCCGCCGGCGTCGAGTACGACATCCAGAACGCCCAGGGCAGCCGCGAGGACTTCCAGACCATCGCCGACCAGATGCTCACCAAGGGCGTCAACGTGCTGGTCACCGTGAACCTCGACTCCGGCACCGGCAAGACCGTGATCGAGAAGGCCAAGTCGCAGGGCGTGGCCACCATCGACTACGACCGGCTCACCGAGGACGGCGGCGCCGACTACTACGTGAGCTTCGACAACGAGCAGGTCGGCGTCCTCCAGGGCGAGGGCCTCGTCTCGTGCCTGGAGGGCGCGGAAAAGCCCCTCGTGGCCGAGCTCAACGGCTCCCCCACCGACAACAACGCGACCCTGTTCAAGAACGGCTACGACTCGGTGCTCCAGCCGCTCTACGACGGCGGGACCTTCGAGAAGGGCCCCGACGAGTGGGTGCCCGACTGGGACAACGCGCAGGGCGGCACGCTCTTCGAGCAGATGCTCACCGACACCGGCACCGAGATCGACGGCGTGCTGGCGGCGAACGACGGCCTGGCGCACGCGGTCATCACGGTGCTGGAGCGCAACAACCTCAACGGCACGGTGCCCGTGACCGGGCAGGACGCCACCATCCAGGGCCTGCAGAACATCCTCACCGGCGACCAGTGCATGACCGTGTACAAGGCGATCGAGGAGGAGGCCAACGCGGCCGCCGAACTCGCCGTGGCCCTCGCCAACGGCGAGAAGCCGACCACCGACGCGAGCGTCACCGACCCGGTGAGCGGCGCCGAGGTGCCGTCCGTGCTCCTCGAACCCGTCGGGATCACCATCGAGAACATCCAGCTGGTCGTCGACGACGGCTTCGCCGACCCGGCCGAGCTGTGCGCCGGGGAGTACGCGGCGCTCTGCACCGAGCACGGCATCGGATAGGGGCTGCACGTGCTGCTCGAACTCACCGGACTCTCGAAGCGCTTCGGACCGGTCGAGGTCCTCTCCGACGTCGATCTCGCTATCGACGCCGGAGAGGTCTGCGCGCTGGTCGGCGACAACGGCGCCGGAAAGTCCACACTGGTCAAATGCGTCGCCGGGATCCACGACATCGACGGCGGTTCCATCACCGTGGACGGGGAGTCCCGGACCATCTCGGGGCCGCGTGACGCCGCCGCCCTCGGGATCGAGGTCGTCTACCAGGACCTCGCGCTGTGCGACAACCTCGACGTCGTCGAGAACCTGTTCCTCGGGCGCGAGAAGGTCCGCGGCGTCGTCCTCGACGACGACGCCATGGAGCAGCTCGCCGCAGAGACGCTCTCCTCCCTTGCGGTGCGGACGATCCGCAACCTCAGGCAGCCGGTCGCCAGCCTCTCCGGCGGCCAGCGCCAGACCGTCGCCATCGCCAAAGCCGTGCTGTGGAACTCGCGGCTGGTCATCCTCGACGAGCCCACCGCCGCGCTCGGCGTGGCCCAGACCCGGCAGGTGCTCGAGCTCATCCGGCGCCTCGCCGACCAGGGCCTCGCGGTGCTGTACATCTCCCACAACCTGAACGACGTCTTCGCCGTGGCCGACCGGATCGCCGCCCTCTACCTGGGGCGCATGGCGGCCGTGCTCGACGCCGCCGACGCCACCCAGTCGCAGGTGGTCGAACTCATCACCAGCGGCAGGTCCGGGACCCTCGGGCTCGGCGCCGACACGAATGGAGCCCGGACGTGACCACAGTGGAGACCCGGCCGGAGGCCGGGACCGAACCGGGCGCGGTGCGCGCCGTCGCCGACCACCTGCGCGGGTACTGGGCGGAGGTGCGCTCGGGCGAGGTCGGGGCGCTGCCGGCCGTCGCGGGGATCATCGCGCTGTGCGTGTTCTTCGGGATCTCGCAGCCGGTGTTCCTGTCGGTGGGGAACCTCGCGAACCTGTTCGGGCAGGGCGCGGCCGTCGCCTGCATCGCGATGGGGCTGGTGTTCGTGCTCATCCTCGGCGAGATCGACCTGTCGGCCGGGTTCGCGTCGGGCGTGTGCGCGGCGATCATGGCCGTGATCCTCACCAACTGGGGGATGCCGTGGCCTATCGCGGTCGGCGCGGCCATCGTCACCGGCATGGTGATCGGGCTGCTGCTGGGGACGCTCGTGGTGAAGCTCGGCATCCCCTCGTTCGTGGTGACGCTCGCGGCGTTCCTGGCGTTCCAGGGGATCGTGCTCATGATCCTCGAGGAAGGCAGCAACATCAGCATCAACGACGAGACCGTGAAGGCCGTGGCGGGCGGGAACCTGGAGCGCTGGCAGGGCTGGACGCTGCTGGTGCTGACGATCGGGGCTTACGCTGCGCTGCAGCTGAACCGGTGGCGGCGGCGGGTGGCGCGGTCGCTCGTGCACGAGCCGCTCGCGGTGGTGGCGGCGCGGATCGCGGCGCTCGGGCTGCTCCTGGCGGCCGGGGTGTTCCTGCTCAACCTGGAGCGCTCGGCGAACCCGCAGATCATCTCGCTGACGGGAGTGCCCGTAGTGGTCGTGCTCCTCGGGGCGCTGTTCGCGGTGTGGACGTTCGTGCTGCACCGCACCAGGTTCGGGCGGCACCTCTACGCGGTGGGCGGGAACCGGGAAGCGGCGGTGCGCGCGGGCGTGAACGTCGACCGGGTGCGCATCGCGGCGTTCGTCATCTGCTCGGGCATGGCCGCGATCGGCGGCATCGTCGCCGCGTCGCGCGCGGCCTCGGTGGACCCCAACACGGGAGGGTCCAATGTGCTCCTGCTTTCTGTGGGGGCCGCGGTCATCGGCGGTGCTAGCCTCTTCGGTGGCAAGGGCACGGTGCGGGCGGCCCTGCTGGGAGGAGCGGTGGTGGCGATCATCAACAACGGCATGGGCCTGATGGGCCTGAGCGCCGGCGTGCGGTTCGGCGTGACCGGCGCGGTGCTGCTCCTCGCGGCGGGCGTGGACGCCATGTCGCGCGGCCGGGGCAAGCTCTTCGGCAGGCACTGACCGGTGGCCCTGCCTCCGGCCGCGGAACTGCGGCGGCGCAACCGCGCGGCGCTGCTCGAACAGCTCCACCGGCACGGCCCCCAGACCCGCGCCGCGCTGACGGAATCGTTGGGGCTCAACCGTTCCACGATCGGCGCGCTCGCGACCGACCTGGCCGACTCGGGGCATCTGCAGGAGACGACGGGGCAGTCGACCGGTTCGGCCGGTCGGCCCTCGACGCTCGTGGCGTGCGTCCCGCAGTCGATCACGGTGGCGGTCGTGGAGATCCGCGCCGACCGGCTGCGGTTCGCGCTGGTCGGGCTGGGCGGCGAGGTGCTGGAGCGGTCGGAGACCGCTCTGGGCGAGGGCGACGATCCGATGGCCGCGGCGGCGGCGCTGACCGGTGGGACGGCCGCCGACGCCGAGGAGGCGGTGGCGGCCGTGCCCGGACTCGTCGACGAGGGCGTGGTCGCGCACTCTACGGAGCTGGGCTGGGAGGACCGGGACGCCGCCGCGGAGCTGGCGGCGGCCACGGGCCGGGAGTGGCGGGTCGTTGACACCGCGACGGCGGCGGCGGTCGGCGAGTGGACGCGCGGGGACGCGCACGAGGCCCGGAAGCTGATCTACCTGCACGGCGGCCGGGGCCTGACGGCCGGGCTGGTGATCGAGGGCCGGGCGCAGCGCGGCGGGTCGATCCAGTTGGGGCACATCGTGGTCGAACCGGGCGGGCTGGAGTGCGCGTGCGGGCTGCGGGGGTGCCTGGAGGCCGAGATGGAGGCGTTCGGATTCGCCGACGACATCGAGGACGCGACCCTGGCGGCGGGCATGGGCGACGGCGCGGCCCGGGACCGGCTGCGCCGGTCGGGCCAGGACCTGGGGCGGGCGCTGGGGGCGGTCGTCACCGCGACGGGGCCGGACGAGATCCTGTTCGGCGGCTGGCTGCGGGAGCTGTACCTGTCGGCGGCCGCGCCGGTCCGGTCGGCGCTGGCGGAGACGACGCTGCCGCAGCTGCGTTCGAAGCTGCGGCTGCGGACGCCGGTACTCGGCGACGAGGGCGCGCTCATCGGTGCGGCGGAGACGGGTTTCGAAGCGCTCTTCGAGCGGATGCGTTGACACGTCACCGATCGCATCGACTGCACGAGTAGTACGTGTTCGCACAACTCAATGCCGCTAAGGGAGCAATCGTGGCGAAAGGAGACGGCAAGATGACCGTAACCGGCGACGAAGCCCGGAGGGAGGCGGCACCGTCCGCGACCTCATCGAGGCGGAGGACGACTGAGCGAAGACGGTCTTTTCAGCAGTAGGCGGGGAGGACTACGCCTTCCTGGCTGAGACCGACCGCAACGACTGACCGTATCGCGTCCCGCGCTGCGAGGGTCGGAAAGGATCTGGCTGGCCCGCCAGGACTCGAACCTGAAATGACTGAACCAAAATCAGTAGTGTTGCCAATTACACCACGGGCCATCGCGGGCAGCGCCGTTCAGCGGCCGCGCGCAGCCATTCTAGCAGTCGGGACGCACCCGTTCGCCGCCCTCCGCAGCCGTCCCGCATTCGCGGGCCCCGCCGGGCGCAGGGGCCTCGCGACCCGGCACGGTTTGCGGATTCGCTGGGCCGCAAGCGCCTCGATCGGCCGCGGAGGTCAGGGGTCAGGGGCGCGGCGACCAGAGGTAGGCGGGGGCTTGGGCGCGGGCGTCGAGGAGGAAGTCCGCGCGCCGCAGGGCGTCCGCCGGGTCGAGCTTCTTCTTCTCGAAGGTCATGAGCCACTTGCCTTCGAAGCGCCACGGCATGGCCGAGGCGCGGGGGTCGGCGAGCATCCACTCCATGGTGCGGGCGTGGACCACGTCGAAGGCGAAGCGACGGTCGGCGGACTCGATCCTGAACTTGTCGTTGAACGCCTGGTTCTCGAAGTCGATGTCGTCGCCGAAGCGGCGCGTGCGCCCGGTCTCCTG
This sequence comes from Glycomyces sp. NPDC048151, assembly GCF_043202775.1. Taxonomy (NCBI): domain Bacteria; kingdom Bacillati; phylum Actinomycetota; class Actinomycetes; order Glycomycetales; family Glycomycetaceae; genus Glycomyces; species Glycomyces sp. NPDC048151. The sequence goes on along the minus strand of NZ_JBIDBB010000003.1, from coordinate 265,293 downwards.
GCCGATGTCGAGCAGGGGGACCGAAACGGGGAGCGGGACGGCGGCCACCTGGTAGTTGAAGACCTCTTTGCTGTCGCCGCTGCCCATGTGCCGGTACTCGAACAGCAGGACCGGCTCGCCGCGGTGCTCGCCGCGCAGGACGTGGGCGCCCTCGCGGCGCTTGCCGCGGCCCCACGGCTCGGCGGCCGAGAAGTTCGCCAGCGCGCCCTCGCCGCGCCCGTACCGGAAGCCGTGCTGCTTCCCCCAGGCTTTGAACGCCTTGGCGCGCTTGTCTTCGCGCTTGTAGTAGAGGTAGACGTACAGTGCGACGAAGATGATCATCGCCCAGAACATGAAGGGCATCAGGTCTGTCGCTTCGAAGCCTCCGGCGGCCATCGGCTCCTCCTCATTCATATGTCATGTGTGATGTACTACAGCCCCTCCGACGGTCCTACAGTTTCCGCGAAAGGGCTGAACCGGGTGATCCGGACTATTGCGCGGACCACACGTGCTTCGGGACCTGGGCGCGCACGTCGTGGAGGAAGTCCGCGAGGAAGAACACCTCGTTGAGGTTGAGCGGACCGTCCCGGAACGTCATCAGCCACGCCCCCTCGAACCGCCAGCGGATCGTGCGGGCGCGGTGGTCGGCGAGCATCCACTCCATCGTGCGCGGGTGGATCACGTCGTGCGCGAAGCGCGGGCTCGCCGAGACGATCTTGAACAGGTCGTTGAAGGCCTGGTTCTCGAACTCGATGTCGTCGCCGAAGCGGCGCGTCAGCGCGTTCTCGTGCGCGATGTCGAGCGGCGGGCGCGACGCGGGGAGGCTGATCGCGACCACCTGGTGGTCGTGGGTCGTCTCGTTGTCGCCGCTGCCGGTGCGGTACCGGAGCTGGAAGCAGTGCATGTGCTCGCCGCGGTAGGTCCCGCGCAGGACGTCGCGCGCTTCGCGGCCGCTGCCGTAGCTGAACGGCGCGAAGCGGGAGAGGCTCAGGGCGCTCTGGTCGTAGGGCCAGTACTGGAAGCCGTAGTGGGCGGCCCAGGCCGAGAGGCGTGCGACGTGCCGCTCGCGGGCCTTGCGCGAATAGTGGACGGCGAGCCAGACGGCCGCGCCGGGGACGCCGATGCACAGCACCCAGAAGAGCACGACGAGCACGGGGGCGGCGAACTCGGCCACGGTTCCTCCTCTGCGGCGAAGCGACGGGGCCGCGTCCGATGACGCGGCCCCGTCGGCTGCTAGTTGTTCGCCCAGACGTGCCTGGGCACCTGGCCGAGGATGTCGAGCAGGAAGTCCGCGTAGAAGAAGACCTCCTCGAGCTTGATCGCCCCCTGGCGGGAGGTCATGAGCCACGGCCCCTCGAACCGCCACCCGTACGAGCGGGCGCGCTGGTCCTGCAGCATCCACTCCATGGTGCGGGCGTGGATGATGTCGTATGCGAACCGGCGGTTCGGCGACTTGATCCGGAAGTAGTCGTTGAACGCCTGGTTCTCGAAGTCGATGTCCTTCGCGAACCGCTTGGTCAGGAAGTTCTCCTGGCTGATGTCCAGCAGCGGCCGCGAGGTCGGCAGGCCGATCGCGACGACCTGGTAGTTGAACGTCTTGCGCTCCTTGCCGCTGCCAGTGGAGTACTGGTACTGGAAGAAGACGATGTGCACGTTCTTGTACATGCCGCGGAAGACGTCGATGCCCTTGCGCGAGTGCCCCTGGTTGAAGGGGTCCTCAGTGGACAGGGCGATCACCGAGTTGTCGCTGGGCTCGTAGTGGAAGCCGTACTGGGCCGCCCAGGCCCGGTACATCGCGATCTTCTTCTGCCTCGCGCGCCAAGCGAAGTACGCGCCGACGCCGACCACGAGGAGGCAGAGGACCCACGCCCACCAGGGCATGTCGCTACTGCTGCTCGAAGCGAGCAGTGTCTCGTTCACTGGGGTGATTCCTTCTTACGGGCTTTCAGGGCTGCAAATGCGCACGCGCGGCCCGGGAGACGGGACCGCGCGGGCGGGGTGGTTCGCTACCGGCCGTAGGGCTGCTGGCCGTAACCGGGCTGCTGCGGCTGCTGGGGCTGCTGCGGGTAGCCGGGCTGGGGCGCGGGCTGGCCGTAACCGGGCTGCGGGGCGCCGTAGCCGGGCTGGGGCTGCTGCCCGTAGCCGGGCTGCGGGGCGGGCTGGCCGTAACCGGGCTGCTGCGGGGGCTGCTGCTGGTAGCCGACCTGCTGCGGCTGGCCGTACGGCATCTGGCCGGGCGCGGGCTGCGGCGCCATCTGCTGCTGGGCCGGGGGCTGCTGCATGTAGGCGGGCTGGCCCATGTCGCGCATCTTCGGCGCGGTGCGCGCGGCCGGGTTGTCCAGCTCGAAGTACTCTTCGGGCTTGAACCCGCCCATCTTCGCGGAGATCGAACCGGGGAAGACCTGCAGCGCGGTGTTGTACTCGCGCACGTTCGCGTTGTAGAACCGGCGCGGGGCCGCGATGCGGTTCTCGGTCTCGGTGATCTCCTGCTGGAGCTGCAGGAAGTTCTGGTTGGTCTGCAGCGCCGGGTAGGACTCCTGCATGTGGATGACGCCGCGGATGGCGTTCCCGAGCTGGCCCTCGGCCGCACCCTGCTGGCCGTGGCCCGCGTTCGGGTCCTGGCGGGTCTGCATGGCCATCGCACGCGCCTCTGCGACCTGCCGCAGCGTCGCGTTCTCGGAGCCCGCGGCCTGCTGCACGACGTACATCAGGTTGTCCAGCAGGTCGTAGCGGCGCTGGAGCTCGACATCGATCTGCGCCCAAGACTCCTGGGTGATGTTGCGCATTCGCACCAGTTTGTTGCGGCCGCCGAGGGCGGCGAACACCAGGATCAGGCCGATCAGCAACAGGAGGATCAGGATCCAGACGATTGGGTTGCTCATAGAGCGTGAGCTTAGTGCATCTATGCCAACGGGAGGGCACCCCTTCGGGGCCCTCCCGTCGCGTAAGAAGATGGTCGGAATCAGCCCAGGGCGTTCTCGACGACCGCCACGAGCTCGGCCGCGACGCTCTGCGCCACCGGCTCCTCCGAAGCCTCCACCATGACCCGGACCAGCGGCTCAGTTCCGGAGGGGCGCAACAGGACCCGACCGTCCGAGCCGAGCTTCGCCTGCCACAGCGCCACCGCGCTGCGCACGTCCGCATGGTCGATCACGGACTTGTCGGCGACCCGCACGTTGACGAGCACCTGCGGCGCGGGGGTGAACACCGACGCGAGCTCCGCGAGCGACTTCCCCGTCGCCGCCATGCGCGCCAGGAGCAGGATCGCTGTGAGCGTCCCGTCTCCGGTGGTCGCGTAGTCGGAGACGATGATGTGCCCGGACTGCTCGCCGCCGAGCGAGAAGCCGCCCTCGCCGAGCCGCTCCAGCACGTACCGGTCGCCCACGCCCGTGACCTCGAGCTTGATCCCGGCCGAACCCATCGCCTGGTGCAGGCCCAGGTTCGACATCACGGTGGTCACGAGCGTGTCGCCGCGCAGCTGCCCGGCCTCGCGCAGCGCCAGCGCCAGGATCGCCATGATCGCGTCGCCGTCGACGTCGTTGCCGTCCGCGTCCACCGCGAGGCAGCGGTCCGCGTCGCCGTCGAGCGCGATACCGGCGTGCGCGCCGTGCTCGACGACGGCTGCGCGCAGCCCGCCCATGTGGGTGGACCCGCAGTCCTCGTTGATGTTGAGGCCGTCGGGGTCGGCGTTGATGAGCACGACCTCCGCGCCCGCGCGGCGCAGGGCCTCGGGGGCCGCGCCCGTGGCCGCGCCGTTGGCGGGGTCGAGCACGACCTTGATGCCGTTCAGCGGGTGCGGGGAGGCCGCGACCAGGTGCTCGATGTACGACTCGACGGGGTCGACCGAGCGGACGATCCGGCCGACGCCCTCGCCCTGCGGCAGCGGCGACGCGTCGTCCATGGCCGCCTCGATGGCGTCCTCGACCTCGTCGGGGAGCTTGCGGCCGCCGGCCGCGAAGAACTTGATGCCGTTGTCGGGCATGGGGTTGTGCGAGGCCGAGACCATGACGCCGAAGTCGGCGCCGGTCAGGGCCGTGAGGTGGGCGACCGCGGGCGTGGGAAGGATGCCCAGGTCGATGACTTTCACGCCTGCCGCGGCGAGCCCCGCCGCGCTGGCGGCGGCGAGCATCTCGCCGGAGGCGCGGGGGTCGCGGCCGATGACGGCGACGGCGCGCCGGTCGCTCGCGCCGAGGACGCGCGCGGCGGCGATGTTGAGGCGGAGTGCCAGGTCGGGCGTGAGGTCGGCGTTCGCCCGCCCCCGTACGCCGTCGGTGCCGAACAGTCGTGACACGGTGTGGCTTCCCATCGTTGTGGCATAAAAAAACGGGGGCTGCCGAGGATGTCCTCCTCGGCAGCCCCGTCGCTTGTGCAGACTAGCGCGTTCCCGGGCGAACCGGGAAGGCGTGCTAGCGCTTCGAGTACTGCGGTGCCTTGCGGGCCTTCTTGAGGCCGTACTTCTTCGATTCCTTCTCGCGGGCGTCGCGGGTCAGGAACCCGGCGGCCTTGAGGGCCGGGCGGGTGTTCGGGTCGATCTCGACCAGGGCGCGGGCGATGCCGAGGCGGAGCGCGCCGGCCTGGCCGGTGGCGCCGCCGCCGTGGATGTTGACCAGGACGTCGAAGTTGTCGCCGGCCTCGACGGTCACGAAGGGCTCCGCGACGGTCTGCTGGTGGACCTTGCTCGGGAAGTAGTCCTCGAGGGTCTTGCCGTTGACGACGTACTTGCCGGTGCCGGCGACCAGGCGGACGCGGGCGATGGCGCGCTTGCGGCGGCCCACGGTCTGGATCGCGCGGTCGGCGGGGACCACGGGGATGCTCGGCACGGACGGCGCGGCGGCGACGTCGGCGGGAACCTCGGGGACCTCGACGGGGGCTTCGACAGCCTCGGGGGCCTCGACGGCTTCGGTCTCGACGACCTCGGCTTCGGTGGCCTCGGTGGCCTGGATCTCGTCACTCATGTGGATGCTCCTGTTCCGCCCGCGCCTACTGCGCGATCTTCTTGATCTCGTACGGCTTCGGCTGCTGGGCGGTGTGCGGGTGGCCGGGACCCGCGTAGACCTTCAGCTTCTTGGACACGGCGCGGCCGAGCTTGTTCTTCGGCAGCATGCCGAAGACGGCCTTCTCGACGACCTTGTGGGGGGCCTTCTCCATGAAGTCGGCGTACGACTTCTCCTTGAGACCGCCCGGGAAGCCGGAGTGGCGGTAGGCCTTCTTGGTCTGGAGCTTGTTCCGGGTCAGGACGACCTTCTCGGCGTTCACGATGATGACGTAGTCACCGGTGTCCGCGTTCGGTGCGAAGGTCGGCTTGTGCTTGCCTCGGAGCAGATCGGCAGCGTGCGTCGCGAGCCGGCCCAACACCACGTCGGTCGCGTCGATCACGAGCCACTGCGGGTCAATGTCACCCGGCTTAGGGCTGTACGTGCGCACAGGTTTACCTAGCTTTCGTTGTTGGTGTGAAACGAATCCCGCTGAGAGCGGGACCGCCTGAATCCCCGGCCTCGGTGAAACTCGCAAGCCGTGAACCGGCTCAGCCTGAGGCGTCGCACCCGCCGCGTCGCGGCCGGTGTGGGATTCGTTGGACAGCGTCTTACGCAGAAGACACTCGAACAACAGCTGCCAAGTCTACGCGGTGGTGGCGGCCCCCTTGAAGGCGGCCGCCGTGACCTCGGCTACAGCGTTTTCGCGGCGTCAGACGACGGGCGCGAGGACCTTCACCGACGGCGGCTCGGCGAGCAGTTCGGCCGAGCGCGCGAGGGACGCGGCCAGGTGGGGGCTGGCCATGTGGGCGTCGAAGGAGGCCTGGTCGGCCCATTCCTCGACGACGACCCAGGAGCGGGGGTCGTCGGGGTCGACGTAGTTGCGGTAGGAGAGGCAGCCGGGCTCGGCGAGGCTCGCTTCTGCCATCGACCGCGCCTGCTCCGCCATTTCGGGCTCCATGCCGGGTTTGGCCTTGAGGACGGCGACGACACTGATGGTGTGTGACATGTTATTCCTCTTTCTGCGGGGCGCAGAGGATCGTATGCGCGTGCGGCGCGGCCGGGCCCCGGCGCTCGGGCGGCACCCGAGCGCCGGGAGGGGTCAGCGGTCGGCCATCGGCAGGTAGACGCGGTTGCCGGAGCGGGCGAACTCCTGCGACTTCTGCAGCATCCCGGCGTTGATCTCCTCCTGGGTGGCGTCGGCCTTGTCGCCGCCGAACTGGTCGGCGATCTCGTGGCTGATCTTCATCGAGCAGAACTTCGGGCCGCACATGGAGCAGAAGTGCGCGGTCTTCGCGGGCTCGGCGGGCAGGGTCTCGTCGTGGTACTCGCGGGCCCGGTCGGGGTCGAGCGAGAGGTTGAACTGGTCCTGCCAGCGGAACTCGAAGCGGGCCTTCGAGAGCGCGTCGTCCCATTCCTGCGCCTTCGGGTGGCCCTTGGCGAGGTCGGCGGCGTGGGCGGCGATCTTGTAAGCGATCACGCCGTCCTTGACGTCCTCGCGGTTGGGCAGGCCCAGGTGCTCCTTCGGCGTCACGTAGCAGAGCATCGCGGTGCCGAACCAGCCGATCATGGCCGCGCCGATCGCGGAGGTGATGTGGTCGTAGGCGGGCGCGACGTCGGTGGTGAGCGGGCCGAGCGTGTAGAACGGGGCCTCGCCGCAGATCTCCTGCTGGAGGTCGACGTTCTCCTTGATCTTGTGCATGGGCACGTGGCCGGGGCCCTCGCACATGACCTGGACGTCGTACTCCCACGCGATGTGGGTGAGCTCGCCGAGGGTGCGCAGCTCCGCGAACTGGGCCTCGTCGTTGGCGTCGGCGATCGAGCCGGGGCGCAGGCCGTCGCCGAGGGAGAACGCGATGTCGTACTTCGCGAAGATCTCGCACAGCTCGCGGTAGTGCGTGTACAGGAAGTTCTCCTGGTGGTGGGCGAGGCACCACGCGGCCATGATCGAGCCGCCGCGCGAGACGATCCCGGTGACGCGGCGGGCCGCGAGCGGGACGTAGCGCAGGAGGACCCCGGCGTGCACCGTCATGTAGTCGACGCCCTGCTCGGCCTGCTCGATGATCGTGTCGCGGTAGATCTCCCAGGTGAGCTTGACCGGGTCGCCGTTGACCTTCTCCAGGGCCTGGTAGAGCGGGACGGTGCCGATCGGGACCGGGGAGTTCCGCATGATGTGCTCGCGAGTCTCGTGGATGTGCTTGCCGGTGGAGAGGTCCATCACGGTGTCCGCGCCCCACTTGGTGGCCCAGTTGAGCTTCTCGACCTCGGCGGCGATGGAGTCGGAGACGGCCGAGGTGCCGATGTTCGCGTTGATCTTCGTGAGGAAGTTCTTGCCGATGATCATCGGCTCGGTCTCGGGGTGGTTGACGTTCGCGGGCAGGATCGCCCGGCCCGAGGCGATCTCGGACCGCACGAACTCGGCGTCGAGGCCCTCGCGGACGGCCACGAACTCCATCTCGGGGGTGACGACGCCCTGCTTGGCGTAGTGCAGCTGGGTCGGGCAGTCGAGCTCGGCCCCGCCGTGCTCGATCCTGCTCGCGGCGGCGCCCGCGCGCTCGGCGATCCACGCCTCGCGGAGCTTCGGCAGCCCGACCTCGGGATCCGACCCGGGCCCGGACGTGTCGTAGAGGCGGATCGGCGGCTCCCCGCCGCTCAGCTCCACCTGGGTGAACGGCACCTTGATGTCGGGTCGCGGGCCTTCGGCGTAGACCTTGCTTCTGGCGTTCATGCTGTCTCCTCGTGTATCGATCGATCAGTGCTGGCCGTTCACAACCGGCGGCACCGAAATGTCAGACCCTTGTGTCAGGGTTAAAACCGGGGGCCCACAGATTTCGCAGCGCTTTCGGCGTCCCCGAGAACCGGTGCCGTTCGCGGCGATGAGCGCTTGCTGTCGTGGTCGTGTCGGCGTCTCCGAAGACCGCGCCGGACTCGGTACCCGCCAGACGGGCCCTGCGAGTCTCGCGGCACCTTCGGGAAGCGGCTTCGCCCCGAACGCAACGCGGGCCCTCCCTCGCGCAGCCCCGCAGCCCCGCAGCCCCGCAGCCCCGCAGCCCCGCAGCCCCGCAGCCCCGCAGCCCCGCAGCCCCGAGAGCATCCGTCCGCCGCGGCCCGGCGCTCGTCCTCCGCCGCTCGCCGTCGATGCCGTTGCCGCTCATAGCGCTGCGGTCCGCTTGCCGTGGTGGTGGTCGACCGGGCCCGGGCCGAGGCCGAGCCGCCATTCGGCGGCGGCCTTCAGCGCCTCCGTCACGTAGACCTTCGCGCCCGCGACCGCCTGCGGCAGCGGGTGACCGAGCGCGAGCCGGGCCGCGATCGCCGCTGCGAGCGTGCAGCCCGTGCCGTGGTCGTTGCGGGTCGCGACGCGCGGCGCGGCGAGGTCGAGCATCTGGCCGTCGCACCACAGCACGTCGACCGCGGACGACGAACCGCTCGGAGCTTCTCCGGCTACGTCGGACGCGGCCAGCGCTCCCCTAGTCACATCCGACGCGGCCGGTACTCCCCCGGCCACATTCGACGTTCCCCCGGCGTCGCCGGGCGCCCGCCCGGCGTCCGGCACCACGACAGCTCCGCCGGGTCGCCGACCACCGGTGCCCTCAGGCGGTCCCTCTTCCTGCCCGCCACCGACACTCGCCTCCGCCGCAGGACGCTCTTCGCGATGCCCGCCTTTCACGAGCACGGCCCGCGGGCCGTACGTCGCCAGCGCACGGGCGGCCTCGCGCATGTCGTCGACGGTGTCGATCTCGCGGCCGAGCAGCTGCCGGGCCTCGACCAGGTTGGGCGTCAACACGGTCGCGAGCGGTCCGAGCCGAGCCAAGTAGGCGGCCGGGTCGCCCGCGAACAGGGAGTCGCCGGTCGTCGTGACCATGACCGGGTCGACCACGAGGTTCGGCAGCCGGTCGGCCTCGCCGTACTGCGCGACGAGCGCGAGCAGCGCGTCGCCGCCGAGCATCCCGGTCTTGACGGCCTTGACCCGGAAGTCGCCGAGGACCGCGTCCAGTTGCGCTCGAACGAGATCCGCGCCGACCGCTTCGGCGGCGGTCACGCCGCGCGTGTTCTGGGCAGTGATCGCCGTGATCACGCTGGTGCCGTGGACGCGGTGCGCGGCGAACGTGTGGAGATCAGCCTGGATGCCCGCGCCGCCGCCGGAGTCGGACCCGGCGATGGTGAGGGCGACCGGCGGGCTCTGCGCGTTCGAGGGTCGCGGGCCCTGGAGTGAAGGGTGCGCGCCGTTCACAGGTCGGCCATGCCCTCGAAGCTCGACGAGGCGCTGGCCAAGTGGCGCTTGGGGATGCGTCCGGCGAGGCGGGCGGCGCGTCCGGCGTTCACGGCGTCGCGCATGGCGGCGGCCATGAGCGCGGGGTCGGCGGCGCGGGTGACGGCAGTGGCGAGGAGGACGGCCGAGCAGCCGAGTTCCATGGCGAGTGCGGCGTCGGAGGCGGTGCCGATCCCGGCGTCGCAGATGACTGGCACGTTGGCGTTCTCGCAGATCAGCGCCAGGTTGTGGGGGTTTCGGACGCCGAGGCCGGTCCCGATGGGCGCGGCCAGGGGCATGACGGCGGCGCATCCGGCGTCTTCGAGGCGGCGCGCGAGCACGGGGTCGTCGCTGGTGTAGGGCAGGACGGTGAAGCCTTCGGCGACAAGGGTTTCGGCGGCGTCGAGGAGTTCGACGGGGTCGGGGAGGAGGCTGTCCTCGTCGCCGATGACCTCGAGCTTGATCCAGTTGGTGGCGAATGCCTCACGGGCGAGTTTGGCGGTGCGCACGGCCTGTTCGGCGGTGAAGCACCCGGCGGTGTTGGGGAGGAGTTCGACGCCGCAGCGTTCGATGACGTCCAGAATGGAGCCTGAGGCGGCGGGGTCGACGCGTCGCAGCGCGACGGTGACGAGTTCGGTGCCGGAGGCGGTGATCGCCTCGGCGAGCTGCGCGTGGTTGGCCGCGCCGCCGGTGCCGAGGATGAGGCGCGAGGCGAAGGTCTTGTCGGCGATCTTGAGGTCGGCGTCGGACCTGGTGGTGGGGCGTTGTTCCATGGCTAGCCTCCTTGGGTCGCGGTGAGGACTTCGACGGCGTCGCCGTCGGCGAGCGGGTGGTGGTCCCATTCGGAGCGCGGCACGACTTCGCCGTTCAGCGCCACGGCGATCCCGCGGCGGGCGGCGGTGACGGTCGCGACGGCGTCGGCGATGGTGGCGACGTCTTCGCGCGCTTCGCCGTTGACCTCGATGTTCATGAGTCGACCTCCTGAGTCGGTGTGGGTTCGGCCACTTTGGAGTCGTGATCGGGTCCGCGCGCGCCGTTCTTGTCGGACCCTGGCGCGACCATTGGTTCGGGGGCGCCTGCGAACGGCGGCCCAGGGAGCTTCAGGCTGCCTTCGAACCGTTCTTCGTCGGCCGCGGCGCGTTGCGGCGAACCGGTCGGCCGCGGTGTTCGCGCAGGCCCGAAGCGCAGCGGGTCGAAGGCCGCCGGGGCGGCCCGGTCGTTTCCGGTGAGCAGGGCCGCGACCGCGGTGGCGGTGGCCGGGATGAGGGCGATGCCGTTGCGGTAGTGGCCGGTCGCGGCGACGGTGCGTTCGTCGAGGCGGCCGATGAGCGGCAGGTTGTCGGGGGTCCCGGGTCGGAAGCCGACGCTCACTTCGTCGAGGTGGTATTCGGCGATCTCGGGGACGAGCTCCATCGCGTGGCGCAGCAGGTCGTGGACGGCCCCGGCGGTGCCGGTGCGGCGGTCGAAGCCGCGCTCGTCGCTGGTGGCGCCGACGACGACTTCGCCGCTGTCGCGGGTCACGATGTAGATCGGGTGGCCTTTCACGAAGCCGCGCACGGTGGTTCGTGGCGTCGGCTGGTCGCCGACGGCGCGGAGGCGCAGGACCGCGCCGCGCACCGGCCGGACTGGCAGATGCCAGCGAGTGGTCGTGGAGGCCTCGTCGGGCAGCACGACGCCGCCCGCGCCCGCGCCCGCGCCCGCGCCCGCGCCCGCGCCCGCGCCCGCGCCCGCGCCCGCGCCGACAAACCTCGCCGATCCGCATCCGGCGGCGATGACCACCTGGTCCGCGTCGAGCGCCGAAAGGTCATCGACGTGTCCGGCGCGCAGATCGACCCCGGCACGCTGGGCGGCGGCCAGTAGTGCGTCATGTACTACTCGCGGATCGACGGCGCGGTCCTCCGGCGCGAGCACGCCGCCGCGCACTCGGTGGCTCAGCAGCGGTTCGACTCTGCGAGCGGCGCGCGCCGTGAGCGGCTCGACGTTCCTCGCGGTGAACCGGTAGAGCTCGGCCTGGCGGTCGACTTCGGCGCGGTCGCCGTCCTCGATGCCGACCACGAGGGTCGGCACGTCGCGGAAGCCGATCGTGAGCCCGGAGGCGGCTTCGAGTTCGCGGGCGAAGCCGGGCCAGGCGTCGGCCGATTCGGCCATGAAGGGACCGAGGGCCTCTTCCCCGTAGTGAGCTTCGGTGACGGGGGCGATCATGCCTGCGGCCACGCGCGAGGCGCCCGAACCCGGGTCGGGGTCGTGCACGACGACCTCGGCACCCGCCTGGGCGGCCCGCCACGCGACGGCGAGCCCGATCGATCCAGCGCCGACGACGGCGACGCGCATCAGCCTTCGCCCGTCCCTCGCAGGAGGCCGATTTCGGGCGAGTCGGAACCGTGAAGGCAAACGGCCGAGCGGTCGGCATCGGGCGAGCCGGATCCACCGAGACGACCGGCGGAGCGGTCTGCGGCGAACAGCGGTTCATCGCGCCCAGTCCGGTCCACCGAATCCCGGTTGCCGATCGCCGAGCCAGACCCGTCTGCGGTGCGGCGCGGCTCCTCAGGGCGCAGGTCGCCGCGGCCGAACCCATCCGCGTCGCGTCGCGATCCGACGCCGGGACTGCCGCTCTCCTCCCCAACGGCCGCAAGCAGTTCGGCCGTCGCCGCGCGCGGGTCCGCCGCCGTCGAGACCGCGCCGACCACGGCCACGCCGTGGGCTCCCGCCTCGCGGCACAGTGCGGCGCGTTCGGCGGTGATGCCGCCGATGGCGATCACCGGGAGGTCGACGGCCTCGCACACGGCGGCCAGTCCTTCGAGCCCGATCGGCTGCGGCAGACCGGATTTCGTCGTGGTGCCCCAGACGGGCCCGACGCCGAGGTACGTGGCCCCGGCCCGCCGCGCAGCCCGCGCGGATTCGGGGTCGCGGGCGGTGCCGCCGATGATCGAGGCGGCGGGGAGGACGCGCCGGGCGGCGTCGATCGGGAGGTCGTCGGCGCCGAGGTGGACGCCGTCAGCGCCGACGGCCTGCGCGATGTGCACGCGGTCGTTGACCAGGCAGAGCGCCCCGTAACGGTCGCACAGCGCGGCGATGGCGGTGGCGAGGTCGAAGGCCGCGCGGTCGGTGTAGTGGTCCTCGGGCCGGACCTGGACGAGCCGGGCCCCGGCGATCAGGGCCGCTTCGACGACGGCGATCGGGAGCGCACCGGCGGGGCCGCGGGTGTCGGTGATGACGTGAAGTCGGGGTAGACGAGTAGCGCGCATAGCTCCTTCTCCCTGCGCCAGCATGATCTGGATCAGGTTCGACGGTCGGGACTACCCAGTCCCCTCTCAGCCCGATGCATCGGACTCCCGTGGGTTTTATTCGTTTACGGCCGCTACGCTACGTCATCGCGAGCGATCCTCGCAAGGGCGGTGTCAGGAAGTGGACACCGCCCCGAAAGCGGCTACGCGCCGGTCGCGTGGTGCCGGAAGCGGTCGGCGACCTCGGTCCGGACCCGTTCGAGGCCGTCGGCGGTCTCCTCGAGCCGCCACAGCCCCATGGTGAGCCGGTGCGCCTCGCGCGGCAGCTCGGAGTGCCGGTATGTCCACTCGTACATGTCGAACAGCGGCCACCACGTGTACCCGATCACGTCGACGCCGGACGCGCGCAGGCCGTGCAGCGCGGCCACCGACTCGTCGAGCCACGCGATCCGCTCCTCGACCGAGCCGGTCACGCAGGTCTCGGTGAGCATCACCGGCGCCCCGTAACGGGCGGCGGCCTCGCGGACGAGCTCGTTCATGCCCTCGACGCCGTCGTCGCGGAACGGACGCGGGTCGCGGAATCCTCCACTGTGGAAGACTCCGGCCTCGAAGACCTCGGTTGAGTGGCGCGGGTAGTAGTTCACGCCCATGACGTCGGGCAGCACGGGCGCCTCGGCGAACCACGCGAAGTCGTCGTCGCCCCATCCGTTGGCGCGCAGGTGCTTCTCAAGTGGATGATCGGCGTCGACGCGGCCGGTGACGAGGTCCTCGACGAGGAAGACCTGCTCCTTGAGGCGGGCCGCGTGCTCGCGGTGCTCGGGCGCGTCGGTGTCGCCGACGTAGCGCATCCCGGCGTCGACGTGGACGAAGACGCCCCGGTCGCCGAGCACGTCCCGCATGGCCCGCTGGGCGAGCACGAAGCCGCGGCCGAGCTGCCCGACCATGGTGCTGAGCCCCTGCGTCCCAGAGAGATAGGGAGGCCAGTACGCGTACTCGCCGGAGAACAGCGCGTGGATCATCGGCTCGTTCACCGGCGTGTAGTCGGTGACGCCGAGGTGCAGGTAGCGCTCGGCGACCTGCGCCGAGTACTCGGCGACGAGCTTCGGGTAGTCCGGGTTCGCGAACTGGTCGTCGAGCCACAGTGGAGTCCCGTAGTGCATGAGGTCCACAATGGGTCGGAGGTTAAGCTCGGCGTACCGGTCCATGACGCGGTCGAGCCAGGCCCAGTCCCAGCGGCCGGGCTCGGGCTGGATGCGGTGCCACGGCACGCCCCAGCGCACCAGCTCCGCACCGGCCTCGACGGCGAGGCCGAGGTCGGCGTGGAACCGCTGGTAGTGCTCGGTGAGCTCGTACTCGTCGATCGGCCGCTCGCCGGGCCCGGATTGGGGCACGAAGGTGTCCTCGACACCTACGGCGAAGTGGAATCCGCCGTCGCGGTGCCAATTGGGGGAGCCGGTCATTTGAGTCCTGTCGTTGCGATGTTCTCGATGAAACGCCGCTGGATGAAGAGGAACGCGATGACGAGCGGCAGGATCGCGATCAGCGAGCCGGCCATCATCACCCCGTGCGGCACGATGCCGCTGGGTCCGGTGAGCTGCGTCAGGCCCGAGGTGATCGTGCCCATCTCCGCGTCGGTGGTGAACACCAGCGGCCACAGCAGGTCGTTCCAGTTGTTGACGAAAGTGAAGAGCCCCAAGGTGAGCAGGGCGGGAACGGCGTTCGGGAGCACGATGGACCGGAAGATCCGGAACTCCCCCGCGCCGTCGATACGCGCGGCCTGGTCGATGTCGCGCGGCAGCGCGAGGAAGAACTGGCGCAGGAAGAAGATCCCGAACGCGTCGGCGGCGCGCGGCGCGATGAGCCCGGTGTACGTGTTCACCCAGCCGAGGTCGGCCACGAGCTGGTACAGCGGGATGAGCGTGGCCTGGAACGGGATCATCAGCGTCGCGATGATGACGACGAGCAGGAGCCGCCGCCCCGTGAAGTCCAAGCGCGCCAGCGCATAGGCGGCGAGCGAGTCGAAGACCAGCGCGAAGAGCGTCACGCCCCCGGCGAACACGAAGCTGTTGCCGACGAGCCGCGCGAACGGGAGCTCGGAGGTGACGGTCTTGAGGTTGTCGAGCGTCCAGTCGTCCGGGAGCAGGCTCGGCGGGAAGGCGTTGACCTCGGCCGCGGGCTTGAACGCGGTGAGCACGATGATCGCGATCGGCAGCAGCACGACGGCGGTGACGGCGATGAACGCGATCGTCGCGAGCACGGTGGAGGGCCGGAGCTCCTTGAGTCGGTTCCTCATGCCAGGTCCTTTTCTTTGCGGCCGAAGAACACGAACTGCACGAGGCTCAGCAGCAGAGTCGCGGCGAGCAGCACGTACGACAGCGCCGAGGCGAAGCCGATGTCGAGCTTGCGGAAGCCGGACTCGTAGATCTCCATGACGAGGGTCTGGGTGCTGCCGTAGGGGCCGCCGCCGGTCATGACGTAGATCTGGTCGAAGGCCTGGAGCGCGGCGATCATCGCGAAGATGAGCACGAACGCCATCGTGTTGGACAGCAGGGGGAGCGTGACGTTGCGCAGCCTGGACCAGGCCCCCGCGCCGTCCATGCGGGCGGCCTCGTAGATCGTGGGCGGGATGTCCTGGAGTCCGGCCAGGAAGATCACGAAGTAGAAGCCGAAGAGCTTCCAGACGGCGACGAGCACGACCATGGGCATGGCCAGGTGCGGGTCCTCCAGGACGTTGCCGATCTGGATCCCGGCGCCGCGCAGCCAGTAGTTGAGCAGGCCGACCTGCGGGTCGACGAGGTAGCTCCAGGCGAACGCGGCCACGGAGAACGAGACGACGAACGGGACGAACAGGGCGGTGCGGAAGAAGCCGCGGAACGGCAGGCGCGGGTTGTTGAGCAGCAGCGCCAGGGCGAGCGCCGAGGCGACCGCGATGGGGGTGAACAGCACCGTGTAGAGCGCGGTGTTGGTGACGGCGTTGAGGATGTCGGGGTCGGTGAAGACGCCGATGTAGTTCTCGAAGCCGATGAACTCGGGTTCGCCGAAGCCGCTGGCGTCCGTGAAGGACAGCCGCAGGGCCGAGAGCATCGGCCAGATCGTGAACGCGCCCAGGATGATCAGGGCCGGGGCGAGGAACGCGGCGGCCTTGAGGCCCCGGCCGGCGGGGCTGTCGGCGCGGCGGCGTCCGCCCAGCGGTGCGGGCGGGCGGTAGCGGCGGCCCGTCGGTGGTGCGGTGTGCATGGTCTCCTTCACTCCCCTTTGGAGGGTGGGGGCGCCGAGGGGCGGCGCCCCCACCGATCGCGGTGCGCTAGCTGAGCGCGCCCTGGACGGTGTCCTGCGCTTCGGCGAGGAGCGCGGCGATGTCCTCCCCCGCGACGGCGCGCTGGGTCAGCTCGTCGACGGCGGCGAGGACGTCGACGCTGTTGACGACGCCCGGCAGGAGCGGGCGGCCGAGGTCGGCGATCTCCGTGAGGGAGGCGACGACCGGGTTTGAGTTGACCGCTTCGGCGGGCACGTCGGTGCGAAGGGGCGGCCAGCCGGAGCCGAGCGACCAGGCGGCGGCGTTCTCGTCGTTGAGGAAGAACGCGAAGAACTTCTCGGCGGCGGCGCGGACGTTGTCGTCCGCGTCGACGGTGACGGCCATGGCGACGCCGATGGCGGAGGCGGCCTGGGCGACCGGTCCGGCGGGGATCGGCGCGATGGCGTACTCGATGTTGTTCTCGGTGGCGATGGAGGCCATCCAGGGGCCGCCGATGGTCATGGCGGCCTTGCCGGCGCTGAAGAGCTCGTCGGCGCCGACGCCGTCGACGCCGGTGGGCGAGATCTTGTCGTCGACGATGGCCTTGCGCCAGTATTCGAGGGTCGCGGCGTTCTCGGGCGAGTCGATGACGGCGTCGACGACCTCGGAGACGATGTCGCCGCCGTTGCCGTAGAACAGGGAGGGCCAGAGCCCGTTGGCGACGGTGGCGTGGTCGGGCAGGACGACGCCGTACTGCTCGGGCGTGCCGTCGCCGTCTTCGTCCACGGTGAGCTTCTTGGCGGCTTCGACCCATTCGTCCCAGGTGCCCGGGAACTCGGTGACGCCGCCGGCCTCGAACAGCGCGGTGTTGTAGTAGACGGCCAGCGGCACGAAGCCGGTGGGCACGCCGTACTTGCGGCCTTCGATCTCGATCATGGCGACCGCGCCGGGGATGAGGTTCGCAGTGTTCGAGGAGTCCTCGCCGTAGAAGCCGTCGAGCTCGGCGAACGCGCCCTTGTCGGCGTAGACGGGCAGGCGCTCGGCGGGCATGGCGACGATGTCGGGCCCCTCGCCGGCGGACAGGGCCGTCAGCAGGGTGTCGTCGATGCTGGCCCAGGTCTTGACCTCGGTGTTGATCGTGATGTCCTCCTGCGAGGCGTTGAAGTCGTCGACGATGCCCTGGAGGACGTCGCCGTCGGCCTCGGTGTAGCCGTGCCAGAAGGTCAGGGTCGCGGGGCCGCCGGTCTCGCTGCCGGAGCAGCCGGTGCCGAGGAACGCGAGCGCGGCGCTGCCTGCGCCGCCGATGAGGACGGTCTTGCGTTTCATGTTCAGTTCCCTCCCAACGCGACAGCGTTGTCTTTGGTAGGTACAACGTCGAGGGGGCCCTGTACTGGGGAACCGTCTTGTACAACGTTGTAATCACGGGAATCGTACGCACGCCCGCTTCGCCGTGTCAACGGACCCCCCGGTTCGTTTCCGATCCGTTTCCGATCTGTGATCAGATCCGCGACCAGGGGCTTGACCTGCGGGCATTGATGGTCTTACGATGTCCCGCACGCATGATACAACGTTGTAAAGATTGGGAGTCCCATGCGAAGCCCTCACCTCCTCTCGTTCAGGCGGATCGGCGCGGTGCTCGCCGCCGCCGCCGTCCTCCTCACCACAGCGGCCGTCGCGGTCGGCTGGGCTCCGGCCCCCGCCGCGGCCGTGACCACCGGCAACGGCGCGCTCGTCTACGCGCCCGCGGCGGGCACCTCGTTCAACCCCGAGGGCGGCACGCCCGCCGGGACCACCTACGCCAAGATCATCGTGCTCAAGAACAGCGGCAGCGCGAACGGGACGCAGCTGGTCACGTTCGACCAGCTCGTGCTGCAGAACGGCGTGCAGGTCTACCCGATCTACCGCAGCACCAACGACGGCGCGAGCTGGACCAAGGTCGCCGACGTGAACCCGAGCCTCCAGTTCCCGGCGCTCACCCGCACCGCGCAGCCGTTCCTCTTCGAGGTCACGCAGACCACCGGCGACCTGGCCGCGGGCACGATCCTGCTGGCCGGGATGATCATGCCCGAGGACCGCTCCTCGAGCCGCCTGGTCGTGTACAAGAGCACCAACCAGGGCACGAGCTGGAGCTACCTGAGCACCATCGACTCGGGCGGCCCGGCGGTCTACGACCCGTCGCCGACCTCGACGACGACCACCGTGTGGGAGCCCTCGCTCGCGATCGACGGGAACGGCGGCCTCGCCGCGTACTTCTCCGACGAGCGCCAGAAGGCCAACGGCGTGCTGCAGGCGATCTCCTACCGCCGCTCGACCGACGGCGGCAAGACCTGGGGCTCGCTGGTGAACGTCTCGGCGCCGACCAACCAGAGCGACCGGCCCGGCATGATCACGGTGACGAAGATGCAGGACGGGCGCTACATGGCGACGTTCGAGGTCGTCAACCGGCCCAGCCAGTCGCAGAACACCGCGCCGGTCTACTACAAGATCTCGGCCGACGGCCTGAACTGGGGCACGACGACCAGTATCGGGACCCAGATCAAGCTGGCGGACGGGCGCGGCATCGGCTCGTCCCCGTACGTCAAGTGGGTGCCCACCGGCGGTCCTAAGGGGATGGTCGTGGTGGCCTCGAAGTGGTCGCTCGACGGCAGCGGCAACATCGACGGCGGCCAGAACTTCTACGTCAACTACAACCTCGGCGAGGGCCCGTGGGAGCGGCTGCCGATGGCGGTCACCTACGACGCCAGCGACACCCAGGGCGGCAGCTTCACCGGCTTCGCGCAGGGCATCGACTACAGCGCCGACGGCCGCACGCTCTACCAGGCCACGAATGTCGAGAACACCGTCTCGGACCTCAACGACATCCGGGTCGGCTCGATCCCGCTCGACGCCCAGCAGTACGAGGCCGAGAACGCGACGCTCAACGACGCGTCCCTGGTGACCCACGTGCAGGCGGCGAACGGTTCGAAGGTCGGCAACATCAACAACGCCGGCAGCTACGTGCAGTTCACGGTGAACGTGCCGACCGCCGGGACGTACACGATGAACGTCCGCTACGACAACGGGTACGGCTCGGCCGCGACCCACTCGGTGAGCGTCAACGGCGGCTCGGGCTCCTCGATCAGCTATCCGGCCACTGTGGACTGGGGCCGGTACGCGTGGGCGCAGAAGACCGTGACCTTGAACGCGGGCACGAACACGATCCGCTTCACCAAGGGCACCAACTTCGCCGAGCTCGACGCGATCCACCTGTACTCGAGCACCGCGCTCGCGCCGGTGTTCCAGCTGCAGAACCGCAACAGCTCGAAGTACCTCGAGGTACTCAGCGCGCTGACGACCGACGGCGCGGCCGTGGGCCAGTGGGGCGACACGAACAACGCGACCCAGCGGTGGACCGTCAGCGGCGGCGCCACGGTGCAGCTGACCAACCGCAACAGCGGGAAGCTCCTGGAGATCCCGTCCGCGCAGACCGCCGACGGGGTCGACGCGGTGCAGTGGGGTTCGACGGGCAGCTCGACGCAGTCGTGGAACGCCGCGACCAGCGGCGGCTGGTGGACGTTCGCGAACGCCAACAGCGGCAAGATGCTCGAGATCGATGGATGCTCCACTGCGGACGGCGCGGTGGCGCAGCAGTGGACCGCTAACGGCCTGACCTGCCAGCAGTGGCGACTCGTGAAGGAAGGCATTCAGTAAGGGGTGACCGGAGGCGGTGCGGCGATCGGCGCACCGCCTTCGGCGTGCCCGGGTGCGTTGCGGGACTGGAGGACCGGGCGACGGCGCCGCTCCCGGCCCGGCGCTCAGCTCCTCGGCGCGGACTCGCGCTCGATGATCTGGAAGTCCGCCAGCTCGGTGCGCGGCGGCTGCTTCGTCCCGGTCTCGGCGATGCGCTCGAGCAGCGTCCCGAGCGCGGTGCGCGCCAGCCATTCCCGTCCGGGGTCCACTGTGGTGAGCGAGGGGATGGAGTAGGCAGCCTCGTCGAGGTCGTCGAAGCCGATCACCGCCACGTCCTCGGGGACGCGGCGCCCGGCCTCCTGGAGCACGCGCATCGCGCCCAGCGCCATCGTGTCGTTGAAGCCGAAGACCGCGTCGAACGGCACGTCGCGATCGAGCAGCTCGTGCATCGCGCGGGCGCCGTCGGCGCGGTGCCACAGGGTCGCCCGGACCACGAGCGACGCGTCGTACTCGACCCCGTGCGCGGCCAGGGCCTCGCGGTAGCCGCGCAGGCGGAGGCGGGCAGAGCCCATGACCTCGCCCTCGTACTCGCCGATGACGGCGATGCGGCGGCGGCCCGAGGCCAGCAGGTACTCGGTGGCGGCGCGGGCGGCCTCGGTGTTGCGCATGGTGACGTGGTCGCACGGCCAGTCGAAGGTGCGCTCGCCGAGGAGGACCAGCGGGAATGGCACGTCGAGCGCCTCGGCGTCCTCCTGGCCCATGCCGAGGGGGCTGAGGATGAGGCCGTCGGTCATGCTCAGGCGGGGGCTGCGCAGCAGCGCGAGCTCGCGGTCGCGGTCGCCGCCGGTCTGCTCGACCACGACGGTGAGCCCGTGCTCCTCGGCGGCGGCGATGACCATCCCGGCGAGCTCGGCGAAGTAGCTCAGGTTGAGCTCGGGGACGGCGAGGGCGACGGTGTCGGTGCGGCCCGAGCGCAGGCTGCGGGCGTTCAGGTTCGGCTTGTAGCCGAGTTCGGCGATCGCCCGCTCGACCTTCTCCCTGGTCGCGGGGCGGACGTGCGGGTAGTCGTTGATGACGTTCGAGACGGTCTTGAATGAGACGCCCGCCAGTTTCGCGACATCGCGCAAGGTCGCCGCCATCGCACCTCCTCGTTTCCCGCGAATTCTACAACGATGCAAACCGGTTTTGCCGGACCGCTCCCACTGGTAGTGCCGTCGATGGGGCGGACCCGGCGACATCCTATCCGCACATTTCGATCAAACGATACGTCGGCGTCCGCCGACGGTTCGGGGCCGCATGGCGGCGTGATGCGAAGGCGCGCCGTTACGCCTCGGGGCGTTCGACTTTGAGGACCCGGTAGCCGTTGGCGCTCGCGTGCTTGTCGACTTCCCAGCCCTGCTCGGCGAGCCAGCGCGCGAGCGAGTCGGCGCCGAGGTGCTTGGAGACGACGAGCCAGGCGACGCCGCCGTCCTTCAGGCGCGGCAGCCAGGTCAGGAGGAGTTCGTGCAGGACCTCTTTCCCGACCTTGATCGGCGGGTTGGACCAGATCTCGTCGAATCGGACCTCGGCCGGGACGTCCTCGGGGGCGGCGACGTGGACCGTGCCCGAGGCCTTCTCGGTGTTGCGGCGGGTCAGGTCGAGGGCGCGGCGGTTGACGTCGACGGCCCAGATCTCGGCGTCGTCGCGTTGGGCGAGCACGGCGCTGATCGGCCCGTAGCCGCAGCCGAGGTCGAGGAAGGTCCCGGCCGTCTCGGGCGGCACGACCTTGTTGAGCAGCACGCTCGTGCCGGGGTCGAGGCGGTTGCCGGAGAAGACCCCCGTGGAGGTGGTCAGCTCGTAGTCGACGCCGTCGAGCGCGAACTCGACGGTGCGCTCGCGGTCGTCGACGGCGGGCTGCTCGCTGAAGTAGTGCTCTGGCTGGTCGGCTGGGCCTTTGGACATGCCCCCCATTGTCGCGCGCCGGGCCCGGGCCGATCGCCGGGATCGGCCGGTTAGAGACCTGCGCCGTGTCCCGCGCTCCGGTGGAATGTCACGCACCACCCCGGAGTGCCTCTCGCGAGCCCCGGTGTAGTGCGTGACATTCCACCGGGCGGTCCCCGACCCGCCCGTCCCCGGGTCCCGATCCGATCGCCGAGTGCACTGCGTGACATGTGATATGTCACGTGGCACGCCTTGTCACCCAAGGAGATGAACGCCGCTCAACACCGTCCATCTCCCGGGGGAACGTTTCCCGGTTTCGCAGGTTTCCAGGTCTAAGCTGCCTCCATGGCACATGGCCCGTCACCGTTCGGAGTTCCCCAGGAGACGCAGGCGCACCGGCCTCCGGACGATCCAGGATTCGACTGGGCGGAGTACGACGAGCGCTCGCAGATGCGCGCGCCGACAGCGCGGCTCAGCCCCGAAGACCGCACCCCGACCGTGCGGCTCGGCGCGGGCGGACGCCCGCTGCCGCCCGCGCGGCGCTCGCCCGAGGAGGAGATGGAGGCGCACCTGGACCAGATCCAGGCCTCGCGCCCCCTGCGCCGCGCCGCCCAGCGCGCCCGGCGCCGCACCAGGTGGTGGCTGGTCGCGCTCGCGGTCGTCAGCGCCGTCGCCGTCGCCGGGGCCTGCGCGGCCGGGGCGTTCATCGTGCTCCGCGAAGGCGAACCCGACCCGTCCGCGCCGAGCGCGGAGCCCCAGGCCGACCAGCCGTCCGCAGTGGACGAGACGGCGGGCGCGCCCGAGGTCGTCGACCCGATCGCCGCCCGCGAGACCGACACCGAGCCGATCTCGGTCGAAGAGCTGTTCGGCGCCAATGCGATCAGCCCGGCGGGCGGCGCGGGGGCGTACGAGGTCCTCGAGACCGAGGAGCTCGCGAACTGCGCCGACGCCGGGCTCGACGAGCTCGCCGAGCTGCTCGCCGACGCCGACTGCACCCAGACCGTGCGCGCCACCCTCATCAACCCCGACGGCGAGTACGCCGCGACCGCAGGGGTGCTCAACCTCGCCGACGCGGCCGAGGCGGAGTCGCTGCGCGCGGCCATCGAAGCGGGCCTCGAAGGCGGCTTCGCGGCCCTGCGCACCGACGGCGAGGCCGAGGAGCTCGGCCGGGCCGCGACCATGGTCGGCTACAACACCTATGGGCACTACCTGATGTACGTGGTCATCGGCCGCACCGACGGCGAGCCCATCGAGGAGGCCTCGGAGCCGGTGCGCGCCATCGTGAGCGACCTCGTCGACGTCTGGTTCATCGACCAGCTCAACCCGAGGCGCGACGTCCAGTAGCGATCGCCGGGGCCCGAACGTGAACGGAGGGTCCCGGCAAATCGGACGCCCGGGGACCTCGAGCTCATGCGCGGTTCCGGTGTGCACCAATGACACTCGTCGAATTTTCGACCGGCCTGCCCCGACCAGTCAGTGTCGGGAATGTGAACAATCTACTGTGACTATTGCCACGGCCTATCATCCCATGATTTGATCAATCGAGGCTTGCGTCCCGTCCCCGGCAGGCCCACTCCCCGACCGGCCCGCCGGTCGCCCGTCACCGTGCTCAACCGCCTCACCTCAGGAGCCGAACCATGTCTTCCTGGACCCTCCCCGCCCGCCGCACGCTCGCCGCGCTCGTCGCGGCCGCGCTGGCAGTCCTCTCGATCGTCGTCCTCGACGCCGAGCCCGCCGAAGCCGTCCGGCCGCCGGGCATCCCGTCCACCGCGACCGCGCAGGCCGAGCTGAACGCCCTCACCGTCGCCGCCGAGTCCCACGGCTCGACCTACGACCGCGACCTCTTCCCGCACTGGAAGTCCGTGAGCGGCACCGGAAGCTGCACCGCCCGCCAGTACGTCCTCAAACGCGACGGCCAGAACGTCGTGACCAGCGACGGCTGCCAGCCGACCTCCGGCAACTGGCAGTCCGACTTCGACAACACCTGGACGACCACGGTCTCCAACGCCTCCATCGACCACGTCGTGGCCCTCTCCGAAGCCTGGGCCTCCGGCGCCTGGGCCTGGACCACCGCCCAGCGCCAGGCCTTCGCCAACGACATCAACTCCCCGCAGCTGTGGATCGCGACCGTCTCCTCGAACGCCGCGAAGAGCGACTGCGACCCCGCCGAGTGGATGCCCGTCAACACCACCGGCCTGCGCTGCGACTACGTCAAGGCCTGGACGCACGTCAAGTACCTGTACAACCTGTCCGTCGACTCCGCCGAGAAGGCCGCGATCCAGTCGCACCTGACGACCTACTGCGGCTCCTCCGGCGGCACCCCGACCGGCTGCACCGGTTCGAAGGCCACCGCCGCCGCGATCCCCGAGGGCTCGCCCCTGAACTCGACGATCGCCCTGTCCTGCACCGGGACCGCGTCCTCGACGAGCTCGGTCACCGTGAACATCACCCACCCGTACAGCGGCGACATCACCATCGCGCTCATCGCACCCGACGGCACCAGCCGCACCCTCAAGGCGGCCGGCGGGTCCGGCGCGAACATCGCCGCGACGTACAGCGTCAACCTGTCCACCGAGGCCCGCTCGGGCACGTGGACGCTGCGCGTCACCGACACCTACTCCGGCGGGTCGAGCGGCACGCTGAACAGCTGGTCGCTCAGCATCTGACGCACCGAGGAGGGCCGGGCACGCTGTGCCCGGCCCTCCTTTCATCCACCGCAGTGTGAAGTCAGTTCCCGAGCTGGCCGCTCCAGTGCGAGGCGCGGCGGCGGACCGCTCCGCCATCGCCACCTTCGACGCCGCCGCGCGCCTCCCCGTTCCATTCGGGCGACTGGGTCAGGTAGAACAGGTAGCCGAGCGCGGGCGCGACGATCACGGCCGCGATCCCCACGGCCACAAGCAGACCCTGCAGCGTCGCCCGCGCGCCCGCGCCGTCGGCGATGCTCACCTGGTCGACGAGCACCCACGGGTACTGGCCGATCCCCCACCCGGCCATGACCGCCGCGACCGCGATCACCGCGGTCAAGCGCGCCGGGCTGAAGCGCCTGCGCCACAGCAGGACGAGCGTCGCGATGCCGCCGAGCGCCGAGAGCGCCATGACGGGCGCGGCGCGGCCGGTCAGGCCGTCCCAGAACGTCGGCGCGTCGTGCTCGATCGGGATGAGCCCCGCGAACACCACGACCCCGGTCGCCGCACCGACCACAAGGGACCTGACGCGGAGCCGCGCCGCCAGCGCCGTCTCGCCGCGCCGCGCGGCGTCAGCGGTCAGGAAGGTCGCGGCGAGGAACGCGCACGTGCCGACCGAGATGCACCCGGTGAACAGCGCGGTCGGGTTGATCCACGACGACCACGGGTCGCCGTTGCCGCCCGCCGGGACGCGGCCCGAGGCGAGCGCGCCGACGATGGTGCCGAGGAAGAACGGCGCGAGCACGGAGCTGGTGGCGAAGACGATCCCGAACAGCTTGGCCTGCCAGAGCGTCTCGCTGTACTTGCGGAACGCGAAGCTGGCGCCGCGCAGGACGATGCCGACGAGCGCGAGCACGAACGGCACGTACAGCGTGGTCATCGTGGCGGCGAAGGACTCGGGGAACCCGGTCCACCACATGACGAGCACGTAGATGAGCCAGACGTGGTTGGCCTCCCACACAGGGCCGATGCTGTGGTCGATGAGCGTCCGCAGTGGAGCGCCGCGCCGTGCGCCGCCCGCGGTGAGGTCGTGGAAGCCGGACCCGAAGTCGGCTCCGCCGAGGACGGCGTAGGCGACGACCCCGGCGAACAGGGCGGCGGCGACGGCGAATTCGAGGGTCATCATTTCGCGGTCTCCTTCTCGGCGGCGCCGTCGGCCTCGCCCGTGCCGGCCCGCTCGCCGGTCGCGTCCTGCTCCCCTGCGCCGTCCTTCTCGTCGGCGCAGTCGCGGACTTCCAGGGGCCCGTCGGCGGCCAGGAGCTTGGGCCCGTAGGGGCTCGGCAGGTCGCCCGCGCCTTCGCGCCAGCGCCGGGCCATTGAGCGGATGATGGCGATCGCGGCGATCGTCATGCCGCCGTAGAGGACCACCGATCCGCCGTAGAACCACCAGAGTCCGGCCGAGTGGTCGGCGGCGGCGTCGGTGGTGCGCATGACGCCGTAGACGATCCAGGGCTGGCGTCCGACCTCGGTGGCGATCCAGCCCGCTTCCATCGCGGTCATGGCGAGGAGTCCGGTGACGGCCATGAACCGCAGGAACCACTTGTTGTCGAGCAGGTCCCTGCCCCGCCAGCGCAGGAACCAGTAGAGGGCGACGGCCGCCAGGAGCAGCAGGCCGATGCCGACCATGGCCTGGAACGAGTAGTGGGTGAAGTTGACGGGTGGTTCGTCCTCCTCGGCGACCTGGTCGAGGCCGGGGACGGGTTCGGTGAACGAGTTGAGCGAGGCGACCGAGGAGAGGTAGGGGATCTCGATGGCCCACTTGACTTCGCCGTCGATGTAGAAGCCGCCGATGGTCAGCGGGGTCGCGCCGTCGGCGGTCTCGTCGGCGTATTCGAACGCGGCGAGTTTCGCGGGTTGGCGTTCGGCGAGGTCGTGGCCGAGGAAGTGCCCGGCGAGGGGCTGCGCGAGGGCCGCGATGGTGGCGAACGCGAAGGGGACCATGAAGCCGAGGCGGTGGTGGCGGTCGCGGCGGCCTTTGAGCATGCCGACGGCGTAGACGGCGGCGATGGTGAATCCGGCGACCATGTACGCGGCGAGCCACATGTGGGCGAAGGCGAGGAAGGCGTGCTGGTTGAACAGGACCGCCCACGGTTCGATGTTCGTGACTTCGCCGTTGACGATGTCGAAGCCGACCGGGGCGTTCATCCAGGCGTTGACGGCGAGGACGCAGTACGTGCCGATGACGCCGGTGATCGCCATGGGCAGCACCATGAGCAGGTGCAGCTTGGGCGGCATCTTGCCCCAGCCGTACAGGTAGATGCCGAGGAAGATCGCTTCGAGGAAGAACGCGAGGCCTTCGAAGGCGAAGGGGAGTCCGAGCACGTCGCCGAAGGTGCCCATGAGGCCGGGCCACAGGAGGCCCATCTCGAAGCTGAGGACGGTGCCGGAGACCGCGCCGATCGCGAAGAGCACGGCGGAGACCTTGCCCCAGCGCTTGGCGAGGTTGAGCGCGACCGGGTCGTTCTTTCGGATGCCGCGCAGGTGCATCACGAAGATGATGGCGGGGAAGGAGACCCCGAAGCAGGCGAGGATGATGTGCCATCCGAGCGACAGCGCCATCTGCTGGCGTGCGGGCATGAGCCCGGCGGGGTCTGCGGCGGCGACCACATCGGACGCCTGGGCGAGGAGCTGGGTTGCATCCATGCCTTGAAGCTACGGGCTCGGTATCCCGAAATCACGCTCTTGTGAATGCATTCACAAGCCCTCGGAACGTGAGATCGAACGTGTTCAAAAACTTCTTCACCAGCGAATACGCGCCCGGACCTCGATAACCGGCCGGTCGGCTAGGACGCTGGAGCGGCAGCGCTCAATTTCGTGGTCGGGCCCGGCGGCGGCCGTCGCGAGGGCGTCGAGCATAGCTCGCGAAGCCGCCCGGGCCCGCGGACGCGGGCGGCTTCACGACCGCGCCGCGGACCGGCTCGGGCGCGACGGCGATCAACCCCCGACCGCCCTTGCCCAAGCCGGACGCGACAGCGAACAGCTCCACCCGAGTCGGGCACGACGGCGATCAGCTCCAACCGCCCTCGCCCCCGCACCGGATGTGACAGCGACCAGAACCGGCCGCGCTACGCGCCCAGCTCGCTCGCGGTCGCGATCAGCTCCGCGAGCTCGTCCACGTCCGGGTCGTCGCTCGACTCGGCGAGCGCCCTCGCCGCAGGGAGGAGCGACTCGCAGTCGAAACCGGCGCTGCCGCGCAGGATCTCGGCGAAAGCCGCCGCGACCAGGTCGACGCTCAAGTGCTCGCCGGGGTCCTCGCTCAGCCCAGCGACCGGCATGACCGCCTCGGCAGAACCGGTGTGCTCGCCGTCCGGGTCCTGCCAGCGCACACCCACGGTCGCCACGTCCCCGGCGTCGCCGGTCAGGGTCAGCGCGTACAGCGCGGTGACGCTGTGCCCGGGCCCGACTTCGCCGCCGTCGACGCTGTCGTCCTCGAACTCGTCGTCGTCGAGCGCGCGGTTCTCGAAGCCGATGAGCCGGTACTCGGCGACCGTCGCGTCGTCGAAGGTCACCTGGATCTTCGCGTCGCGCGCGGTCACGCCGAGCGTCGAGGTCAGCCGCTCGGAGAAGACGCGCTCGGCCTCGGACTCCGTCGCGAAGTAGACCGCCCAGCCGTCGCCGTTGTCGGCCAGCTGCTCCAGCAGCTCCTGGTTGTACGAGTCGCCGACGCCCACGGTGAGCAGCGTGATGCCCTCGGCGATGCCGTCACCCAGCTCCTCGAGCATCGCGTCGTGCTCGGTGATGCCGACGTTCGCCTCGCCGTCGGAGAGGAGGATGACCCGGTTGTCCTTCTCCGGGTCGAACACCTCCCCCGCGAGCTCGTAGCCGTCCTCCAGGCCGGCCTGCATGTTCGTGGAGCCGCGCGCGTACAGCTCGCCGATACGCGACCGCAGCTCGTCCCCGTCGCCGACGTCGGTCATGCCGAGCAGCACTTCGGAATCGGACTCGTAGGTGACGATCGCGACCGAGTCGGTCGGCCGCAGCTGGCTCACCAGGAGTTCGAGCGAGTCGCGGACGAGGGCGATCCGGTCGCCCTCCATCGAGCCGGAGACGTCGATGACGAACGTCAGATTCACGTCGGCGCGCTCGGACTCCGGTTCGCTGCGGGTCTGGAGGCCCACGCGCATCACGTGGGTGGCGTCGCCCGCGTCGTACCAGTCCGGCAGCTCGGCGCCGTCGACGCTGACGGCGAAGCCGTTCCCCTCGGGCTCGTTGTAGCCCTGGTCGAAGTAGTTGACGAACTCCTCGGGCCGGATCTGGTCGGCGGGCGGCAGCGAGCCGTCGTGGAGCGAGCGGCGCGCGTAGTCGTACGAGGCGGTGTCCACGTCGACCGAGAACGTCGACTGTGGATCGTCACCGGGTGAGACCGGGGCGTTGGCGTCGTAGGTCGCATCGGCTTCGGGGGCCACGTCTTCAGCCATGTCCTGCGCGGCACCGGATTCGGTGCCGCCGGGTCCGGAGCAGGCGGCAAGGGCGAGCAAGAGGAGGGCAGCCGGAATACCGGCCACGTGGTGGCGTCTCATGGAGGGGTTCCCTTCTCGATCGGGACGGGGTGCTACCTCCATGAGACCGCCGATTCCGCGGTTCGGTTCCCCTCGTTGCCGAACCGTGACGACGCGGTGAGCAAACAGGACCCGGCCGTGACCGGACCGTCACCGCGTAACGATTCGACCACTACCGGTCGCAGTGGCAGCGGGGAGCGCGGGCGACCGTGTTCAGAGCGTCCGCACCCGCCGGGTCAGGTCGACGCGGGCCTGCCAGTCCTTCGGGTCCTCGGAGTAGGAGACCTCCATGAGGGTGAGGCCGTGGGGGCCGACGACGTGGACGTCGTTGGCGCGCTGGCCGTTCTGGAGCAGCGACGCGAGCCAGTCCTCGTCGCGGCGGCCGTCGCCGACCGCGAGGGCCGCGCCGACGAGACTGCGGACCATCGAGTGGCAGAACGCGTCCGCGCGGACCGTGGCGACCGCGACGCCGTCCTCGTCCCGGGCCCAGTCGTACTGCTGGAGCTCCCGGATCGTCGTCGCGCCCTCGCGCTGTTTGCAGAAGCCCACGAAGTCGTGCTCGCCGATGAGGCGCTGGCACGCCGCGTGCATCCGCTCCACGTCGACCGGCCGCTGCCACGCGAGGGTGTCCAAGCGCCGCAACGGGTTCACACCCCACGTCGCGTCCGCGACCCGGTACCGGTACCGGCGCCACTGCGCCGCGAAGCGGGCATTGAAGGAAGGGTCGACGGCCGCGACCGAAGTCGCCCGCACGTCGGCGGGCAGGATGCCGCGCAGCCGCCACAGCAGCCGCTCCCCCAGGGCCTCCCACTTCGCCGTGGGCACGTCGACGTGCACGACCTGGCCGGTCGCATGCACGCCCGCGTCGGTCCGCCCCGCCACCGTGAAGTCGGCGATCTCGCCGAACAGCAGCTCCAGCGCCCGGATGACCTCCGAGGCCACCGTCCTGAGCCCCGGCTGCAGCGCCCACCCCGAGAACTCGGCCCCGTCGTAGGCGACGCCGAGTCGCAAGCGGGTCCTGTCCACAACCTCGTCCACAGCGTTCCTCCCGGATAAAGCAAACCGCGCGCAGAGCCTGAGCCCTGCGCGCGGTAAGACAGCCTAGCTAGTCGACCAGCTCGATGATCGCCATCGGAGCGTTGTCGCCCTTGCGGTTCCCGGCCTTGATGATCCGGGTGTAACCGCCCTCGCGGTTGGCGAAGCGGGGCGCGACCTGCTCGAACAGGTCGTGCGTCGCGTCCTTGTTGCGCAGCTTGGCCAGCGCCAGACGGCGGTGGTGCAGCGTGCCCTTCTTGCCGTACGTGATGAGACGCTCGGCGTAGGGGCGCAGACGGCGGGCCTTGGTCACCGTGGTGGTGATGCTGCCGTGCTCGAACAGGGAGGCCGCGAGGCCCGAGAGCATGAGCTTCTCGTGAGCCGGGGAACCGCCCAGGCGCGGGCCCTTTGTAGGTTTGGGCATTGTCTTGCTCCTCTTGGTTTGACGCGGCCGGCCGTCTTACGGAACCGACCGCCACTGGTCGGAAGGGCTTAGAGCTCTTCGGTTTCGCGAAGGTCCTCTTCGTCTTCCTCGTACTCGTCGTTGTCGGCGACCGGCGACCCGCCGTAGGCCACAGCGGCCTCGCTCGGGTCGAAGGTGCCGGGCGAGTCCTTCAGGCTCAGGCCCATGCCCGCGAGCTTCATCTTGACCTCGTCGATCGACTTCTGCCCGAAATTCCTTATGTCGAGCAGGTCGGCCTCGGTGCGGTTGATGAGTTCGCCAACGGTGTTGACGCCCTCGCGCTTGAGGCAGTTGTAGGACCGGACGGTCATGTCCAGGTCCTCGATCGGCAGGGCCAGGTCCGCGGCGAGCTGCTGGTCGGCCGGGCTGGGCCCGACGTCGATGCCCTCGGCCTCGGTGTCGAGCTCGCGGTACAGGCCGAACAGCTCCACCAGGGTGGAACCGGCCGACGCGAGCGCGGTGCGCGGCGTCGTGGACGGCTTGGACTCGACGTCGACGGTGAGCTTGTCGAAGTCGGTGCGCTGCTCGACGCGCGTGGCGTCGACGGAGTAGGCCACCTTGAGCACGGGCGAGTAGATCGAGTCGACCGGGATGCGGCCGATCTCGTTGGTCTCGCCCTTGTTGGCCGGGGACGAGACGTAGCCCCGGCCGCGCTCCACCACGAACTCCATGTCGATGCGGCCCTTGGAGTTCAGGGTCGCGAGCTTGAGCTCGGGGTTGTGGACCTGCACGCCGGCGGGCGGCTGGATGTCCCCGGCGAGGACCTCGCCCGGGCCTTCCTTGCGCAGGTACATGGTGGCCGGCTCGTCGTTCTCCGAGGAGACGCAGATCTGCTTGACGTTCAGCACCAGTTCGACGACGTCTTCTTTCACGCCGGGAATGGTGGAGAACTCGTGCAGGACGCCGTCGATCTTGATCGACGTGACCGCCGCGCCCGGGATGGACGACAGCAGCGTGCGCCGCAGCGAGTTGCCGAGCGTGTAGCCGAAACCGGGCTCCAGGGGTTCGATGGTGAACTTGGAGCGGGTCGGGCTGATCTGCTGCTCGGTGAGCGTGGGCCGCTGAGTGATAAGCACTTTGCGTTGTTTCCTTTGTTCGGGGCGCCCGCTATTTGACGCCTAAACTCATGGATTTTCTGTCGCGCTGCTGCGAATTAGACGCGGCGGCGCTTCGGCGGACGGCAGCCGTTGTGGGGCTGCGGGGTCACGTCGTTGATCGAGCCGACCTCGAGGCCGACGGCCTGGAGGGAGCGGATCGCGGTCTCGCGGCCCGAGCCCGGGCCCTTGACGTAGACGTCGACCTTGCGCATGCCGTTGTCCATCGCACGGCGGGCGGCGGCCTCGGCGGCCATCTGCGCGGCGTACGGGGTCGACTTGCGCGAGCCCTTGAAACCGACCTGGCCCGAGGAGGCCCAGGAGATCACAGCACCGGTCGGGTCGGTGATCGACACGATGGTGTTGTTGAAGGTGCTCTTGATGTGGGCGTGCCCGTGGGGCACGTTCTTCTTCTTGGCGCGCGGGTTCTTGGAACCGCCGCGAGTCTTCGGTGGCATCAGCTGGTCTCCTAACGTGCCTTCTTCTTGCCCGCGACGGTCTTCTTCGGACCCTTGCGAGTACGGGCGTTGGTCTTGGTCCGCTGACCGTGGACCGGAAGGCCGTAGCGGTGACGGAGACCCTGGTAGCAGTTGATCTCGATCTTGCGGCGGATGTCGGCCTGCACCTCGCGGCGCAGGTCGCCTTCGACCTGGTAGTGCTCTTCGATGTGGTCGCGGAGCTGCACCAGTTCTTCGTCGGTGAGGTCCTTGACCCGCTTGTCGCGGTCGAGGCCGGTCGCCGCGATCGTCTCAAGCGAACGCGTACGGCCGATGCCGAAAATGTAGGTGAGTGCGATCTCCAGGCGCTTGTCGCGCGGGAGGTCGACTCCAACCAGGCGTGCCATGCAGGCGTACTCCTAGTGTTGTCGGAGGTCTGACCACTGCCTTCCCGCTGGGTTCTGAGTCCCTGCCCTGATGGGCGATGCGAGCCCCGGCCTCCGAGCCGAGGGTT
The DNA here is from genome assembly GCF_043202775.1 of Glycomyces sp. NPDC048151. Classification (NCBI taxonomy): domain Bacteria; kingdom Bacillati; phylum Actinomycetota; class Actinomycetes; order Glycomycetales; family Glycomycetaceae; genus Glycomyces; species Glycomyces sp. NPDC048151. Next base: position 233,318 of record NZ_JBIDBB010000003.1, on the reverse strand, counting down.
GTGCTTGCGCACTGGCGGCGGTTTCCCCTATTGGGGCCTTTCATTGCTGGCGTTGTGCTGCTTAGCCCTGACGCTGCTTGTGACGCGGGTCGGACGAGCAGATAACCATCACTCGTCCGTGCCTGCGGATCACGCGGCAGTTCTTGCAGATCACTTTGACGCTCGGCTTGACTTTCACGAGTCCTACTTACGTGTAGTCGTCAGGTCAGCGGTAGCGGTAGACAATCCGCCCGCGCGACAGGTCGTACGGCGAGAGCTCAACCACGACCCGGTCCTCGGGGAGGATTCGGATGTAGTTCTGGCGCATCTTGCCACTGATGTGGGCGAGTACCTTGTGGCCGTTGGTGAGTTCCACCCGGAACATAGCGTTCGGGAGGGACTCGACGACCTTGCCCTCAATCTCGATGGCACCGTCTTTTTTCGGCATGTCCTCCGCTACCGTGACAACTCGGTCTGAAAACCCCGCGCCCTTGCCGGGCGGGGAGCTACTGGCACGCCGACCCGAGGTCGGGTCGGCATTGGAATGGTGCGGCGCTTCACCGAAAGCGTCCGGGCGCACGGCGACACCTGGAGCGCATGGCTACCCACCTGGGGACGCACTGCACCACTGAGCGAGTCTACTCGCGTCCCAATACCGTCTACCAGGGGGTTGACCGTGACGGAGGGCACTTGGACGAAAGCGGAGCGCCGCCCGGATTCCCGGTCGCCCGGGAGCCGGGCGGCGCTCACTGCACGACTGAACCTCAGTCGAGCAAAGCTCGCATGCTTACTTCGAGTAGTACTCGACGATGAGCTGCTCGTCGCAGATCACGGGGATCTGCTTGCGCTCGGGCACCGACAGGAAGCGGGCGATCAGGCCTTCGAGGTGAGACTCGATGTAGGCCGGAGTCGTCTCGCCCGCCCAGGCGCCGGCGGCGGCCAGCTGGAACGGCGTGGTCTCGCGCGAACGCTTGCGGACCTGGACGAAGTCCCCGGCCTTCAGGCGGTAGGACGCGATGTCGACCTTGCGGCCGTTCACGGTGAAGTGGCCGTGGTTGACGAACTGACGCGCCTGGTAGATGGTGCGCGCGAACCCGGCGCGGAGCACGAAGGCGTCCAGGCGGGACTCGAGCAGGCCGACCAGGACCTCACCGGTCTTGCCGGGCTTGCGCACGGCTTCGGCGTAGAGGTTGCGCAGCTGACGCTCAGAGACGTTGTACTGCGCGCGCAGACGCTGCTTCTCGACGAGCTGGTTCTTGTAGTCCGATTCCTTCTTGCGGCCGCGGCCGTGCTGCCCCGGAGGGTAGGGACGGCGCTCCATGTACTTGGCGGCCTTCGGCGTCAGAGCGATGCCGAGGGATCGGGAAAGCTTGACTTTCGCCTTAGCTTGCAATGATCTCTCCAGTAATTCATGCGTTGCCTCGAACGACATACGAGGCATAATGCGTCACTGACCTGCAGAAACGCGTGAGTGTAGCGCGCTCAGGGTGCACCCGGAAGAAGCCCGGGGCCTGGCGCGCACACGGTGATGCGGTCGCGTTCCCGCGCCCGAGGGCATGGAAACGCTCGTGACCAGGTTACGCGGCCTCCTTGCCGCCGCCCACCCGGGCTGCGGCGAGAGTGACCAGGCGCTCTACGAGCTCGCCGTAGGAGATGCCGTACGCGGCGAACGCCTGAGGGACGCCGCTCATCGGCGTCATGCCCGGCATGGTGTTCACCTCGTTGAGATAGACGACACCGTCCTCGCCGAGGAAGCAGTCGACGCGCGCGAGGTCGCGGCAGTCCAGGAGCCGGAAGACCTTCCGCGCGAGGGCCTGGGCCTGCTCGGCGACGCCTTCGGGGTAGTCCGGGTGCAGGTTGAACGGCTCGGGGTTGTCGAGGTACTTCGCGTCGAAGTCGAACCAGCCGTCCTCGCCCTGGGCGAGCACCTCGAGCGGGAACGTGATCTCCAGGTCGCCGTCGAGGGTCTCGACCACGCCCATCTCGATCTCGCGGGCGTTGACGAACCCGGCCTCGAAGACGACCTTGTCGTCGACCTCGCGGGCCTTCGCCACGGCCGCGGCGAGTTCGGCGCCCGAGTTGACCTTGGAGATGCCCAGGCTCGAGCCGGCGCGCGCGGGCTTGACGAAGATCGGCAGGCCGAGCCTGCCGATGACCGCTTCGGCGTCGAGCTCCTCGCCCGCCTTGAGGACGTCGAACTTGCCCTGCGGGACGCCTTCGGCGGCAAGGAGGCGCTTGGAGAACTCCTTGTCCATGCACAGCGCGCTGGAGAGGACGCCCGATCCGACGTACGGGGTCCCGGCCATCTCGAACAGGCCCTGGATCGTGCCGTCCTCGCCGTAGGGGCCGTGGAGGACCGGGAAGAGGACGTCGGCGACGGGCTGCGCGCCGGGGCCGAGGTCGATCGCGACGGCCTTGCCGGCCTCGGCGGTGACCTCGGGGAGGGCCTCAGGGGACTCGATCGCGAACGCGACGTCGGGCGAGAGCTCGACCCATTCGCCGCCGCGGGTGATGCCGATCGTGGTCACGTCGAAACCCCGGTCGCGCAGCGCTTTGGCCACACCGGAGCCGGAGGCGCAGGAGACCGGTTGCTCCACGCTGCGTCCGCCGAAGAAGACGGCGACGGTCGGTTTAGTCATTTGTCGGACCTCAAACTGTCGGTTTCGGGTTTGGTCTCGCGTCCCATGAGTTCGGCGACCGCGGCTCTGGGGTCGAGTCCCTCGTGGCAGACCCGTTCCACGGCATCGCAGATCGGCATCTCCACGCCCACCTTGCGGGCGAGGTCGGTGATGGAACGGCAGCTCTTGACGCCCTCGGCGGTCTGCTTGGTGACGCGCGCGGCCTCTTCGAGGGTCGCGCCCAGCCCCAGCTGCTCGCCGAAGGTGTGGTTGCGCGACAGGGGGGACGAGCAGGTGGCGACGAGGTCGCCGAGCCCGGCGAGCCCGGCGAACGTGGTCGGGTCGGCGCCCAGGCGGGCGCCGAGCCGGGTGGTCTCGGCCAGGCCGCGCGTGATGATCGTGGCCTTCGTGTTGTCGCCCATGCCCATCCCGGCGGCCATGCCGTAGGCGAGCGCGATGACGTTCTTGACCGCGCCGCCCAGCTCGCAGCCGACCACGTCGGTGTTCGTGTACGGGCGGAAGTAGGAGGTCGTGACGGCCTTCTGCACGTCCACGGCGCGGCCGTGGTCGATGCACGCCACCACGGAGGCCGTGGGCTGCTCCTCTGCGATCTCGCGCGCGAGGTTCGGGCCCGACAGGACCGCGATGCGCGACTGGTGCGCGCCGGTGACCTCGGCGATGACCTCGGTCATGCGCTCGGTCGTGCCGAGCTCGATGCCCTTCATGAGGCTCAGCAGGGTCGCGACCGGCTCGAGGTGCTCGGCCCACGCGGCGAGGTTGCCGCGCAGGGTCTGGCTCGGGACGGACAGGACGACGAGATCGGCGCCGTGCAGCGCCTCGGCCGGGTCGTTCGTCGCGCTCACCAGGCCCGGCAGCTCGATGTCCGGGAAGTAGTCGGGGTTGCGGCGGGTCGTGTTGATCGCGTCGGCGACCTCGGCCCGCCTGGCCCACACGGTGACCGGCGTCCCCGCGTCGGCGAGGATCTTGGCGAACACGGTCCCCCAGGAACCGGCCCCCATGACGGCTGCTCTCACTCGGTACCACCACTTTCTTCGGATCGGTGCTGCCGGGGATCGAACAGAGGGGGTGCTTCCTGGCCGCGGACCTCGGCGAGGCCCGCGCGCAGCGCCTCCATGATGCGGTCGGTGACCGCGGCGAGGTCGTCGCGGGTGACCTCCTTGCCGCGCCAAGGGGAGAGGTCGACCGGAGGGAGGGCCTTGACGGTGACGGGCTTGCGGCCGAGCTTGAACTTGGGGTCGCGCTTGCGGTCGTGGATGCCGAGGGCGCCCCACTGCACGATCGGGATCACGGGCGCGCCGGACTCCAGGGCGAGGCGGGCGACGCCGGTCTTGCCCTTCATGGGCCAGCGGTCCGGCTCCTTCGTCACGGTGCCTTCGGGGGCCATGATGACCACGTGCCCCTGGGCGAGCTGCTCTTCGAGGATCCGGAGCGAGTCGGCGGCCTCGGCGCTGCCGCGCTTGACCGGGATCTGCCCGGCGCGCTTGAGGATCGGGCCGACGACGGGGACCCGGACGATCGACTCCTTGAGCAGGAACCGGGGGTGGCGTCCGGCGTTGTAGACGTAGTGGACCACCAGGATCGGGTCGATGTCCGAGTAGTGGTTCCACACCAGGATCGCGGGGCCCTTGAGCGGGACGTGCTCCATGCCCGACCACGAGCGCTTGCTGAGTCCGAGGATCGCGCCCTTGACGATGTTGGCGTAGACGCGGACGTCGAGGGTGATCGGGTCGCCGCCGCGGCGGCGGAAGGTGTACTGCGCCTCGGGCTTCGGCTCGGTCACCTGCTGGCTCGCTTTCTCGGGGAGGGGCTCCGGCCTGTGGGCTCGGCCTGTGCCGTCGTGTACGGGATCGTCAGTGCATTGCACTCTAACGCCCGCGCCGGGCCCTTCAGGCGACGGTAAGCAAAGGGTGGGGTTTGACTCCTCGCCGCGGGGTACACCGCTACGTCGCGTGAACCCCCAGGTACGCGGCGCGCGGCACGGGTTGCGCGGCACGGGATCGGCGGTACCCGGGGGTTGCGCCCGACCCGCTATGATGTCATCATAGAGTCACAATGACATCTACCTTGCCGACCGGACGTGTCGGCTCGAATCCCGACTCGACTCGGAGTGAGTGACATGAACTGGCGTCTCTTCGGCTGGCTCGCGGCCCTGTTCGGCGGCGCGGTCCTCGCCGTGATCATCGTGGTGAACGTGATCCAATTCGTGCTCGGCGCGATCGGCGGCATCCTCGCCTTCGTCTTCAACTTCGCCCTCTTCATCGCCATCGTCGGCGGCGTCGTCTGGCTGGGCCTCAAGGCCAAGAAGGCCCTCGGCGGCCGCAACAACCCCCAGATCCGGAAGTAGCCCGGCCGGAAACGGTCGCAGGTCCCCCTGGGCCGCACCTGGATTTCGGGCCTTCCATGGTCCAAGCTGAGACCATGCAGGGCACCGTCTCGATCTTCAACGAGGACGCCTCAGGCGAGGCCGTCCTCGACAACGGCCGCCGCGTCGCCTTCGACGCGGCGGCCTTCAATGTCTCCGGCCTGCGGTTCCTCCGCCCCGGCCAGCGCGTCGACCTCGACGCCGACGCCGACGGGAACGTCGTGGCCGTCCGCATCCCGACGATGCGCTCCTAGACGTGCCGCGCCGGGCGTACCCCGCGCGAGTGGCAGACTTCCCGCGATTGGGTGAGTCCCAGTACCTTAGAGGCGTGAGTGTGGAACAGGACACTGTCGGGAACGGGGCGCCGCAGAGGCAGATCGCCGCCGCTGGCGGCCTGTTGTGGCGCAACGGCGAGCGCGGCCTCGTCGAGGTGATCGCCGTGTGGCGGCCGCAGGTCGGGAACTGGTCGCTGCCGAAGGGCAAGCTCGACCCCGGCGAGCACCCGCTCACGGCGGCGTGCCGCGAGGTCGAGGAGGAGACCGGGATCCCGGTCATCCCGCAGATGAAGCTGTGCCGCGCCTCGTATGTGCTGCCGAACCCGGCCGGGGACGTGCTGAAGTACGTGGACTACTGGTCGATGCGCACCGAGAAGCCGGATGCGGCGTTCACCGCCGACGAGGAGATCGGCGAGCGGCGGTGGATCACGCTCGCGGAGGCGCGGGTCGCGCTGACGCGGCCGCGGGACCAGCAGGTGCTGCAGGCGTTCGGGGCTTTGCCCGCGGTGACGGCGACGGTGATCCTGGTGGCTCCGGCGGAGGTCGAGCAGGACTGGGACGGGCCGGACGTGACGCGGCCGTTGAGCGCGCGGGGGCAGGACCAGGCGGTGCGGGTGGCGGCGCTGGCGTCGCTGTACCAGCCGGACCGGGCGTTCAGCGCGACGGGCCGGGCGAGCGTGCAGACGGTGGAGCCGATCGCGCAGGCGGTGCGGTGCAGGCTGAGCGGCGACACGGCGTTCGACACCGAAGCGCACGAACGCAATCCCGAGCGCTCCAGCGCGCGGATCCGGGAGCTCGCGGGCGGGGGCGGGACGGCGATCGTCTGCGCGGAGCCGGAAGTGGTGAGCGACACGGTGGCGATCCTGGCGGACGAGGACGGGGTGGAGACCCCCGACGTGTCGACGCGGCCCGGGGAGGCGTGGGTGCTGTCCCTGTCGGGCCAGAAGCTCGTGGGCGTGGAGCGGCTGTAGGGACGCGTTCCGCGGGCAGGGAGCGAGCCGCTGAGGGCCGTGTTTCGGGCCCCCGGTGACAACCCTGGCATAGGGGTACGACATTTCGGCGCCGGAGGTCCCGGACCTCGGACGGTGCGGCCGGTGTCGGACCCCTGTGGGACAGTGATCGCATTTCCTCGGTAGGTCGGAGGCGGATGCGGGTGGGAAGGGGCGTGCCCTATGCCCGCGGCCGCGTCTTTCCCGGCCCTCGGGCGGGCCGTCGCCCCTCCTCCCCGGTTCGCGGTACCGTTGGCCGCCTCATTGCACCGTGCGCCCCGCAGCCCCTCTGCGAGGCGCACTGACTAGGAGGAACGCTTTGGCCAGCGCACCCACCGCCCTGCAGAACTGGGCCGGGAACATCCGCTTCTCCCCCAGCCGTTTCGAGGCGCCCGCGACGCTCGACGAGGCGCGGGCGGTCGTGGCCGCCGCGCCGCGGCTGCGCGTGCTCGGTTCGGGGCACTCGTTCAACACGATCGCGGCCTCTGACGCGACGATGATGTCCCTCGCGGGCATCGAGCCCGAGGTGAGCGTCGACGCCGTCAAGGGCACGGTGCGCGCGTCGGGCTGGATCACGTACGCGGCGTTGAGTGATGCGGTGCACCGCGCCGGTTTCGCGCTGCACAACATGGCGTCGCTGCCGCACATCTCGGTGGCCGGCTCGATCGCGACGGGCACGCACGGCTCGGGCGACCGCAACGGGAACCTCGCGACTGCCGTGGCAGCGCTCGAGTTCATCGGCCCTGACGGGGAGCTTCGCACTGTCGCGCGCGGCGACGCGGACTTCCCCGGTTCAGTGGTCCACCTGGGCGCGTTGGGCGTCGTGCACGCGGTGACGCTGGACCTGCTGCCGGGCTTCGAGATGCGGCAGTACGTGTACGACGGGCTGGCGTTCGACAAGGCGCTGGCGAACTTCGACGAGCTGACCGCTTCGGCGTACTCGACGAGCCTGTTCACCGCGTGGGGCGCGGAGCCGGTGTTCCAGTACTGGGTCAAGCAGCGCACCGCCGACCAGACCCACCCGTTCCCGCAGGCGAACTGGTTCGGGGCGCCGCTGGCGGACGGGAAGCGGCACCCGGTGCCGGGCGTGGACCCGGAGGCGTGCACGGTGCAGCAGGGCCAGACGGGCCCGTGGCACGAGCGGCTGCCGCACTTCAAGCCCGAGTTCACGCCGAGCGCGGGCGACGAGCTGCAGTCGGAGTTCCTGGTGGACCGGGCGGACGCTCCGGCGGCGCTGGAGGCGCTCGCGGGGCTGTCGGACAAGCTCGGTTCGGTGGTGCAGATCTGCGAGGTGCGCACCATGAAGGCGGACGACCTGTGGCTGTCGCCCGCATTCGGTCGCGACACTGTGGGCCTGCATTTCACTTGGGTGAGCGATTACGAGGCGGTCGCGCCGGTGATGTCGGCGGCGGAGGCGGCTTTGGAACCGTTCTCACCGCGGCCGCATTGGGGCAAATTGTTTTCGATACCAATGAGTGAAGTCGCCTCGCGTTATCCGCGAATGGGCGACTTCGAGAAACTCCGCGCCCGTGTCGATCCAGAGGGGAAGTTCGGCAATGACTTCTCCGACGCACTCGCGGGCCGTGCCGCGCGCTAGTGCGCAGTGCCGCCTGAGGCGGCGTTCCCGGTAAAGCAGCGAGGGCATTCAGGTGGCTCCTGAATGCCCTCTTCCCCGTGCGAGTCGGGTGCCTCACCGTGCCCCGAACCGGTTCGGGGCACGACATCAGCGTCCGCGCTTCGTGGTCTTCTTCGCCGCGGTCTTCTTCGCGGCGGGCTTCGCCGCGGTCTTGCGCACGGCCTTCTTCGCGGTGGAGGCCTTCTTGGCCACCGTCTTCTTCGCCGCGGTCTTCTTGGCCCCCACGCGGCTCGTGGCGGTCGAGCGGGTGGCCGTGGAGGCGGCCCGCGTGGTCTTCTTCGCGGCCGTCTTCTTGGCCGTGGTCTTCTTGGCGGCGGCCTTCTTGGCCGGGGCCGTCTTCTTCGCGGTGGCCGACTTGGCGGCCTTGCGCTTGCCCGTCACGAGCTCCTTGAACCCGGTGCCCGGGCGGAACGCGGGGACGACGGTCTTCTTGACCTTCACCGCTTCCCCGGTGCGCGGGTTGCGCGCCATGCGAGCGGCGCGCTGGCGCTTCTCGAAGACGCCGAAACCGGCGAAGGAGACTTTCTCCCCTTTCACCACCGCGCGCTGTATCTCGTCGATCGCGACATCCACGACTTCTTTCGCGGCGGCCCGGTCGCCAGTGCGAGCGGCGATCCGTTCGACGAACTCTGCCTTGTTCACGAGTCCTACCCTCCCGATAGTCCTTGAAGCCATACCAGCTTGTTAAGCGCACGTTATGACGTTTCGAAAGCGAACGCAACTGTTTCCGCGAAAATAGACCCGTTGTGTCGCAGGGAATTTTTATTCAGGTGCCCGAAATCGACGCTCGCAACCCCGTTGGGAGGGACCCGAACACGCCTGGAGCCGGTGGCGACGCCACCGGCTCCGTACGTAAGGGCTAACTGGATCGGGCTCCGGACACTAGACCTGAGCGGGGAGAGTCCTAGGCCGCCAAGCGTCCCGGTTCGACTCGAAGCCCGCGATCTTGTCCTCGTCGCGGAGCGTCAGGGCCACGTCGTCGAGCCCCTCCATCATGCGCCAGCGCAGGAACTCGTCGAACTCGAAGCTCCAGGTCTGGTCGCCCGCACGGACTTCGCACTCGACGAGGTCGACGGTGACCTCCGACTCCGGGTGCGTCTCGGCGCGCAGCCACAGCTCCTCGACGGCCGCCTCGGGCAGCTCCACAGTCAACAGACCGTTCTTGAGGGAGTTGCCGCGGAAGATGTCTCCGAAGCGCGGGGCGATGACCGCCTTGAACCCGTAGTCCTTCAGGGCCCAGACGGCGTGCTCGCGCGAGGAGCCGGTGCCGAACTCGGTGCCGGTGACCAGGATCGTCGAGTTCGTGTACTCCGGCTGGTTGAGGAGGAACTTCTCGTCCTCGCGCCACTCGGCGAACAGGCCGTCCTCGAAGCCGGTCTTGGTGACCCGCTTGAGGTACACGGCCGGGATGATCTGGTCGGTGTCGACGTTGGAGCGCCGCAGGGGCGCGACGTGACCGGTGTGGGTCGTGAACTTGTCCATGATTCCCTGCCCTTCCTACAGATCCGCCGGGCTGGCGAGGTGGCCGGTGACGGCCGTGGCGGCGGCGACGGCCGGGCTCACCAGGTGCGTGCGCCCGCCCTTGCCTTGGCGGCCCTCGAAGTTGCGGTTCGAGGTGGAGGCGGCGCGCTGGCCGGGCGTCAGCTGGTCCGGGTTCATGCCCAGGCACATCGAGCAGCCCGCGAAGCGCCAGTCGGCGCCCGCGTCGATGAAGACCTTGTCGAGGCCTTCGGCGATGGCCTGCTCGCGGACCTTGGCGGAGCCGGGCACGACCATCATGTTGACGCCTTCGGCGACCTTGCGGCCCTTGATGACCTCGGCGGCGGTGCGCAGGTCCTCGATGCGGCCGTTGGTGCACGAGCCGAGGAAGACGACGTCGACGTCGATCTCGCGCATCGGCGTGCCGGCGGTGAGGCCCATGTACTCCAGGGCCCCTGCGGCGGTGGTGCGCGCGATCGGGTCCTCGAAGTCCTCGGGCGCGGGCACGGTGCCGGAGAGCTCGACGCCCTGGCCGGGGTTGGTGCCCCAGGTGACGAACGGGCTCAGCGAGGCCGCGTCGATGACGATCTCCTTGTCGAAGACGGCGCCCTCGTCGGTCTTGAGGGTCTGCCAGTACTCGACGGCGGCGTCCCAGTCCTCGCCCTTGGGCGCGTGCGCGCGGCCCTGGACGTAGGCGAACGTCTTCTCGTCCGGCGCGATCATGCCGGCCTTGGCGCCCCACTCGATCGACATGTTGCACACCGTCATGCGGCCTTCCATCGAGAGCTCCTCGATGGCCTGGCCGCGGTACTCGACGATGTGGCCCTTGCCGCCGCCGGTGCCGGTGATGGAGATGATCTTGAGGATCAGGTCCTTCGCCGAGACGCCTTCGGGCAGCGAGCCGTTCACCGTGACGGCCATGTACTTCGGCTTCGCCTGCGGCAGGGTCTGCGTGGCGAGCACGTGCTCGACCTCGCTGGTGCCGATGCCGAACGCGATCGAGCCGAACGCGCCGTGGGTCGAGGTGTGGGAGTCGCCGCACACGACGGTCATGCCCGGCTGGGTGAGTCCCAGCTGGGGTCCCACGACGTGGACGACGCCCTGGTTCTCGTCACCGAGCGAGTGGATCCGGACGCCGAACTCCTCGCAGTTGGCGCGGAGCGTCTCGATCTGCTTGCGGCTGGTCGGGTCCGCGATGGTGAAGAGGTTGTCGGTGGGCGTGTTGTGGTCCTCGGTCGCGATCGTGAGATCGGTCCGGCGGACCTTGCGCCCGGCCTGCCGCAGGCCGTCGAAGGCCTGGGGGCTGGTCACCTCGTGGAGGAGGTGCAGGTCGATGTAGAGCAGGTCGGGTTGCTGGCCGCCCGTGCGTACCGTGTGGGCGTCCCAGACCTTCTGCGCGAGGGTGCGCGGTGCCGTTCCCTCGGATTCGTGTGGTGTAGGTGACATCTCTGTTCCCAGTCGTTGGACTTCTCGAAATATGGGAGGTAATGTTCAGCTCGTGAGAACGAATACTATCAGCGGAGTCGGCGTCCTTGACAAGGCGGTGCTCATCCTCACGGCTTGCACCAACGGCGCCAGCCTGGCTGAGCTCGTGCACGAGACCGGACTGCCCAGGGCCACGGCCCACCGGCTCGCACAGGCCCTCGAAGCCCACGAGATGCTGCAACGCGACCACGAGGGCCGTTGGCGCCCCGGCCCGAAACTCGGCGAGCTCGCCGGGTCGACGGCCGACGTCCTCCTCAGTGCCGCCGAACCGGTGCTCAACCTCCTCCGCGACCAGACGGGCGAATCGACCCAGCTGTACCGCAGGCGGGCCGACGAACGCGTCTGCGTGGCCGCCGCCGAGCGCGCCTCCGGGCTGCGCGACACGGTGCCCGTCGGCGCGGGACTCCCCATGACGGCCGGCTCCGGCGCGCAGGTGCTGCTCGCCTGGGAGCCGCCGGAAGGGATCCTGCCGCTGCTGCCCAAGTGCCGCTTCTCGTCGAAGACGCTCGCCGAGGTGCGCCGCCGCGGCTTCGCGCAGTCGGTCGCCGAACGCGAACCCGGTGTGGTCAGCGTCTCAGCACCGGTGCGGGACAAGACCGGCCGCGTCGTCGCCGCGATCTCGGTGTCCGGACCGATAGAGCGTCTGGGACGCCGCCCGGGCGACCGCCTCGGCATGGCCGTGATCCGCGCCGGCCAGAAGCTCTCCGGCCTCTGACCCCTTCATTGTCAACCCCTGAACGGCCCGGCGGCCCCAGACCGCCGGGCCGCTGCCATTTGCGATCAGGAAAGCAGTTCCCGGACCAGGAACTCGGTCTTCGGCGTGAGCAGGTGCGGCGGGTAGAACTCGGTGACCGTGTCGAGGGCTTCGTCGATCGAGCTGAAACCCGCGAGGCTGTAGAGCTGCCGAAGGTCGTCGGAGTCACGCCCGACCCTGGCCGCGACGGCTTTCATGGCGAACAAATACCGGGGCGAGGCTACTCGCACTGCGATACCAGGCTGCTCGAAAAGCAAGGTGGCGTTCGGGTCGTCTCCAGGAAGGAAGCCCTTGACCGCATCGTTCAGCCAGTCCTCCGCCAGACCATGACGCTCCGCAACCTTCCGCGCCGCCGAGTAGACGATCTGCTTCGGCTCGAATACCGCATCGAGATCGCGTGTCGCACGTCTGGTGTTGTACGCCAGGGCCATCGCCGCGCCGCCGACCAGGAAGAGATCGGCGCGCTCTCCTGAAGCCTCCAGCTCGGCGCCGAGTTCCGTCAGCAGCTCGATGATCTCCTCGCGTCCGAGCAGGCTCATACGCTCTCCAGGGAGGATCGGTCGAGGAAGACGCCCCGGTTCGCGAGCTCAGGGGGTGAATCGGCGAAGGACATCGCCGCGAGTCCTGGGGCCGGGCGGCCCAGCAGGTCCTCGATGACGAACCAGAAGCGCTTGAGGAACCTGCCGGGCGCGGTCGCCCATCCCGGGACGGGTATCTGCGACCGGCGACTGGCATACTCCGCGATACCCGCGATCAACGCATCCCAGCGCCTGTCCCCGGTGGTATCGGGCTCGATCCGCATCGAGCGGCGGACGGTGACCCCGTCGGCCTTTCGCGCGTCGTCGAGGAACTGGATCACATGCCGCAGCGCCTCATTCGGATCGCCGCTCGACAGCGAATGCCGCACTGCTCCTGCGGTGGCGTCGAGCGAAAGCGCACCGCCCGCCGCCGGTCCGACCGATAGCGAGGCCCCTACCGCACTTGCATAGCGTTCAAGCGTGCTCAAGCGCGGATCTGCGGCGCCTGATTCGAGTCGCGCGATCGCGGACTGCGTAGTCCCCATCCGAACGGCGAGATCCGCCTGGGAGAGCGAGAGACTCACCCGGGTCTCGCGCAGGCGGTCGACCGCCTGCGGCATGCTACGTTCCATAGACCCATTATAGCGCTTCCGCTATATCAAGCTTCTGGCCGTTCTGGTATAGCGGCATCAGGGACTTCGAACGGACCGGGGCGCGGCTGCTGAATCCGTTTTCCTAGCGCTCCGCGAGGACCGCCTCCGCTTTGGCGAGGTGCTTGGCGTGGGCGCGGTGCTCGCGTTCCAGGACGGGCGAATCGGGGGCGTGGGTCTCGAGGTAGCGGATCGCGACCACGTCGTCCTGGCAGCGGCCGAGCACGTTCTGGATCCGCTTGGCGTCGGCGGCGACCGCCGCGGCGGCCTCGCCGAGGACCAAGGCGGCTTCGGCGGTGTAGCGGGTCCGCTTGGCGGTGTTGCGGGCCGCGTGCCGGGCCCCGTCCGGGTCGGGCGAGGATGCGATGGCGGCCAGGGACTCCTCGAGGTCGAGGCGGGCGGCCTCGACGATCGGGGCGAGCACGTCTGCGGCGGGCCGCGATGCAGCCTCGGTGAACATGGGAGCCTCGGCCATGAGGCCCGCGGCGGCCAGCAGGTTCGTCGTCCGCTCGCGGGAGCAGGCCTCGATCAGGGGCTCGTAGGCGAGGCGCTCCTGCTCGGCGAGGGCCGCGAACCAGTCGGGCCGCTCGTCGCCGAGCCGCTTGGCGAAGCGGATGCGCAGCACTTCGAGGTCGCGCACGTGCCCGAGTTCGGTGGCGAGCCAGCGCAGGCGGCGGCGTCTGAGCGGCGGTTCGGCGTACAGCCCCGGGTAGGTCTGCAGGAGCGAGCGCAGCCGCCGGGTGGCGACCCGCATGCGGTGCACCGCGTCCGGTTCGCGGCGCACCACCGGTTCCCGGCTCTCGCGCAGCGTCTCGGCCTGCAGCGTGAAGTAGGCGTGCACTGCGCTTGCGGCGCTTGGTGTCTCGTTCATCGGCCCTCCCCGGTCGAGTGGCCTCACAGTACACAGCACCGCGCCCGGGAACGGAGCGCGGTGGTGCTACTGGAGTGGGCCGACGGCGGCTTCGATCTCGGCTTTGAGCGTGGGGCCCTCGACGAGGTGCTTGACCTGTTCGACGACGGGCGCGAGGAACTGGTCGGGGCCGGGCTTCCCGGCGATCGGGACGACGGCGGCCGTCGCGGCGCGGGCCGCCGGGGACGGGATGAGGGGCAGGCGCAGCTGGAGGCCCTGGGTCGCGGCGAGCATCTCGACGGCCAGGAGCGTGCCGAGGTTGTCGATGATCGTGCGGAGCTTGCAGGCGGCGGCCCAGCCCATCGACACGTGGTCCTCCTGCATGCCGGAGGTCGGGACCGAGTCGACGGACGCGGGCGCCGCGAGGCGGCGGTTCTCGGCGACGATCCCGGCGGCCGTGTACTGGGCGATCATGAGCCCGGAGTTGACGCCCGGGTCGGGGCTGAGGAACGCCGGGAGGCCGCGGTTGCGGGTGACGTCGAGGAGGCGGTCGACGCGGCGTTCGGAGATCGAGCCGACGTCGGCGGCCGCGATGCCGAGGAAGTCGGCGGCGTAGCCCAGCGGCGCGCCGTGGAAGTTCCCGGTGGACTCGACGCGGCCGTCGGGGAGGACGACCGGGTTGTCGACGACCGAGCGGAGCTCCTGGGCGGCCACCGTCTCGGCGTAGGCGAGCACGTCGCGGGCGGCCCCGGCGACCTGCGGGGCGCAGCGCATCGAGTAGGCGTCCTGGACCGCGTGCGCGAGGTCGTTGCGGTGGGAGTCCATGACCTCGGAGTCCTGCAGCAGCCGGTGGATGTTCGCGGCGCTCTTCGCCTGGCCCGGCTGCGGGCGGATCTCGTGCAGTTCGGGCTGGAACGGCCGGTCCGAGCCGAGCATGGCCTCATTGGACAGTGCGGCGCACACGTCGGCCATCGCCAGGAGGTGGCGCAGGTCCGCGACGGCGAGGACGAGCATGCCGAGCATCCCGTCCGTGCCGTTGATGAGCGCCAGGCCTTCCTTGGAGGACAAGGTGATCGGGGTGAGCCCGGCGCGTTCGAGGACGGGCCCGGCTTCGAGGCGGGAGCCGTCGGCGGTGCGGACCCAGCCTTCGCCGAGGAGGACCATCGCGCAGTGCGCGAGCGGCGCGAGGTCGCCCGAGGCGCCGAGCGAGCCGTGGCGCGGGACCCAGGGGGTGATGTCGGCGTTGAGGAGCGCGGCGAGGGCGTCGGCGACCTCGGGCCGGACCCCGGAGCGGCCCATGGCGAGCGAGCGCAGGCGCAGCAGCATCATGGCGCGCACGACCTCGTCGGGCATCGGGTCGCCGACCCCGGCGGCGTGCGAGCGGATGAGCGCGTGCTGGAGCTCGGCGCGGCGCTCGGGCTCGACGAACGTGTTCGCGAGCGCGCCGAAACCGGTCGAGACGCCGTAGACAGGGCGGCCTTCGCGCTCGATCGCGTCCACGATCGCCCGGCTGGCGGCCATGGCCTCGCGAGCCTCGGCGTCGACCACGACCTGGGCGCGGTCGCGGGCCACCGCGATCACCTCCTCAGGGGTGACCGGGACGGGCTTGATGCGGACAGTGGACATCGTTCCTCCTCAACGCACTACGTCGCCGTCGTGTACGACGGCCTTCACTAGGGGCGTCCCGGGCCGGTAGGCCAGGTGGACGTGGCTGGGCGCGTCGAGCACGGCCAGGTCGGCGCGCGCGCCGACGCTGACGCGGCCGATGTCGCTCCGGCGCAGCGCCTTCGCGCCGCCCGCGGTGGCGGCGGCGAGCGCTTCGGCGGGGGTCATGCGCATCTCTCGGACGGCGAGGGCGATGCAGAACGCCATGCTGCTGGTGAACGACGAGCCGGGGTTGCAGTCGGTCGCGAGCGCCACCGCGGCTCCGGCGTCGATGAGGCGGCGGGCGTCCGGGTAGGGCGAGCGCGTGGAGAACTCGGCGCCCGGGAGCAGGGTGGCGACGGTGGCGCTGTTCGCGAGGGCGTCCACGTCGGCGTCGGTGAGGTGGGTGCAGTGGTCGGCGGAGGCCGCGCCGAGTTCGACGGCGAGCCGGACGCCGGGACCGGCGGTGAGCTGGTTGGCGTGGACGCGCAGGGCCAGACCGGCGTCCGCGCTCGCGGTGAGCACGGCGCGGGCCTGGTCGCCGTCGAAGGCGCCGCGTTCGCAGAAGACGTCGGCCCATTTGGCGTGCGGCGCGCAGGCGTCGAGCATCGGGCCGCAGGCCAGGGCCGTGTACTCGTCGGGATCGGCGCCCGCGGGGACGGTGTGCGCGCCGAGGTACGTGGTCTCGGCGGTGAACTCCGCGGCGATGCGCAGCGACCGGGCCTCGTCGGCGACGGTGAGGCCGTAGCCGGACTTGATCTCCCAGGTGGTCGTGCCCTGGGCGAGCATCTCGCCGGTGAGGCGGGCGGCGTTGGCGCGCAGGGCATCGTCGCTCGCGGCGCGGGTCGCGGCGACGGTGGTGCGGATGCCGCCGCCGGTGTACGGCTCGCCGCTCATGCGGGCATCGAATTCAGCGCTGCGGTCGCCGGAGAACACCAGGTGCGCGTGGCTGTCGACGAAGCCGGGAACGACGGCGCGGCCGCCCGCGTCGAGGCGTTCGTCCGCTTGGGGCGCTTGAGAGTTCGGGCCGATCCAGACGATGCGGTCGTCATCTGTGACGACAGCGGCATCGTGGAGGACGCCGAGTTCGGTGTCGGCGGTGAACAGCTCGCCGATGTTCGCGATCAGGAGGCTCATCGCCGGTCCTTTCGGTGGGCGGCGGCCGGCGCTCCGGCACCTCGTCGCGGGCGCTCGACGGCGCTGCGCGCGGCCAACTTGCAGCTCAACAGCCGGAGGCGGGCTGGCGAAGCGCTCGCCGTCGCGCGATCACAGCGAGCGGTGCGGGGCAGGCGTTTCGCGGCCCACGACCGCGCAACCCCGCGGCGGCCGGTCGGCCGGAGGCTCGCCGACCGCGGATTGTCTGCCGTGCGACCGCAATCCCGCCCGATCATGTCCACAGTGCTCCGATCGTCTTCGCCAGTTCCACTCCCGCGTCGATGCGCAGGTGCCTGCCGCCCGCGACGATCCGCCGCCCGTCGGCGATCACGTCGGTGATGTCGGCGGCCGTCGCCGCGTACACGACTCCCGAAGGGTCGATCCCGGCCGTGCGCGGCGTGGTCGTCGCGACCGTGACCAGGTCGGCCCGCGCGCCGACCTCGATGCGGCCCGCGTCCGGCCAACCCAGCGTGTCGTGCCTGGTCATCGCTTCAAGGAGTTCCTCGGCCGTGAACCGGCCGCGCTCCTCGCTGACGAGCCGCTCGTGCATCTCGACCGCCCGCGCCTCCTCGAACATGTCCACAATGGCATTCGAGTCGGTGCCGAGCGAGAGCCGGACGCCCGCTTCGGCGAGCGCCCGCGCCGGGCCGAGGCCGTCCGCGAGGTCGCGTTCGGTCGTGGGGCAGAAGCTCGCGGTCGTGCCCGAGCGGCGCAGCAACTCGATGTCGTGCCCGGCCAGGTGCGTCGCGTGGACGGCCGTCAGGTCGGGGCCGAGGAGACCGCAGCGTTCGAGCAGTTCCGTTGGGCTGCATCCGTGCTCGAGGCGGCACGCCTCGTTCTCGGAGCGCTGCTCGGAGAGGTGCACGTGGACCGGGCGCCCGTCCGTGGAGCACGCGAACGCGGCGATCGCCTCGTCCGGGACCGCGCGCACCGAGTGCACCGCCCCGCCGATCACCGCGTGCTCGGGCGGGTCGAGCTTCTCGACGCGGTCGAGCCACGCCTCCAGACTGCCGTCCCCGAACCGCCGCTGTGCGGGCTCCAGCGGCAGGCCGAAACCGCCCGCCAGATACAGCGTGTCGAGCAGGGTGATCCGGATCCCCGCGTCGGCGGCCGCCTGGATCAGGGCCTCCCCCATGGCGTTCGGGTCGGCGTACGGCCGCCCGCCGGGCGAGTGGTGCAGGTAGTGGAACTCCCCCACCGTCGTGATCCCGGCCAGCGCCATCTCTGCGTAGACGCCGCGCGCGAGCCGGTAGTACGAGTCGGGGTCGAGGCGCTCGGACAGGGCGTACATGCCTTCGCGCCACGTCCAGAAAGTGCCGGTCCCGGCTTGAGTGCGCCCGCGCAGGGCCCGGTGGAACGCGTGCGAGTGGGCGTTCGCGAAGCCCGGGAGCGTCACGCCCGCAAGGACGTCGCCGCGCCGCCTGCTGCCCGGCGTCACCTTCGCGACGCGGCCGTCCGCGACCTCGATCGCGACCGCGTCGGCCGGGCCGCCGGGGAGCAGCGCGTGCTCGGCCCAGAACGTCAGCACGCGAGGTCCCGCAGCACGGCCGCGAGCGCGTCGACGCCTCCGGCGCAGTCCGCGTCGCTCGCCGCCTCGCCGGGCGCGTGCGAGACCCCGGTCGGGTTGCGCACGAACAGCATCGCGGTGGGCACGTGCGCGGAGAGCACGCCCGCGTCGTGGCCCGCCGCCGTTGGGAGGACCGGGGCGCCGCCGAGGATCGCGGCGATGCGGTCTCGCAGGGACGCGTCGAACTCGACGATCGGCGTCTCCGACTCGGCCTCGATCGCGACGCTCGTGCCGTCGCGGCCCGCGCGTTCGGACACTTTGGATTCGAAGCCGGTGAGGATCTCGCCGAGCACCGCGTCGTCGGGCGCGCGGGCGTCGAGCCACGCGGTCACCTGCGAGGCGATCGCGTTGGTGGCGTTGGGTTCGACCTCGACCCGGCCGATGGTGGCGACGCCTCCGGCGAGGCGGGCCTCCTTGCGGGCGGCGAGGACGGCGAACGCGAACGTCAGCATCGGGTCGCGCCGGTCGGGCAGGCGCGTGGTCCCGGCGTGGTCGGCCTCGCCGGTGAACGTGACCCGCCAGCGCCCGTGCGGCCAGATCGCGCTGGCGACGGCCACCGGCGATTCGCTGCCGTCGAGGGTGCGTCCCTGTTCTATGTGGAGTTCGATGAACGCGGCGAGGCGTTCGAGCCGTTCGGGATCGGGCCCGAGGAGGTCGGGCTCGGCCCCGGCGCTGCTCATGGCCTCGGCGAGCGTGACGCCGTCGGGGTCGGTGAGCATGCGGGCGCGGTCGGGGTCGATGACGCCCGCCATGAGGCGCGAGCCGAGGCAGGGGACGCCGAAGCGCCCGCCTTCCTCCTCGGTGAACGCGGCGACGCCGATGGCGCGCTTCGGGATCGCGCCGTCGGCGCGCAGCTGGTCGACGGCGAGGAACCCGGAGACGATGCCGAGCGGGCCGTCGTAGGCGCCGCCGTGCGGGACGGAGTCGAAGTGGCTGCCGGTGAGCACGGCGCCGTGCGGGTGCGGCGCGTCGGGGTCGACGACCTGCTCCTTCTCCGGGTCCCACCAGGCGTAGAGGTTGCCGTTGCGGTCCTCCTCGTAGCGCAGGCCGCGCCGCTTCGACTGGGTGTGGAACCACGTGCGCAGGTCGAGGTCGGGCTCGGTCCAGGAGTACCGCAGGTATCCCCCGGACTCGGCCCGCCCGACCGGCTCGATCTCATTCCACAGTCGACGGAACTCGTCCGCGTCCATGTCAATCCCCGTTCAAGAATGGCCGGTCTAGGACTCCCTGGTCGGCACGCGCACGCCGTGGTCCTCGGCGACCGCTTCGGCCTCCTCGTATCCGGCGTCCACGTGGCGGATGACGCCCATGGCCGGGTCGTTGGAGAGGACCCGCGCGAGCTTCTCGGCCGCGAGCGGGGTCCCGTCGGCGACGGTGACCTGCCCGGCGTGGATGGACCGGCCGATGCCGACGCCGCCGCCGTGGTGGATGGACACCCAGCTCGCGCCCGACGCGGTGTTGACGAGGGCGTTGAGCAGGGGCCAGTCCGCGATGGCGTCCGAGCCGTCCTTCATGCCCTCGGTCTCGCGGTAGGGGCTGGCGACCGAGCCGCAGTCGAGGTGGTCGCGGCCGATCACGATGGGGGCCTTCAGGGTCCCGTCGGCGACCATCTCGTTGAAGCGGACCCCGGCGAGGTCGCGTTCGCCGTGGCCGAGCCAGCAGATCCGGGCCGGGAGGCCCTGGAACGCGACGCGGTCGCGGGCGAGCGAGATCCAGCGGTGGAGGCTGCGGTTCTCGGGGAACAGGTCGAGCACGGCCTGGTCGGTCGCGGCGATGTCGGCCGGGTCGCCTGAGAGCGCCGCCCATCTGAAGGGGCCTTTGCCTTCGCAGAACAGCGGCCGGATGTACGCGGGCACGAAGCCCGGGAACGCGAAGGCGCGCTTGCAGCCGCCGAGGAAGGCCTCGCTGCGGATCGAGTTGCCGTAGTCGAAGACCTCGGCGCCCGCGTCGAGGAACCCGACCATGGCCGCCACGTGGTAGGCCATGGATTCGCGGGCCCGCTCGGTGTAGTCGTCGGCGTTGTCGCGGGCGAGCTCGGCCGCGTCGGCGTAGTCGACTCCAGCGGGCACATAGGACAATGGGTCGTGCGCGGAGGTCTGGTCGGTGACGATGTCGATCTCCACGCCCCGGCGCAGCAGTTCGGGGAAGACCTCGGCGGCGTTGCCGACGACGCCGATCGACTTCGCCTCGCCGTTCCGCTTGGCGGCCATGGCCTGTGCGATCGCATCGTCCAGATCGGACGCGACCGCGTCCAGGTAGCGCGTGCGCACGCGCCGCTCCAGGCGCTCGGGGTCGACCTCGACGATGAGGCACGCGCCGCCGTTCATCGTGACCGCGAGCGGCTGCGCGCCGCCCATGCCGCCGCATCCGGCCGTCAGCGTGAGCGTCCCTTTGAGACTCCCGCCGAAGCGTTTTTCGGCGACGGCGGCGAACGTCTCGTAGGTGCCCTGCAGGATGCCCTGCGTGCCGATGTAGATCCACGAGCCTGCCGTCATCTGCCCGTACATGGTCAGGCCGAGCGACTCGAGCCGCCGGAACTCGGGCCACGAGGCCCAGTCGGGCACGAGGTTCGAGTTCGCGATGAGCACGCGCGGCGCCCACTCGTGGGTGCGCATGACCCCGACCGCGCGGCCGGACTGGACCAGCAGCGTCTCGTCCGCCTCCAGCGTGAGCAGGGTCCGCAGGATCGCCTTCAGGTCGTCACGGCTGCGCGCGGCCTTGCCGGTCCCGCCGTAGACCACCAGGTCCTCGGGGCGCTCGGCCACCTCGGGGTCGAGGTTGTTCTGGAGCATCCGGTAGGCCGCCTCCGCCTGCCAGGTCTTGCAGTGCAGGTCAGGGCCGTGTGGTGCGTGCATGTATCCGCTCCCCGTCACAGATTGCCGCGCTTCGCCTGCTCCTTCTCCAAGGCCTCGAACAGGGCCTTGAAGTTGCCCTTGCCGAAGCTGAGCGAGCCGTGCCTCTCAATGATCTCGTAGAACATTGTCGGCCGGTCCTGTTGCGGCTTGGTGAAGATCTGGAGCATATAGCCGTCCTCGTCGCGGTCCACCAGGACGCGCCGCGCCTGCAGCTCCTCGATCGGCACGCGTACCTCGCCGATGCGTTCCCGCAGCTCAGGGTCCTCGTAGTAGGCGTCCGGGGCCTCCAGGAACTCGACGCCGCGCTCGCGCATCGCGTCGACGGCGGCGAGGATGTCGCTGGTCGCGAGCGCGATGTGCTGGACGCCCGGGCCGCCGTAGAACTCCAGGTACTCGTCGATCTGGGACTTCTTCTTGCCCTCGGCGGGCTCGTTGATCGGGAACTTGATCTTGCGGGAGCCGTTCGCGACGACCTTGCTCATGAGCGCCGAGTACTCGGTGGCGATCGCGTCGTCGACGAACTCGACGATGTTGGTGAAGCCCATGACCCGCTCGTAGTAGCGGACCCATTCGCGCATCTTGCCGAGCTCGACGTTGCCGACTACGTGGTCGATCGCCTGGAAGAACCGCTTCTGCGGCGGCGCCACCATGGGCTCGGCCGCGACGAAGCCGGGCAGGAACGGGCCGTCGTAGCGGGACCGGTCGATGAGGACGTTCCGGGTCTCGCCGTAGGTCCCGATGACCGCGCGGCGGACCGTGCCGTGCTCGTCCGTGAGGTCGTGCGGCTCCTCGATCGCGATGGCGCCCTGCTCGATCGCGTGCTTGTAGTTCGCGTCCACATCGGGCACTTCGAGGGCGACTTCGATGACGCCGTCGCCGTGCGCGGCGTAGTGCCTCGTGCCCTCGGCCTCGGCGGTGACGCCCCCGGCGAGGACGAACACGACGCCGCCGGACTTGAGCGCGAACTCGGCGTGCTCGCGGTAGCCCTGCTCGGGGCCGCGGTAGGCGAACAGGGTCATGCCGAACGCGGTGGAGTAGTAATGGGCGGCCTGGCGGGCGTTGCCGACGTAGTAGCGGACGTGGTCCCAGCCCTTGATCGGGAAGGCGTCCTCGCGGATGTCGTGCTCTACGGCGCCGACAAGATCGGCATCACTGGGGCGGTTGGCAGTGTCGACCATGGCGGCCTCCTCGTCCTTGTGGGGCGGTCGACTTGATCATTGTTCAGATCCTGGGACTGGGCAAGCAGTGAGTTCGAAGCTAAGCAACTTGCGCAAATATGGCAGCGAAGCGTCCGCTAAGCTGTGCAATATGACCAGTGCAGCGGGAATCGACGCGCTCGACGCGAGGCTCATCGAACTCCTCGAGGCCGAACCGAGGATCGGCGTCCTCGAGTGCTCGCGGCGACTCGGCGTCGCACGCGGGACCGTGCAGGCGCGGCTCGACAAGCTCCACGACCGCGCGGTCGTGCGCGACTTCGGGCCGCGGGTCGAGCCCGCGGCCCTCGGGTACCCGGTGACGGCGTTCGTCACGCTCGAACTGCGGCAGGCCGTCGGGCACGTGCACATGGCGCAGCGGCTCGCGAAGATCCCCGAAGTGCTTGAGGCGCATACGGTCACGGGCCAGGGCGACATGCTGTGCCGGATCGTGGCGCGCACGAACGCCGAGCTGCAGGACGTCATCGACCGCGTCCTGGCGAGCGAAGGGGTCCAGCGCGCCACCACTGTGATCGCCCTGGCCGAGCAGATCCCGTACCGGACCCTCCCGCTCGTCAAGCAGGCCGCCGACCTCAGCTGAGCGCGGGCAGGACCGTCCCGCTCACTTCGCCGAGCCCGATCTCGCCGCCGTCCGCGCCGCGCGCGGTCGCGGTGATGACGACCGTGTCGCCGTCCTCCAGGAACGACCGCCGCTCGCCCTCGCCGACCTCCACGGGCTCCTTCCCGCCCCAGGTCAGCTCCAGGAACGAGCCGCGCTGGCCCGGCTCGGGCCCGGAGACCGTGCCGGAGGCGAACAGGTCGCCGGTGCGCAGCGACGCGCCGTTCACGGTCATGTGCGCGAGCATCTGCGCGGGGGTCCAGTACATGCCCTTGAACGGCGGCCGCGAGACCTCGGTCCCGTTCCAGCGCACGGACATCTGGAGGTCGTACCCGAATCGCTCCGCTTCCTGGAGGTACCCGAGCGGGGCCGGGTCCTGCACGGGCGCAGCGGCTTTCGCACCGGCGAGCGCTTCGAGCGGCGTCACCCAGTGGCCGATCGAGGTCGCGAACGACTTGCCAAGGAACGGCCCGAGCGGCACGTACTCCCAGGCCTGGATGTCGCGCGCCGACCAGTCGTTGACGAGGACCGCGCCGAACACGTGCTCGGCGAAGTCGTCGGGGCTCACCGGGGTGCCGAGCTCGGTGCCGACGCCGACCACGAAGCCGACCTCGGTCTCGATGTCGAGGCGCACGCTGGGGCCGAACTCGATCGCGCCGTCCTTCGACTTGCGCTGGCCCTTCGGCCGCACGATCGGCGTCCCCGAGGGGACCACGGTCCCAGCCCGGCCGTGGTAGCCGACCGGGAGGTGCTTCCAGTTGGGCAGCAACGGTTCCGAGTCCGGCCGAAAGAGCCTGCCGAGGTTCGTCGCGTGGTCTTCGGACGCATAGAAGTCCACATAGTCCGCGACCGCGAACGGCAGGTGCATGCGGGCCTTGGCGACCGGGGTGAGCAGGGTCGCGGACTGGTCCTGGTGGCGGCGGTCGCTCAAGAGCTCGACGAGCTGGTGGCGCACGAGCCGCCACGCGGGCGGGCCCATCGCCATGAAGCCGTTCAGGTCGTGCTCGTGGAACGCGGGGCGGATCCAGGGCAGGAAGAACGTGCCGGTCGCGAGCGCGCGCAGGTCGAGGATCTGGTCGCCGATGCGGACGCCGATGCGCGCGGCGGGGTCTTTCGCGGTCGAGAAGACGCCGTACGGGAGGTGTTCGAGGCCGAACGGGCCGGTGTCGGCGCCGTCGATCCAACTGGTGGCGGTCATACGTTGCCCCCTCGGTGCAGGAGTCCGAGCCCGGTGAGGTCGGTGAGCGGTTCGTCGATGCTGCAGGAGCCGAAGCCGGTCCACAGCGCGCGGGGGCGGTCGAGGACGCGGCGGGCGCGGTCGGCGAGGTCCTCGGCGTCGGTGCTGGCGAGGGTCGCGGCGATGTCGTCGGTGATAGCGCCGTCGGAGGCATCCGCGGCCGCTACCAGGACGTTCAGGAACCCGTGGTGGTCGAAACCGGTCACGGGGTCGCGGTGGCGCACGGCGTTGTGGAGCCCGGCGGTGAGCTTGAACTGGAGCCCGCGCAGGCGGCAGCCCGCGATCGCGGCGGCGAGGGTCTCTGGGGCGGGGAAGAACTCGGCGGCGATGCCGCCGGTGCGGAACTTCGGGGTGAAGCCGGTGGCGCGCACGGCGTCGAGGGCGTCGTCGCCGAACGGGAGCTCGGCGTAGACCGGGCGGCCCCAGGCGGGCGCGAACTTCACGAGGTGGTCGAGGGCGTGCCGGGACTCGAAGTGCAGGACATCGACCTGCGGCGGGAGTGCGGCGACATCGGCCGCGACCTGTTCGAGGTCGCCGTCGACGACCACGCCGATGTGCAGTTCACCCCGTCCCGGTTCGAGCTCGGCGAGCCGCGACTGCGGTACCAGCAGCGGGCCGACCATGGCCTCGTACCAGGACTGGCGGTACCCGCGGTGGGCGGGGACGGCCGCTTCTAGGGCTGCGTTTCCTGGTGGGAAGAGCGCCGCGTCATCGATCAGGCCCCGCAGCATCGCGGGAATCGGTCCAACCATGGTGCCGAGCCTAAGCGGTCGCGGCGGCCCGGGTCCAGCGCTCCGCGCAGCTCGTGCGCGAACGGGCCCGAGCCGCGCGCGGGTGTGCGCGGACCCCTCGAAATCGAACGGCCGGAAGGTTATCCTCGGGGCATAACCGCCGCCGAGCGGGCGTCACCCTCGCCCGCCACGCGTCACGACAAAGGAGTCGACGTGCCGTTCTACCGTTCCGTCGGGCAGATCCCCGACAAGCGACACACGCAGTTCCGCCAGGACGACGGGAGCCTGTACTCCGAGGAGCTGATGGGCCAGGAGGGGTTCTCCTCGGACTCTTCGCTGCTCTACCACCGCTTCCGGCCGACCGCGATCTCCTCCAGCACCGAGCACCGGCCCGAGAAGCCAGAGCCGGTCGCGAACCACCCGCTCAAGCCCCGCCACTTCCGCACCCACAAGCTCAACGGCGGACCGGACGACGCGATCTTCGGCCGCAACCACCTTCTGTCCAATGCGGACTGCCGCATCTCGTACGCCGTCGCCACGAAGCCCTCACCGCTGTACCGCAATGCAATCGGAGACGAATGCATTTACGTAGAGTCTGGCTCCGCTACGGTCGAAACCTCATTCGGTGCCATCGACATCGCCCAGGGCGACTACCTGATCATGCCGATGTCGACGATCTACCGGGTGATCCCCAAGGAAGAACTCCGCACGCTGGTAGTCGAATCGACAGGCCACATCACCCCGCCGAAGCGCTACCTGAGCGTGAGGGGCCAATTCCTCGAACATTCCCCGTACTGCGAACGCGACCTGCGAAGCCCGAGCGAACCCCTCCTCGTGGAGGGCGAAGACGTAGACGTCTACGTCCAGCACCGAGGCCGCGGCAGCGCCACCCTCTGGACGAAGTTCACCTACGCCCACCACCCGTTCGACGTGGTCGGCTGGGACGGCTGCCTCTACCCGTGGGTGTTCTCGATCCACGACTTCGAACCGATCACCGGCCGCATCCACCAGCCCCCGCCCGCGCACCAGGTCTTCCAGGGTCCGAACTTCGTCATCTGCAACTTCGTGCCGCGCAAGGTGGACTACCACCCGGACGCGATCCCGGTGCCCTACAACCACCACAACGTCGACTCCGACGAGGTGATGTTCTACTGCGGCGGCAACTACGAGGCCCGCCGCGGATCCGGCATCGAGCAGGGCTCCATCTCCCTGCACCCCTCCGGCTTCACCCACGGCCCCCAGCCAGGGGCCCCCGAGCGCTCCATCGGCGCCGACTACTTCGACGAACTCGCCGTCATGGTCGACACCTTCCGCCCCCTCGAACTCTGCGAACCCGCCCTCGACGTAGAAGACACCAACTACGCCTGGACCTGGAACCGAGACCCCGCCTAACCGGACCGCGAGGCGCTCCGCGACGACCTCGGTGTCGAGGTCGGTTGCGGGGCGCCATTCGGCGGCGTGGACTTCTTCTGCCGCGGGGCGCAGTTCGGCGTCGGCGCAGTGGAAGAGGTAGCGGACGTCGTAGTGCCAGTGGGCGTCTTCGGCTTTGCGCGGGTTGGCCGGGATCGGGTGGACGTCGATGTGGATGGGGACCGGGTCGGCGAGGGTCAGGGCCGCGGGGTCGATGCCGGTCTCCTCGACCGCTTCGCGGAGGGCCGCGAGGGGCAGGGACTCGTCGTCGGGTTCGAGGTGGCCGCCGGGCTGGAACCAGCGGCCGATCGTCTTGTGGTG
This sequence comes from Glycomyces sp. NPDC048151, assembly GCF_043202775.1. NCBI lineage: Bacteria > Bacillati > Actinomycetota > Actinomycetes > Glycomycetales > Glycomycetaceae > Glycomyces > Glycomyces sp. NPDC048151. The sequence goes on along the minus strand of NZ_JBIDBB010000003.1, from coordinate 206,970 downwards.
GATGAGGAGCACCTCGCCCACGGCGTTTATGAGAATCGCCGAGGCCGTGACGTGGCCGGGCATGTCCTTGCGGTCGAAGCCGTCCGGGCCGGTGAGCGCCAGGAGCGGCGCGATCGAGTCGGCGTCGTCGGGCCACCGGTCGAGGTAGGCGGCGAGCTGGTCCTTGAGGTGGGCGATCGTGATGGGCACCGCCGTATTGTGCCAGGCGCCGCCGCTAGTCGACGGTGAGCACGATCTTGCCGGTCGCGCCGCCCGACTCCATCGCCTCGTGGGCCTTCGCGAAGTCTTCGAGCGGGAACGTCTCGGCCACATGGACTTTCAGCTTGCCGTCGTCGACGAGGGCAGCGAGGCCCTGGAGGCCGATGAGGTCGGGTTCGACGAGCATGAAGTCGGTGCGGATGCCGCGCGCGACCGCCTCGGGGAACTCGGCGTCGCGCAGCGAGTAGTAGAGCTGGGCGAGCACGCCGCCGTCGCGGATCACCGAGACCGAGCGTTCGGCGTAGTCGCCGGGGAGGGTGGTGAGCGCGACGTCGACGCCCGAGACGACCTCGGCGAAGTCGACGGCGCGGTAGTCGATCACCTCGTCGGCGCCGAGGCTGCGCACGAAGTCGTGCTTACCTGCGCTGGCGGTGCCGATGACGCGGGCGCCGCGGGCCTTGGCGATCTGGACGGCGAGGTGGCCGATGCCTCCGGCGGCGGCGTGTATGAGGACGGTCTGCCCGGCGGAGAGCCCTGCATTGTCCACAAGGGCCTGCCAGGCGGTGAGGCCGCACAGCGGGAGACCCGCGGCCTCGATGTGCGAGAGGGACGCGGGCTTCGGGGCGAAGTGGCGGCTCGGGGCGGTGACGTACTCGGCGTGCGTGCCGGCCTGGTGCGGGAAGTTCGGCATGCCGAAGACCTCGTCGCCGGGTTTGAAGCGGGTGACGCCGATGCCGACCTTCTCGACGACTCCGGAGACGTCCCAGCCGAGGATGAACGGCGGCTGTCCGATGTAGAGGCCGATCTCGCGCGCGGCCGGGTCGACCGGGTTGACGCCCGCCGCGCGGACGCGGACCTGGATCTCGCCGTAGTACGGCTCGGGCCGCTCGACCTCGCGGAGCGCCAGCACTTCCGGCCCGCCGAGGGTCTGCTGGGTCACGGCGCGCATCGTCTCGGGCACGGCAGGTCCTTGTCTCTGGGAGTAGGGCTCGATTCTAGGCCGGGGCCCGCCGGCGGCGAGCCCCGGCGGCCGTCAGCGCCTACGGCCGTAAGTGAGCCGCCGCAGCAGCGTCTCCGCAGGGCCCCGGTAGCCGCGCCGCTGGGCGAGGTACGCGGCCCACACCGTCAGCGCCCAGACCGCGAGCGCGCACGCCTGCGAGACCAGCAGCGGACTGCCGACCCGCTCGTCCAGACCGAGGAAGAACGGCGTGGCCAGCACCAGCCAGGCGACCGACTGGAACAGGTACCCGCTCAGCGACCGCTGCCCCAGCGCGCTCACCGCCGTCACCCAGCGCCCGGCGGGCCTGCGGGAGAGGACGTGCGCGAGCAGCCCGAACACGGCCGCGTAGCCGACGCCGCCGAAGAACCCGGAGACCTCGTACAGCAGCTTCATCGCGGCGGCCGATCCCTCGTCGACGTGCAGGAACCCGCCGCTGACCAGCGCCATCGGCAGGCCCGCCGCGACGGCGACGGCCAGGCCGCCGAACGCGGTCCAGCGCAGCAGCGGCAGGTGCCGCTCCGGCTCCTCGAGGAAGCGGCGGCGGCCCGCCCACGCGCCGACCCAGACCATGAGGATCATCGCCAGCAGCGTGGCGGTGTGCACCGGCCATTCGGCGAGCCGTTCGCCGACTGAGGCGAGGTAGGTGCCCGCTTCGACAGACGGGAAGGGCGACACGGGGATCGCGGCGTCGCCCGCCTTGAAGCCGACGACGACCACGGCGGCGAGGACGAGCAGGTAGAGGCCGCCGACGGCGAGGTACCAGGGCGCGAAGCGGTGCACCTTGTCCGAGCGCTGCAGCAACAGGAGCGTGAACGCGACGCCGATGAGCCCGTACGCGCCCAGGAAGTCGCCCGAGTAGAGGAGCACGCCGTGCGCGATGCCGAAGACGAACAGCCATCCGTTGCGGCGCAGCAGGACCCGCCGCACTTGGGCCGGGGTCGCGCCCGCCTCTGCCTGGCGGCGGGCGAGCTGGACGAGACCGTAGCCGAACATGATCGCGAACAGCGGGAACGCCCGCGCGTGGATGAACTCGATCATGAAGAAGTTGTAGAAGCGCTCGAATCCGCGCGGGTCGGTCTCGATGCCGGGGGCGCTGGCGAGGAAGTACCCGGCGCTATTGGCGAGCGCGATGAACAGGAGCATCGCGCCGCGCGCGAGGTCGGGCGCGAGGGCCCTTTCGTTGGGGCGCACGGGGCCGCGGCGGATGCGCGGCTCGGCAGATGCGGTCTGGGGGGTCATGTCGGTCCTTCGGGGTTCGCGATCGGATTCACTTACTATCTTGAAGATACTATCCTAGGGATACTAATAGTGTGTGCGATGATGGCCCGCAACCGCGGCAGCGAGGGGACGGAGGTGGCCGCAGCGCATGGATGAGACCCGAGTGCCGGATGAGCTGGCGAGACTGTGGCGGATCACGCCGGAGTCCCGGCTCGGTCGGCCTGCGAGGCTCGACGTCGCCCGCGTCGTCGACGCCGCCGTCGAGCTGGCCGACCGCGAGGGCCTCGCGGCGGCGACGCTCCCGAAGGTCGCCGAGTCGCTCGGGGTCACGAAGATGTCCCTGTACCGGTACGTCGGCTCCAAGGACGAGCTGCTGGCCCTCATGCAGGACGCGGCGATCGGCCCTGTCCCGTCCTCATTGGACGGCACCGGTCCGTGGCGCGCGCGCCTGCGCCTGTGGGCGGTCGAGCAGCGCGACGGCCTCGCCCGCCACCCGTGGCTCGCGACCGCGCCCGTCTCGGGACCGCCCAAGGGCCCCAACATGATCGGATGGCTCGACGCGGGGCTCCGCGCGCTCCGTGAGAGCTCGCTCGACTGGGGCGCGAAGGTCGGCGTCGTGATGCTGGTGAGCGAGTACGTCCGCAGCAGCGCCCAACTGGTGCAGGGGCTCGAATCCGGACGCGAGGCGGGCCAGGACCAGGCGGCGGCCGAGCGGGACTACGGCCGCGCCATGGCGTCCCTCGTCTCGCCGGAGCGGTTCCCGGACGCGGCGGCCCTGTTCTCCTCGGCCCTTTTCGAGGACACCGGCGACGACACCGCGCAGCAGGACTTCGACTTCGGTCTCGACCTCATCCTCGACGGCGTCGCGGCCGCGGTCGAGCGCTAAGCGGCGTCCCAGTTCCAGTCCCTGACCTGGGCGCGCATGAGGCGCGCCGCGGCGGAGAGCCGGTCGTCGCGCGCCGAGTGGAGGCTGAGCGTGCGATTGCAGTGGGGGTGGTCGATCCCGACCCAGGCCGCGCCCGCCGCCGGGAAGCTGCGGCGGGCGATCTGCGGGAAGAGACTCACGCCCAGACCGGTGCCGACCAGCATGTACGTGGCGGCGGGCTCGTCGATCTCGCAGGCGATGCGAGGCTCGAGGTTGCGGTCGGCGAAGAGCCAGTCGAGGAGGCGCCGCTGCCATTGGCCGCGCCTGGTGATGACGAACGGCTCGTGCGCGAGGGCTTCGACCGTCACCTGCGGCTCGCCCGCGAGGCGGTGGCCGGGCGGGACGGCGAGCCAGACCTGTTCGACGTGGACGACTTCGGAGGCGGGCGCGCTCACCGGCTGCGAGGCGAGGCAGAGGTCGATGTCGTCGGAGCGCAGGGCCTGCTCCATCTCGTTCGGGGCCATCTGGAAGAGCCGCACGTCAATGTCCGGGTGCGCGGCCTTGAACGCGGCGATCGGGCCGGTGAGCGGCAGGAACGTCTCCGACGCGAGCCGCACGGTCCCGGCGCCGCCGTCCGCGGCCTCGGCGACGGCGCGGCGTCCCGCTTCCAGTTCGCCGAGCGCGCGTTCGACGTGGTCGCGGAAGATCCTGCCGGTCGCGTTGAGCCGCAGGCGGCCAGCGCGGTCGAACAGGGGCGTGCCGAGTTCGGCTTCGAGGCGGGCGACGGTGCGGCTGAGGGCGGGCTGGGCGACGCGGAGTTCCGCTGCGGCGCGGCTGAGGTGCTCCTCACGCGCGACGATGAGGAACTGCTGCAGGGCGTTCAGATCCATTGACGTCCTCTCATACCTCCGGAGTTATAACACCATAGCGATATTGGTCTTTGCAGTCTTAACCGCGCGGTCATATCGTCGTCGACGTGGAACGAACCCTCGAAGCAACCGCCGCCCCGCCGGGCGCGCGAACCGCCGTCAGCGGCTGGATCCTCCGGTCGGCCGCGAGCCTCTTCCTGGTCGTCGGCTTCGGCCAGCCGGTGTTCGCGGGCGTCTATCTCAGCGGCGAGTTCGACGGCCTGTCCTGGCATGTGATGGGCGCGGACCTGGTGTCGTTCATCAGCCTCGCGCAGCTCGGCGCGGCCGCCGCGGTGTGGATCCGGGTGCGCCGGGCCTGGCCGTTCTGGGCCTCGCTCGCTTTGATGAGCGGAGTGACGGCGCAGTACTTCGCCGGGATGAAAGGGGCCCTGTGGCTGCACCTGCCGCTCGGCGTCGCACTCGTCGCCGGGATCGCGATCGTGTTCGCCGCCTTGTGGATGCGGCCCCTCCCCCGCCGCGCGAAGGCGGTGCGCACCGATGGCTGAGGTCTCACGGCGCCGCCTGCTGGGCATCGGCGCGGGACTGGGCGCCGTCGCGGTCGGCGGCCTGGCGCTCTCGGCGGCGCAGGCCCGGCGCACCCCCGAGACCGGCGACCTCCTGACGAGCGATATCCCACTGCCGCGCGCGTTCTCGGTGCCGCTGCCGATCCCGGCGGTGCTCGAACCCGTCTCGTCCACCGACGAGGGGGACCGGTACGAGATGGTGCAGATGGAGACCGAGGCCGAGATCGTCCCCGGCTACTCGACTCGACTGTGGACGTACAACGGCACGTTCCCCGGCCCCACCGTCGAGTCGCGTCGCGGCCGCCATGTCACTGTGGCGCACCGCAACGAGCTCCCCGTGCCCACCGTCGTCCACCTCCACGGCGGCCGCACGCCCGCCTCCTCCGACGGGTACCCGACCGACCTCGTCCTCCCCGAGGGCTGGACTGGGACGCACCATCAGGGCCACGCCATGACCGACGACCTCGCCGTCGTCACGGACGTCCAGCGCGAGTACGGCTTCCCGCTCGACCAGCGCGCGACGATGCTCTGGTACCACGACCACCGCATGGACTTCACCGCTCCGGCGATCTGGCGCGGCCTCGCCGGGCTCCACTTCGTGCGCGACGACGTGGAAGACGCACTCGACCTGCCCCGCGGCGAGCGCGAGATCCCGCTGATGATCGCCGACCGGGCCTTCGACGCGGACGGCCAGCTGAAGTACCCGTCGCTCGACCCGTCCCTGACCGGCGAGACCGGCGTCGAAGCGCCGTTCACCGCGGGCGTCCTCGGCGACGTGGTCCTCGTGAACGGCGCTCCCTGGCCGGTGCACGAGGTCGACTCCGGGCTCTACCGCCTGCGCGTCCTCAACGGCTCCAACGCGAGGCACTACGAGCTCGAGGCCCTCGACGAGGACGGCCGGACCGTCCCGCTCGTCCAGATCGGCGCCGACCAGGGCCTCCTGGCGGCCCCGGTCCGCCACGACCGCCTCCCGATCGCCCCCGCGGAACGCTACGACCTGCTCATCGACTTCGGCGGCGTCCCGGTCGGCACCACCGTGCGCCTCGCGAACCGCCTCGGGTCGGGCAGCACGAAGGACGTCATGGCGTTCCGCGTCGTCCGCGAAGGCGAGCGCGCCGCGATCCCCGCGACCCTCGCCGACGACCTCCCCGAATGGGACCGCTCAGCGGCCGTCGCCGTCCGCGACATCGCCTTCCGCGCCGGGCGCGTGAACGGCCGCCACGGCTGGGTCGTCGACGGACTCCCTTTCGACCCCAACCGCACCGACGTCACCGTCAACTTCGGGGACGTCGAGGTCTGGCGTCTCATCGCCGACGTCCACCACCCCGTCCACCTTCACCTCGTGGGCTTCCGCATCCTCTCCCGCGGCAGCGGCGGCCCGCTGCCCCACGACGCCGGTCTCAAGGACACCGTCTCGCTGCGCCCCGGCGAGTCCGCCGAGATCATCACCCGCTTCGACGGGTACCGCGGCCGCTACCTCTTCCACTGCCACAACGCCGAACACGAGGACATGGGCATGATGGCCAACCTCGAAGTCACCTGACCCGCGATGCCCGCAGCGCGGCGACAGGCATGTGAAGCGCCTTCATATAAGGTATGCCTAAGCTAACTTCGCCGGAAGGACATCCCCCATGCGCCGCCCCCTGTTCGCAGCCACAGCCGCTGCGGCACTGCTGCTCTCCGGCTGCTCGGCATCCGATTCCGAGGCCGACGGCGACGAGGTCGCCTGGTCGTACACCTCCGGAGACGGCGAGACCTACACCGCCAGCGAGGTCCCCACCCGCATCATCGCCGAGGCCTCCTCGGCGAAAGCCCTGATGGAGTTCGGGATCAAGCCCATCGGCATCTGGGCCAGCAACCCGATCGAAGAGGACGTCTCGCTCCGCGGCGCCGACTTCTCCGGCATCGAGGTCCTCGGCGAGGAGTGGGGCAAAATCGACGTCGCCGCCGCCGCCGAACTGCAGCCCGACCTCATCGTCGGCGACTGGTGGCCCGTCGAGGAGGCCTACAGCGGCCTCGAAGACGGCGTCGAAGAGGAGAGCAAGAAGCTCGCCGAACTCGCCCCCGTCGTCGGCCCCGCCCAGAGCGACTCCGTGGTGACCCTCATCGAGGGGTACGCCGAACTCGCCGAGACCCTCGGCGCCGACCCCGGCCAGATCGCCGAATCGCGCACCGCTTTCGAAGCGGCCGTAGCGGACTTCCAGGCGGCCACCGCCGAGAAGCCCGGCCTCACCGCGCTGGCCGTCAGCCCCTACGACACCAGCTACGCGATCGCCGTGCCCGAGCACGCCCCCGAACTGCTCGACTTCCAGCAATGGGGACTCGACGTCATCGACCCCGACACCCCCGACCCGGACTTCCCGTACTGGGAGACGCTGAGCATGGAGAACGCCGACAAGTACCAGCCCGACCTGCTCCTTTTCGACGACCGCTGGCACCCCGGCAACGAGGACACCCTCGCCGCCGCGCCCATCTCGTCGAGCATCACCGCGTTCGCGGCGGGCCAGACCACGACCTGGCCGGGATACTGGCTCCACACGTACAGCGACTACACGGCCGAGCTGACCCGCCTCGCCGGGGTGATCCGCGCCGCCGACGAGAACCTCGTCCAGGAGTGACCGCCGCCGCGGTGGTCCCGCCCGCGTCGATGGCCAGGTCATCGGTGCGGGCGGGCGTCCTGCTCGCCGCGACCGGCGGGCTCGTCCTGCTCGCCCTCCTGAGCCTCACCCTCGGCTCGCGCGACATAGCGCCGTTCGAGGTCCTCCGGGTGTTCACCGACTCCGCCCCGAGCGCCGACGCCACCGTCATCCGCGAGATGCGGCTGCCCCGCACCCTGATCGGGATCGGCGTCGGCGCGGCCCTCGCGGTCAGCGGCGCGATCCTCCAGAGCCTGGCCCGCAACCCGCTCGCCGACGCGGGCGTCCTCGGCATCAACGCCGGGGCGGCCGTCGCCGTGGTGGCCTCGGCGTTCGTGTTCGGGGCCATGCCGGTGAGCGGATCGGTCTGGTTCGCGTTCCTCGGCGCGGGCGCGACCACCGTCGCCGTGTACGTCATCGCCGCCGTCGGCAGGGAAGGCGCGACACCGGTCAAGCTCGCCCTGGCCGGGGTCTGCATCACCGCGCTGTGCGGCTCGGTCACCTCGGCGCTCGTCCTCGCCGATCCCGATGCGCTGGAAGAGCTGCGCATGTGGCAGGTCGGGGCGCTCGGCGGCCGGTACTTCCCCGTGGTGACGCAGGTCGCGCCGTTCCTCCTCATAGGACTCGCCGCCGCCCTGTGCACCGGCCGGATCCTGAACCTGCTGTCCCTCGGCGAAGACCTCGCCCGCGGCCTCGGCGTCCGCACCGGAGCGGCCCGGGCGGGCCTGTTCGCCCTGGTCGCGGTCCTGTGCGGCGCGGCGACCGCCGCCTGCGGCCCGATCGTGTTCGTGGGCTTGATGGTCCCGCACGCCGCCCGGCTGATCACCGGGCCCGACTACCGGTGGATCCTCGCGTACTCCGCGGTGCTCGGGCCGGTGCTCATGCTCGGCGCCGACATCACCGGCCGCCTCGTCCTCCCCGGCGGCGAGATCCCGGTCGGGGTCGTCATCGGCGTGCTCGGCGCCCCCGCCTTCGTCCTGCTCGTCCGCTACCGCAACCTGGTGGAGCTCTGAGATGACCGCCGTCCTCACCGCGACCGGGCAGCGCGCGCTCGCCCGCCGCCGCGTCCGACTGGTCGCTGCCGGACTCGCCCTCGCCGCGGCCGGCCTGTTCGGGCTCGCCATCGCCATCGGCGGCGAACTGCTCCCGCCCGTGGAGGTCGTCACGGGACTCACCGGCACCGGCGAGCCGTCGACCGTGTTCATCGTCCGCGAACTGCGCCTGCCGCGGGCGGCGGCGGCACTCCTCATCGGACTCGCGCTGGGCGCGGCGGGCACGCTCTTCCAACGGGTGCTGGGCAACCCGCTCGCGTCGCCGGACTTCCTCGGTGTCACCGCGGGCGCCGGGACCGCGACCGTCACCGCGATCGTCTTCGGCGCCTCGGGCGCGCTGCTGCTGCCGGCCGCCGCCCTCGCCGGAGGCGCCCTGACCGCCGCGCTCGTCTACCTGCTCGCCTGGCGGCGCGGCGTCTCCGCCTACCGCTTCATCCTCGTCGGCGTCGGCGTGGCCACCTTCGCGCAGTCGATCACCTCGTACCTGGTCGCCCGCGCCGAGATGCGGGACGCGCGCGAAGCGCTCACCTGGCTCGTCGGCTCGGTCGGCATGGCGTCCCCGGAGGCACTGACCCTGCTCGCGGTCACCATGGCGCTCTTCGCTCCCGCCGCCGTGTACGCCTCCCGGGTGCTGCGGGCACTGGAGCTCGGCGACGCGACCGCCCGAGTCCTCGGCGCCCGCACCCAGCGCGACCGCGTCGCCGTGCTCGGCATCGGGGTCGCCCTCATCGCCGTGGCGACCGCGGCCGCGGGCCCGATCGCGTTCATCGCCATGCTCGCCGGTCCCCTCGCCCGCCTCCTGCTGCGGCGGGCGGGCCAGAGCATCGCGGCCGCCGCGTTCATGGGGGCGGTGCTCCTCCAGACCGCGGACCTGCTCGCACAGCACGCGCTGCCCTGGCCGGTCTCCACCGGCGTGGTCACCGGCGTCTTCGGCGCCCCCTACATCGCCTGGACCCTCATCACCGCCGCCCGCCGCTCCGACCTGCGCTGACCGCCTGCACGGCACCCGCTGCACCGGATACCGCGCGGGCGTCCGCGCTCGGCGGGGATACTGGCGGACGTCTCGCACACAGGGAAAGGCCAGCGCATGGGAATCATCGCCGTCACCGGTGCCACCGGCCAGCTGGGGTCCAGGGTCGCCCGGATGCTCGCCGAACGCGGCGCGCGGCAGCGGCTCGTCGTCCGCGATCCCTCGCGCGCGCCCGAACTCGACGGCGCCGAGGTCGCGGTTGCGTCCTATGAGGACGAAGCCGCGCTGCGCGCCGCGCTGGCGGGCGTCGACACCCTGTTCATGGTCTCCGCGCATGAGAGCCGGGACCGGATGCCCGAGCACCGCAGCGCGGTGCGCGCCGCCGCGGCCGCCGGTGTCGAGCGCGTCGTCTACACCTCGTTCATGGGCGCCTCCCCGGAGGCGACGTTCACGTTCGCGCGCGAGCACGCGCAGACCGAGCGGCTCATCGCCGAGTCCGGACTGCGGATGACGGCCCTGCGGAACTCGCTGTACGCCGACATGCTGCCGCTCTTCGTGCAGGACGGCGTGATCCGCGGTCCGGCCGGGCGGGGCCGGGTCGCCTGGGTCGCCCGCCGCGACGTGGCCCGCCTCGCGGTGGCGACGCTGCTGGACGCCGCCCATGCCGACCGGGTCTACGACGTGTCCGGCCCGGATCCGCTCGATCTGCACGAGTCGGCGCGGATTCTCGGTGCGGTCACCGGCCGCGAGATCGCCTACGTCCCCGAGACCGACGAGGAGGCCCGCCATTCCCGGGCGGGCGCCGAAGACTGGCAGATCGCCGGATGGGCGGGCTCGTACAAGGCCGTCGCGACCGGCGAGACCTCGGTGACCAGCCACACCGTCGAGCATGTCACCGGAACGCGCCCTTGGAGTCTCGAGGAGTTCCTGACCAACGAGCCGGAATCCTGGAGCCACCTGGTCGAGTGAGGCGTCCGATTGCGACGCGACGGCACCCCAGACGACGAGTCTCCGGGTCGAGCCGGTCCTGACTACAGTGGAGAGCTCCGCCGCCGTGAGACAGGAGCCCCCATGAAAGCGGTCATCCAGGATCGATACGGGTCCGCAGAGGTCGTCCGCGTCGGCGACCTCCCCGAGCCGGTTCCCGCGGACGACGAAGTGCTGATCCAGGTCCGGGCCGCGTCCCTCAACGGATCGGACCGGGAGAACCTCGCCGGAAGCCCCTTCTACGCGCGCCTGGGCGGACTCCGCCGTCCGCGCCATCCGGTGCCGGGCTCGGACGTCGCCGGAGTCGTGGCCGCCGCCGGGAGCGCCGTCACTGCGTTCGCCGTGGGCGACGAGGTCTTCGGCGAGCTGGCCGGATACCGCGGCGGCCTCGCCGAGTACGTGGCGACCTCCCCGCGGCTGCTGGCCCGCAAGCCCGCGGGTCTGTCCTTCCTCGACGCGGCGGCGATCCCGCAGGCGGGCTGCATCGCCTTCAAGTCGACCCGCGGGATCGAACCGGGCGAGCGGGTCCTGGTGAACGGCGCGGGAGGCGCGGGCGGGGCGCTCATCGTCCGACTCGCCAAACACCTCGGCGCTGTCGTTACGGCCGTCGACCGCGGGGACAAGGCCGAGTACCTGCTGCGGCTCGGCGCCGACGACACGATCGCGTTCGAGCACGAGGACTGGGCCGACGGGCGCGACCGGTACGACCGCGTCATCGACCTCGTCGGGCACCGCTCGCCCTTCCGGGTCCACCGGGCGTTGCGCCCCGGCGGGGCCTACCTCATGGTCGGCGGGCGCACCCGCGTCCTGCTCGCGGTGTTCGCCACCGGATGGGCGATCCGCAAGCAGGGCAAGCGGGTCAAGGTCCTGGCCGTGCCGCAGTCGCGCGCCGATCTCGAGGCGGTCACGGCCGCGGTGGTCGACGGCGCGGCCGCCGCGGCGGTCGACCGGGTCTACACCCTGGAGGAGGCGCCCGCGGCGTTCGCGAGACTCGCCGCCGGTGCGAACCTGGGAAAGATCCTCATCGAGATCTCCTGACCGGCGACGGAGATCAGGGGCGGTGCAGGCCATCGGCCAGCGCCGGGCTGGTCGCGCAACGCTCTTCCCGGCGAAGCGCAATTTCCGTGAGGCGGAAACCAAGAACACCAGGCCTGTGGGCCTGGTGTTCGGGTAAGAAATTTTATGGCTGGGGTACCTGGACTCGAACCAAGAACAACTGAACCAGAATCAGCCGTGTTGCCAATTACACCATACCCCAATGGTGTGTTAGCGCCTCGAATCGTGCGGCGCCGACGGGATGTAACTGTACCGGACGCGTCCGCGCCCCTACAAACGGGTTCCTGTGATGGGGACAACGCAGTGGCAGGGGCGCGGAGCGCGGCGGTTCAGGCCGCCTGGAGGGCGGGTTCGGGGCGGCGGAGGTCCGTGCGGAGGTAGAGGAGGGCCAGCGCGGCGAAGGCCCCGAGGATGAGGAGGTCGGCGCCGTGCGCGACGGCGGCGGTGCGGGTGATGCGGCTGAGCGGGAAGGCGACGCTGGCCAGGACGAGGAGCCCGCCGAGCCACAGCGGCGCGAGGCGCGACCAGGCGAGGACGATCCCGAGGGCGGCGAGGCTCACCGGGAAGGCCGGGCCGGGCAGCCACAGGACGAAGGTCGAGGCGACCGGGTGCGCGGCCGCGGCCTCGAGCGATTCGGCGCCGGGGATCGCGAAGATGCCCTCGAAGAACCCCTGGAGGCTGAAGGCCATGCCTCCGGCGAAGCCCGCGAGGGCCAGGAGGATGCCGACCGCGCCGACCCACGGCTTCCAGGCGGCGATCCGCTCCCAGACGCCGAGGACGCCGTAGATCCAGGCGACGGTGCTGAGCATGAGGACGACGCTGGCGGTGGTGCCGTAGCGGTCGCTCTCCCAGAGGAAGGTGGCGACGGCGCCGAGCAGGGGCCCGGCGAGGAGCGAGAGGAAGTGCAGGTGTCTGATCATGTAGACAGACTATATGTAGCTCGTCTACTTATCAAGCCCGTCTACCTATGAGGGCGTAAGCTGGGCGCATGGACGCTGACGGCATTCACGGCCAGCTCGACACCCTCATCCTCGCCACCCTCAAACGCGGTGAGGCCCATGGCTACGCGATCATCGCGGCCCTCAAGGAGTCGAGCGGCGAGCAGCTCGACCTGCCCAGCGGCACGGTCTACCCGGCACTGCGCCGCCTCGAACGCGCCGGCTACGCGGCCGGGAAGTGGACGCAGGCCTCCGGGCGGCGGCGGCGCGTCTACGCGATCACCGACGAGGGCCTCGCGGCGCTCGCGAAGGGCCGCGAGGACTGGCTGGCGCTGCGCGAGGTCATGACCGCGGTCCTGGGCCCGTGAACGGGTACGTCGACGAGGTCGCCGCGCCCCTGCGCGGCCCCCGGCGACTGCGCGCCGACATGCTCGCCGAGCTCGGCGGCGGGTTCGAGGAGGCTGTCGCCGAACGGATCGACGCGGGGATGGAGCGCGAACGTGCCCTCGCCGACGCGGCGGCCGAGTTCGGTGCGCCCCAGCTCATCGCGGCCGAGTTCCAGCGCGAGCTCGCGGCCGCGCAGGCGCGCCGCACGGCCTGGACCCTGCTGATCGGCCTGCCCGCGTTGACGATCATGTGGGACCTGTTCGGCGGCGAAGGCGACCCGGGCCTGGCGGTGACACTGCTCGCGCGGGCCATCGACCTCGCCACGGCGGCCGCGTTCACCGTCGCCGCACTCGTCGTCGCCCGCAGGCTCGAGCGGCGGGCCGCCGCGCTGTGCGGGACGGCCGGGCTCACGCAGATCGCCGTCGCCCTCACCGGTTCGGCCGTCATCGCGGTCCTCGGCGCGAGCGAGGCGGACACCGCCGACGCGACCGCCTGGCTGCTCCTCGTCATCGCCTCCGCGCTCGGCTCGGCGTGGATCACCGGCTCGGCGCTCCGGTCGCTCCTGGCCGGGAGAGCCGCGGCATGAAGGCAGATCACACGGCACCGACGGCAACCCGGAGCGCAGCTGCCGCGTAATAGGCGTGTCGGGCCACGCCGAATCCACCACACCGCGGCCGGCCCGGCCCCTACCCGTCACCTGAAAGAGGCCCCGTGAGTTCAGAGGAGCAGCAAGAGGCCGAGTTCCGATCCTTCGCCATCGCCCAACGCGAGAGTCTGCGCAGGTACGCGTACCTGCTGTGCGGGGACTGGTATGAGGCCGACGACATCGTGCAGAAGGCGTTGACCAAGATGTTCGCGGCATGGAGGCGTGTCGAGCCGGGCGGTGCTCCGGCGTACGTCCGCAAGATCGTCACCAACGTGTACATCTCCCATCGACGCCTGGCCTGGGTCCGCCGCGAGCGGACGAGTTCCGAACTGCCCGTTCAGGAACTCGCACGTCCACAAGAGGCAGTGGACGTGCGCATGGAACTACTGGCGGCTCTGGACCAGCTGCCGGTCAGGCAGCGCGCGACGCTCGTGCTCCGTTACTGGGAGCAACTGTCCGTCGACGAGACCGCGACCGCCATGAGCTGTTCGACCGGAACCGTGAAGAGCCAGTCCGCCAAGGGCCTGCGCAAGCTGAAAGAGCTCCTCGACGATTCCCCAGTCCTGGCCCGGGCGTAGCGGAAGGAAGCGATAAGCGATGAACCTGCAAGACGATCCAGAGGCGGTTTTCCGCACCGTCATGCCCGAATCCCCGCCACCGACAAGCGAACTCGACCTCGACCGGATCGTGCGCGACGGCTACCGCGCACGCCGTCGCCACCGCGCGGTGCTCGGGGGCGCCGCGACCACCGGCGTCGCAGCAGTGGCCGGAGTGCTCGCGATAACCGTGGTCGGTCTTCCCGGGGGGACGACCGACCCGACCGAGGACCCGACGGGGGGCGACACCGCACCGCCCGCCGCGGAGGAGACGATCGACGACCCGTCGATGGCCGGGTACCCGTACCGCGAAGACTGGGGCCTGGCCGACGGCGGGGGCGAGTACGCGGAGTACGAGCCGTCCGCAGAGGTCCTGACCGTCCAGGACGCGGCTACCGCGGCGTTCGGCCAGCTCCTCGCCGACAACGGGGTATGGAACGACCCGGAGAACACCCCCGACGAGGAGGAGTGCTCCTACCTGGCCGAAGAGGGCGCCACGCAGGAGGAGATCGACCAGTGCATGGCCGAGGCGAGCGGCATGCACGTCAGCGCGGACCAGGAACCCGGCAACTACAGCCAGACCTACCTGCGCACCATCGTCGGCGGCGAGTCCGAAGAGGATGGTTCGGCGCTGCGGAGCATCTTCGAGCTCAAGGTGCTGCTGCCCGGCGGCTGGACCGCCGAGCCCGGACCGATCACCCAGCAGCTGTTCCCGCAGCACCTCATCAGCGACGGCCCCTACTTCAGCGAGGAGGCGCCCGAGTTCACCAGCGAGGAGCTCGACGACGGCCGCACCCTGATGATCGCCGACCACGGCTGCGCCGCCGACATCGCGGTCGTCTACCCGAACGGCACCGGCCTGCGCACCTCCTGGAACAACTGCTCGGGCACCGACTACCCGCTCGACCTGGAAGGTCTCAAAACCGCCGCGCTGGCCATGCCCGAGTTCGAGTTCGACACGTCCGAGCTGACCCCGGTGGGCGACCTGATCGACGTCCCGACGGGCTGGATCGACGAGTACGACGTCTGGGCGAATTCGCCGGAGGCCGAAGAGCAGGCGCGGCAGAGTTACGACGGCGCGCGCGAGGCGCTCCAGAACCTCTACCCCGAGGCGACCCTCGGAACCGGCGACGCCCGGTCGCTGGGCATCACCGGCAGAGGCCTGGTCATCCAGCGTTCGTACGGCAACAGCGGCACCCTTCCGTTCGAGACGACGGTCGACGAGACCACCGCGGACGTCTACTTCGACCTGCGGTACTACCTGCCGGGCGGATGGATCCCGGGCTACTCGGAGAC
Organism: Glycomyces sp. NPDC048151; assembly: GCF_043202775.1. NCBI lineage: Bacteria > Bacillati > Actinomycetota > Actinomycetes > Glycomycetales > Glycomycetaceae > Glycomyces > Glycomyces sp. NPDC048151. The sequence continues at coordinate 191,693 of NZ_JBIDBB010000003.1, read as the reverse complement.
CGGCCACTGGGACCCGCACCTGCGGGTCTGCGGCGAGGAGTACGCCTGCAGCACCATGACCGACGACGACGGCACCATCTGGACGTTCGAAGAGCTCAACGTCGAGTACCAGCCGCAGGCCGGGGAGGACTGGGAGCCCTACACCGACCACGAGATCTACGCGACGCGGTACTCGCCCGAGGGCTGGGCGGTCGGCATGTGGGTCTCGTGGCAGGACGACGCTCCGATCGACGCCGACATGCTCGGCGACATCCTGCGGGACATGCCCGCCCCCGTCTACGACGAGGACGCGGTGCCGGAGGTCCCCGCCGGGTAGGACCGTAAGCCCCCCTTTGAAGAACGAGGCGCGGGCCCGACATGGTCGGGCCCGCGCCTTCCCCCGTCGCGGCGGCCGTGCGCGGCCGCCTGGTCTCGGGCTAGTTGAGGACCGCCCAGTCGCGGGAGCCGAGGTACTCGGGGCGGTGCTTCTCGGCCGCGAACGGCGCTTCCAGGGCGTTCTCGACGCTGTTGAACACGATGAACAGGTTCGAGCGCGGGAACGGCGTGATGTTCCCGTTCGAGCCGTGCATGCAGTTCGAGTCGAACCAGATCGCCGACCCGGCCGGGCCGGTGAACTGGTGGATGCCGTGCTTGTCGGCGAGCATCCGCAGCGAGTCGTGGTCGGGCGTGCCGACCTCCTGCTTCACCAGGGACGCCTTGTGGTTGTCCTCGGGGGTCGCGCCGACGCACGAGACGAACGTCTGGTGCGAGCCCGGCATGATCATCAGCGAGCCGTTGAAGTGGTAGTTCTCGGTCAGCGCCAGGGAGAGGCTGACCGCACGCATGCGCGGCATGCCGTCCTCGGCGTGCCAGGTCTCGAAGTCCGAGTGCCATTCGAACGGCGCGCCGCCGAAGCCGGGCTTGTAGTTGACGCGGCTCTGGTGCACGTACACGTCCGAGCCGAGGATCTGGCGGGCAACCCCGGCGACCCGGTCGCTGCGGATGAGCGCGTCGAAGAACGGCGAGAGCCGGTGCACGTCGAAGACCGAGCGGACCTCGTCGGTGGCGCGCTCGCGGATGACGCGCTCGTCGCCCGCGAGGGCCGGGTCCTGGAGGATCTGGTTGAGCTCGTACTGCGCGGCGGCGAGTTCGGCCGGCTCGAGCAGCTGCTCGATCGCGGTGAAGCCGTCGAGCTCGTGGCTGCCGAGGACGTCCTCGGTGAGCGGCCCGTCGCTCGGGCGGCCCCACACGGCGGGATCCTCGGTGCGGTAGACCAGGCGCGGTTCCTTGAAGCGGCGGGTCGGGTAGAAGTCGGTGGACTGCATGGTTCGCTCCTCACTGCGCCGCAAGGGAAGCGGCGCTTTGATCGGCTAGTTCTCTTCGGTGAGCAGGGGGTAGGTGCCGTCGGCGTCGTGGACTTCCCGGCCGGTGACCGGCGGGTTGAACACGCACACGCAGCGCAGGTCCGCTTCGATGTCGAGCGTGTGCCGCTCGCCGCCGTTGAGCAGGTACATCGTTCCGGGCGTGAGCGCGTGGACGTCGCCGGTCTCGTGGTCGCGGAGCTTCCCGGACCCTTCGATGACGTACACGGCCTCGACGTGGTTGGCGTACCGCATGGTCGTGGAGGTCCCGGCGTACAGGACGGTGTCGTGCAGCGAGAAGCCGACGCCGTCGCGGGCGAGCAGGAGCCGACGCGAACGCCATGTGCCCCTTGCCTGGTCGCGGTCGTGGCCTTCCACGTCCGCGTCAGTGCCGATGAGGTCTTGGAGCCTGCGGACGATCATGCGGCCTCCTTCGCGGCGGCTTCCTTCGCAACGGTGGCGACGGCTTCGCGGACGATGCCGACGCCCTCCTCGAAGTCGGCGCGGGTGGTGGTGAGCGGCGGGAGGAACTTGACGACCTCGTCCTCGGCGCCGGAGGTCTCCATCAAGAGGCCGTTCGCGAAGGCCTCCTGGCAGACCTGGCCCGCGTGGGCCGGGTCCTCGAAGACCATGCCGCGCGCCAGGCCGCGCCCGCGCGTGGTGATGCCCAGTTCCGGCTGGCTGGCGGCGATGTCGGCGAGCTCGGCGTCGAGCCAGGCGGCGTCCCGGTCGACTCCGGCGGTGAACTTGTCGTCGCGCCAGAACGTCTCCAGCGCGGCGGTGGCGGTGACGAACGCGGGCGCGAACCCGCGGAACGTCCCGTTGTGCTCCCCCGGCTCCCACACGTCCAGGTGCGGTTTCATGAGCGTGAGCGCGAACGGCAGGCCCATGCCGGACAACGACTTCGAGAGCGTGACGATGTCCGGGTAGATCCCGGACCGCTCGAACGAGAAGAACGGACCCGTTCGCCCGCAGCCCATCTGGATGTCGTCGACGATGAACAGCATGTCGTGCTCGCGGCACACGTCCTGGAGGCCGCGCAGCCACGTGTCGGAGGCGACGTTGATGCCGCCCTCGCCCTGCACGGTCTCCACGATGACCGCGGCGGGCTGGTCGAGGCCGGAGCCGGAGTCCTCCAGGAGGCTGCGCAGCCACAGGAAGTCCGGCGTCTGGCCGTCCATGTAGTTGTCGTAGGGCATGGTCGCGGCGTTGTTGAGCGGGACGCCCGCGCCGCCGCGCTTCATCGAGTTGCCGGTGACCGCGAGGGCCCCGAGGGTCATGCCGTGGAAGCCGTTCGTGAAGGACACGACGGTCTCGCGGCCGGTGTACTTGCGGGCGAGCTTGAGCGCGGCCTCGACGGCGTTGTTGCCTGCGGGCCCGGGGAACTGGACCTTGTAGTCGAGGCTCCTGGGCGCGAGTACGACGTCGCGGAAGGTCTCCAGGAAGGTGCGCTTGGCGCCCGAGTAGGCGTCGAGGGTGTGGACGACGTTGTCCTCGGCGAGGTAGCCCAGGAGGGCCTCCTTGAGGACGGGGTGGTTGTGCCCGTAGTTGAGCGAGCCCGCTCCGGCGAAGAAGTCGATGTACGACCGTCCGGCTTCGTCGTCGATGCGGCTGCCCTTCGCGGTGGTGAACACCGTGGGCCAGTTGCGGCAGTAGGAGCGGACTTCTGATTCGACCTGTTCGAAAACCTGCATGATCTCTTCTTGGTCTGCCTGGTTGGCTGTTCTCCGCTTCCCGGCGCTCGCTGCTTGGGGCGCTCGCCGGGCGCATACCCGGGCCGGCTGATGCGGCGCCGCGGCGCCGTTGCCCGGGTAGGGCTGGCTCAGTCCGGCAGCGGGCCGATGCGGTGGAGCACTTCCGGTTCGTGTCCGGAACCGAGCTCCTGCTCAGAGAACAGCACGTCGCGCGTCAGGTTCGTCCCGTTCGCTTCCGCGAACGACTCGAACAGGCGCATCGACGCTTTGTTGTCCGGAGTCACCGTCGTCTCGACGAAACGGACTCCGTCGGAGCGCATGCGGTGGACCACGTGGTCGAGCATGCGTCGTGCCAGTCCCCGGCGGCGGAAGCCGGGTGCGACCGCGACCTGCCAGACGAAGTGCACGTCCGGCGCTTCGGGCCTGCGGTAGCCGGTGATGAAGCCCGCGACGGCTCCGCGCCGATCGCGGGCGACGACGCTCGTGGCCGCGAAATCGCGGCACCACAGCAGGTAGGCGTACCTGCTGTTGACGTCGAGGTTCCCCGCCTCGCGGGCGAGGTTCCACAGTTCGGTCCCGTCGGCGGGGGTCGGCGAGCCGAAGCTCAGGTCCCCGCTGGAATCGCTTGTCTCCCTGACCTGGGTGGCCGGGCCTTTCGGGCCTCTGTCACTTGCGTCACCGGATGGCATGCGATCGACCGTAGCAGAGATGGCGGCCATTGTTAAGGCCGCGAGAACATTATTGTGAAGTTAGGCGTGAATGGTTTAGGCCCTGCTCGTCTAGTGCTCGATCGCCTCCGCGACATGCCCTTGCGGGTCGAGGCGGTCCAGCCCCGCGCGCTCGGTGATCGACTTGCGCAGCGCCAGCTCGGGGTCGACCCCGGCGGCGCGGGCGGCCGCGACGGCGGCGAGCAGGAAGTCGCCCACCTCGTCGGCCTCGAGCTTGACGCCGTCGGGCAGGTCCGGCAGCTCCAGCGCCTCGCCCTGGTCGTGGAAGCGCTCGATGACCTTGGCGGCCAAGGACAGCGACGGCAGCTGGCGCGAGACGCCGTCGGCCGGGTGGTCCCGGTGCGGCTTCTCGGCGGCCTTCGCCTCGTTCCAGTGCTCGTACAGGTCGTCGGGGTCGGCGTCACCCCACACGTGCGGGTGGCGGCGGACGATCTTCTCCACCAGGTCGCCCGCGACGTCGTCGATGTCGAAGTCCTCGGCGAGCGAGGCGTGCAGGAGCGGCTGGAACAACAGGTCGCCGAGCTCTTCGCGCAGCTCCTCGGGGTCGCCGCCGCCGATGGCGTCGAGGACCTCGTAGGCCTCCTCGAGCAGGTACGGGCCGAGCGTCTCGTGGGTCTGCCCGCGGTGCCACGGGCAGCCGTCCTCGGCGTGCAGCCGCGCCACGGCCTCGACGAGGTCGAGCAGGCGCGCGCCGGGCGGATCCCAAGAGCCGTAGACGACTTCGAGCTCGATCTCCCCGCCCGCGACGTACTCGGCGAGCGCCTCGCGCAGCTCCTCGTCGCCTTCCTCGCCGACGATCCAAACGCCGCCGGTCTCGATGAACTCGGCGGCGTCCTCGACCAGTTGCACGTCGATCCCGGCGTCCCGCACGGCCTCGACCGTGGGGCTCTCGAAGAACGCGGCGACGGCCTCGGCGTCCTGCAGGGCGTCCCAGGCCTCGACGGTGAGCAGCCCGGCGGGGATGCGCGGGGAGGTCAGGAGCCAGGTGATCTCGCTCAACGCTGCGGCACCTCGACCTCGAACACGCCCACGAGCGGACTGATGTCGAGCGCGCCGTACCGCGGGTTCACGGCGACGTCGTACTCGTCGATGTAGCCGTTCAGGTCGTCGGCGAACCCGGCCTGCTGCTCGCCCCACATGCGCACGACCTCGTTGAGGATCGAGGGGTCGGCCTGGGCGGCCGTGCTGAACTCCGCGAACTGCTCTTCGGTGAGCTGCTCGGAGGTGGCCCAGCCCTCGACCGCGCGCTGCAGGAGGTTCTGGTCGCCCGCGACGGCGGCGTTCAGCGCCTCCGCCTCGGCGTCGGTCATCGCGCGCGGCTCGGCCGCGGCGGCGATCTCGTCGTAGTACGCGGCGGCTTCGATGTACCGGGCCTCGAATTCGTCCGCGGCGCTGTTCGTGTCGGGCGCTTCGAGGCCGATGGCCTGGCCCAGCTCGGCGAAGAGCACGATGAACGCGGCCTTCTGGCGGCTGTCGGCGTAGCTGATCTCCTCGATCGTCGCGCCCTGGTCGAGGTACATGGCGACCTCGCCGTCGACATAACCGTCGAGTGTGGCCTCGGTGACGCGCTGGTCGCCGACGAACATCGCGGCCCCCTGCTCGCTTCCGCAGGCCCCCAAGGCCAAGAGCCCGACCGACGCCACCGCGACAAGCCTGAGTTTGCGCACAGCACTTCCCTTCCACTCGACTGCCCCTGTGACCTTAGCCTCACCAAAGATTCCTCCACAATCCCCCCACCCCGGACGGTCGACGCGAGCGAATCACACTTTCAGTGTCATTAACCCGACAGAACGTAACGGCCGCAATCGATATGAAGGTCCGATGGCCCCACCCCCGCAAAACCTCCATACCCGAGGATTTCAGGCCCTCATCGGCCCCGAGCGCTGGAACGCCCTCCTCTCCCACGGGAACCGGCGCACCTCCACGACCACGACCAGGCTCCTCGACCAGGGCGCTCCGAGCCGCATCGTCCACGCGATCGAGCGGGGACGGGTCAGAGTCGTCTACACCGACGAGAGCGGCAACGAAGTCCTCGTGGCGGTCCGAGGGTCGGGCGACCTCCTCGGCGAGTACGCGCAATGGGACGACGGCGAGCACAGCGCGTCGGTCTGGCCGCTCGAACCCTGCACCGTCACGACACTGGAGGCCTCCAACTTCGCTGGCTTCATCGAGCGGGAACGGCTCTCGGACACCCTGCAGCGCTACATCCTCAGCAAGGCCCGGCAGGTCGGCGAACGCGTGTGGCGGGCGGCCAACCTGCCGGCCGAGCAACGCCTGGCCCAGCTGTTCCTGGAGGTGGTCAACGCCGATCCGGGCCGACCGAGCCCGACCGTGCCGATGAGCCAGCGGCTCATCGCCGATTCCCTCGGGGCCGGCCTGCGATCGGTGAACCTGCTCGTTTCGCGGTGGAAGGACATCGGGCTCATCGAGACCCGGCCCGCCCTCATCACGATCCTCGATCCCGCTGCGCTGTCGAGACGGGCCCATATTCGCTGAACGTGCTTCACGTCACCATCCGCGGTGCGCAGTACTGCGCACCGCGTTCGCGGCCCGGATCCGACGATCGGAAGACCAGCCCGAAGCGCACGACATTGAGGAACACGATGCAACCCGAACCGATTCCGGCCCAACGCAAGACCGAGACCCGCGAAGTCGCCGTCCTCGCCCTCGACATCAGGAGGTTCAGCGCCTACACCGACACCGAACGCACCCGGATCGCGACCGACTTCCGCAACGACATCGAAGCCGCGTTCCTCGGATCCGACCTGCAGGAGGCCTGGAGCGAGCGCGAGTTCTGCCAGAACACCGGCGACGGCATCGTCGCCGGATTCCCGAAGGCCTACCTCCGCGCCATCGTCGACGGCCTGCCGCAGGCACTGCAGCTCCTGCTCCGCGAACGCCACCACCGGGGCGAGGGCCGCATCAGGATGCGTCTCGGTATCGCCGTCGGCACGGTCCAGGGGATCGCAGACGAGCGGGTCGACGTCGCGCCGAACCAGGTGATCATCGACGCCTGCCGGATCGCGGACTCCAAGGCCTGCAAGATGCTTCTGGAGAACTCCGACGAGAACGCGACCTTCCTCGCGGTCGCCGTGACCCCGGCCGTCATCAGCGGCACGATCGGCCCCGACCCCGCCTGGCTGCGCGCGACCGAGTTCGTCAACGTGTCGGTCGACATGCAGGACAAGGACTACCACGCCGAGGCGTTCCTCCACGTGCCCTCGCCCTCCGGGTACCTCCTCCGGTACGGCCTGTCGAACCTCCCGCTCTCCGCCGCTTCCGAGGACGCCTCGATCGAACCGCTCGAAGACGCCGTCGGACGCGGCGAGACCGAACTGCGGCTGCGCACGAGCGGGCAGGCATCGACCGTCGGCTCGGCCGGCCACGACCTCCACGACGAGTCCACGCGGGCCGGCGACATCGGGCGAGACGCCATCGGCGTCGGCTCCGGCAACCGCGTCCAGGTCGACAGGTCCACCCACGACGACCACAGCCGAAAGGTCCATCGCGGCAACGTCTTCCACGGCGAAGTCAGTGCGGGCGAGGGCGGCACCGTCAATGCCTTCGGCGGCGACCAGCACAACTACGAGGAGCGGCCTGCTCCGCGCCAGCGGAAGGAACGCGAATGAGCGACACCGAGGCGCCGGAGGCCTTGACCGGCAACCTCTTCCAAGGCAGCGTCAGCGCGACTGAAGGAGGCGTCGTCAACGCCTTCGGCGGCGACCAGCACAACCTCTACCTGAGCGTCAGCGCCCTGCGACGGCGCATCCGGTACGCCTCCGACCCCGACCTGCAGCACCGGGAACTGCGCATGGTCGTCCCGCCCCCGGACCTCGAACGCGACCTGACGGTCCTGGACCGGACCCGACTGCTCGTGCTCGCGGGAGGCGCCCGTACAGGACTGACGACCGCCGCCTGCCAGCGCTGGCAGGCGTTCGCCGCGACAAACCCCGGTCGACGCGTCGAAGAACTGTTCTCCGCCGACCACAGCGAACTCGTCGACGAACTCGACGACCTGAAGCAGCCGAGCGTGCTGCTGCTCGACATCTCCCACGACCACGACCTCGCGACCCGATTCGTCGAGCGTCTCGCACAGGTCCAGACCGCTCTGCGCGAAAGCGACTCCCACCTGGTCGTCGCCATCGGCGACACGAGCCGGCCCGTCGCCGAACGGGCGCTCCCCGAGTCGGTGCACCGGGTCGGCCGACCGGATCCGGCAGCGGTGATGGCCAAGCGGATGCGACATCCCGAACTGCTCCACCGGCTGCAGCGCGACCCGCGCTTCCTGGAGCTGACGGCTGATCAGTGGCCGCCTCGGGCCGTGCAGATCGCGGAGGTGATCGACAGCGCGCCCCCCGGTTCGGGAATGGACGAGCTGATCGAAACGGTGAGATCCTGTCTGGACTCGTACGCCGCGGACCTCCGCATCCTCTTCGAGGACCGGCTCCTGAGCGGCCCCTCGCGGGCCCTGGCCCTCGCGGCCTCCGCGCTCCCCGGCTCCGACCGGGCGTCGATCGCCTTCGCCGCCAACGCACTGGCCGCGATAGCGGGAGAGGAGGCCGACCCGTCGGTGCTTCGGGGACCGAGTCTGGACCAGCGCTTCGCGTCGCTCGAGACCGTGCTCGTCGAGAAGAGCGGTGCGTTCGCCAACCCGCGGCTGGGAGCGGCGGTGCTGCCGTTCGCGTGGGCGCAGTTCCCCACGTGGAGGGCTCCGATCCAAGCCTGGCTCGATCAGCTCGTGCGACCGCAGCGGCTCGGCGACGACATGCTCGCGGTCCTGCTGCCGCGACTGCTCAACTTCGCCTCGGCGACAGGGGCGGCCGAGCTGATCACCGTTCGCGCGGCGTCGATCGCGGGCCCGGGTTCGGGCACGAGACTTCGCCGGGAGCTGGCCGCCGGGCTGCTCCTCGCCGGGGCGATCGACCCGGCGATCGGCCAGCAGGTCCGCCGTCAGCTCTGGCAGTGGTCCTACCACCGCTCCGGTGTGCCGATCAGCTTGCAGCGCACCGTTGCCCAGGTGTGCGGCGACCCCGACTACGCGATCCGCTTCCCCCGCAACGCGCTCACCCGGCTGAAGCACCTGCTGAAGTCCGATTCGCCCTCGGTCGTGGACGACTCGCTCCTCTCGTTCGCCTCGGCAGCGAGGTCCCTCCCGCCGCAGACCGTCGTCGAACCGCTCGCCGAATGGACGGCGCAGGACGCCGAGTTCCAGCCGATCGCGCCTGCCGTGCTCATCGCACTGCTCGAAGATGACGGTGTTCGGAGCCGGTGGGCGGGTGACTGGCTCGCCCGCGACCCGTCCGGGTCGGTCACGTCCATGTGGCGGGCCTTGCTCGCCTCGGCGAGCCCGAGCGCCGTGCGCGACAGCGTCGCCGCTTGGCTCGCCTTCGCCGCCTCGGCCCTGCCCGAGCACCGCACGCCGCTTGTCGAGCGCGTCGCCGCCGCCGCCGGAGACTTCTGGACGCTGGGCCAGCTCTCCCAGGCCGTGAGCGGGCGGTCCTGGTCGGGCCGTGCCGCTGATCCTGACGTCCTGGTCCTGTGCGACCAGCTCGCCGACTTCCTCACTCAAGCAAAGGTCTCGATGTAATGGCCAGTTGGATCATCCCGATCGTCCTCGTCCTCGCCGTCTTGGCGTTCTTCGGCTGGAAGTTCTACCAAGGCTGGGCGGGCGGGGCCGAAGTCGTCGCTTCGGTCGAGCCGCTCCCGATGCACCAGTACCAGACCGTGCTCGAACTCCCGAGTTCCCTGCCCGCGCTCAAGTTCAAGTGCCCGGTGACGGTCGAGTACATCGTCAAGGGCGACATCCGCATCGGCGAAGACGTGCGGCGCGTCCTGGAGTGGGAGCTGCACCGCACCGCGCAGGCCGTGACGGCGCAGCACGCGCTCACTGTCAGCGAGTACCTGCACCTGCCGCTGAACGACAAGTTCAACGCGTGGCGTTGGGCGCGGGACGGCGCGATCGGCTTCAAGGCCGAGTTCGGCCCGGCCCTCGTCGAGCCCGAGGACCTGGCGCTGGCCCGTGAACTGGAGCGCGCGGAGTTCACCCTCGACATGGAGACCCGTCTGCACGACAAGCGGATGAGCAACGCCGACCGTCTTGGGCGGCTCCTCAGCGAGCCGCGCACCGCCGCACTTTGGTGGTTCGCGCAGCACCCGGAGCGCGTCGAGGAACTGCCGCGCATCACGGAGATGATGTTCGCACTCGACGCCCAGCTCAACCACCGCGGCGCCGTCCTCTCCCCCGGGATCGTGGCAGTCGGCGACTTCGCCCCGACCAGCGGCGCTGACCTCGACTCGTTCCTCACCGGTACCGGCGAAGACAATCGGACGCTCCTTCTCAACACGCTTGCCGCCGCGTACGACCGGCTCGGCAGCCCAGAGATGGCCGAACGGGCCCGCGACCTCGCTGAACCGGCCGGGCCGAACGACGAAGCCGCAAATTCAATACGGTAAGTAAATCATTCACAAAGTGAATCATTATTGCTATCGTGGAGGTCATGTCCAAGCAACGGCCTGCCGGGCTGACCTCCACCCTGGCATTTCAACTCGGCATCCTCGGTACGACCGTCACCGAGCTGTACGCAGCGAAGATCGCGGCGCTCGGTTTGAAGCCCAAGCACGCGGGCCTGCTCGCGCTGCTCGCAGACGGCGCCGCGAGTTCGCAGGCGGAGGCGGCCGAGACCATGGGCGTCGCGCCGAGCTTCATGGTCGGCCTCGCCGACCGGCTCCAGGAAATCGGAGCGGTCACCCGCCAGCGCGACCCACGGGACCGCCGCAGGCAGGTGCTCGCACCGACCGAGGAGGGCATCGCACTCCTCAAGGCCTGCAATGCGATCGCCGAGGCGATCGACGCCGATCTCACGGCAGATCTCAAGCCGGGGGACGCGGAGGCATTGCGGCGGTCGCTAGCCACGATGACCGGGTTTCCGCGCTCCGCAGACCGATAGACGGAACGGGCCGACCGATCCCCCACCAGGATCGGTCGGCCCTTGCGGAGCGCTCCGCTTTCAGCGTGGCTTCTTGGCGACCTTGCGCGTCTCGGCGACGATCCAGGGGCACCACTTGTCGTGGTTCCACGCGCCGTGCCAATAGGGCGAGTCGTCGATGCCCTCTTCGAAGGTGGCAGTGGGATTCGGGCCGCCGCCGTTGTCCTTGCAGTCGACTCGGATCACCGCTGGGTCCTTCGCTGTCTGGAAGACCGTGAAGACCGCCGGGCCCCGTTTGAACTCGCCGAGATAGACGTCCTTGGTATCAGCCATGAGTCGAGAGTAGGAAGAAGCGGGCACCGCCTCAAGGCGAAACCGCAGGTCGGACTGTTGGCAATCCGACAGTTCAGAAAGCTTGGGGCGCAACAATATGGCAGTACGGCCTGTCAGACTGCCATACGGAACGCCGCGTCGCATGAGGTTGCACTATGCGTGGTTATTGCGATACTGAGTGGATGTCGACGGTTTCTGAACTTCGCAGGCAGGTCGGACGAGAACTCAAGGCGCAGCGGGAGTTGGCGGGCAAGAAGGTCACCGATCCGGAGGCCGCCGCGATCGCGGGGTCGACGCGGACGCTCACGCGGATCGAACAAGGCATGCCCACGAGGTCGACCTTCGCGGTCGTCGGACGGCTCGCCGAGTACTACGGCGCCCCGAACAAGATCCGCTTCGAACTGGAGCGCATCTGGCGTTTCGTGAACGACAAGATCTGGGCCCAGCCCAGTCACGCGGCCGAGAACTCCGGGTGGGATGCATATCTGGAGTTCGAGCGCATGGCGGTCGGGCTCGACAAGTTCGAAGCCATGTTCGTGCCAGGCCCGCTCCAGACCGAGGCTTACATCCGGAAGGTATTCGAGCGGAGTGGCGTCGAGTCGAAGGACATCGCTCGCCGAATCGAGGATCGACTCGACCGACAAACGACGCTCATGGGGAAGCTCGAACTCGGCACGGTGAGGCTGAGATTCCTGCTATTCGAAGCAGTGCTGCACAGCAGCTGCAGTGATGAACAGCTTGCCCGGATGCTCGATCTCGATGGGCATCCGAGGGTGAATATCCAGTACCTGCCGTTCGAAGCGGGCCCATATCCGATGTTGGTGGTGCCCTTCTCCGTACTATCCTTCAGGAACACCGAGGATCCCAGCGTCGTCTATCTGGAGAGCCCGTACGAGCGCCGATTCTACGAAAACAGCGACGCCGTGGGCAAGTACCACCAGATCTTCGAGGCGGGGCTTCGACAGGCCAAGTCTCTGAAGGAGTTCAAGCGATGAGCCAGGATGGGTGGCGCAAGTCGAGCCGCAGCCAGGGCCCGAACACCGACTGCGTTGAGGCTCGCCCCGCAGTCTCCGGCTTCCAGGTTCGCGACAGCAAGCTTGGCGATGACTCCCCGATCTTCGACTTGAAGACCGTCGACTTCACCGCCTTGCTCCAGCAGGCCGACCGGTAGCCCTACCGAGGACCAGCAGCGGCCCCGCCGATTCGGCGGGGCCGTCGCTCTGCCTAGAGCATGTTGTCCGTGACGACGATGGACTTGTAGGGATCGATGTCGGCCTCGTCGATCCTCCACTCCGAGATCCGATGTCCCTCTTCGGTCTCGGTCTCTCGCTCCTCGGCGAAGCCGCTCAAGTCGTCGAGGGTCCAGCCGTCCGGGAGCTCCTCGACGAAGATCAGTCCGTCTTGGAAGTAGAGGAACCCGTCGCCGGGGTTGTAGACCGTCCAGCCCCGGAAGAAGTTCGCGGACCTCGGGTCCTGAACGTTCGTGAGGAGAACGGCGACCGGCTCGCCGCTCGCGATCTTGGCGAGCTGGGACCGCCAGCTCTCGGTGTACTGCTGGATCGTCCAGTGGTCCAGGGAAGCCTGGAAGTACTCGACATCGCCGTTCGGAAAATGCAGACCCCCCGCGAAGTACCGGTTCGCGTCAGCGGCGTGCGTCGAGGCGGTGACAGTGAACATCGGATGCCTGGCTCCCTACTTCCAGCTCGGAATCGTACGCATCGGCGCTGGCCTGTCTGCGGCGGGTGTGAGTTGCGGCACTGGTGAGGTGGTTTCCTTGGGGTTGGCTCTGGTTTTGGCTGTATGTCTATTTTGATGCTCAGCGATGGCCTGTCATGTTGGGACGCAACGGAATTGCGAGCGGTGCCGACCCCCCGGCGCCGCCATCGAGCAAGGAGCCGTCTTGTCACGTACACAACGATGGCGGCGAGTACTCGCCGCCAGTCTCGTGGGAGCGCTATCACCGGCTTTCGTCGTCGCAGCGCCCGCACTGGGGCAGACCGAGTCCGACGTGGACGCACTGATCGAGCAGAAGGTGGATCCGGCCCTGCTGGCCGAGATCGAGGCGGAAGGTGAGGCCGAGAGCTGGGTGCAGTTCGAGGGCAGCCCCGACTATTCGGCCGCTTACCGCGCCGAGACCAAGGAGGAGAAGGGCGCTGCGGCTTACGCGGCGGCGACGGCGTTTGCGGAGACCTCTCAGGCCGCGCTGACCGAGGCCCTCGATGAGGCGGGCGTCGAGTACGAGACCTATTGGGCCTCATCGTCGGTCAAGGTGACCGGCGGGACCGAGCTGCTGGAGACCGTCACCGCCTTCGACGAGGTGGCGAGGGTGGTCGACGCCCCCGAGGTGGTCGACGTGGAGCCCGTCCCGGCCGAGTCCGGGTTCGCGGCCGCCTCCGCCGGGTGGGGCGCGACCGACATCAACGCGCCCGCCGTCTGGGACCAGCTGGGCGTCACCGGTGAGGGCGTCGTCGTCGCCAGCATCGACTCCGGCGTCCAGTACGACCACCCCGCGCTCGTGAACCAGTACCGGGGCAACAACGGCGACGGCACCTTCACCCACGACTACAACTTCTACGACGTCGAGGGCTCCTGCGGTGCCGCGCCGTGCGATCTCAGCAACCACGGCACGCACACCGTGGGCACCATGGTCGGCGACGACGGCGCGGGCAACCAGATCGGCGTCGCGCCCGGCGCGGAGTGGATCGCCGCGAACTACTACGGCTCCAGCATGGAATCGGTGCTGAAGGCCGGGCAGTGGATGGTCGCGCCGACCGACTCGCAGGGGCATAACCCGGACCCGTCCAAGGCGCCCGACATCATCAACAACTCTTGGGGCCGTGAGGCATCCGATCACGACCCGTACTACGAGGACATCGTGGAGCTGTGGCACGCGGCCGGGATCATCCCGGTCTTCGCGGCGGGCAACAGCGGGCCGACCTGTCTCACCACCAACTCCCCCGGCGGGTACGCGGACGTGATCGCCGTGGGCGCCTACGAGGTCGGCGGCGGCATCGCCGAGTTCTCCTCGCGCGGTCCGACCAGCGACGGCCGCGTGAAGCCGGACGTGTCCGCGCCCGGCAGCGGCATCCTCTCCTCGGTGCCCGGCAGCGGCTACGGCTCGCAGAGCGGCACCTCGATGGCCGCGCCGCACGTCGCGGGCACGATCGCGCTCATGATGGAGGCCGAGCCCGCGCTCCGCGGCGACTACGGCCTGGTCTACGAGATGCTCACCGGTTCGGCGCGGTACACCGCGGACGACCAGTGCGGCGGGACCGCCGACGCCAACAACGTCCACGGCTACGGCCGCATCGACGCGTTCGCCGCGGTCCAGGCGCTCCCCGACGGCGACTCCGGCACGATCACGGGCACCGTCACCGCCGCCGACGGGACGCCGCTCGCAGACGCGGAGCTGGTCTTCGACGGCGCGTTCGACCGCCGCGCCACGACCGGGGCCGACGGGAAGTACGACGTGTCGTTCGCCCTCACCGGGCAGCACGCGGTCACCGTGACCAAGTTCGGCTACGCGCCCCAGACCGGGACCGTGACCGTCTCGGCGGGCCAGACGGCCGTATTCAACGCGTCGCTGACCCCGCTCGCCACCACCGTCGTCACGGGTACCGTCGTCGACGGCTCCGGCCACGGCTGGCCGCTCGCGGCCACGGTCAGTTCCGCGGGCGGCGAGGTGTCGACCATGACCGATCCGTTCACCGGGCGGTTCGAGCTGACGCTGCCGACGGGCGGGGTCGAGCTGGTCGTCGAGAGCGAGTACAGCGGCTACCAGACCGTCCGCGTCGATGCGAACGCGGCGGATCTGCGAGTCGAAGTGCCCGTCGAGACCGGATGCACCGCACCGGGTTACGCCTTCGACCCGCTCGGCACCGGCTTCACCACAGCGCCGGTGGGCTGGACCGTGGTCAACCGCGGCCCGCAGCCGTGGCTCTTCGCCTCGGACGGCGCTGGCAACCGCACCCCCGGATCGGGCGGGTTCGCCTACGCCCAGCCGCCCGGCGGCGGCGTGATGGACACCGATCTCATCTCGCCGGTGTTCGACCTGTCGAGCGCCCCGCAGCCGGTCCTGTCCTTCGCCACCGACTTCTCCATGTACGCCCCGTACTCCCGCGCCGACATCGCGATCAGCACGGACGGCGGCCAGACGTGGCAGGAGGTCTGGGCGGCCGACCAGCCGGTGTCCGACACGACGGTGACCGTGGACCTGACCGCTTGGGCCGCAGCGGAAGCGGCGCAGCTCAAGTTCCACTAC
This sequence comes from Glycomyces sp. NPDC048151, assembly GCF_043202775.1. NCBI lineage: Bacteria > Bacillati > Actinomycetota > Actinomycetes > Glycomycetales > Glycomycetaceae > Glycomyces > Glycomyces sp. NPDC048151. The sequence goes on along the minus strand of NZ_JBIDBB010000003.1, from coordinate 176,411 downwards.
TACCACGCCTACCGCTCGGGCTACTGGTGGCAGATCGACGACGTCCTCGTCGGCGGCACCGCCGAGTGCGCGCCGGTCGCGGGCGGTCTGGTCCGGGGTACGGTCACCGACCAGAGTGGAGCGCCCGTCGCGGGCGCGGTGGTCACCCACACCGCGTCAGGGCACCGCGGCGTCACGGACGCGCAGGGCCGCTTCTGGACCTTCGCGCCCGGTTCGGGCACCGCGCAGTTCGAGGCGGTGAGCCCGTCCGGCACGGACGCCGCCGATGTCAGCGTCGTCCTGAACGGCGTGACCGGCGCGGACTTCGTACTCGCGCCATGATGTGAAACGACGGGCCCGGTGACCTGGTCACCGGGCCCGTTCGCGTTCAGTCGGCGTCGGCCTGGTTGGGGTCGTGGGGGATCCGGTAGCGGCGGCGGCGCGGGGGCCGGCGGCGGCGGGCGTTGACCTTCTGGAGCTGGTCGATCTCGTAGCGGATGTACCAGGGCTCCCAGCCGCCCTGGCGGAACCACTGCCGGGCGGTGCGGGAGGCGAGCCCGCCGAGGACGCACAGGGCCACGAAGATCCACAGTGGCGAGACGATGAGAGCCCAGACCTCGCCGTAGGTGCGCACGACCGCGCCGAGTCCGAAGTAGGTGTTGACCGGGACGACCACGGCCGCCGCGGCACGGGCCCACTTGCGCCCCAGTCCGAGGGCCAGGACCACCCAGACGTACGGCGCGGTGAAGACCACCAGGACCGGCAGGACCACAGCGATCGGGTAGCTCGAGCCGATGTCGATGGCCGCCTCGACGTCCGCCAGGAGCGGCACGCCCTCGGTCTCGCCCTTGAACCAGTTGAAGAGCCGGGGGCCGATCCCGACGCTCACGCTGACCACCATGAAGTACTGGAAGACCATCATCACCTGGGCGAGGTCGACCGAGTGCGGCTTGTCGTACAGGGCGTTCGGGTCTGACGGGATGCTGTTCACAGGCGCTCCAGGGGACTCCGAGGGTCTCCTCAAGCGTACGGCCGCAACGGGCTTCAGGGGAACCTCGAATCCGCTAGGGTCTTTGACCTGTGGACACCTTCCGGCCTTCCGACCTCGCCCGCGAGCACGGCCTCTCGACCCAGGCGGTCCGCAACTACGAGCGCGACGGGTTCCTCCCGGAGGCGGCGCGCACGAGGAGCGGGTACCGGGTCTACACCGAGGCGCATGCGGCGGCGCTGCGCGCGTTCCTGGCGCTCGTCCCGGCGTACGGGTACGCGGCGGCGGGTCGGGTCATGCTGGCGCTCAACGGGAATGACACGGAGCGCGCCCTCGCCGAGATCGACCGCGGGCACGTGCAGCTCGTGCGCGACCGCGAGACCCTGGACGCGGTGCGCGCGGCGATCGGGCACCTGACGGCCGGCCCGCCGCCGGCGCGGTTCACCGGGCCGCCGCTCACCGTGGGCGAGCTCGCGAGGCGGCTCGGCGTCACGGCGGCCACGGTGCGGCACTGGGAGGACGCGGGGATCCTCGCTCCGGAGCGCGAGCCGGTCACCGGGTACCGGCTGTACCGGCACGAGGACGTGCGGGACGCGGAGCTCGCGCACCTCCTGCGGCGCGGGGACTATCCGCTGGAGCGGATCGCGGCGGTGGTGCGGCAGGTGCGCACTGCGGGCGGCACGGAAGAGCTGGCGGCGGCGCTCGACGGGTGGGGCCGCAGGCTCACCGAGCGGGGCCTGGCGATGCTGGAGGCGGCGGCGCGGGTGAGCGCGTTCCTGCACGTCGGCGACCGACCGGGCATCTCCTGATTGACAACTGTTGATATCCCACTTACCATGGCGAAGCTTGGAAGTTTCATGGAAAGTTCCGAAACTTTCAGAAAGTCTCCCTTCCCTCCTCCGCAATGGAGCCGCACAGCCATGGAACACCACCCCCCATCGCGGCGAAAGCGCCTGCGCGCCATCGCCGCCGGAACCGGAGCGCTGGTCCTCCCCGCCGCGCTCGCCTTCGGCGGCCCCGCCGTCGCCCAGGAACCCGCGGTCGTCTACGCCGCCGACTTCGCCGACGGCACGGTCGGCGACTGGGCCCCGCGCGGTCCCGTCACCCTCAGCGTCGCGGACGGCGCGCTGCTCACCACGGGCCGCACCGCCGACTGGAACGGCCCGTCCCTCGACCTCACCGGGCTCATCGTTCCCGGTGGCGTGTACGAGATCTCGCTCGACGTCCGCTTCGACGCGGCCAGCGCCGGGGAGGTCGTCTCGACCACCGTGCAGCGCGAGGCCGCCGGGACCACGTCGTACGACAGCGTCGTGTACCAGGCCGCCGTCGGGACCGAGTGGACCGAGCTGACCGGCGAGTACTCGATCGGTTCGGCCGCGGACGCGCTGACGCTGTACGTCGAGTCGCCGACGCCGGACGCGTCGTACTCGATCGACAACGTCGCGATCACCGAGGTCACACCGCCGGGCGTCGACCCGTCGATCCCCTCGCTCAAGGACGTGCTCGCCGCGGACTTCCGCTTCGGCGCGGCGGTCGACCCGCGCGACCTCGCGGCCCCCACGGGCGATCTGCTGAACAAGCACTTCAACCAGATCACGGCCGAGAACCACATGAAGCCGGACGCGATCCAGCCGGTCGAGGGCCAGTTCAACTTCACGGCGGCCGACCAGCTGGTCGAGCACGCCGAGGCGAACGGCCAGGAGATCTACGGGCACACGTTCCTGTGGCACAGCCAGGTCCCCGACTGGTGGTTCACCTACCCGGCCGGGCACGCGAACGCCGGTCAGCCCCTTGGCAGTTCGGCTGAGGACCAGCAGATCATGCTCGACCGGCTCGAGGCGCACATCGGGGCGATCGCCGCGCACTACGGCGACCGCATCCAGGCGTGGGACGTGGTCAACGAGGTCATCAGCGACAACGCGGCCGAGGTCTACCGCAACAGCCGCTGGTTCCAGATCTTCGAGGGCCCCGAGTACATCTCGCACGCGTTCCGGATCGCCCGCGAGCAGCTCGACGCGGTCGGCGCGACCGAGGTCAAGCTGTTCATCAACGACTACGGCACCGACAATCCGGCTAAGCGCGACAACCTCTACAACCTCGTCTCCGCCATGCTCGCGGACGGCGTCCCGGTGGACGGCGTGGGCCACCAGACCCACATCAGCCTGAACACGTCGCTGAGCAACATCGAGGCGAGCATCGACAAGTTCGCCGGTCTCGGTGTCCTGCAGGCGGTCACGGAGCTCGACATCGCGATCGGCGCGCCCGCAGCGGGCGTGGAGTTCCCGGAGCTGGAGGCGCGGCTCATTCAGCAGGGCCACTTCTTCCGCGACCTGTTCGCGATGCTGCGCACGAAGGACCTGGAGTCGGTGACGGTGTGGGGCCTGCACGACGGCCGCAGCTGGATCCGCACGGAGGAGCGTCCGCTTGAAGCGCCGCTGGTGTTCACCGACCAGCTGCAGGCCAAGTGGGCGTACTGGGGCATCGCCGACCCGGCGAAGCTCCCGGAGATCCCCGAGGAGCCGGACCCGGAGTACGCGCGCGTGCAGGTGCCGCTGGCCAAGGACGCGCCCGTGATCGACGGCCGCAAGGACAAGGCCTGGAAGAAGGCGTCGACCGTGGCGACGGAGGTCCGGGTCGAGGGCAGTGCCGAGGGCGCGAAGGCCGACGTCTCGCTCATGTGGGACGACGCGGCGATCTACGCCCTGTTCGAGGTGACCGACGCCCAGCTGGACGCGACCAGCGCGAACGCGTGGGAGCAGGACTCCGTCGAAGTGTTCCTCAACCCGGGCAACACCAAGTCGGGCGGTTACGGCGACGCGGACGGCCAGTACCGCGTCAACTTCGCGAACGTCGTCTCCTTGGGCGGCAACGGGCCCGAGTCGGGTGCGATCACGAGCGCCGTCAAGGTGACGAGCACCGGTTACACGGTCGAGATCGCGATCGCCCTGGGCGAGGGCGACGGCGTGGTCGGCGCGGAGCACGGTCTGGAACTGCAGGTCAACGACGCCGCTGAGGGGGCTCGAACGGCCGTGCACACCTGGTACGACCCGACGGGCCAGTCGTGGAGCACCAACAAGTACTGGGGCATCGCCGAGCTGGTCCGGAAGGTCCGGCACTGCGATGCGAACCTGCCGCAGCCGGTGTAGTCGCAGGTAGTGCTAAGGGGCGGGGCCATGCGGCCCCGCCCCTTTCTCCCGTCGTTCGCGGGTGTCGCAGGCTTGTGCGACGCTGGAGGCATGTGTCGCAGTGTGAAGACCCTGTTCAACCTCGATCCGCCCGCCACCGACGAGGAGGTCGCGGCTGCCGCGCTGCAGTACGTGCGCAAGCTCAGCGGCTCGACGCATCCGTCGCAGGCGAACCAGGAGGCGTTCGACGTGGCCGTCGCGGCGGTCGCTGCCGCCACCCGGGAGCTGCTGGACAGCCTGGTCACGGCCGCGCCGCCGAAGGACCGGGAGGTCGAGGCGGAGAAGGCGCGGGCGAGGTCCGCGAAGCGGTTCGGGTCCTAGGACGGTCTGGGCGTTCCCCGGCGCGGGTCTCGGTGAGAAGCTGGGGTTTTCGAGCGTGGGGAGGCCGGTATGCGGTTCCAGGGGTATCGGGTGGTCGTGACCGGGGCCGGGCGCGGTTTCGGGCGGAGTCTGGCGCTCTCGCTGGGGAGGGACGGCGCAGAGCTGTTCCTGTCGGCCCGCGACTTCCAGGCGGCCGAGTCGGTCGCCGAGGAGGTGCGGCACGTCGGCGGGCGGGCGCACGCGTTCGAGTGCGACCTGGCCGATCCTGTGTCGGTGCGGGAGTTCGGGGAGGCCGTGGGCGGTATCGCCGACCGGGTCGACGTGCTCGTGAACAACGGCGCGCCGTATCTGGACGCGGGCGGGTTCCTGGAGGCGGACGACGCGCAGGTGGCGGCGACGATCAGCGCGGGCGCGACCGGGACCGTGCTCGCGACGAAGGCGTTCCTGCCGCTGCTGTTGCGCAGCGACAGCCCGGACATCGTGACGCTGGTGTCGGGCTGCGGCGAGTACGGCAACCACCGGTCCGAGGCGCACGAGGCGTTCTACGCGGCGAAGTCCGCGCAGGCCGGGTTCACCGAGGTGCTGTCGAAGCGTCTGCGGCCCAAGGGGGTCCGGGTGATCTCGCTCTATCCGCCGGACTTCGACAACCTGGACCCGCTCGGCCCCGAGTGGGAGGCCGAGCGCGGCAGCGGGGACGCGCTGTCGGCGCGGTCGGTCGCCGAGTGCGTCCGGTTCGCGATCGGGCAGCCGCGCGACTGCTTCATCAAATCGTTCTACTTCGAGCAGGCTTAGGGACCGTCGCGGCGCGGCCGGGTTCGCGCTCGTCGGTGACCCGCACGTGCGGGGCGAAGCGGGCGACGGCCTCGGCGACCTGCGGGGCGCGGCGGAAGTCGAGTGCCGCGCTGTGCTTCTGGATGCCGCCGGGAAGCCAGTCGGGCACGCCGTTCGGGCGGATGTCGGCGGCCGTCCAGGTCCTGGTCGCGGCGGCGCGGGCGAAGTTCTCGCCGCGCTCGGAGCGGCGGACGATGCCGACGTGAGTGCGTCTGCGGCGGCCGATACGGCGGTCCCAGAACACGACGCGGTCGACGTCGGCCCAGTCGGCGCGGGGGCTTCCCTTGGCGCGCAGGCGGATCCCTCTCGCGTCGGTGCGCACGACCGCTTCGCGCATGAAGATGATGCGCAAGGCGGCGTAGCCGAGGATCGCGGCCGCGATGTACAGCGGCGGCGCCCACGCGTAGGTCTCGGTCTCCGGGCCCCAGGACCGGAGGTTGCGGACGGTGATCTCCTCGTTTCCGGCGGCGGCCACGACGAACGGGACCGCCGCGAGGGTCGCGAGGCCGATCGCGGCCCAGACCCAGTTCACGGGCGCGACGGTCTCGCGGACCACGGCGTGCTCGGGAGGCGTTCTCGCCATGAGGTGACCTCGCTTCCAGAGGGGCGCCGCCGAGACTACCGTCAGGCGGCCTCGGGGACGACGTCCCGGATGAGGTCGGCGCACCACTGCAGGAGCGCGAGTCCCTCGATGGGCTTGCCGCCGATCTTCGAGGTCGTCGGGCGCGGGACGCTGATGAGGCCTGCCGGGGCCTTGTAGTGCGCGTCCGGGTAGTGGCGGCCCAGGCGCAGCTGCTTCGAGTCCGGCAGCTCCACAGTAGAGAACCGGAGGTTCTTGCCCTGCAACGCGATGTCGGTGAGGCCGTGGTTGCGGGCGAGGAGCCGGAAGCGCGCCAGGTGGAACAGCGTCTGCACCTGGTCGGGCGCGGGACCGTACCGGTCCTCCATCTCCTCGCGCACGCCGTCGAGCTCGGCTTCGCTGTGGACCTCGGAGATCTTGCGGTACATCTCCAGGCGCAGCCGCTCGACCTCGACGTAGTCGAACGGGATGTTCGCGTCCAGCGGCAGCTCGACCTTGACCGGCGCGGGCGGCTCCTCGGCCCCGCCCTTGAACGACGCCACCGCCTCGCCGACCATCCTGAGGTACAGGTCGAAGCCGACGTCGGCGATGTGCCCGGACTGCTCGGCCCCCAGCAGGTTGCCCGCGCCGCGGATCTCGAGGTCCTTCATCGCCACGTACATGCCCGCGCCCAGCTCGGAGTGCTGCGCGATCGTCGCCAGCCGCTCGTGCGCGGTCTCCGACAAAGGCTGCTCCGGCGGGTACAGGAAGTACGCGTACGCGCGCTCGCGGCTGCGGCCGACGCGGCCGCGGATCTGGTGCAGCTGCGAGAGGCCGAGCAGGTCGGCGCGTTCGACGATGAGGGTGTTCGCGTTCGGGATGTCGATCCCGGACTCGATGATCGTGGTCGAGACGAGCACGTCGTACTCGCCCTCCCAGAAGCCCTGCATGATCTTCTCGAGCTCGGTCTCGCTCATCTTCCCGTGCGCCACGACGACTCTCGCCTCGGGGACGAGTTCGCGCAGGCGCGCGGCCGCCCGGTCGATCGACTCGACCCGGTTGTGCAGGTAGAACGCCTGCCCGTCGCGCAGCAGCTCGCGGCGCAGCGCCGCCGCGACCTGCTTGCCCTCCCAGGCGCCCACATAGGTCAGGACCGGGTGGCGCTCCTCGGGCGGGGTCTGGATCTGCGACATCTCGCGGATGCCCGTCACCGCCATCTCCAGGGTGCGCGGGATCGGCGTCGCCGACATGGTGAGCACGTCGACGGCGGTGCGCAGGGCCTTCAGCTTCTCCTTGTGCTCCACGCCGAACCGCTGCTCTTCGTCCACGATGATGAGACCGAGGTCCTTGAAGCGCGTCTCGGCCTGGAGGAGCCGGTGCGTGCCGACGAGGATGTCGATCTCCCCCGCCGCGATGCCCTTCTGGATGTCGGCGGCCTCGCGCGCGGACTGGAACCGCGACAGCTGCTTGACCTTCACGGGGAACTGGCCCATGCGCTCGACGAACGTGCTGTAGTGCTGGCTCGCCAGCAGTGTCGTCGGCACGAGGACCGCGACCTGCTTGCCGTCCTGCACGGCTTTGAACGCGGCCCGCACCGCGACCTCGGTCTTGCCGTAGCCGACGTCGCCCATGACGAGGCGGTCCATCGGGACGCGCGCCTCCATGTCCGCCTTGGTGTCCATGATCGCCGACATCTGGTCGGGGGTCTCGATGTACGGGAACGCGTCCTCCAGCTCACGCTGCCACGGCGTGTCCGGGCTGAACGCGTATCCTTGCGCCGCTTGGCGGGCCGCATAGAGCTGGATCAGCTCGGCCGCGATCTCGCGCACCGCCTTGCGGGCGCGCTTCTTCGTCTTCTGCCAGTCCGCGCCGCCGAGCTTGTGCACCGTCGGCTGCTCGCCGCCCACATAGCGGGTGAGCTGGTCGAGCGAGTCGGTCGGCACGAACAGTCGGTCGCCCGGCTGGCCCTTCTTCGACGCCGCGTACTCGATCACCAGGTACTCGCGCTCGGCCCCGCCGATCGCGCGGCGCACCAGCTCCACGTACTTGCCGACGCCGTGCGCGTCGTGCACCACGAAGTCCCCTGGGGACAGTTCGAGGGGGTTGACGACGCCGCGCCGCTTGGCGGCCTTGCCCTTCCGCGGCTTCTGGGCCGCGAGCGCCTTGCCGCCCGCGATGTCGGCGGCCGTGACGACCACCAGACCCGAAGCGGCGTCGACGAACCCGAGCGCGAGCGTCCCGGTGCACGCCACGACCTCGCCCGCCCGGAACACCTCCGGCGCGGCCTCCAGGTGCGCGCCGATCCCTTCGGCCTTCAGCTGCTCGGCGGCCCGCTCGGCCCCGCCGAGGGCCGGGTAGACGACGGCCACGGCGCGGCCCTCGCGGGTCCAGGCCTGCATGTCGGCCACGAGCTGCGGCGTGTTGCCGTGGTAGCGCGGGGTCTCGGTGATGCCGAGGTCCACCGTGACGGCGTCGTCGGGCGAGACCTCTCCATAGTGGAGCGGTTCGCCGGTGATCGCCGCCAGCTCGGCGGCCATCGCGTCCTCTTCCGGGGCGACGGCGAACGGCGAGATCGTCCACCAGCGCTGCCCCTTCGCCAGCGCGGCCGTGCGCGCCTCGGCGAGGTCGTGGAACGTGCCCGCGCCGAGGTCGACGGGCGCTTCGGCCCCGGCCGCCGCTGCCGCCCAGGACGCCTCGAGGAACTCGTTCGAGGTCGCCACGAGGTCGAGCGCGCGCGTGCGGATCCGCTCGGGCTCGATCGCGACGACGAGCGCGTCCCGGGGCAGGACTTCCTGGAACAGTTGCAGCTCTTCGGGTCCGGCGAGCGCGGGCAGCAGGGACTCCATGCCTTCGACCGGGATGCCCTGGGCGAGTTTGGCGCACATCTCGGCGAGCCCGGGGTAGGCGTCGCCGAGGGCGGCGGCCTTCTCGCGCACGTCGTCGGTGAGGAGCAGTTCGCGGCAGGCGACGGCGCGCAGTTCGGGGGCCTCGTCGAGGGAGCGCTGGTCGGCGACGGAGAACTCGCGGATGGAGTCGACCTCGTCGCCGAAGAACTCCAGGCGCAGCGGGTGCTGGGCGGTGGGCGGGAACACGTCGAGGATGCCGCCGCGCAAGGCGAACTCGCCGCGCTTCTCGACGAGGTCGACGCGTTCGTACGCGAGGTCGACGAGGTGCGCGGCGAGGTCGAACAGGTCGGTCTCGTCGCCGCGCCGCAGCTGCACGGGCTCGCGTTCGCCCAGGCCCTTGAGCTGGGGTTGGAGGGCGCCGCGGACGGGGGTGACGATGACGCGCGGCACGTCCCCGGCGTGGATGCGGTGGAGGAGTTCGAGGCGGGCGCCGACGGTGTCGGAGCGCGGGGAGAGGCGCTCGTGGGGCAGCGTCTCCCACGCGGGGTAGAGCGCGATGTCCTCTTCGCTGATGTAGGAGGCGAGGGATTCGGCCAGCTCCTCGGCCTCGCGGGAGGTCGCGGTGATCGCGAGCACGGGGCCGCTCGCGTTCGCGGCGGCCTGGGCGAGCGCGAGGGGGCGCGCGCCGGGCACGGCGACGACGTCGACCGGGCGGTCGGAGGAGGACGCGAGCTCGGCGATGCGGGCGAGCTTCGGCGCTTTGGATGCGGCCGTGAGCAGGCTCGCGAGTTTCGGAGCGGATCGTTCTGCGGCCATGCGGACTCCTGCGAGGTTCCGGGTTTCACTGTGCTCGGGGCACGACGATTGGCCGGAATCCAGGCCCCGCTGGGGCCTGATTCCGGCAACCGGTCGAGTCTACCTCGCGCGGGCCCGCGGGCCGCCCGAGATTATTCGTTCGCGCCCTGGCCGGTGCTCTGGTCGAAGATCAGCTGCTGCACCTCGGGCACGTTGTAGAACATGCCGATGACGACGAGCACGGTGAGGACGGGCAGGAGGATGCGGTTCTCCTCCTTGCCGCCCGCGCGGAGGGCGACGCTGTTCGGCAGGCCGATGTCGCGCCAGCGGCGGCCCTGGATCGGGATCGGGAAGAACAGGGGCGAGCCCATCTTGGTGATCATGTCGCCGAGGATGTGGATGAAGCAGCCGATGCCCATCGCGAGGCCGAGCACCCAGTAGTCGCGGCCCTCGGGCAGGAACCGGTACATGCCGTAGGAGGCGACGAGGGCGACGCCGGTGGTGACGAGCCAGCCCTTCTTCTCCACGGTCTCGGCGAGCAGGCCGCGCACGGCGAGACCGGTGAGCACGAACAGGATCGCGATCACCGCCGGTTTCCCGAACTGGTAGGCGAGGAACCCGGTGCCGGTGCCCACGAGGGCGGCGTGGACGGCGGTGTGGGTGAAGGTGCGGTGGCCGTTCTTCCGCTTCTTGTCCTTCTTCGATTTGGTGAGGAGGTAGAACCAGTAGCAGAGGCGTTCGACGATCTCGGCGACGAACAGCGACGCGACGCCGAACGAACGGGCCACAGTGGAGCCGCCCTTGTTCTCGGTCACCTTGCCGGCGCAGTCGATGTCGGGGTAGAGGGCGGCGCCGGAGGCGACGATCGTGCCGACGACGAGTTCGGCGGAGGACTGGTCGATGCCGAACGCGAGGTCGGCGACCGCCGAGCCCGCGAGCCACAGGGCGGCGCCGGACATGGCGTGGGTCGGGCCCATGACCATAGTGGGGACTCCTTCAAGGGCAGTTTTGGGAGCAGGGACTGCAAGCTGAGGAGACTATCCCACACGCGCACGACAACCACGGTTCCAGGCGTCACAAACCTCCAGCCCCGCAACATCATTCCCGTATCGGTACGATCACGACGCCTACCTGCGGCGGCGTCTCGCGCTATGGTCGAGGGGTGTTCGACTCCTCGCAGCTCGCGGCCTATCTCAAGCGCGTCGGCATCAGGGCCCCGCGCCGCCCGACGCTCCACGCGCTGCGCCGGATCCACCGCGCCCACATCGACGCGATGCCGTACGAGAACCTCGACATCCAACTGGGCAGGCCGATCCGCCTCGACAGGGACGCCCTGTTCGCGAAGCTCGTCGAAGGCGGGCGCGGCGGCTACTGCTACGAGCACAACGGGATCCTCGCGCACGCCTTGGAGGCCATGGGCTTCGACGTCCGCCGCGTCCTCGGCGGCGTCGCCCGCGAGACCGAGGGCGACGGCAACTGGTGGAACCACATGCCGCTGGTGGTGCGCTTCCCGAACGGCGACAAGTACCTCGCCGACGCCGGGATCGGCACCGGATTCCGCGACCCGCTGCCGATCCGCAGCGGCAGCTACCGGGTGGGGCCGTTCAACTTCGGCATCTGGAGCATCGGCGACGGCGAATGGCGCTGCTCGATCGACCCGAGGGTCACGAACCTGACCTTCGACTTCACCCTGGACCGGCGCGAGGTCGCCGAGTTCGACGCGAAGTGCACCGAGCTCTCGACCTCCCCCGAGTCGCCCTTCGTGAAGACCCTGACGGTACAGAACCCCGGCGAGACCGACATCTGGGTCCTGCGGGCCCGCACGCTCACCGTGTACGACCCGAAGCTCCCCGACGGCAAGTCGGTGAGCACGGTCGAGGACTCCGCCGCATTCGCCGCCCTGCTGCGAGGCCGCTTCAACCTCACCCTCGAAGACCCCGAGATCCAGACACTGTGGACCAAGGCCCTCGAGCAGCACGAACGCAAGCTCGCCGAGGACGCGAAGGCCAAGGCCGCCTAGCGTTCAGCGCCGGGCGCTCAAGCAAAGCCTCGCTGCGAAGACCGCCGCAGCCGCCTCAGTGACTGCGACAGAGGCCGAGGCCGATCAGCAGCCAGGCCACCCCGGCCTGCCCCTCGGTCGCCGCCCAGGTGACATACCCGGACGCCGATTCGTTCAAGGTCAAACCGGCAGCGACACCAAGTACCAGGACCGGCAGGCTCGCAAGCAAGAGGGCCGCTGTGGGACGCGGGCCGCTCCGCCTCCGCAGGCACGCCGCTCCGAGGACCGTCGCGCCTACATAGACCAGGTGGGAGAGGATCCAGGCGGGCACGCCCGCCAGCGCCACGCCCCCTTCGGCCCCGGCCGGAACCAGCGCCCCGACCGCATTGGCCAGAAACCCGACCGCAGTCGCCGAGAGCCCGAACAACACCAGCCCGACCCCCCAGGCCCCGGCCCGCCCCAGATCCGCCCGACGGCGAACCCTGAACGCCCAGAACCCGGCGAGCACCAGCACCACCGCCGCCAGCCCCGCCCAGTTGGCCAACCAGGGCACTGCCTCGCTGACCCCGGGGAAACCCGTGGCAGCGAAGACGACCGCGCCACCGCACATCGCAGCACCGACCACCGGTGCCCGGCGATGCGTCGAACCAGTCGCCGACAAGCCATTGCCGGTCGCAGGATCGATGAGCGCAGTCATAAGTCCTCCCAAGTAGCATTTGGCGTGCCCGCCGATCAGCGGTACCCATCCATGTTGGCCGCCAACGGAACTCAGCGGCTCCCCTGCAAAGGTGAGCGTGATCCCCCGTCAGAGTGAGGCCTGCTCGACGGGCGTCGACTCCGAAGCCCGGCCGAGGTTGCGGCCGCTCCTTCGCGGCCGGACCTACCTCCTCTCCTTCCCCTCCTCCCGTTTCGCTTGCCCGGGACTCGGTTTCCTATCCCGCTCGGTGAAGACCGGGCGGGTATCGCCTCCCTCGCACGCCACAGCATGAGGTGTGCGGGATTGGTTGGCGCCCTCCTGCGCGCACCGATCTGCGGTGCGGCGAGGGCTGGAGTTCCCGACGGGCCGGGCACCGTTGTCCTCAGCTGGTCGGTATGGCGTGGTGCCGTGCATGGCGGCAGTGGGTTGACCGGGTCCTGAATGCCCGGCCGGCACTGCCCTGGGGCTGCTGCGGCCTTGCTTTTGTCGCGTGTGCCTCCGAGTGAGGCAACGCCTACTGGCGGGGTGATCCCTTCCAGGAAACCGTCCACCCAATCACGGCCCATCGGGGGCCGGACAGCTGCGGTCCGATAGCACAGAGGTGAGATCTGGAACCCCGAAGCGGGGCTGAGTGTCTCGGAACAAGTCGGTTTGTCGGATCGGCCAGAGGCTTGGCTTAGTCTGCTTACACCTACCCCGTCACCTGTACAAATTCCCTGTCCCTGTACGTACCTCAATTATCCCCGATACAGCCCCCGACTGTCATCACCCACACGCGTAATAAGCACTCACGTTTCCACCCACTCCGCATGCGCTGCAACGAAAACCGAAGCCTCCGCCTCACGCGGTCGGGAGTGTCGCGCCCCGCCCCGAAACCGACCGGCAAGCCGCCGGAGAGCCCCACCGCCAACCCGCCTCTTCGTCGCCGCCCGCCTGAACCGCGAGCGGATACCGGCCGCAGCGAAAACCGAACACGCTCCAGGTGCGATGCCCGCGTTCACAGGGCGCGCGGCCGCCACTGCCCGCATAATCCCCAGGGGCGGCCAGCGCCTCAGCAGGACCGCCCAGCTTCGGCAACAGACGGAGGAACCATGTCGGTCAGCATCGAAGTCTCCGAGGTCATCGAACGGCCGGTCAGCGCGGTCTTCACGTTCTACGCGGACAACCACGTCCTGAACCATCCGCGTTGGGATCCGGACATCGAGCTGTGGTCGGACGCAAGCGAACCGCTCGGCGTCGGGAGCGTCATCCAGCGGCGCAACAGCCGGTCCGGCACTCCGGTCGAAGGGACCATGGAAGTCGTCGAGTTCGAGCGTGACCGGCGGTTCGGCGTCTTGATCAGCGACGGAGCGATGCGGATCCCCGGCCGCGCCGTCTTCGAGGCTCTGGATCAGGACACCACCAGGCTCACGGTCAGCGCGGACTTCCCGGTCGACGCCTCGATGGAGGAGCAGCTCTCGACCGCGATGCAGCGCAGCCTCACCAACATCAAGCGCATGGTGGAGGAGAGCTGACTAAGCGCGCTGGCGAGCGGCCTCGTAGAGAGCGACAGAGCCTGCGTTCGCGGCGTTCAGCGATGAGGCGGCCTTGGGGGACATGGGGATCCGGGCCGTCGCGTCGGCGAGTTCGAACCAGGACTTCGACATGCCCGTCGTCTCGTTGCCGATGACCAGCAGCGTGGGCCCGCGCAGGTCGTGCTCGGAGAGCATCTGCTCTCCGCGCTCGTCGGTCCCGACGATCACGGGTGCGTGCGGCTGCTTCCGGGCCCACTCCACGACCTCGTGCGCCGAGGCGGCGCTCACCACCGGCATCGCGAACAGGCTGCCCGTCGAGGCCCGGACCGCCTTGGGGTCGTAGGGGTCTGCCGCGTTCCGGCCGGTGATGACCACGGCGTCGGCGCCGAACGCGTCGGCGGACCGGATCAGCGAACCGACGTTCCCCGGGCTGGTCGGCCGGTCGATCACGATGCCGAGCCAGTCGTCGCGCATCGAGAGGTCGGCGAGTCTGCGCTGCGGGATCCTGACCTGGGCGATGAGCTCGGGCGCCTGCTCGTCCTTCTCCCCCAGTTCCGCCATGAGCTCGCTCGAGACGGCCGCCTGCTCGATGTGTGGGCGTTCGAGAAGGCCACGGGCCCAGTCGGAGAGCTGCCTGCGATCCGCGTCGTAGAGCAGGGCCTCGACCGACCAGCCGTGCTCGACCGCGAGCGAGATCGGGCGTACGCCCTGCACGAGGAACGACCCGGCCCGGTGGCGCTTGGTGCGGTTGCGCAGCAACGTCTCCCACTGCTGGAACTTGGCGTTGCGCACGCTCACCCGCAGGGTTCTCGACATGGCCGTGCTCCTCATCCGACGTGGCGACAAGCGCAGAACCTACCACGCCCCCGATTACTGAACAGGGCTCAATTATTCTTCAGTGACACTGAAGAACGGAGGCCCGCGTTGGAGCGACAGGAGATCGAAGTCTTCTTGACGCTGTGCGAGGAGCTGCACTTCGGGCGCACGGCCGTGAAACTGCGGCTGTCCCCCGCCCGCGTCACGCAGGTCGTGCAGAAGATCGAACGGCAGATCGGCGCGCCCCTGTTCGACCGGACCACGCGCGGCGCCCACCTCACCGAACTGGGCCGGCGCTTCCGCGACAACCTCGCCCCCGCGCACGAGGCCGTCGAGGCCGCGATCCGCGGAGCGGTCGCCGAGGGCCGCGGGATCGGCGGTGAGCTGCGGCTCGGGTTCTTCGGGCCCTTCACGGGCAGGCAGATGACGGCGCTGGCGGACGCGTTCGCGGCGCAGCACCCCGGCGCGACCGCTCAGGTCGTCCTGGAGGTGGAGGTCGGCAAACCGCTCCGGCCGCTGCTGGAGGGACGCGTGGACGTGCTCGCGACGCTCCTGCCGGTCGACCAGCCGGGCCTGGTCGTCGGCCCGACCGTGGTGCGCGACCCGATCGTGATGGGCATGCCCGCCGACCATCCGCTGGCCGAGAAGGCCACGTCGTCCATGGAGGACCTCGGCGACTACCCGGTCGTGAACGCCCCGCGGGGCGAGGCGTGGTCCGACCTGTTCGCCCCTGAGAAGACGCCTTCGGGACGCCCGATCAACCTCGCCTATCCGATCGAGACGGTCCAGGCGGGCATGTCGCTCGGCTCCGCGGGCAAGGGGATCGGCGCGCTCATCTCGCAGCTCGCGAAGTACCACCAGTACCCGGAGGTGACCTACCGGCCGCTGGAGAACGCCCCGGTCTGCGAGATCGGGCTGGTCTGGCAGGCCGCGAAGGAGACTGAGCTGGTTCGGGCGTTCGCGCGGTTCGCGGCCGAGCGCGGGCCGGTGGACGTGCCCTGGAGGCCCGAGGACCTGCGCTGACGGCCGCGCATACGGGCGGCCCCGGGTACCCACCCGTTCCCACCTTCACCACTACCAGTGAAAAGGACACCCTCCCACACGGGTCCGACAAAAGCCTGTGAGCTGCGGAAACGAGACAGCGCGAAGGGCCGCGGCGGTTTCGCTGCGGCCCTTCTCACGTTGCTCGGTCAGCCGGTGTTGCGCAGGCCCGCCGCGATGCCGTTCACGGTGATCAGCAGGGCGCGCTTGAGCTGCGGGTCGACGTCGCCGTCCGCGCCGCCTTCGGAGCGGTAGCGCTTGAGCAGCGAGATCTGCAGGTGGTGCAGCGGCGCGAGGTAGCGGTCGCGGACCTCGAGGGTCCGGGCCAGCTGCGGGTTCGCGTCGAGCAGTTTCTCACCGCCGGTGAGGGCCAGGACCTCGGCGACGGTGCGTTCGTGCTCGACCTTGATCGTCTCGAAGATCGGCTGCAGCGCAGCGGGAACGAGCGTGGAGACGTACTGGCCCGCGATCGACAGGTCGGTCTTCGCGAGGGTCATCTCCACATTGGAGACGAAGTTGCGGAAGAAGTGCCACTTCTCGTACATCTCGGCGATGTCGTCGCCCAGGCCTGCCTCGCGGGCGGCCGCGAGGCCCGAGCCCACGCCGTACCAGCCCGGGACGATCTGGCGCGACTGCGTCCAGCCGAACACCCACGGGATGGCGCGGAGGCCCCCAAGCCCCGCGTCGGTGTTCGGGCGCTTGGACGGGCGCGAGCCGATGTTCAACGCGCCCAACAGCTCCGTGGGGCTCACGGCCCAGAAGTACTCGGCGAGGCCCTGGCTGCCGGTCAGCTCCCGGTACGTGGCCTTGGAGGCCTCCGAGGTCTGGTCCATGACGCCGAACCAGCGGCCGAGCACGTCGGGCTGGTGGCGCGGCTCGGTGTGCAGCAGGGTCGCCTTCAGCGACGCGGCCACGGTGAGCTCGAGGTTCTCGCGGGCCAGCGCGGGCAGCGTGTACTTGTCCGAGAGGACCTCGCCCTGCTCGGTGATCTTGATGGCGCCGTCGAGCGTGCCGGAGGGCTGGGCGAGGATCGCCTCGTGGGTGGGGCCGCCGCCGCGGCCGATGGTGCCGCCGCGGCCGTGGAAGAGGCGCAGGCGGACGCCGTGCTTGTGGGCGACGTCGCGCAGCTGCCGCTGTGCGGACTGGATGTTCCACTGGCTGGCGGTGATGCCGGCGTCCTTGTTGGAGTCGGAGTAGCCGAGCATGACCTCCTGGACGTCGCCGCGGGCGGCGACGATCGCGCGGTAGGCGGGGAGGCTGAGGAGGCGGTCGAGGAGGGTGTCGGCCCCGGCGAGGTCCTCGACCTCTTCCATGAGGGGGACGAAGCCGATGTCGGCGCGGCCGCGGGCGACGTCGATGAGGCCGGCGTCGCGGGCGAGGATGGCGGGGGCGAGGACGTCGGCGGGGTCGTGGGTCATCGAGATGATGTACGACTCCACGATCGATTGTCCGAACTGGACCTGGGCGTCGCGGATGGCGTGGAAGACGTCGAAGGTCTTGCGGTTGCGTTCGGCGAGTTCGACGTTGGCGGGCGCGAGGGGCCGCTGGCCGGAGAGCTCCTTCTCCAGGAGCGCGTCGCGCGCTTCGGAGGTGAGGTCGGCGTAGGGCCGGTCGAGTTCGCCGGTGGCGTCGTACAGCTCGGCGAGGACGGCGTGGTGGGCCTCGGAGTGCTCGCGCACGTCCATGGTGGCGAGCTGGAGGCCGAACGCGGCGACGGTGCGGATGACGCGGTCGAGGACGCCCTTGGCGGGCAGCTGGCCGCGCTGGCGGGCGAGGGAGTCGCGCATGACCTGGAGGTCGGCGAGGAGTTCGCGGCCGTCGGCGTAGTCGAACCCGGCGCGATGCGGGAGGCCTTCGGCGTGGCGGGTGCGGGTGTTGGCGAGCTTCGCCTCGATGGCGCGGGCCTTGAGCCGGTAGGGCTCTTCGGCGTAGATCCGCTTGTACCGCTCGGGGATGTCGAGGACCTTGAAGTCGGCGGCGACGGAGTCGAGGAGCTCCTGCGCGGCGGGGCGCACGGTCTGGGAGACCGAGAGCTCGTTGATGAGGGCGGCGACGGCGCCTTCGGCGGCGGCGATGCCGTGCTCGTGCTGCATGAGCAGCACCTGCTTGGTGACTTCGGGGGTGACGAACGGGTTGCCGTCGCGGTCGCCGCCGATCCAGGTGCCGAACTTCAGGGGCGCGGAGCCGGGGCGGGGGGAGCCGCCGAGGTCGGTGAGGGTGGCGTTGAGGTCGGTGAGGACCCGCGCGGCCGCGTCCCGGTAGAGGTCGGTGAGGTAGTAGATGGCGTTGCGGGCCTCGTCGGTCGGCTCGGGCTTCTCGACGCGAAGCTCGTCGGTCTGCCAGAGCAGGTCGATGATCTCGGCGAGGCGGGAGTTGACGGCGTCGACGTCGGCGGAGCCGAGGACGGCACGTTCGGCGGTCTCGGCGTCGAGGAGGTCGGCGATGCCGCGGAGCTTGACGAGGATGGAGCGGCGCGCGGCCTCGGTGGGGTGGGCGGTGAAGACGGGGCGCACTTCGAGGCGTTCGGCGGCGGCCGCGATCTGCGCGGCGGGGACGTCCTCGGCGGTGATCTCGGCGCGGGCCTGGGCGAGCCAGCCGCCGTGCTCGGCGCGGGAGCGGCGCATGTCGCGGGCGCGGTGGACCTGCTCGGTGATGTTCGCGAGGTGGAAGTAGGTGGCGAACGCGCGGGCGAGGTCGACCTCTTCGTTCACGTCGAGCTTCGCGAGGCGGGAGGCGACGGCCTCGGGCTGGTGGCGCACCAGGCCGCGGACCTCTTCGACGAGTTCGAGCAGCTGGGGGCCCTCCTGGCGGACGAGCGCCTGGCCGAGGAGGTTGCCGAGCCGGCGGATGTCGCGGCGGAGCTGCTTGTCGTCGGTTCCGCTGGAGGAGTCGAAGTAGTCCATGGAGGTCTCCACTGGTGGTCTGGGCAAACCCATGATGAGGGGCCGCTCGCGCCGACGTCCTTGTCCGCGGTGAACTGCTGTGAGAGCGATGTCAGCGTAACTTACCGGTAATGGCCGCGCCACTTTCTCAGTCCGCCATGCGGGACGATCCGGTTCATAAGCGCCTGGCGCGGGTGAGGTGAGTGACGGACCCGTGGCTTACGCTGGTGCGACCGAATCCGATGCCGCCCCTGCCCGAAGCACTGCGAAGGGATCCCGACCGCCGATGTCTGACTGGGTACTGCCCGACGAGATCCTCGCCGAGGCGCCGAGCCACACCCCCCTGCCGCACGAACTCGCCGACCTTGAACTGCTGCTGTACGGCGCGTACGCGCCGCTGCGCGGGTTCATGGGCGAGGCGGAGGCGCGGGCGGTGACGCGGACCGGGGTGCTGCCGGACGGCACGGCGTGGCCGGTCCCGGTGACGCTCGACGTGCCGATCGCGACCGCGAGGCTGCTCGACAACCCCGACCCGAAGCGGCGTGTGCTTCGTATCACGGACCCTGAGGGGGCGCCGGTCGCGGCCGTCGAGTGCCACAGCCTGGACGCGCTCGGGCCCGACATGGTCCGCGTCGGCGGGCCGGTGCGGCGCATCGCCGACGCCGCGCACGGCGTGTTCACGGGCCTGCGCGCGACCCCGGAGCAGGCGAAGACGACGTACACGAAGCCGCGGGTCCTGGCGCTCGTCGCCGACCGGCCGCTGCACCGCCCGCAGTTGGCGCAGCTCGCGCGGGCGGCGCACAACCTGGCCGCGCACGTCCTCGTCATGATCCCCACCGGGGACGAGACGAACGGCGACCGCGAGCTGCGGCTGCCGACGGCGGCGCTGGTGCGCTCGGTGCTGGCCGCGAAGGACCGGCTGCCGACCGCGACGGTGCTCACGGTGCCTTTGTCGAAGCGCGGCGACAAGCTCCGCGACGGGCTGCTGACCGCGAAGGTCGCGGCGGCGTACGGCGCGACCCACATCATGACCGGCCGCGACGGGCTCGGCGGCGGCGACGGCGTCCGCTCGATGGTCCCCCGCGAGCTGGCCTACGACACGCGCGACGGCCAGTGGCGGCCCATCGAGGACATCGAGCCGCCGTTCCGGCGCATCGCGTTGAGCGACGCCGAGATCGCCGACATGCTCGACCGCGGCTTCGGGCTCCCCGAATGGCACACGCCGCCGAGCGTGGCCTCCGAGCTGCGCAAGGCCCGGCCGCCGCGGCGCCAGCGCGGCCTCGTCCTGTTCTTCACGGGTCTGTCGGGCTCGGGCAAGTCCACGATCTCGCGCGGCGTCTACGAGGCGCTGCTGGAGGACGGGACCCGCACGGTGTCGCTGTTCGACGGCGACGTGGTGCGCAGGCTCCTGTCGAGCGGGCTCGGGTTCTCGCGCGCCGACCGGTCGGTGAACATCCGCCGGATCGGGTTCGTCGCCGCGGAGGTCGCGCGGCACGGCGGCATCGGCATGGCCGCCCCGATCGCGCCGTACGAGGCGGACCGGGCCGAGGCCCGGCGCATGGCCGAGGCGGCGGGCGCCGACTTCGTGCTCGTCCACGTCGCCACCCCGCTCGAAGTGTGCGAGGCGCGGGACCGCAAGGGGCTGTACGCGAAAGCGCGCGCAGGCGTCATCCCCGAGTTCACCGGGATCTCCGACCCGTACGAGGAGCCGCCCGCGCCGGAGCTGGCCATCGACACGAGCGAGATCACCGTCGGCGAAGGCGTCGAGCAGGTCCTCGAGTACCTCTCCGAAGGCGGCTGGCTGGAGCCCACCGGGCTCCGGCTGGGATAGCGAGGAGGCCCCGGGCACCAGCCCGGGGCCTTATTTCTAGAAGAGCGTGGACCAGTAGTCCCAGAAGCCGGTGCCGACGATCATGAGCACCGCCGCGTACAGCAGCGTCAGGCCGATCCAGTGGTACCGGAGCAGGTCGTCGACCGCGTCGCGCCAGTCCTCGCCCACCGGGATCGCGCCGGTCTTCAGGTTGCGGACCGTGGTGAACCAGAAGATGGGGAGCACGACGGCCCACACCGCCATGCACCACGGGCAGAGCACGCCGATCTTGTACACCGACTGGTAGATCAGCCACGACACGAACGCGAGCCCACCGAGCGTCCCCAGGTTGAAGGCCAGCGCGACCCAGCGCGGCAGCGACACCTTCGACAGCCACAGGACGCCCGTGAAGACCACGAGCGGGAACGCGACGAGGCCGATCATCGGGTTCGGGAACCCGAACACCGAGGCCTGCCACGTGTTCATGACGGTGCCGCACGACAGCACCGGGTTGAAGTCGCAGGAGATGACGTGCTCGGGGTCCATGAGCGACGCGATGCGCTCATAGGTGAGGTCGAACGCGGCGGCCAGCCCGACCAGGCCGCCGAGGAGCAGCACGAGACCGGTGACGGTGCGCCCCCGCGCTTCCCGCCCGCTCTCGCCGAAGGCCTCGTCCATACGCGTCTCCAGGGTCTCGCCGGTGTCCGTCGCTGTCATGGTCATGCCAAGGTAACGACCGGGCTGATGCGGAAGTTGCGGACCTTTGTCCGGACTTGCCCGGCGTCACGCCCGCAGGGACTTGCCGCCGTCGACGACGAGAGTCTGCCCGGTGATGTACGAAGCCGAAGGCGCGCAGAAGAACACGGCGGCGGCCGCGACCTCTTCGGGGCTGCCCGGGCGGCCCATCGGGCCGTCCAGGCCCTTCTGGAGTTCGGGCACCGTGGACGAGCCGGTGCGGATGAGGCCCGGCGCGATCGCGTTCACCGTGACGCCGTCGGCGACCACTTCGGTCGCGAGCGCCTTCGTGAGCCCGGTGACCCCGGCTTTCGCTGCGGCGTAAGCGGCCTCGGCGGGGACGGCGTTCACGACGCCGGTGGTCGCGGCGATGTTCACGATGCGGCCCCAGCCGCGCTCGGCCATGGACTGCACGAACGCCCGCGAGGCCAGGAACGCCGTGTCGAGGTTGCGGGTCAGCTCCGTCTGCCAGTCCTGATAGGACAGCTGGGCGACGGGCTTGACGACGGCCGGGTCGGTCTTCGACGTCAGACCCGCGTTGTTGACGAGGATGTCCACCTCCCCGAGCGCCTCGCCGACCGCGTCGGCGAGCCCGCCCACCTCGGCCTCGTCGGCCAGGTCGGCGACGAACCCGATCGCGCCGATCTCCTCGGCGCGCTCGTGGATCCGCTTGGTGGTCGAGACGATCGCGACCGCCGCGCCCGCCAGGCGCAGCCGGGTGGCGATCGCGAACCCGATCCCGTCGGGCGCGCCCGCGCCGGTGACCAGCGCGATCTTCCCTGCGAGCGAGTCGAGTTCCTGCAACCGCCCGCGAGAGGACTGCGTCACCTGCGACCCGCCGCCCTGCGGCAGGTCGATGACTTCAGCGAGACCCTGGTCGACAGTGGCGTAGACGTCGGCGTCGAAATTCGAGTCGAAGGCGTCGGCGCTCGTGCGCGGTTCACTCATCCCCGCAGTCTCTCACGCGACCGTTATCAAACAGATGACCGGCATGCGGCCTGACACGTGGCACCATCGGAGGATGGACACGCACCACGGGTCCGGCCTCGGACCGGTGCTGACCGCGCTGGCGCGCAGCGCGGTCGCGACCTCGTTCGCGCCCCGGCCGCCCGGCGCGGCCGCACTCGTCAGCGCACTTCCAGAAGCGGCCGGGCACGCCGCCGCCCTCGGCGCACGCGAGGCGACCTTCGTGACCCTCACCCGCGACGGGGCCCTGCGCGGCTGCATCGGCACGCTGACCGCGTTGCGGCCCTTGGGGGTCGACGTCGTCCGCAACGCCCGCCTCGCCGCCCGCGACCCGCGCCTGCCCCCGGTCGAGGCGACCGAGGTCGACGCACTGCGGATCACCGTCACCGTCCTCACCGCACCGGAACCGATCAGGGTGCGGGCCTTCACATCCCTCATCGACCGCTTGCGCCCCGGCCAGGACGGCCTGACGCTCAAGGACACCGGCCGCCGCGCCACGTTCCTGCCCTCGGTGTGGGCGAGCCTGCCCGAACCCGAACGGTTCGTGGCCGCGCTGCTGCGCAAGGGCCGCTGGCCGAGGCATCTGTGGACGACCGAGCTGCGCGCGGCCGCATGGCCCGAAGGCCTTGCGGCCGAACGCTACGCGGCCCGCGAGTTCTCCGGTTAGGGCAGTGTGACGAGGGTGCCTTCGGCGACCTTCACCGCCGCGCCGGCGACCGAGACCGACACGGCCCGGCCGCCTTCGACCACGACCTCGCCGTGCAGCGCCGAAGGGCGGTCGATCTCGGCGCCCTGCGCGATCGCGTACGAGTGGACGCCGTCGCCGCTGATGAGGCCCTGGTCGACCAGGTGCACGCCGAGCGCGACCGCCGCCGAGCCGGTCGCCGGGTCCTCGCCGACCCCGCGGTGGAACAGGCGGGCGTGGACCGCGTGCGTGTCCTCGTCGAAGCTGAACAGGTAGACCTTCTCCAGGTGGCCCGGGACGTCGCGCGCGGCGGCCACGTTCGCGTCGGCGAGGCGCACGAAGTTGTGGTCCAGGCCCGCGCTGGCGTTCTTCGGCGTCCCGATGATCTGCGCGGGGTCGAGGCCGATCGCGGCGGCCGCGGTCGCCCGGTCGAGCTCGGGTCCGACGCTGATCGCGGTGGACGTGAGCTTCGCGGTGCCTTCGGCGACGGCGACGCGCATGAGACCCGCGCCGCATTCCTGCACGACCTCGGGCCCGCTCGGCGCGACGCGGCCGGACTCGACGGCGGCGATCGCCGCGCCGACCGTCGGGTGCCCGGCGAACGGCAGTTCCTCCGCAGGGGTGAAGATCCGCGCGAGATAGTCCGCGCCCGGCGCGGCGGCGGGGAGCACGAACACCGTCTCGGAGAAGTTGAACTCCAACGCGATCGCCTGCATCTGCGCGGTCGTCAGGTCCTGGCCGTCGAAGACGACGGCGAGCTGGTTGCCCGCGTAAGCGCGGTCGGAGAACACGTCGTAGATCGCAAAGGGAAGCATGGGCCAGTTATAGCGCGGCCCGCCCGATGCGGCCGTGACCGCGAGTGCGGTAAGGCTACGCTCACATTCGCGTGGCGGAATGCGTGGTTACGATTGGGTCATGTCTGACAACGCTGCCGTCGTCGAGGCCGTGCACGAAGCGCTCTCGCACGTCAACGACCCCGAGATCCGCCGCCCGATCACCGAGCTGGGCATGGTCGACACCGTCGAGGTCGACGGCGGTCGCCTGTCCCTGAAGATCCTCCTCACCGTCGCGGGCTGCCCGATGCGCGACACGCTGCAACGCGACATCGCCGGCGCCGTCGACGGTATCGACGGCGTCTCCGAGCTGGCGCTCGAGTTCGGCGTCATGAGCGAGCAGCAGCGCGCCGACCTGCAGGTGAAGCTGCGCGGCGGCCGCGCGGGCGCCGAGCCGGTGATCCCGTTCAACCTGCCCGAGTCCCGCACGCGCGTGTTCGCGATCGCGTCCGGCAAGGGCGGCGTCGGCAAGTCGTCGATGACGGTGAACCTCGCCGCGGCGCTGGCGCAGAAGGGCCTGTCGGTCGGCGTCGCCGACGCGGACATCTACGGGCACTCGATCCCGCGGATGCTCGGCGTCGAGGGCGCGCCCACGCAGGTCGAGGACATGATCATGCCGCCGCAGGCGCACGGCATGAAGGTCATCTCGATCGGGATGTTCACGCCCGGGAACACCGCCGTCGTGTGGCGCGGGCCGATGCTGCACCGCGCGCTCCAGCAGTTCCTCGCCGACGTGTACTGGGGCGAGCTCGACGTGCTCCTGCTCGACCTGCCGCCCGGGACCGGCGACATCGCGATCTCGGTCGCGCAGCTCCTGCCGACCGCGGAGCTCGTGGTCGTCACGACCCCGCAGCAGGCGGCGGCCGAGGTGGCCGAGCGGGCCGGGGCGATCGTCACGCAGACGCACCAGAAGCTCGCGGGTGTGGTCGAGAACATGTCGTGGATGGCGCTCCCGGACGGGTCGCACATCGAGCCGTTCGGCTCCGGCGGCGGCAAGACCGTCGCGGCGGCGCTGACGCGGGACATCGGCACCGACGTGCCGCTGCTCGGCCAGATCCCGCTCGACCCGAAGCTGCGCGAGGGCGGCGACGCAGGGCTCCCGCTGGTGATCTCCGACCCCGACTGCGAGGCGTCGCGGGCGATCCGCGCGATCGCCGACCAGCTGGCGGTGCGGAAGGTGTCGCTGGCGGGCAAGCAGCTGGGTCTGAGCCCGGTCTAGCGGCGAGAGTTTTTGAGCGGCGGCCCCGGGTGTTTGGGGCCGCCGCTCGTTTTCCCCAGTTTCCTGATCAAAGCTTCTTGCGGACGGTGACGGCCGTGCCGTAGGCGCAGACCTCGGTGCCCATGTCGCGGGCGTCCGAGACGTCGAAGCGCATCATGACGACCCCGTTGGCGCCCAGGGTCTTCGCCTGCTCGACCATGCGGGTGAGCGCTTCCTCGCGGGAGGCGGCGAGGGCCTTGGTGAGGCCCTTCAGCTCGCCGCCGAGGAGCGACTTGAAGCCCGCGCCGACGTCGGAGAAGAAGTTCCGGGACCGGACGGTGAGGCCGAAGACCTCGCCGTGGGTGTCGAGGACCTCGTAGCCGGGAACGTTCTCGGTCGTGACGACCACGAACCCCGAAGCGGTGGGATTCGCTGCGCCGAACTCGCCAACTCTGTCCATGCGCACAAGGCTAGGCAGGAAACGGGGCCGCCACCTCGATCTTCGGGATGAACCCGGAAGACGCGAGTAGCACCCGGGTACTACTCCCTGCGCAGGCGAAAGGCCCCGGCGTCAGCCGGGGCCTTTCCGTGTACGCGGCTACTGGGCGCTGTGCAGGGCGGCGTTCAGCTCGCCCCAGGTGCCGGTGCGCGGGCGCACCTCGAGCTTGCCGGTCTGGGTGTTCGTCCAGAACTGCAGGTTGTCCTTGCCCGAGAGGGCCGCGGCCTTGACGACCTCGCCGTCGGGGGTGGTGACCTTGGAGCCGGCGGTCACGTAGCAGCCGGCCGCGACGACGCAGTTGTCGCCCAGCGAGATCCCGATGCCGGCGTTCGCGCCGAGGAGGCAGCGCTCGCCGATCGAGATGACCTCCTTGCCGCCGCCCGAGAGCGTCCCCATGATCGAGGAGCCGCCGCCGATGTCGGAGCCGTCGCCGACGAGCACGCCCGCGGAGATGCGGCCCTCGACCATCGAGTTGCCGAGCGTCCCGGCGTTGAAGTTCACGAAGCCCTCGTGCATGACGGTGGTGCCGGAGGCCAGGTGCGCGCCCAGGCGCACGCGCGAGGCGTCGGCGATGCGCACGCCGGACGGGGTCACGTAGTCGGCCATCGGCGGGAACTTGTCGAGGGACTTGACCTCGAGGATCTGGCCTTCGCCGCGGAGCTTGAGGCGCGCGTCGTTGACCGCGTCGGCCGGGACGGGCCCGAAGTTCGTCCACGCGTTGTTCGGCAGCAGGCCGAAGATGCCTTCGAGGCTGATCGAGTGCGGGATGACGAAGCGGTGCGAGAGCAGGTGCAGCCGCAGGTACACGTCGGCGGTGTCCTCGGGGGCCTCCGCGAGGGACTTGACCGTGATCGACACGCCCTTGGAGGTCGTGCCCGTCGGGTTCTCCCGTTCGAGGTCGGGCGCGGCCGCGTCGGCCGGGGCCTCGCCGAGTCCCAGGCGCGTGAACCACACGTCGAGGACCGTGCCGTCGGCGGCGAGCGTGGCGACGCCGACGCCCCATGCTCCGTCAGTCAGGAAATCACTCATGCGAAAAGCCTATCGACGCGGCGAGTAAGGTCTGCGGATGTGACAGTTTTGAGTGAGGCAGTCCTCGCCGACCCGGTCGCGCTGACCAGGGCCCTGTGCGACATCCCGTCCGTGTCCTGGAACGAGGCCGAGATCTGCGACGAGGTCGAGGCGGCCCTCAAGCGGCTGGGGCACTTGACGACCGAGCGCGTCGGGAACACGCTCATCGCCCGCACCGAGCTGGGCCGGGGGCGGCGCGTCATGCTCGCCGGGCACCTCGACACGGTCCCCGTGAACGACAACTTCCCCACCCGCCTCGACGGCGACGTCCTGTGGGGCCTGGGCACCTCCGACATGAAGTCCGGGACGGCGCTCGCGCTGTGGATCGCGGCGACGGTGCCGAACCCGAAGTTCGACCTGAGCTTCGCGTTCTACGACTGCGAGGAGATCGAGGCCGAGCACAACGGGCTGAACAAGCTCTCCAAGTCCCGGCCCGAACTGCTCGCCGCCGACTTCGCGATCCTCCTGGAGCCGACGTACGGGCTCGTCGAGGCCGGCTGCCAGGGCACCATGCGGGTCCGCGTGACCACCAGCGGGAAGCGGGCGCACTCGGCGCGGTCCTGGAAGGGCGAGAACGCCGTCCACAAGATCGCGCCCGTGCTGGAGCGGCTCAACGCGTACGAGGCGCGCGAGGTCGAGGTCGACGGGTGCACGTACCGGGAGGGCCTGAACGCGGTCTTCATCGGCGGCGGCGTCGCCGGGAACGTCATCCCCGACGAGGCCTGGGTCGACGTGAACTACCGGTTCGCGCCCGACCGCGACGAGGCCGCGGCCCAAGCGCACGTCCGGGAGGTCTTCGACGGGTTCGACGTGCACGTCTCCGACACCGCGCCGTCGTGCCGGCCCGGACTCGACCGGCCCGAGGCGGCCGAGTTCGTCGCCGCCGCCGGAGGCGAGTTCCGCGCCAAACTGGGGTGGACGGATGTGGCGCGCTTCGCGACCCTGGGTATCCCGGCGGTGAACTTCGGCCCGGGCGACCCGAACCTCGCCCACAAGCAGGACGAGCGCGTCGAGATCCCGCGCATCCGCGCCTGCGCGGACGCGCTGCGAGCCTATGTGGAGGAATCATGACCGACCGCAGAGTGACCGCCGACGAGAAGGTCCTGGACGCCAGACACCGCGAGGAATGGAAGCAGCGGGCCGCCTGGCGAGTCATGAAGTTCCAGGCCGAGTTCGTCGAGGGCTTCGACGCGATGGAGGCCGCCGGCCTCGGCGACGCCATCTGCGTCTACGGCTCGGCGCGCACCCCGGTCGACTCTCCGGAGTACAAGCTCGGCGTGGACTTGGGGCGCAAGCTCGGGGAGGCCGGCTTCTCCGTCATCACCGGCGGCGGCCCCGGCGCGATGGAGGCCGCCAACCGCGGCGCCGTCGAAGCGGGCGTCAAATCGGTCGGGCTCGGCATCGAGCTGCCGTTCGAGCAGGGCATCAACGAGTTCGTGCACATCGAGCTCGACTTCAAGTACTTCTTCGTCCGCAAGGTCATGTTCCTGAAGTACTCGTGCGGGTTCTGCGCGCTCCCGGGCGGCTTCGGCACCATGGACGAGCTGTTCGAGGCGTTGACGCTGGTGCAGACCGGAAAGGTCGGCAAGTTCCCGATCGCGCTCATCGGCTCCCACTACTGGGGCGGGCTCTACGACTGGCTCCGGGACTCGATGCTCCGCGAGGGCAAGATCAGCCCGCCTGACGTCGACCTGCTCACGATGACCGACGACCTCGACGAGGCCGTGGCGCACATGAAGCAGGCCCGGTAGCGAACGCGACGCAAAGGCCGCCGTGATCCTTCACGGCGGCCTTCGGCGTCTCAGAGGCTCCGGTGCGGGGCCTTCGGCGGCTTGTCGCCCTTGATCGCCGCGACCATGTCGAGCACCTCGCGGGTCGCCGCCACATCGTGCGCGCGGAAGACCCGGGCGCCGTTCCACGCCGAGATCGCCGTCGCGGCGAGCGTGCCGTTCAGGCGCCGGTCCACCGGGAGGTCCAGGGTCTCGCCCACGAAGTCCTTGCGGGACAAGGCGACCAGCACCGGCCAGCCGGTCCCGGACAGCTCCGCGAGGTGGCGCGTGAGGTCGAGCGAGTGGTAGGTGGTCTTGCCGAAGTCGTGCGTCGGGTCGATGAGGATCCCGTCGGCGCGCACGCCCGCCGCGACCGCCGCCTCGGCGCGCTCCACTAGCTCGGCGCGGACCTCAGCGACCACGTCGCCGTAGACCGCCTTCGCGGCCACCGTCCGCGGCTCCAGGCCCCCGGTGTGCGAGACGACGAAGCCCGCGCCCGTGTCGGCCGCGACCTCGATCACCGTGGGGTCCCAGCCCGCCCACGTGTCGTTGATGAGCTCCGCCCCGGCCGCGACCGCCTCGCGGGCGACCTCGCCGCGCCACGTGTCCACCGAGATGACCAGGTCCGGGTGCAAGCCATGGACCGCGGCGATGAACGGCACCACGCGGTCGATCTCCTCCGCGACGGTGACCTCCGGGCCGTCCCCGGCCTTCACGCCGCCGATGTCGACGATGTCCGCGCCGTGCGCCACCGCGTTGTCCACGGCGGCCACCGCCGCCTCGAACGCGAAGGTCGCCCCCGAATCGTAGAAGGAGTCCGGCGTGCGGTTGACGATCGCCATCACCGCGTAGTCGCCCTCATCGAACACCCGTCGGCCCAGTTTCAACGCTCGCATCCGTCTATGCTGACAGCCGCCACGGCCACCCGCCACCAGAAGGAGCTCCGATGCCCCGCTTCGACCGGTCGCACACCGACGACCTCGCCGCGTACATCAAAGCCAGCCCGACCCCCTACCACGCGTGCGCCGAGGCGGGCAGCAGGCTCGAAGCCGCCGGATTCCGGCGGCTCGCCGAGACCGAGGAGTGGCCGCTCGGCGAGACCGGCGGGTACTACGCCGTGCGCGACGGCTCGATCATCGCCTGGCGCGCGAACACCGAGGCCGAGGCCTTCCGGATCTTCGGCGCCCACACCGACACCCCCACCTTCAAGGTCAAACCGCACCCCGACACCGGCTCGGCCGGGTGGAAGCAGGTCGCCTGCGAGGTCTACGGCGGCGTCCCCCACCAGACCTGGCTCGACCGCGACCTCTCCGTCGCCGGACGGCTCGTCATGCGCGACGGCTCCGAGGTGCTCGTGCACGTCGACCGGCCGCTCCTGCGCGTCCCGCGCCTGGCGATCCACCTCGACCGGGGCGTCAACGAGGGCCAGAAGCTCAACGCCCAGTCGCAGCTCACCCCGATCTGGGGCCTCGGCCAGCCGTACGAAGGCGAGTTCCTCGAGTTCATCGCCGCAGAGGCGGGCGTCGACGCCGCAGACGTCTTCGGCCACGACCTCTTCACCGTCGCCCTCGACGAGCCCGCGTACCTCGGCAAGGACGAGGAGCTGTTCGCCGCCTGGCGGCTCGACAACCTCACCAGCACCCACGCCGGGATCGCCGCGCTCATCGCCGCCGAGGACACCGGCGTGAACGTTCCCGTCCTCGCCTCGTTCAACTACGAGGAGATCGGCTCGATGACCTACTCGGGCGCGCAGAGCCCGTTCCTGGAGACCGTGCTGCGCCGCCTCGTCGGCGACGACGAACGGTACGCGCGCACCATCGCCGCCAGCGCCATGATGTCCTCCGACACCGGCAACGCCGTCCACCCCAACTTCCCCGAGAAGCACGAGCCCGGCCACCGGCCCGTCCCCGGCCGCGGCCCGATGATCAAGGTGAGCGCGAACCAGCGGTACGCGAGCGGCGCGGAGGAGCAGGCGCTGTTCCGCCGCTCCGCCGACGCGGCCGGGATTCCGTGGCAGACGTACGTGAACCGCAACGACATCCCCGGCGGGACGACGATCGGCCCGATCTCGGGCACGCAGCTGGGCATCCTCACTGTGGATGTGGGCCTGCCGATCCTGTCGATGCACTCGGCGCGGGAGCTGTGCGGGGCCGAGGACCCGGGGCTCCTCGCGGACCTGGCGCTGGGGCTGTTCACCCACTAGAACACGCCTCCCCGGTATGGTGATTCCGTTGTCACACCTCGGGAGGCGCGTTGACTTGGCGGACCGAACTGGAGCGGGCGGCGGCGCGCGTGCGCGAGGCCGCCGGAGCCGCCGATCAGGCCGAAGCGCTGTTGCGGGACGACGCTTCGCGTTTGGCCGCAACGGGAGTCGAGCAGCGGCGCGCTGAGCTGGCCGAGCGGCTGCGGGGCGCGGCGGCTGCCGCTGCGACCGGGTGGCTCGGCGAGGACCTGGCCGCGATCGCGCCGAACACGCCTGTGTGGACGGATGTACCGTCGACTGAGGCGGTGCGGATCGGCACCGCGGAGATCGACGACGCGCCCGCGTTCCCGGCGCTGGCGGGACTGCTCGGCAAGGGCCACTTGGTGTGCGACGGCGACGCCGCCGACCCGCGCGTGGCCGGGATGCTCCAGTCGCTGCTGCTGCGGATCACCGCCGCGCACCAGAATCTCGAACTGAGCCTGGTGGACGGTGTGACCCTCGGGCAGGTGTTCGCGCCCGCGACGGCGCTCGTGGACGCCGGGATCAGTGGTCCGGTGGCCACGGACCACCTCGCGCTCGGGCGGGTCCTCACGGCCGCGGAGAAGCGGCTCACGGAGCTGCGGGACATCGCGGCGCGGGGCCAGTCGATCGGCGACCGGCCGTTCCACCTCATCGTGATCGCGGGGCTGCCGCCGGAGGTCGGGAAGTCGGTGCGGGAGCGGCTGGCGGCGCTGGCGCACGCGGGGCCGTCGGCGCGGTGCCATCTGGTGCTGTGCGGGTGGAGGCAGCAGCCGCACCGTGAGGCGCTGCCCGCGATCGAGCACGCGATGTACTTGCACTGCAATGAGAGCGACGTGCGGCTGGGGAGCCTGCCGCTGCCGGTGCGCTTGGACGGGGCTCCCGCGCCGGCCTTGGCGCGGGCGGTGTACGGCGCGAGGGCGCAGCAGCGCAAGGAGGCCGGGGAGCTGGGCGTCGGGGACCTGGTGCCGGAGGTGCTGTGGTCGGCTTCGAGCCGTGACGGCCTGTCGACGGTGATCGGCCGGGACTCCGCGGGACGTTCCCAGGGCGGGGACGTGGAGGTCGCGTTCGACGACGCGACGCCGCACTGGCTCATCGGCGGGCGCACGGGCGGCGGCAAGACGGTGTTCCTGCTCGACGTGCTGTACGGGCTCGCGACGCGGTACTCCCCCGCCGAGCTGGAGCTGTACCTGCTGGACTTCAAGGAGGGCGTCTCGTTCACCGAGTTCACGCCCTCGCCGCTGGACCCGTCGTGGATTCCGCACGTGAAGGCCGTCGGGGTGGAGTCGGACCGCGAGTACGGGGTGGCGGTGCTGGGGGCGCTGCGGGCGGAGCTGTCGCGGCGCGCGGGGCTCATGAAGCGGGCCGGGGCGACGCGGCTGGCGCGGCTGCGGGAGCTGCGGCCGGAGACGCCGCTGCCGAGGATCGTGGCGGTGGTGGACGAGTTCCACGTGCTGTTCGCGGGGAACGACCGCCTTGCGGGCGAAGCGGTCGCGCATCTGGAGGAGCTGGCGCGCAAGGGCCGCTCGTACGGGGTGCATCTGGTGCTGGCGAGCCAGACGATCTCGGGCATCGAGGCGCTGTACTCGAAGAAGGATTCGATTTTCGGGCAGTTCCCGCTGCGGGTGGCGCTGCCGGGCGCGAAGCACCTGCTCGACGAGGGCAACGACGCGGCGGACGGCATCAGCGTCGGCCAGGCGGTGATCAACGACGCCGGGGGCATCAAGGGCCGCAACCGGACGTGCCGGTTCCCGGACGCGTCGAGCGCGGAGGAGCTCTTGACGGGTCTGCGGCGGCGGCTGTGGGAGCGGCGCGACTCCGATGTGGAGCCGGTGGTGTTCCGCGGTTTCGACGAGCAGCATCTGGAGGACGATCCGCGGTTCGCGGACCTCGCGCCGACGCACGCGCCGGTGGCGCTGCTGGGCCGGGCGGTGGACGTGCACATGTCGTCGGTGGGGTACCAGTTCGACCGGAGCCCGGGGCGGCATCTGGCGGTGCTGGGGACGTCGGCGGTGGCGGCGGACGTGCTCGCGGCGGCGGCTGTCTCCCTTGGGCGCCAGCATGAGCCGGGGAGTGTCGCGTTCGAGGTGGCGGCGACGGCCGTGGGCGTGGAGGACACGGCGCGGCAGGTGCTGCGGGAGCTGGAGGCGGGCGGGCACGAGTGCCGTCAGCTCGCTCCGGGGTCGATCCTCGGCGGGCGGCGCGAGAAGCCGACGTACCTGGTGTGGTTCGGCGCGGACGGGGCCGACGGGCGGGCGGCGGCGATGCGGGACCTGCTGCTGCACGGCCCGGCCGACGGGGTGCACCTGCTCGGCTGGTGGCGCGGTGCGCGGCGGTTCCTCGACGACATCGGCGGCACGGCCGGGCGCGAGCACTGCGCGGGGGTCGTGGCGCTCAACATCGCCGGGAACGACCTCGCCGCGATCACCGGCGGGTACGAGCGGGCCTGGGAGGCCCGCACGAACCGGTGTCTCGTGATCGACCGGCACGCGGGCACCGAGACGCTGACGGTGCCGTACGTGCGGCCCGGCCGCCTCGACGGGCTGCCGGTCCAGGACGTCCCCGGGAAGGTGGAGTCGCGATGAGCCTGAGCGCGTACGAGGACCTGGTGCACGAGCTGACGCGGCTCGACGCGGACGCGAACGCGAGCACCGCGCAGGCGACCCGGGCGCTGGAGCGGCGCCGGGAGGCGCTGCGCGAGGTGCGGTCCGAACTGGACGACCAGATGATGGCGGTCGCGGAGCTGTGCGCGCGGTTGCGGCACACTGCGCCCGACTTGACGCCGTCGCAAGTCGACGACAGTGCGGGCGGGTCGCCTGTGCGGCAGGACGATCCCGATGCGGTGCTGGAGCGGGCGAAGACCGCGCTGCGGGAGGCGGAGCTCGCCAGGGTCGCGACGACGCGGGCCGCGCAGCGGCCGACGCTGCTGCCGAAGGCGCACCACGTGCTGCGGGAGCTGCTCGTCTACGGGTCGTGCATGGTCGCGTGCCTGATCGTGCAGTTCGTCTACTTCGCGGTGACGGGCGGCGAGAGCGATTCGAAGTGGTGGGTCACGTTCCTGCTGCCGGTGATGGCCACGATCGTGGGATACGTGCTGGTGGGGATGGCCAACCGGCCGCGCCTGCCGCTGCTGGACCGGAGCGGGAAGCCCATCAAGGCGGTCGTCCCCCACAACCCGCGTCTGGGAGTGACCCTCGCGGTCGGCACAATTGCCGTGGTCATGGTTTTCGCCTGGTTCTAGTCGGAGGAGACTCCTGTGGATTTCGTGCTGCCGCTCATCGTCGCCGTCATCGGCGTGTGGATCGCCTTCTCGATCGTCGTGTGGGCCACCGGCCGCGACACGCTGCTCGACGTCGCCTCGGCGGGCGCGCCGCTGGGGCTGGGCGAGGGCGAAGCGGTCGACGAGACGGCCGTCGCCTCCGTCAAGTTCGACACGGGCCTGCGCGGGTACCGCACCGACCAGGTCGACGCGGCCCTGAACCGGCTCGCGTGGGAGATCGGCCGCCGCGACGAGCTGCTCGCCCAGATGCGGGCGCGGCTCGACGGCACCGCCGACACCGAGGAGATCGCGGCCGAGCCGGACGACGACCGTGCCGAGGGCGACGCCCCCGAGAGTGAGGCAGGGCGCGAGGAGGCCGGTGAGACGGCGCCGCGCGACGAGGCGTGATGGGATATGCCCATGCGTTATTGGCTGCTGGCGTTGAACGAAGACGAGTACACCGAGCAACAGGCCTACGAGGTCGAAGCGGTCGAGTCCGCCGGGCGCCCCGAGGGCGTCGCGGACGGCGACGAGGTCGCGTTGGCCGGACCGGAGGGCGTGTTCGCGCTCGGTGTCGCCAGCGGTGCGGGGATCGCCTACCGCCGCCGTCTCGAGGAGCCCGCCAAGACCGTCGAAAGCGCCGATGTCGAAGAGGGCTGGACGGAGCTGAACCCGGAGGCGTGGGAGGACCTGGTCCGGACCCTGCCGACCCCGGAGCGCCGCAGCGACTGGCTCGTGACCCTCTCGATGCCGATCGAGGCGGTGGACAAGGCCGAGGCCGTGCGCCAGTTCTGGTCGTACATCCGCTCGCTGGGGCCGAAGGAGCTGCCGACGTTCGTCGCGCCGTACGGAAGAGAACTTGAGGGCACTTCGTTCCTTTTGGGCGTCGAGCACGAGCAGGACCCCGAGGAGTGAGTGACGGGCCTCACAGTCCGTTAAGAATAATCACTCATGTCACAAACGCCGCTTTCTAGGCGATTTCTACGCAACCTTGTCACATAGACGGAGGGGCGAGTTGGCCTCTGCCCTGTTCATCAGGGAAACTTGATCTAGCAATGTCGAGTCGCAACCTGCGACCTTGGATCGAGGGGAGACCAAAATGGCGGCCATGAAACCGCGGACGGGTGACGGACCACTCGAGGTGGCGCAGGAGGGTCGCGGCATCATCATGCGTGTTCCACTCGAAGGTGGCGGTCGGCTGGTCGTGGAGATGAGCCCGGAAGAAGCTGCGACCTTGAAGAAGGAGCTCGAAGGCGCCTTGGAGTAAGTCCCGCCTCTTCCACCACCCCCACGGCGGTCACCCCACCGCCGAATCGACCTGTGAGTCCGCCCTGGGCAGCGCCCGGGGCGGACTCTCTCTGTCTGCCATGGGCGCGGACCATCCGGCACGGCGCGGAATCGCGGGGCAGGTGAACGAGCGGCAATTCCGGCATAGACTTTCAGTCATGACTTCCGGCACCCAGCCGCCCCAGGCAGATCCGGGCAATCCGCAACACCCCGAACCGGGCCCGCACGCGCCGCTGACGGACGGACCGTCCCACGGACGCCCGCAGAACGAGGCCGCGCCGCAGCCGCCCGGCCCCGCGGCGAACCCGGCCGGACCCTACGAGACCGGCATGCCGCCGCAGGCCGGACCGCAATACGCGGAACCCGCGGCCGTCCCGCCGTCCGCCGTGCCGCCCCCGTACCCGCCGCAGGACCCCGACGCTCCCCCAGGCGCACCCGCGATGACCGGACCGGCCCAGCAGCCCTACGCGCCCCCGCAGGCCGACCAGTCCGCCTGGTGGCACCCCGCCGCCGCCTCCGACCCGTGGCGCGACCCCGCCAGCCGCGCCGTCATCGAGACCAGGCCCGTCCCCCACGCGCCCCCGCCCGAACCGCTCCCGGCCCGCACACCGCGCACCAGGCCCGCCCTCGGCATCGTCATCGCCGTCTCCGCCGTCACCGCGCTCATCGCCGGGACCCTCGGCGCGGCCGTCGGCATCTGGGCCACCCGCTCCGGCACCGGCGACAACGGCTTCATCGGCGCCGAACCCCAGACCGAACGCGACGTCACCTCCGTCGCAGGCGTCGTCGAGCAGATCATGCCGTCGGTCGTCACCGTCCTCACCGCCGACGGCGGCAACGGCTCCGGCTTCATCGTCTCCGACGACGGCTACGTCCTCACCAACCACCACGTGGTCGTCGGCGGCGGCACCGAACCCGCCGACAACCTCCAAGTGCTCTTCAGCGACGGCAACGTCACCACCGCCGAAGTCATCGGCTCCGACCCCGACTCCGACGTCGCCGTCCTCCGCATCGACGGCGACGAGCACCCCGCGATGGTCCTCGCCGACTCCGACCAGGTCGCCGTCGGCGACCCCGTCCTCGCCGTCGGCGCACCCCTCGGACTCTCCTCCACCGTCACAGAAGGCATCGTCTCCGCGATCGACCGGCCCGTGCTCACCGAGAACAACAACGGCGAGGTCGAATCGGTCATGGCCGCGATCCAGACCGACGCCGCCATCAACCCCGGCAACTCCGGCGGCCCCCTCACCGACATCGCCGGGCAGGTCATCGGCATCAACACCGCCATCGCCTCCACCGCCGCCGAAGGCGAGGCCGGGAACATCGGCATCGGCTTCGCCATCCCCATCAACCAGGCCAAACGCATCGCCGACGAGATCATCGCGACCGGATCGGCCAGCCACACCGTGCTCGGCGCCGAGCTCGGAGAATCCGAATTGGGGATCGGGGTCACCCTCGCCCACGTCGTCGACGGCTCCCCCGCCGCCGACGCCGGACTCCAAGACGGCGACGTCCTGACCAGCTTCAACGGCAACATGGTCGCCGAGAACACCGAACTGATCGCCCTCATCCGCAAGCTCGCCCCGGGCACCGTCGTCACCGTCGTCTACGAGCGCGACGGCCAGGAGCACAGCGCCCAGGTCACGCTGGAAGCGGCAACCGACTAAGGCGGAGTACGCTAGGCGGAGGTTTTTCAGGTAACAGCTGGCACAGGCAGGCATTAGGAGGATCAGCGTGTTCGGAGGCTTGGGCGGAACCGAGTTCCTCGTCATCATCCTCATCGCCATCTTCCTGTGGGGGCCCGACAAGCTGCCCAAGGCGCTGGCCAGCCTCCGCCGGTTCATCTCGAAGGCCCGCACCATGGCGTCCAACGCCGCCGCGGACCTCAGCCGCGAGATCGGCACCGACATCCGGCCCGAGGACCTCAACCCCAAGACGTTCGTCCGCAAGCACATCCTGACCGAAGAGGACCAGGAGATGCTGACGAGCCCGCTGAAGTCCACCATGCGCGACCTCCAGGACAGCACCAAGCCGATGCAGGAGAGCCTGACGGAGACCACGCGCGAGGTCGAGAGCACCCGCCGCAGCGTCAACCGCGGCTCCCTCACCCGCAAGGCCAACGGCTCCAACGACACGGGCGAGGCCGCGGCCGAACCGGCCGCCGAGCGCCGCGAGCGCGCCGCCAGCTTCGACGACGTCACCTGATCCGCGCTTCCTGAGCCGAGCCGGCAGCGGCTGTCGGTCCCGTCTGCGACCCTGGACCGATGATCGGCAAATGGCACGGCCTCATCATCAACTGCCCTGACGCCTCCGCGCTGGCGGCGTTCTACCAGGAGCTGCTCGGCATGGTTCGGGTGCAGGACGACGGCGACTGGATCGTCATCGGCGACGCCCCCGACCGGCCCGGCGTGGCGTTCGAGCAGATCGACGACTACAAGGCGCCCACGTGGCCCGACCCCGCGGTCCCGCAGCAGATGCACTTCGACGTCAAGGTCGACGACCTCGACGAGGGCGAACGGCAGGTGCTCCGGATCGGGGCGCGCAGGCTCAAGGGCGGCGGCGAGACCTTCCGGGTCTACGCCGACCCCGTCGGGCACCCGTTCTGCCTGGTCACGATGTAACACCGGGGACGCGAAAGCGGCGCGGGCCGGAGCCCGCGCCGCTGCAAGCCGTGCGGTCTAGTACGACGTGGTCGAGGCGGTGCCGAACGTGGCGAGCAGCGAGCCGACCGCGACGAGGATGATCACCGCGAGCGCGCAGACGATGATGCCGAGCACGAGGCCCGTGATCGCCTGGCCCTTGCCGGCCGCCTGGCCCGCGTTGATCTTCTTGAGCGCGACGCCGCCGAGGATCGCGGCGATGATGCCGCAGACGATGGAGGCGAAGCTGCCGATGTAGGGGATGCACAGGCCGCCGACGGCGATGATGCCGAGCACCATCGACGCGATCGCCTGTCCTTTGGGCAGCTGCGGGCCGTAGCCGGGCGCGCCGTACGCCGGGGGGTAGCCGGGGGCCTGCGGCGGGAGCTGCGGGGCCGGGCCGGGTCCGTAGCCGGGCTGCTGCGGCGGGTAGCCCGGCTGCTGGGGCTGGTAACCGGGCTGCTGCGGCTGCGACGGGTTCTGGGGCTGGGAACCGGGCTGGCTGCCGTACGGGTCGTACTGGAAGCCGCCCTGACCGGACTGGTCCGGAGGAGGCGGAGGATACGTCATCGCAATAACTCTCTGCTCGGGCGGAAACGGCGCGGGGACGTTTCACGATAGCCGACCTCCGCCACCTGCGGGGACCTGGCCGTATCAGGAAAGCCGCAAAACGCGCAGGTCAGGCGTTTCACTTGGGGGCCTTGAGGAGGCGGCCGCGCAGGACGATCACGGCGGGCTCGCGGACGGCCGCGAGGTCGGCGCGCGGGTCGCGCTCGTAGACGACGAGGTCGCCCAGATCCGCTGGGATGCCGAGCCATTCGCGGGCGCGCCAGGACGCGGCGGCGAGGACGTCGGCTGCGGGGATGCCCGCCCGCTCGTGGAGCAGGTGCATCTCCTCGGCGGCGAGGCCGTGGTCGATGCCGCCGCCCGCGTCGGTGCCGAGGTAGACGGGCACGCCCGCTTCCCATGCGGCGCGCACGACTTCGGGGAAGCCGCGCTTGAGGCGGCGCATGTGGTCGGCGTAGCGGGGGAACTTGACGTCGGCCCCGGCGGCGATGTCGTCGAACGTCTCGATGTTGATCATGGTGGGCACCAGGGCGGTCCCGCGCGCGGCCATGCGGTCGAGGAGGTCCGGGGCGAGGCCGGTGCCGTGCTCGACCGAGTCGGCGCCCGCTTCGACGACGCAGGCGACGGCCTCCTCGGAGAACGTGTGGACGGCGACTTTCGCGCCTTCGGCTTGGGCTGCATGGATGGCGGCGGTGAGGATCTCGGGTTCGAAGGACGGGGCGAGGTCGCCCCGGTCGCGGTCGATCCAGTCGCCGACGAGCTTCACCCAGCCGTCGCCGAGCCTGGCCTGGCGGGCGAGGGCGGCGACGGCCTCGTGGGGCTCGCATTCGAGGCCGATGCCGCGCAGGTAGCGGCGGGAGGCGGCGATGTGGTGCCCGGCGCGGATGAGGCGCGGGATGCCGTCCTCGCCGACGAGTTCGGGGTACGGGTAGGGCGATCCGGCGTCGCGGATCGCGAGGACCCCGGCGTCGCGGTCGGTGTAGGCCAGCGCGCGGGCCTCGTCGAGGCTTTCGATCGCCTTGGGGCCGCGGCGGATGCCGATGTGGCAGTGGGCGTCGACGAGCCCGGGGAGGGCGAACCCGGCGGTGGCGACGGTGCGCGCGCCGGGGACGGGCGTGAAGGTGAGGCGGTCGCCGTCGACGTACACGTCGCGGACGGTGTCGTCGGGGAGCCAGACGACCCGCAGGTGCAGGGGCTCAAACGGTGCGAGTGCGTTCATCGCACGCAGTATCGCCCCTGCGCCTGTGGAGGTGTGAGCGGACCCGCTACTTCTTCTTCTGGTCCTTGAGGAACTGCTCGAAGTCGATGTCGGGCAGGTTGTTCGGGTCGAGCTGCGAGAAGTCGGGCATGCCGGCGGGGAGCTGCATGTCGGCGGGCAGCTGCGGCATCGCGTTCTGCGCGGCGCGGCCGCCTCGCGTCACGGGCTTCTTCTTGGTCTTCTTGCCCTTGCGCTTGTTGTAGGGCGACTTGGTGGCCTTGGTGCCGCCGCCCAGGCCCATCGCGCCGGTCATGCCGCGCATCATCTTCTGCGCGTCCTTGAACCGCGACAGGAGCTGGTTGACCTCGGAGACGGTGACGCCGGAGCCGTTGGCGATGCGCAGGCGGCGCGAGCCGTTGATGAGCGAGGAGTCGCGGCGCTCGGCGGGGGTCATGGAGCGGATGATCGCGGAGGTGCGGTCGATCTGCTTGTCGTCGATGGAGTCGATCTGCTGGCGCATCTGGCCCATGCCCGGCATCATCTTGAGCACGTTGCCGATCGGGCCCATCTTGCGGATGGCCTGCATCTGCTCCAGGAAGTCCTCGAGGGTGAAGTCCTCGCCCTTGAGGAGCTTCTGTGTCATCTCCTCTTTCTTCTCCTCCTCGAACACGGCCTCGGCCTGCTCGATGAGGGTCAGCATGTCGCCCATGCCGAGGATGCGTGAGGCCATCCGGTCGGGATGGAAGACGTCGAAGTCCTCGAGCTTCTCGCCGGTGGAGGCGAACATGATCGGCTGGCCGGTCACGTGCCGCACGGAGAGCGCGGCGCCGCCTCGGGCGTCGCCGTCGAGCTTGGAGAGGACGACCCCGGTGATGCCGACGCCGTCGCGGAAGGCCTCGGCGGTGTTGACGGCGTCCTGGCCGATCATGGCGTCGATGACGAAGAGGACTTCGTCGGGGTTCACGGCGGCGCGGATGTCGCGGGCCTGCTGCATCATCTCCTCGTCGATGCCGAGGCGTCCGGCGGTGTCGACGATGACGACGTCGTGGCCCTTGCGGCGGGCCTCTTCGATGGAGTCCGTGGCGACCTTGACGGGGTCGCCGACGCCGGAGCCGGGCTCGGGGGCGTAGACGGCCACTCCGGCGCGCTCGGCGAGGACCTGGAGCTGCCCGACGGCGTTGGGGCGCTGGAGGTCGGCGGCGACGAGGAGCGGCGAGTGGTCGTCGCCCTTGAGCCACTTGGCGAGCTTCCCTGCGAGGGTGGTCTTGCCGGCGCCCTGGAGGCCCGCGAGCATGATGACGGTGGGGGCCTGCTTGGCGTAGTTGAGGCGCCGCGTCTCGCCGCCGAGGATCGCGATGAGCTCCTCGTTGACGACCTTGACGATCTGCTGGGCGGGGTTGAGGGCCTTGGAGACCTCGGCGCCCTTGCAGCGTTCCTTGACCTGGTTGATGAAGGTCTTGACCACCGGGAGGGCGACGTCGGCCTCGAGCAGGGCGAGGCGGATCTCGCGGGCGGTGGCGTCGATGTCGGCATCGGTCAGGCGGCCTTTGCCGCGGATCGACTCGAAGATCCCGGACAGTCGATCTGACAGAGCGTCGAACACGGGCGAACCTCTCGGTGGAACAAATGCTGTGGACTCATACGAGCTTAACGGGGTTGGCGTCGCGGCCGCCGCCCGGTGAGGCCCGGGCCGGGCGTGACACGCGAAACGGCCGCCCCGGGGGAGAGGCGGCCGTGCTCAACTGATTTATGGCTCGCACGCATCGCCAAGAGGGCGGTGACGTGAAGTCAGGTGGCTACGCGTTGACCTTGTCGGCGGCCTCGGCGTTGGTCTCGGGCAGACCGGTACCGGTGTTGCCGTTGAGCGGCAGGTCGTAGCCCGCTTCGCCGTGCTGCGCGGCGTCGATGCCCGCCAGCTCCTCTTCCTCGCTGATGCGCACCCCGACGGTGAACTTGAGGATGAAGGCGATGATGAGCGAGGCGATGAAGGAGAACGCGACCACGGCGAGGACCGCGGCGGCCTGCTTGCCGAGGAACGCGGCGTCGCCGCCGTAGAAGAGGCCGTCGACGCCCTCGTCGTAGACCCCGGCGATCACGGTGACCTCGGAGACGGCGAACAGGCCCACGGAGATCGAGCCCCAGATGCCGGCGACCATGTGCAGGCCGACCACGTCGAGCGCGTCGTCGTAGCCGAGCTTGTGCTTGAGGCCGATGGCGAAGGGGCAGATGACGCCGGCGACGAGGCCGATGGCGATCGCGCCGATCGGGGCGACGTAGCCCGCGGCCGGGGTGATGGCCACGAGGCCCGCGATGACGCCGGAGCAGGCGCCGAGCACGGAGGGCTTGATGCCGCGGATGCGGTCGACGATGAGCCAGGCGAGGATCGCGGCGGCGGTGGCGACCTGCGTGTTCAGCAGGGCGAGACCGGCGGTGCCGTTGGAGGCGAAGGCGGAGCCGGCGTTGAAGCCGAACCAGCCGAACCACAGGAGCCCGGTGCCGATGACGACGAGCGGCAGGTTGTGCGGCGCGAAGTTGCCGTCCTTCCAGCCGATGCGGCGGCCGACGACCAGCGCGAGGGCGAGGCCCGCGGCGCCGGCGTTGGCGTGGACCGCGGAACCGCCGGCGAAGTCGAGCACGCCCCAGTCCTCGATCCAGCCGCCGCCCCAGACCCAGAAGGCGACGGGGGCGTAGACCACGACCACCCAGACGGTGGCGAAGATGACCCAGGAGAAGAACTTCATGCGGTCGGCGACGGCGCCGGCGATGAGGGCGACGGTGATGATCGCGAACATCATGCCGAACGCGGCGAGCGCGCCGTTGGAGACGCCGCCGGTGACGCCGGCGAGGTCGGTGATGTAGTCAAGGCCGAACGAGGAGCTCAGGTCGCCGAAGAACTTGTTGCTGTCGGCGCTCAGGGCCTCGGGGTCGGTGCTGCCGATCGCGATGGACTCGCCGACGAGGACCCAGGCGACGGAGACGACGCCGATGGCGACCAGGCACTTCATCATCATGTTGAGGACGCTCGAGGCCCGGGTGAGACCGCCGTAGAACAGGGCCAGACCGGGGGTCATGAGCAGAACAAGGGCGGCGGAGGTCAAGATCCAGGCATTGCTGCCGGTGTCGAGCTCGGGCATGGCCGCCTCCTCTCAGGAGGTACGTGGAGTACTGCGGGCTGTAAGGCTGTTCCGGCGTGAGGGGAGCGACGGTGCTCGGGATAGGCGTTGTCACGCGCCGACCGAAGCGAGTCGGCCGGCGCGTGATGCTCCTACCTACCGGAGTGCTGCCAGCTTCACCAAGACGTGTTACGCGACCCGGGCCTGCGTGTTAAGAAGTTGTCGCCAAAGATTTCGAGTGTGTGAACTCGACCTCACAAGCGTGCCGGAGGGCGCTACCGGAGGAACTGGAGGGCCGGTTGTGCCGTTTGGGGTGTTTGCGGGGGCCTTCGAAACCGTGACCTCGACATGACCGCTCCGTTACGGAACTGTGTTGTACTGTTCTTGACCCATAATAGAAGTGATCGTTAACATCACTCGGCGTATCGTCGTATGGGACTGCGGCCACACTGGTACCGGGACGGCCCGGTCCCTGGGACGGCCTGCGACGGACAAGAAGAGAGACCAATAGCGATGGCGCAACCGAAGAAGGCAGCGAGTATCTGGGATGTGGCGAGGCTGGCCGGGGTCTCCCACCAGACCGTCTCCCGCGTCGTCAACGGCTCGCCGCGGGTCGCCGCGGCCACCCGCGACAAA
This sequence comes from Glycomyces sp. NPDC048151, assembly GCF_043202775.1. Classification (NCBI taxonomy): domain Bacteria; kingdom Bacillati; phylum Actinomycetota; class Actinomycetes; order Glycomycetales; family Glycomycetaceae; genus Glycomyces; species Glycomyces sp. NPDC048151. The sequence goes on along the minus strand of NZ_JBIDBB010000003.1, from coordinate 133,475 downwards.
GTCCTGGACGCCATCGCCGAGCTGGGCTACCGGCCCAACCGGCTGGCCCGGAGCCTCGCGGGCGGCGCGGTCGAATCGGTCACCGTGCTCACCGCCGACACCTCTCTCTACGGGCCCGAAGCGGCCCTCCGCGGCATCGAGAAGGCCGCCAGGTCGCTCGACTGGAGCGTCCAGATCTCCGTGCTCGACCCCGCCGACACCCACTCGGACGCCGACATCGTCGCGCGCCTGCCCCGCGCGGGCGAGCCGACGATCATCATGGCCCACGACGAACCGGGCATGCGCGCCAAGCAGGTCCTGCTCGACACCCAGCCGCAGGCGATGGTCGCCATCGGCCCCTACACCGCCGAAGAACTCGCCGCCTCGCCGTGGCTGGTCGGCATGGACGACGGCAAAGCCGCCGCCGAGGCCACCAGGTACCTCCTCGACCTGGGCCACGCCACGGTGCACCACCTGGCCATCCCGACCTCGACCGGCACGTTCGGCGGCGGCAAAGCCCACCGCGCCGACGGCTGGGCCCGCGTCCTGCGCGACGCCGGCCGCGAAGTCCCGGACCCGGTGCCCTCAGGCTGGACCATCGCCGAGGCGTTCAAAGCCGTGCAGCCGCTCGTCGCCGACCCGACCGTGACCGCCATCCTCTGCGGCAACGACAACCTCGCGCTCGCCACCATGCGCGCCGCGCACCTCGCCGGACGCTCGGTCCCCGGGGACCTCTCCATCGTCGGCTTCGACAACACGCCGTTCTCCGCGTACACCACCCCGGCGCTGACCACGGTGAACCAGGACTTCGAGAGCGTGGGCCGCGGCGCGTTCGAACTGCTGCGCCACCGCGTCGACGGCTCCAACCCGCGTCCGAAGCCGAGCTGGCCCGAACCCGAGCTCATCGTCCGCGAGACCTCGGGCCCGCCCCGCCCCCGTTCCTGACGCGAAAGGCCCGGCCATGGCCCTCACCCCCCTCCCTCAGGGGGCGGCCCGCCTCACCGCGGACTTCGCCGCCCCGACCGGCCCGGTGCTCCACGGCGCGGCCGGGTCGCTGTACGGCGTCTCCGAGGACGGCGTGCCCGGCGACGAACTGCTCGACGCACTCGACATCACCACGCTCGCGGTGAAGCCCGACGGCGGCGCGCAGCACCCCGGCGGCGACGCGACCTCCGTGGTGAAAGCCCTGCGCCGCAACGACGACACGCACGGCAAGCACGGCCTCGCGTTCGTGTACCTGCAGGACCTGTTCGCCAAGTGGCCCTACGAGGACGTCGGCATCGACGTCTACCACGAGAAGCTCTACGAGTTCGTGCCGCCGATGCTCACCGAGGCCAACGCCGGGCGGCTCGTGTGGGTGCCGTTCAACGAGCCCGACTGGATCTGGTACTCGCTCAAGGAGAACTCCCCCGGCAAGTACGACCGGTTCATCGCCGACTGGATCACCACCGTCCAGCTCCTGCGCGGCCTCGCGCCCGGCGTGCCCATCGCCGGACCCAACGAGGCCTACTACCACCCCGAGTTCCTGCCCCACTTCCTCAGGCGCGCACGCGACACCGGGACCCTCCCGGAATGGATGACCTGGCACGAGCTGTCCCCCCGCTCGCTCGCCGAGTTCCGCGGCCACTACGCCGCCTACCGGGGCCTCGAACGCTCGCTCGGCATCGCGCCCCGGCGCGTCAACATCGACGAGTACGGGAACAACCGCGACCTCTCCGTGCCCGGCCAGCTCGTGCAGTGGGCCGCGATGTTCGAAGAGGCGAAAGTCCACGCCGACATGGCGTTCTGGACCGCCGCCGGAGGCTACTCCGGCGCGGCACCCCAGCCCGACCTCCCCAACGGCGCATGGTGGTTCCTCAAGGCGTACTCGGGCATGACGGGCCAGACCGTGCGCGTCGACCCGCCTCATCCGAACACTGTGGACACCCTGCAGGGGCTCGCGAGCATCGACGCCGAACGGCGCACCGCGCAGATCCTCGCGGGCGGCACCGTCGAGGACTTCACCGTCGCCGCCCAAGGCCTCGACCCCGAACTCTGGGGCGACAAGGTCACCGCCACCGTCCACCGCATCGACTGGACCGGCTACGAAGGCGCCGCCGGCCCCCCGCAGCCCATCGCCCAAGTCGTCAGCGACCCCGCGCACCTCGAGATCCCCGTCTACTGCCCCGACCGCATGGCCGCGTACTGGATCACCATCACCTCCGGCGAAGCCCCGATGATCGCCCCGCCGCCATGGAAAGGCCAGTGGGACGCCGAAGCCGCCGACATCACCTCCGGCGAGATCACCCGCCACGGCCACGCCGACGACGGCAACGCCTTCGCCGCCTCCGGCGAACACGACGTCTGCGGCCTCGGCCTCACCGACTCCGCCGTCGTCTTCCAAGTCCAGGTCCCCGAAGCCGGCGAATACGACCTCGGCGTCTTCTACTCCCACATGTACGGACGCGGCGCCGAAGCCACCGAACCCCAACCCGCGCAGCAGGTCCTCACCGTCAACGGCGCCGAACGCTTCCTCGACTACCCCAGCACCATGAACTGGGGCCACCGCTCCATCGCACGCGTCCCGCTCACCCTGCGAGCCGGAGCCAACACCGTCGAACTCTCCAAATCCGGCGCCATCGGCACCGCCCGCGGCGAAGTCGCCCTCGACAAACTCGAACTCACCCAACGCCGCGACGGCCCCGCCTGCTACGACGCCGCGTTCGCCCGCCTCAGCCCCGGCGGCCTCGTCTTCGACCTCTACGCCGCCGAAGCGGGCTACCACCGCATCGAAGGCGCCGACACCGCGGTCCTCGCCGGACCCCAGAACCAGGACGTCCTCGTCGACCTCACCCGACCCGTGTTCCTCCACGCCGGCATCAACCGCCTCCGCACCGAACCGATCGACGGACCCGTCCTCCTCACCCCCGCACGCGGACCCGAACCGGTCGAAGTCGACGCCGCCGAAGTCACCCGCACCGGCGGGTCCTGCCTCGTCGTCAACGACTTCGCCAACCGCGGCCACGTCATCGGCTGGAACGGACGCGGCGCCACCGCCGCCATCGAAGTCGACGCCGCCGAAGGCCCCCACGTCCTCCTCGTCAGCTACGCCAACGACGAACGCGCCCAAGGCCACGAGTACAACATCGACATCGTCACCCGCCACTGCGCCATCACCGTCAACGGCAAAGACGCCGGCACCTACCCCATGCGCGGCACCTGGACCTGGAACGACTTCTGGGCCTACCCCGTCATCCTCGACCTCGACGACGGCCCCAACACCATCGTCTTCGCCAACCCCGACGGCCCCACCGCCGAATTCGAACGCTTCCGCATCGCACCCCTCAACCCCTGAGGGACACGAAAGGGCCCGTGCCGGAGCACGGGCCCTCAAGTCAGTCGCGCCTAAGCCGAAGCGAGCGCACTCAACGCCGCGAACTGCTCGTCCGTGAGCCGCACGTCCCGCGCACCGACGTTCTCCTCCAGGTGCGCGACCGAGCTCGTGCCCGGAATCGGCACGACGTTCCCCGAACGGCGCAGCAGCCACGCCAGCGCCGTCTGCGCCGGAGTCGCGCCGATCTCGGCCGCGATCTTGCCGACCGGCCCGTCCGGGCCCGCGTGCTCGCCCGCGGCGATCGGGAACCACGGGATGAACGCGATGCCCTGCTCGGCGGTGTAGTCGAGCACTGCCTCGCTCTGGCGGTTGATCAGGTTGTAGAGGTTCTGGACGCTCGCGATCGGCGCGACCGCCTGCGCCTCCTTCAGCTGCTCCACCGTGACCTCGGAGAGGCCGATGTGGCGGATCTTGCCCTGACGCTGCAGCTCGGCAAGCGTCTCGATCTGGTCGGCGATCGGCAGGGCCAAGTCCAGGCGGTGGATCTGGTAGAGGTCGATCGCCTCGACTCCCAGGCGGCGCAGGCTCAGCTCGACCTGCTGGCGGATGTAACCGGGGTTCCCGACCGCGACCCACTCCTGCGGGGAGGGGCGGGTGTTGCCGCCCTTGGTGGCGATGACGACGCCGTCGGCGTACGGGTGCAGGGCCTCGCGGATCAGGGACTCGTTGTCGCCCAACGCGTAGGCGTCGGCGGTGTCGATGAAGTTCACGCCGAGCTCGACGGCGCGGCGCAGCACGGCGACGGCGCTGGCGCGGTCCTTCGGGGGCGTGAAGATGCCCGGGTCGCCGGACAGGCGCATGGCGCCGTACCCGAGCCGGTTCACCTGGAGGTCGCCGCCGATGACGATGTCGCTCATGGTCTTGCCTTTCGCAGTCTCAGGGTGGTGCGGGGCCGAAGGGTGGCTCGGCCGCTTCCGGGTGCAACCGCTTGACCGCCCGAGTTGTTCCCTTCCGGGTGATGTCTCGTGCGCCACTGCGACACGGGGGTTTCGCGACGCCTGTTACAAAGCCCTCGGATGCGAGACTCTTCGCATGATCAAAGGCTTCAAAGATTTCCTGATGCGCGGCAACGTGGTCGAGCTGGCCGTCGCGGTCGTCATGGGTGCTGCCATGACGGCGCTCGTGGGCTCGTTCGGCGACGCGTTCCTCAACCCCCTCATCACGTTGGTCACCGGCGGCGCCGAGGTCGGCGGCGAGTTCACGGTCAACGGCGTGGTCTTCCCATACGGGGTGTTCCTGAACGGCCTGCTGGTGTTCTTCCTGACGGCGGTGGCGGTGTACTTCGTGATCGTCATGCCGATGAACAAGCTGCGCGAGCGATTCGCGCCGCCGGCCGAGGAGGTCGACGAGGTGCACGCGCAGGCGGAGATCGAAGTGCTGCAGGAGATCCGGGACCTGCTGCGGGAGCAGAGCCGGAGCTAGCCCGTCCCTTTCCTTCGGCCCGCTGGCGTTTCGGCGCCGGCGGGCCGCGGCGTTTCCCGGTGCTCCGGCACTGACGGGGCGCAGCCTTTCCTGATACTCCGGCACCGACAGGGAGCGGCGTTTCCTGGCGTTCGCGCGCGGGTAACCGGCGGGTCTGTTCACGCGCGGGGTCTTGCCCGCGTCGTACCCCCGTGGGACGGTGTGTACAGCCGACCCGATCCGTGGAGGACCTATGCCGACGAAGATCCCGCTCGGGGCCCCGATCTGGGCCGATGCGAACACCCCTGACCTGGCCCGGGACCTGGATTTCTATACGCGCCTGTTCAAGTGGTCGAGTTTCGGCACGGGCGAGGAGTTCGGGCACTACACGGAGCTGTGCCTGGGCTCGACGGTGTCGGTGGCGCGCGCGGTGGGCGGGCTGGCGCCGAATCCGCCGGGCGACGCGGACGCATTGTCGGCGTGGGGGGTCGCGTTCCATGTGGCGGACTGCTTCCGGGCGGCAGCCGACGCGGAGAAGCTGGGCGCGCAGATCGTGAGCCATCCGGTGCGGGTGGGCGACGACCTGGTGTACGCGGCGTTGAAGGACCCTGACGGCGGGGCGTTCGGCCTGTTCGAGCCGATGAGCGAGCACGTGGGTTTCACGGCGTACGGCGAGCCGGGCGCGGCGGTGTGGTTCGAGTACGTCTACGACGGGGCGCCGGTGGAGGCGATGCAGTTCTACGCGGAGCTGCTGAACTGGTCCGTGAAGGTTCCCGGCTCGGAGGAGCCGTCGCACGACGCGCCGTATGTGGGGCTGTGGACGCACGGGCACCTGCCGGGCGCGGAAGTGGAGTTCGGCGGGGCGCGGATGGCGCTCGGGCCCGAGCTGCGGATGAAGCCGCACTGGCTGGTGTGCTTCGGCACCGCTTCGGTGGACCTGACGGCGGCGAAGGCGGTCGACCTGGGCGGCCGGGTCGCGGTCGCGCCGGTGGACGACCCGGGCGGGCGGATGGCGGTGCTCGTGTCGCCCACGGGGGCGCACTTCACGATCATGTCGAGCAAGAAGCTGGACTGAGAAACCCCTGCGGAGCGTCGTGGGGCCGTGCGAATGTGAGGGGACTGAACGACCTCACTCGCGAAGGAGCAGTGCGATGACCTCGATCTCGCTGGGAGCGCCGATCTGGTCGGATTCCCTCACCGCCGACCTGGCCGCCGACACCGCGTTCTACAAGGCGCTGTTCGGGTGGAAGGCCACGGACGCCGGGGAGGATTTCGGGCACTACACGACGTTCGGCGTCCCGGACGGGTCCGAGGGCGGCCGCCCGGTCATGGGGATCATGCCCTGCCCGCCCGGGATGGAGCCGAGCCGCGTGTGGTCGGTGCAGTTCAGCGTCGCCGACTGCGACGCTGCCACGGCGAAGGCCCGCGAGCTGGGCGCGCAGGTGACGATCGAGCCCGAGGACATGGGCGGGATGCTGCGGTTCTCGATGCTCAAGGATCCTCAGGGCGCGGAGTTCGGGCTGGTGCAGATGCACGAGCCGGGGGCCGGGTTCGGGGTGTGGGGCGAGCCCAACAGCGTCGGCTGGGTCGAGTACCGCCTCGACGGCGTCCCGGCGGACGCCATGAAGTTCTACGCGGACCTCCTGGGCTGGAACGTCGCCACTCCCCCGTGGGAGGAAGCGGCGAACGAGAAGCCGTACGCGGCGGTGAGCGCCGCCGGTTCCGAACGCGAGTTCGGCGGCTGCCACGCCTCGGAGGGCTTCGAGCTGAGCCTCCCGGCGCAGTGGTCCGTGATGCTGGGCGTCGAGGACGCCGACGAGGTCTGCGAGAAGGCCGTCGAGCTTGGCGGCACGGTCGCGGCCGAGCCGATGGACGTCCCGGGCCTGCGCATCGCCGGGATCGCCGCCCCGAGCGGCACCATCGCGGGCGTCATGTCCCCGCGCCCTTGGGAGTAGGCAGGGGCCGAACGCTTGGAACTTTCAGCGCCCGGGGGATTCGCCTCGGGCGTTCTTTGCTGTTGTTGTAGCGGGGGCGGTCGGCCTGGCTAGGGCCGACCGCCGCCTCGCTGCCGCGGCCGTCTGGTGCAGGTGCCGGCGACGCGGGTGCCAACCCGCGCCTCCAGTCTTGCGGCGGTCCGATCGGCTCCCACTTACCGCCGACCTACACCAAAACTGAAGCCAGCCTCCCACAGAAAGTCAAGACACTCAAGGAATCTTTTTTGCCTGTGGATAACTATGTGAGCTGCACTTTTGTTGCCTGATCAACGGTCTGTGGATAACTCGGCCGACGGGATGCATGGTCGGAGTCGGGAGGTGGTTGTCCTTGGAGCAGGGGCGGCGGGCCGTGTCAACGGGCTCGCCGTTTCGGGAGCGAGACGGCCGCCATCACGGCCAGCGTCAGGGCGATCATCGCGGCGGCCGGGGCCAGGGCCGCGAGGGGCGCGCGTTCGAGGTACGGGAGCGATCGGGCGAGGCTGGCGCCCCATTCGGGCGAGTCGGGGGCCGCGCCGAGTCCCAGGAAGCCGAGGGAGGCGATCCCGAGAGCCATGCCCGGCAGGCGCAGACCCGCATGGGCCGCAAGGGGCCCGGTGACGACCGGGAGCGTGTGCCTGCGGAGGATCCACCAGTGTCCCGCGCCGAGGGCGAGGCGCGCTTCGAGGTGTCCGGCGGTGCGGGCCCGGGCGACGAGTTCGGCGGCGTGCGCGGCGAGCGGCGGCCAGGAGACTGCGACGACCGCGAGCACCGCGCCCCACTGGCCGCGGCCGAGGACCACGACGACGATCATCCCGGCGATCGCGACGGGGAACGAGTTGAACGCCTCGGCGAGCGGGTGCGCCAGGCGCGGGACGAAGCCGAGGGCCAGCGCGAGCAGGTAGGCGAGGCCGCACGCGAGGAGCGCGGCTCCGGCGGTCCAGAGTGCGCCTTGGCCGAGGCGGGCGAGGACGTCGCGTCCGAGTTCGTCGGTGCCGAGCCAGGCGGCGGCGGAGGGGGCGGCGAGGCGGGAGCCGGTGGCGATGTCGCCGGATCGGATGAGGCCGTAGGCGACTGCGATGAGGAGCGGCGTGGCGGTGGCGGCGATCCAGGCGTAGTGGCGGCGGAGTCCGCCCGATATCGGCGGTGACGCGGGCACGGCGGCGGCGTCGCCGTTGAGGGCTTTCGCGGCGAGGCGGGTGAGGAGTCCGGCGGTGAAGCCGAAGGCGATGAGGATTGCCATGCAGGCCTGGAGGACCGGGAGGTCTTGGGCGTCGGCGGCGGTGAGGGCGGCGCGGCCGAGGCCGGGGACGGCGAAGACGGTCTCGACGGCGACGGCCGCGCCGGTGATGGAGACGGCGATGATGGCGGACTGGGGCAGGAGGGGTGGGAGGGCGCGGCGCAGGAGGCCTTGTGCGATGCGGTTGCGGGGGTATCCGGCGGTGCGCCATTGGCGGACCCAGTCTTCGGCGGCGACGCTGCCGATGGCGTCGCGGCCGAGGCGGGCGAGGACGCCGCCGCCGGGGAGGCCCATGGCGAGGGCGGGGAGGACGAGGTTGGCGGGGCCGTTGAAGCCGTATGCGGGGAGGAGGCCGGTCCAGGTGGCGAAGAGGGCGACGCCGAGGGTGGCGATGAGGAAGTCGGGGAGGGCCGCGAAGGAGGCGACGGCGATGCCGCTGGCGGGGACGGGTCGGCCTTCGGCGGCGCGGCGGAGTGCGGGGAGGCATGCGGCGGCGGTGACGGTGAGGGTGACGGTGAGGGCGGCGGCCATGACGGTGAGGGAGACGCCGAGGGCCGGGAGGACGGTGTCGGCGACGGGTTCGCCGCTGGTCCAGGAGGTTCCGAGGTCGCCGCGGGCGAGGCCGGTGATCCAGTCGCGGAGGATTGCGAGGGGTCCGGCGTCGAGGCCGAGTTCGCTGCGGATCGCGTCGAGTGCGTTGTGGGTGGCTTCGCGTCCGGGGTAGCGGGCGCGGAGGACGGTGAGGGCGGGGTCGCGGTCGGCGAGCCAGGGCAGGAGGCCGATGGCGGCGAGGACGGCGAGGAGGACCGCGGCCCGGGTGAGGGTGCCGCGCAGGAGCGCCATCGGTTACTCCATGTGGGTTGCGGCGGTGATGATCTCGCGTTCGCGCGGGTCGCTGGTGACGTTCGCGGCGCCGTTCGCGACGCCGGTGACGAGGCGTTCGTGGGCGATGGGGATGACGGCGGCGGTGGCGAGTACGGCGGCTTCGGCGTCGAGGACGGCGTTCTGGCGGGCTGCGGCGGCGGTGTCGGGGTCCATGTCGGGGGTGGCGGCGGTCGCGACGGCGGCGATCGCTTCGTCCACTGTGGTGTCTTTGAGGAGGGAGGCGTTGAAGCCGCCGTCGCTGGTGAAGTCGGAGTGGAGGTAGGTGTAGGCGTCGCCTGAGTCTTGGACGACCGAGCGGGACATGAGGAACGCGTCGAAGTCTCCGGCGAGCATGTCGGGTTCGATGTCGTTGTATTCGCGCACTTCGGTCTCGACGGCGAATCCGGCGGCTTCGAGCTGGGCGGCGAGGACGGTGAGCGCTTCGGGGAGTTCGGCGCGGTTGGAGTAGGTGGCGATGAGGAGGGGTTCGCCTTCGGGGGTCCCGGGTTCGGGGAGCGTGTAGTCGCGATGCGCTGCGGCCCAGGCGAGTGCGGGGCCGAAGAGGCCTTCGGGGGCGTCGGCGCGGCCCTCGTAGATGTCGTCGACGATCGGCGCGGTGTCGATCGCGGCGGCGACGGCGGAGCGGAGCGCGATGTCGGCGAGGGGGCCGGTCGCGGTGTTGAGGTAGAGGCTGACGGTGCGGCCGGTGGGGGCGTCCTGGAGCTGGGCGGCGTCGAGGTTGGCGATCTGGGCGTAGGGGACGGCTTCGATGACGTGGGCTTCGCCTGAGCGCAGGGCGGCGACGCGGGTGGCGGCGTCGGGCACGTAGTCGGAGCGGTAGCCGGTCATGGCGGCCGGCTCGCCCCAGTAGTCGTCGTTGCGTTCGAGGGTGACGCCGGTGGGGGTGGATTCGGCGATGGTGTACGGCCCGGTCGCGTGTCCGACGGGGTCGACGGTCTCCCCCGTGTAGGCGTCGGGGGCGAGGATCGCGAGGTAGGGGCTGGAGAGTCGTTGCGGGAGTACGGGGTCGGGGGCGGCGGTGGTGACGCGGAGGGTGTGGTCGCCGGTGGCTGCCGCGGCGAGGCCGACGCCGTCGATGACGCGCGGCACGGATGCGGCGCCGGCGGCGGCGTTGAGGGCGGCCGCTGCGGCGGCGGCGTCGAAGGCGGTGCCGTCCTGGAAGAGGACGTCTTCGCGGAGGGTGAGGTCCCAGGCGGCGTCTTCGGCCTGGGTCCAGTCGAGGGCGAGTTTCGGGACGGGCAGGCCGTTGTCGTCGAGGCCGAGGAGGGTTTCGGCGACGGCCCAGCGGGCGAGGAGGAACGCGTCCTCGGAGTGGGGTGAGAGGCCGGCGGCGGAGGTGAGCGCGGTGGCGAAGACGAGGCCGCCGGTTTCGCCGCTGTCGGAGGAGAAGCAGCCGGTGGTGGCGAGGAGGCCGCCGAGGCCGAGCGGGGCGGCGGTGGAGATGAGCGTGCGCCGGGAGAGCGGCATGGAGTGAGCCTCGTCTCTTATCGCGAAGGGTTTCCTATTGCAAAACGGATGCAATAATGGCACACATGTCAGATATCGCTGTCGCGCCGGGAACCAGGGGTGTAGAGGGTTACGTTCTGCGCCAGGCCGAGCCCGGCGACCTGCCCGGGGCCCGCTCCGTGATGCTCGACACCGTCTACCGGGATTTCGGGCACGGGTACCTGCCGCAGTGGCACTCCGACATCATCGATCTCGACTCGTACTACCTTGGGCCCGAGGACAACACGCTGTTCGTCGCGGTCAAGGACGGCGCCGTCGCGGCCACGGCGGGCGTGCGCGGCCAGACCCCGGTCTCGCCGCCGCACCCGCTCGAGGTGACGAACCGCTTCGAGGAGGGCCACACCGCGACGCTCTACCGCGTCTACGTGCGCCCCGAGCACCGCCGCCAGGGCCTCGCGGGCGCGCTCGTCGACGCCTGCATGGCGTTCATCGCCGGGCGCGAGCGCTACACCGGCGTCTACCTCCACACCGACGCCCGCACGCCCGGCGCGGTCGAGTTCTGGGCGAAGCGCGGCACCGTACTCTTCGACGAGCGCACCGCCGTCAACGACATGCGCGCCGAATCCCCCGACGAACCGTTCCAGACGGTCCACTTCGAACTCCCCATCCCCCGCTGACGAGCCAGCCACCCCACGAGGTTCCGACCCCGACACCCCACGGGGTTCCGACCCCGCCACCGCACCGAGTTCCGACCCCGCGACCTGCCGGAACACCGGAATGTCAGACCCGTGTGGGGGAGTCGTCTCATTTCTTCGGTTGGTAGGAGGCGGATGCGGGTGGGAAGGGGCACGCCCTACACCCGGCCCGCGCCAGCGGCGGCGGCCGCACCAGCGCCCGTGCCAGCGGCGGCCGCGCCGCCTGATCACTCAGGCCGCCGGGGTGCCGATCCTCAGGCGGTTGCCGTCCGGGTCGCGCAGCTCGATCTCCCTTGCGCCCCATTCGGCCTCCTCGACGGCGGCGCCGAACTCCGCCGCGATCGCGTCGACATCCCTGACGCGCAGGTAGATCACGCCGTCCGGGCGCGCGTCGCCCTCGTGCTCGGACAGGAAGAGCCGCACCGGCCCCCGCGCGACTTCAACGAACAGCGGGAACCCCGGCTCGAACCGGTGCTCCCACTGCTTCGCGAACCCCAGCCGCGCGTACCAGGACAGCGCCGCCTCCGCGTCCTTCACCCGGAGGATCGGGATCGCCTGCTCGACCGTCTCGTTCTCAGCCATGCGCCCGATCCTCCCATCCGCCACCGACATCCCCGCCCGTTCGGCGGCAAACGCGGCCCGCTACGGCTCGAGGACCTGTCGGCCCCGGTACTGGCCGCAGTGCGTGCAGACGTGATGCGGTCGGACCATCTCCTGGCGCGGGCACGGGCACACCTGGACGGCCGGGGCCTTCGCCTTCCACTGGGAGCGGCGCTTACGGGTGTTCGAGCGCGAAAGGCGCCGTTTCGGAACTGCCATGCCCTCATCGTAATGACAATGATTTTCAATAAAATCTCGGGGTGGCACGACGAAGGGCCGCCCCGACGGCAGGGCGGCCCTTCGTCTCTCGGTGTGAATCCTCGGTCGGTCCGGGTCTAGCAGTCGCGCGCGGCGATCGCCAGGTCCGGGAAGTCGCTGAAGACCGCGTCGACGCCGAGGTCGTAGAACAGCTCGAACTCGGCCTCGTAGTCGCCCCACGCGGCCGGGTCGGCTCCCTCGCGCAGGTTCGCCGGCAGGAAGCTGTTCTCGGCGCGGAAGGTCCAGACGTGCACGTCCAGGCCCCGCTCGTGCGCGCGCTCGACGATGTCGGTCGGCTCGGAGATCGAACCGTCGGCCGCACGCGGGAAGATCCGGTTCTTGTTGAGGCTCACCGTGTCCAGCGTCTCGGCGTACTCGTCGAGCTGCGCGTCCGGGATGGCACCCTGGCCGTCGATGTTCAGGCCGATCCGGTTGTCGACGCGCTCATCGATGTTGAGCAGGCTCTCGTACTCGAACGACTGGATCCACACCGGCGAGCGCTTCCGGTCGAGCTTGCGCTCCTCCAGCAGGTCGGCCAGCGCGTCCTCGATGCTCATGCCCTTGTCCTCGTAGTAGGACGGGTGCTTCATCTCCGGGTAGGTGATCACCTTGCGGTCGAGTGTGGCCACGTAGTCGAGGACCTCGTCGTAGGTGACCAGCTCGAACTCGCCGTCGTGCTCGGCGCTGCCGGGGCGCAGGGCGGGCAGGCGCTCTTCGGCGCGGAGGGTCTTGAGCTCGGCGAGGGTGAAGTCGTCGGCGAAGAAGCCGGTGACGGGCTTGCCGTCGATGAGCTTGGTGGTCTTGCGGTTCGCGAATTCGGGGTGCGCGGCGACGTCGGTGGTCTCGTCGAGGACGGGCTCGTGGCGGGCGAGGAGTTCGCCGTCCTTGGTGAGCACGAGGTCGGGTTCGATGACGTCGGCGCCCATCTCGACGGCGAGCGCGTAGGCCTCGAGCGTGTGCTCGGGGAGGTAGCCGCTGGCGCCGCGGTGGGCGATCACGAGGGGTTCGTCGTGGTGGTGGGGCTTGGCGGCGGCCGGGGCGGCGGCGAGGCCGGCGAGGGCTCCGGCTGCGGTGAGCACGGCCGCGCCGCGCAGGAGCACGCTCTTGAGGGACATGAAGGTCCTTTCGTGGGGAACGGCCTTGCGGCACTGGACTCCGTCGGGGGTGGGCCTTCAGTCAAGCGGCCGCGGTCGTCACGCGTTCGGCGCGAACGTGAACGAGGCCTGAACGATGTCAGAAATCCGGCATTCGGCGGGGCTCGACACGCCGCTGGGCGGGCCGCTGAGGCGGTCGCGCGGCAGCGCGGGGGTCCGCACGGGAGGCCGTCGCCCGGCGGTGGTGGCCACCCCGGCATTCACCACCAAGACCATCGGTACGGTCACCGAGGCGATGGCCTCCCGGCTGGTCCGCCCGGCCCGATCCGTTCGCGGCAGGGGGTGTCACGAGCCGGTACCCGGGGTCGCGAGCCCGCAGGTATCGGTTTCTAGATCGGGATTCCAGTTGGAAGGCAGGGGAGGCTGGACCTCCCCCAAACGATCCATATATTGATAGGAACCGTTTTCTAAGCTATCTTGGCGCACTCGCGCCCGAACGTCAAGCATCGAAGCCTTCGAATGTCTTTTGGTTGCGTCCGGGCGGGCGGGAGGTTGCGCGCGGATTGACTGCGGCGGAACAACAGGAACGGGCGCGCCTGTCCCTTCCGTTCGCCGCGAAGGTCCTGCATACTGGCCATTTTCGTGCCATCGCCGCCACCGGATCGGAGCGTCCGCCCATGGGCCCTGTTCACCCGACCTATTCGCTGATCGGCTGCTGCGTCACCCGCGACGCCACCGATCTGGGAAGCGACCCGCTGCCCCCGCCCGTCCACTTCGTCTCGCGCACCCGCGTCCAGAGCCTCGTGTCCACGCCGAGCCCGATCGACCCCGACGCGATCAAGCTCGACTCGGCCTTCCAGCGCCGCACCATCGTCGAAGACCACCGCAAGACGGCCCTCGACCCGCTCGCCCGGATCGACCACCCGATCGTCATCGACCTCATCGACGAGCGCTGGCCGCTCCTGGACACCGGCTCGGGCCTGGTGACCTCGACGATGTACTTCCGCCAGGCCGGACTGGCCGAGCGCCCCGGGTCGACGCCGTCGCCCAACGACGACGAGCTCGCAGCTGATGGGCCGTTCGCAACGGCCGCAACAGCACTCGCGGCGCGGCTCCCGCAGGTGCCGGTGCTCGTCCACCGCGCGTACTGGGCCGCCCTCGACACGACGGGCGAACCCGTGAGCGACTTGCGCCGGACCCGTCGCAACAACCTCTGGCTCGAACGCGCCTACGGCATCCTCGAAGCGGCCCTCGGCGACCGCGCCCTCCCGCCGGTCGAGGTGAACGCCGAACTCCGCGTCGCCGACCCCGAGCACCGCTGGGGACTGGGCCCGTACCACTACGTCGACGAGTACTACACCGAGCTGTGCAACGGCATCCGCAAAGCACTCGCCAACGCCCCCAGCAGGTCCTGACCGCAGGGGTGAACCGCCGCCGACGGCCGGCCCCAGACGAAACGCCCAGACCGGCGATCGTCGTCCGAGTTGGACGGGACCCCGCACGCACTGACCCACCGCGGCGGGCAGGCACCGCTGCTGCGCCACTGTTGCGGCGACGAGTCCCTGTCGCTGATCGGCCGTGCCCGCCGGCTACCTGGTCCGGGTGCTTTCGGTTCGGATGCCCCCGGTGCGGCGGCGGCTCTCGTGCCGCCGCCGCACCGGTGCGCCTCTTGCTATGCGGCCGTGAGCAGCTGCGAGGCCGCCAGGTCGCGGTACAGGTCGTCCTTCTCCACGAGCTCGGCGTGGGTGCCGACCGCGCGCACGAGACCGGCGTCGAACACCACGATCTGGTCGGCACTCGTCACCGTCGAGAGGCGGTGGGCGACGACCAGGACGTTCGTGCGTTCGGCCGCATCCAGCATCACCTGCTTGAGCGCGGCCTCGTTCGTGGCGTCGAGCTGGGACGTGGCCTCGTCGAGCAGCAGCAGGCGCGGCTTGCGCAGCAGCGCCCGTGCGATGGCGACGCGCTGGCGCTCGCCGCCCGAGAGGGTCGTGCCCCGGTAGCCGATGCGCGAGTCGAGCCCGTCGGGCAGCTTCTCGACCAGTTCGGTCAGCCGCGCGACCTGCACGACCTCGTCGAGGTCGGCGTCGGTCGCGTTCGGCGCGGCCATCACCAGGTTCTCGCGGAGGGTGCCGTCCAGGACAGGAGCGTCCTGCTCGACGTAGCCGATGAGGCCGCGCAGCTCCGCCAGCGGCCAGTCCGCGACGTCGACGCCGTCGACTCGCACTGAGCCGGTGGTGGCCGGGTAGAACCGCTCGATGAGCGAGAACACCGTGGTCTTGCCCGCGCCCGAGGGGCCGACGAGCGCGGTCAGGCCGCGCCCGCTCGACGCGAACGAGACCCCGTGGTGGACATAGGGAAGGTCCTCGGCGTACCGGAAGGTGACGTCCTCGAACACGACCTGCGCGGGACCGGACCCGGCCGGGGCGCGCGCCGCATCGGGGAGCGCGCTCTCGGAGGAGGAGTCCTCCGCCTCGAGGTTCGCGACCTCCTCGACGCGGTGGATCGCGGCCAGGCCGGTCTGGAGCTGCGAGAGCGACGCGACGAGGCCGCTGATCGGGCCCATCATGTAGAACAGCAGCAGCAGGAACCCGATGAGGGTGCCGACCGGCATGGCCCCGTCGGCGACGCGCGCGCCGCCCACGCCGAGGACCATGAGGAACGCGATGTTCACCGGCAGGAACGCGAGCACGCCCGCCAGGCCCTCCCAGAACGAGGCCTTGACGCCCGTGTCGCGGGCGGTGGTGGCCGCGGCGTTGAGGCGGTCGATCTCGTGGGCCTCGGCGCTGGAGGCCTTGACGGTGCGGAAGGCGCTGAAGACGCGCTCCAGCAGCGAACCCATGTCGCCCAGGGCCTTCTGCGAGGCGACCGTGGCGTTCTGGATGCGCGGCATGATGAACAGCATCGTGACCGTGACGAACGCGACCATGGCCATGGTGGTGCCGAACAGGACGAGGTCGAGCCAGGCCATGAGGGCGATGCCGCCGAGGATCATGAAGGCGTCGGTGACGCCGCCGATGACGGTGGTGCTGGCGACGGTGCGCAGGAGGTTCGTGTCCGAGCTGAGCCGCGAGACGAGGTCGCCGGGTTTCAGGCGGTCGACCTCGGCGACTTCGAGGCGCACAAGCCGGTCGATGAGCTGCTTGCGCACGGTGAGGACGACGTCCTGCCCGGCGATCTGCATCAGGTACGGGCCGAGGGCGCCGAGCGCGCCGCCGACGATGACGACCGCGCCGAGGTAGAGCAGCGGCCGGGTGAGGGATTCGTTCGCCGAGAGGGTGTCGATGACGTCCATGGCGATGAGCGGCTGGACGAGGCCGACGATGCCTCCGGCGAAGGAGAGCGCGCCGCCGATGATCAGGAGGCGCAGGTGCTGGCGGGCGTAGGCCCACAATCGGGTGATCGGTGCCCTCGCGGGCGGCGCCTCGGCCGCCTCGGGGGTGGGTGTGGTGGTGTCGGTCATGTTCGGTTTCCTCCGCTGGGTGCTGCGGTCTCCATCGAAGTTACCCGGGCGGTACGACGCCGACCTCTGCCGAAAGTCTGAGAAGTCCTATGACCAAAGTCGTAAGCCTGCCGGGTGACGGCGACCGTGCGTGACGGCCGCCGCCACCGGCAGGCGTACGGGTTCAGTCCTCGGCGAGGACGATGATCTTGTCGCCCGGCTGCAGCATGAACTGCATGCCCTTGTCCGGGTTCAGGTGCACGCCGTAGCTCGGCTCCTGCTTCGCCTGGGCGGCGACGCGGTACCCGATGGCGGTCTCGCCGCGGCGGCGCGCCGACTCGGCGACGGTGTAGAAGTTGACCGGCACGCCCGTGCGCACGTAGTGCTCGGCGGGCTTGAGGTAGATCTCCGAACCGTCGGGGCTGAACAGCTGCCCGAAGACCTGCGACAGGTGCGGGTTCTCGGCGGTCTGCGTGAGCAGGAGGCTGATGAGCTTGTCGCTGACGATGAAGTCGTCGGCCTGCGTGACCTGCGCGAGCGTGCGGTTGCGGTCGTCGGCCATCTCGGAGACGACCTTGAAGCGGGAGTTGCTGCGCTGGGCCATGTCGCGCAGGTGCAGCAGCGTCACGAGCGTCTTCGAGTCGGCGAGCTGCGGGGCCACGTCGTCCGAGCACAGGGCGATGATGTGGTTGTACGAGCCCGGGTTGAGCGATTCGAGGAGGAGCCGGTCGGTCGTGTCGTCCTCCTTGAAGTTGAGGCCCTGGACGCGCATGGTCGGGCCGATCTTGCGGATCGCCTCGGGCGCGTCGGGGTGGTCGGAGACGACGTCGGTGACCGAGCCGGGCGCGACGTACTGGTCGAGCTGCTCGAGGATGGTGCGCGACATGGCGTTCCAGCCGAGGATGAGGGTGCGCTCGGCCCGGTTCGCGGCCTCCGCGCGGGCGACGATGACGCTCTCGTCGATCACCGGGCGCGAGCCGTCGAGCTGGATCGCGGAGTCGTCGGCCGCGACGAGGATGAGCTTGTCGCCCGGCTGCAGCGCAGCCGAGGACGGCGGGTTGATGATGCAGCGGCCCTCCTTGGTGAGCACGCCGATGAACGACGACGTGCGGTAGGAGTGCAGGGCCTGGCTGAGCGGGCGGCCGAACAGGCCGGGCTCCTCGACCATGTAGATCTCGTCGCCGCCGAAGTCGAGCAGGTCGGTGTAGACCACGGACAGGCCCGACTGGCGGCAGGTCTGCACCATGAGGCGGGCCATGAGGTCGTTGGCGTCGACGATGTGCGCCGCGCGGCCCCCGGCGAGGCGCGCGGCCGGGAGGTTGCGGCCTTCGGCCACCGCGCCCACGACGTGGCACTTGATGCCGTTGCCGCCCTGGGTGACGGCGAGCAGCGAGCGCACGAGCTGCGCGTCGGGGTCCTCCTCGGCGGAGGTCAGGATGATGACGCTCTTGGCCTGGCCGGGGTTGACGAGGCCGATGCTGTCGGGGTCGGCGGGGTCGCCGGTGCGGCAGACGACGTGCGTGGACTTGAGGTCCGCGATCTTCGTGCGGATCTCGTCCTCCATCTCCACTTTGTCGCGGTCGGCGAGGATCGCGATGACGGCGCGTTTCTCGCTTTCGTTGGCCTCCACCAATTCCGAGATGACGATGAAGACCTGATCGGACCACCCCAGAATGACGGTGTGATCTTTCTCAACGACGAGCGAACGGCCTTTGCGGAGGTCCTCGAGTTTCGCGTCGAGACCGGTCGTCAGCACACCGACGAGTGACGACAGGATCACCAGACCGCCGATGGTAGTGATGAACATGACGACCATGCCGGGGCCGCTCGCATCGTCGCCGGTGATGGTCCCGGCGTCGAGGATGTGGATGAACGACTTCCACAATGTACCGCCGAAGCCATCGCCCTCCTTGACGATGACGAGGAACAGCGCACCTATCGCGGTGAGCACCAACGTGATTACGGTCAGCCAACCAATGAGCGCTTTCGTGCCCTTCGACATGGTGTTGTCGAACCAATAGCGTGCCCGCTGTTTGAACGTCGGCTCGGACATCGGGGGCGTCCTTTCTGGGAACGGCTTTCGACCGGCCGACTCGGGGCGGAGGCGAGTGGGGCCGGGAGTTTTCCGGGGCGTCAGCCACTATTACTGCATTGCGTCCACTGCGACCATTCGCAGCGAATGCGCTACACGGGGTCACCCGGACTCGAGGGGACGCCAGGGGGCGGGCGCACGGTCGCCGGGCGACGACCCTCCCACCCTAGTTCGAATCGTTAAGGGCGGGAAGGCGAGGGTGACGGGACGCCCCGGACCGCCTGGAGGGAGGCGGGACACTTGCGGTGAGCAGGTGCCCGGCGGCCGCGACGCGGAGTCAGGCGACACCGTTCGCGGCGGCGACTTCGATGGCGAGGCGGGTGTGGCGCTTGGGGACGGTGAAACGCGGTTCGGCGTCGGGTCCGGTTCCCCTGCGGTAGGCGGTGATCTGGAGGCTCACGCCGTCGCGGCACTCGCGGTCCCAGACGCGGACCTGGTCGGCGACGCGCACGGCGAGCGCCGCGCCGCCCGGCCCATGGCCGCGCACGCCGATCTCGTTGCCGCCGCCCGTCCTGCGGCACACCAGGTAGGCGAAGTCCTCGCCTTCGACGACAGCCGGGTTCGCCCAGCGCAGGAGGAGGCGCTGGAGGCCGTGGTCGCCGAAGGGCGCGCTCATCCGCCCGTACCCGGCGAACGCGCAGGCCAGCCACAGGGACAGCTGCGTCGCGTCGTCGTTCACCTTGAGCTGCACCGGAGTCCACACCGTGGTGCCGCGCCCGTCGAGGACGCCGCGCACGCCGTCGGCCTCGACCTGCCGTTCGACGTGGAAGGTCATGATGCGGCCCTCGGAGAGCTCGACGGTCTGGTCCTCCTGGCTGCCGAGGCCGCGCATCGGCATGAACCCGCAGCCGACGACGGAGCGGCTGCGCATCACGCCGTCCGCGTAGTCGAAGGCGACCGAGTGCTCGCAGCCGCGGATGCTCAGGGGCGCGACGAGCCTGCCGCCTTCGGCGAGCTGGTCCCACCAGGCCGGAGGCAGGTCCCAGGTGCCGACCGTGGCGATGATGCGGTCGTACGGGGCGCCGTCGATGAACCCGAGCTCGCCGTCGCCCTGCACGACCCGCACGCGGTCGGACCCGACGTCGTCGAGGGCCTTGCGGGCGCGCCCGGCCGTGTCGGCGTCGATGTCGACTGTGGTCACCGCGCCTTCGGGGCCGACGAGCACGTCCAGGAGCGCGGCGTTGTAGCCGGTGCCTGCGCCGATCTCGAGCACGCGGTGGCCGGGCTGGACGTCGAGCTGCTCCAGCATCTCGGCGACGATCGCGGGCTGCGAGGCGGAGCTGACGGGCTCGCCGTCGCTGTTGCGCTTGGTGACGTACACGTCGTCGGCGTAGGCGATGCGCAGCGGCGCTTCGGGCACGAAGCGGTGCCTCGGCACGGCGAGCATCGCCGTCTCGACGGCCCCGGTCCGGATCACGCCGCGCGACCGCAGGCTCCCCACGAGGCGGGTGCGCAACTGGTGCGCCTCGTTACCGGAAGTATCGGTGTGATCACCCACGTCTTCCAGCGTACGTCCGATGTGCCACGTCCGCCTCCCCCAGTTCCAGCGATTGGAACGGTTCAGGCGCTCACTCCTGCCCCGCGCAGCGGGCGTCGAGCATCGCCCACAGGGCCTCACGCTGGGCCTCCGGCACCTCGAGCGGCGAGGCGACCGGTTCGGACCCGTCGATGACGATCCACGCGGTGAACCCGAACGGGTGCTTCGCGTCCCCCACGACGTGGCCGTCACAGCGGTGGGCGTCGAACACGAGCGGTACAGACACGCCGCCGCCTTCGGGTTCGGACGCGCCGGGGTGGATCTCGAAGAGGACGCTCCCGCGCACGTCGGTCACGTCGAGCACCGCGTCTCCCAGCGGCGTGACGTTCAGCCTCCCTTCCAGGGTGCCGTCCGCGGCTGCGGTCAGCTCCCCCAGTTCGATGCGGGCGGACGCGGCCACCGCCTGCGCCGCGCACGCTTCCCGGACCAATCGGTCAAGTGTGCCGTTCGGGTACGACAATTCCAGGGTCACGGTGTGTTCGGCCTGGTCCTCGGTGGCGACGCGGAGGTTCACGGAGGCCGGTTCGGCGGTGGTGGCGGCACCGTCGGGGCAGCGGGCCTCGCCGTACTTGGTGATCATGTCGCGGGCGTTGACGCTCGGCGGGACCTCGACGTCGAACTCCTGGATCCCCAAGGGCGCGAACGACTCCGTGACGAGCTCGACGCCGATGACGCGGACGGGCGCGTCGCCGTGGTTGGTCACGGCGATCGCGACCTGGCCGGGCTTCATGAACATGCGGCGGATCTCGGCGGTCGCGGTCAGGTCGGGCGGGTCGGAGACGGCGGCAGGATCGGTGTCGCCGCGAGGGCTCGCGAGGCTCCCGGCGAGCGCCGCCGACGCGGCGGCAAGCACGAAGACGCCGACGACGGCGATCCGAATCCAGCGCATGAGGGCCTCCCGGAGCGCCGATCCGAAGGCCCGCACGGGGTCGCGGGGACGGACCGGCCCGATCGGTCCCAGTCTGGCACCGCAGGGGCCCGCTGTGAAGGGCCGAGCCGGACACAGAGCGGGCGCGAATAAAGTTCGCGTTCAAGGCGATGTCGGACCCTTGTGGGAGGGTGTCCTTATTTCACATGGTGGTCGGAGGTGGATGCGGGTGGGAAGGGGCATGCCCTATGGCCGCCCGCGGCGCAACCGCGCCTCGCCCCGTCAGCGCCGCCTACCTGTTGGGCGTCAAGCGTTCCGACCCGTCCAGGCTCCACGCCAGCGCCGAAGGCCAGCGGCCGTAGCCGTCGTCCAGGGAGATGTGGCCGCCGCCCGCGATCACGTCGACCTCGCAGCCCAGCGGCCGCCCGTAGTGCTCGGCGGCGTCCTCGACGCAGTACGGGTCCGCGTCCGAGCAGGCCAGGCGCACCGCGTTCTTGGCGAGGCGCAGGCCCTCGAGGTGGAGGCCGGTCGTGGTGAACCCGGCGATGACGTCCCAGTCGAACGCCTTCGGCCCGGGCGGGCTCACGAACAGCACCCGGTCGGCCGAGAGCGGGTTCGCCGAGGCGGCGTCGGCGGCCGCGAGGTGCATCCACGCGACGCTGGCGAGGCTGTGGCAGACCACGACCTTCTCCCCTCGCATGAGCGCCAGCTCCGACCGGATCGCGTCGGTCCAGTCGGCGAGCGAGGGGCGGTCGGTGTCGGGCAGCTGCGGGTAGAAGACCTGTTCGCCCCGCTCGCGCAGGTCCATGGCGAGCTCGTGCTGCCAGTGGCCTTCGGGCCTGCGGTTCTCCACGCCGTGGAGGATGAGAAAGCTGCGGTTCCACATGTCCGGGAGACTAATCGCGCCCCAGGTCGAAGGCAAGGGCCTTCCCAAACCCGGGGCGCCCGAACCGCTTCGCGCGGGCCTCGTCTAAGACGGGACCTGCGCGACGGTCAGCAGGTGGTTGCTCGCGCCCAGCAGCGAGGGCTCGGCCTCGATCACGCGCAGGCCGTCCATGAGGTGCCTGCGCGCCTCGGGCTCGTCGATGAGCCGCTCCAGCTCGGGGATGTACCCGGGGAAGCCCTGCACGGCGTACTGCGCGGGGGCCTTGAGGCCCGCGTCGGCGAACTCCTCGAAGACCTCGCCAGGGTGCGCCAGGTAGGCGGTAGTGAACATGTCCTGGTCGGAGAAGCGCAGTTCGCCGTCGCCGAGGATGCGGAGGCTGTCCTCGGCGCTGATCTTCCGGTCGATGTCGTTGGACTGCGAGAGGAGCCAGTCGCACCAGCCCGAGGTGCGGTTGATCGTGACGGCCGCGACGACGCCGCCGGGACGCGCGCACCGCTTCGCCTCGGCGATGGCCTGCACCCGGTGTGCGCGGTCGGTCAGGTGGTAGAGCGGGCCCATGAGGAGCACGGCGTCGAAAGTCGCGTCGCCCCAGGGCAGTTCGCGCGCGTCGCCGACGACGGCGGTGACGCCGGGCAGTTCCGCGGCGACCGCGACCTGGCTCGCGACGGGGTCGATGAGGGTCACGCGGTGGCCGTCCTCGGCGAGCCACTGGGAGTGGATGCCGGTCGCGCCGCCCACGTCGAGCACGTCGAGGGAGCCGCCGGGGAGCTTGCGGCGCAGCAGGTCCTGCATGCGGGCGAACTCCAGGCGCCCGCGCGGGCTGCGCGTCAGTCGCGCGCCCTCCTCGCCGCGTTCGTAGTACGACTCGATCTCGGCTTCGAATTCCCAAGTTGTCATGGAGCTCATTGTGCAGGAACAGGACTGAAAACGCTATCCCGTAAGGGGGCGCGGAAACGGCGGCCGGTCTGCCGTCCCGTCGGCACTCCCGCAAGCGCGAAGGGTCGGTCGGCTGGCCGCCGCGCTGCTATCTCACCTCATGCCCCGCGAACCCCGCCGCGCGGGGGCGCTACTCGCGGGTTCAGTTGGCGGCGACGCGGAGTCCGAGGGCGACCATGACCGCCCCGGTGACCCCGTTGAGCCAGGCGCGCACGCGCGGGCGCTCGAGCACGGCCCGGAAGAGCCCGATGAGGTTCGCCAGTCCGATGTAGAACAGTCCGCATACGGCCATCCCGACGGCCGCGAGCTCGCCGATCAGCACGGCCTGCGAGCCGCCGCCCACGAGGAACTGCGGCATGAGCGCCGTGAACAGGACGACCGCCTTCGGGTTGAGCAGGTTGCACATCAGGCCTGAGCGGAACGCCGCCCAGTGGCTCATCGGCCGGTCGAGCTCGATCGCGGCGACGGGCCGCCGCCGCTCCTTGACCGCGGCGCGGATCGACTTCACGCCCAGGTAGACCAGGTACGCCGCGCCCGCGAGCTTGACCACCGTGAACGCCAGCGCCGAGGCGGCCAGGAGCGCGGCGAGCCCGATCGAGGTGGCGACGACCCACACGACGATGCCGAGGCCGATCCCGACGGCGGTCCACATCCCGCTCACGCGCCCTGAGAGCACGGTGTTGCGCACGACCATCGCGAAGTCGGGTCCGGGCACGATGGCGGCGAGCAGGATCGCCAGGCCGAAGAGCAGCGGCGCGGTCATGGTTCTCCCCCTGGGTCGGTGCGGTCGCACCTATCGTGCGCGCCGGGGCCGTGCGGCGCATCCGCACGGTGACGGGGTTGTGCGACTGGGTTCAGGCGGGGTCGGCGAGGCGCCAGTACTGCTTCTTGTCGCGGTCGTGGACGACGACGCCGAGGGCGGCGAGTTCGTCGAGGAGTTCGCGCAGGTCACTGCCGTTGGACTTCTCGAGGGCCTGCTGCCGGGCCTTGAGTACGGCGTTCGCGCCGTCCGGGAGGCCGTCGGCGCCGGGGACCCAGCGTTTGAAGTCGGCGGCGTAGGGGTCGCCGTCGGGGAGCCAGCGGTAGCCGTGCTTGCGGAGGGCGGCGGCGAGGGCGTCGCGGTCGAGGTCGAATTCGGCGTTGGCGAGTTCTTGGCGGCGGTGGCCGAGGACGACGATCCGCTTGTCCTGCACGAAGACGGCTGCGATGTCGGTGCGGTGGGCTTCGCGCTCGTAGTCGCCGCGTTTGAGCCCGATGCGGTCGCGGCCGATGGTGACGGTGAGCATCTCGTGGAGGACGAAGAAGGCGATGAAGAGCCCGAGGACGAGTCCGGCGGCGAGGGCGACGATGAGCTGGAGTGTCGCGGAGAGGTCGGTGAAGAGCTCGAACAGGCCTTGGAACGGGAACCAGGAGAGGCCGACGATCCATTCGACGATGAAGGTGAGGCCCCATCCGAGCGCGGCGCCGGCGAGTGGGAGGCCGATGAGGAAGGCCGGGCCGACCCAGGGGGCGTCGGCGACGGTGGTGGTGTCGCCGGTGCGGGTGTCGTCAGTGGGCATCGGGGTCGCCGCCTTTCGGTCGGATCAAGACGGTTTCACTGTATCCACGGGGTCTGAGCTGCTCAAACGGTTCTACGGAGATCGAGCCCAAGGGATGAGCGCTGTGGCGCGATTCGATACGGAAGGCGTCCCCGCAGGGTCGGGGCCGATACGAAAGTATCGCCGATCCGACCCTCGTAAACGTGTGAAAACGCCGCATACGGGATTCGGCTCGGCTAACGTCCAGATCGTTCGATCCGGTACGCGGCCATGGTGATGCGCCGCGCGCGAGAAAGGCCCGGACCAGTGTCGTCTAGCGGATCTGTGCACCGTCCTGCCACGCTCGTCGCCGCCGCGGCGGCGCTCCTGCTCTGCACCACGGCTTCGGTCGCCGCGTCGACCGAGCCTGCCCCGAACTATGTGGACATCGTGCTGTCCGAGGGCGACAGCCGCTGCGCGGTCGAGCGCGTCGAGGTCGGGGCCGCGCCGCCGAGCACGGTGGCGATCGACGCCGCCGCGGTCGACTTCGACTGCAGCGGCAGCACTGTGCTCGATTTCAGCGCCGACACCGCGTTCGCCTTCGACGACGCGAAGGGCACCGCGACCGCCGAGGACGTGCGCATCGCCGCGACCAAGCTCGGCGTGACCTGCACGTACGAGTCGGAGCGGGTGACGCTCACGCGGGAGGGCGCGGGCCGCGGCTACCGGGGCGGGCCGATCGGCGCGAGGAAGGTCGGCGGCTCGTTCCTGTGCCCGGGTTCGGTGAACCTCGATGCGGCCGAGGTCGTCTTCCACCAGTAGGCCGCTGCCGTCTAGAGCACTCCCGGCGACCGGTCCACGAGCAGGCCCTGCCGCGCGGCCGTGACGGCGTCCCGCCAGGGCTGCGCGTCGGCCGGGTCGAGGCGCTCGGGCACGCGTTCCTCGACGAGGTCCAGCTGCAGCTGCTGCAGGCGTTCCTGGGCGACCCGCACCGGCCCGAAGCTGCGCAGGTACTTCCTCCTGTCGCGGCGCCGCGACAGGCTCGCGGCCTCGACGGCGGCGAGGCTCCCGGCCTGCACCTCCTCGGCGGCGACCGCGTCCCAGCGGGCCCGGAACCCGCGCCGCACCGCGATGTACACGACGACGAGGATCGCGAAGTTCACCAGCGGCTTCCCGATCGCGCCCGCGAGCCCGCTGAAGAACGGGCTGTCGAACAGGAAGTGCATCCCCATGGCGAGCGCGAAGCACCCGGCCGCGACCCAGATCCGCCGCGCCGTCACCCGGCCCGGCGCGCTCACGAGGTACCCGATGCCCGCGCCCGCGACGGCGGTCATCGTCCAGTGCGAGCCGATCCCGGTGAGCAGGATGCGGATCCACAGCACCTGCCCGGTGGCCCCGACCGGGTCGACCCCGCCAGCCATGCCGATCGCGTTGAGCCCGTAGGTGAAGTTCTCCATGACCTGGAAGCCGAACCCGACGAGCGCGCCGTACACGAACCCGTCGGCGGCGCTGCGCACGAGCCGCGTCGAGACGCACGCGAGCAGCACCACGCCCGCGGCCTTCACGGCTTCCTCGTTGAGCGGCGCGGTCAGGGCCGCGGCCCACTGCCCCGCCGCCTCCAGCCCGAGCGCCTTCGACCAGGCGGCCAGGAGCAGGCCGTTCATGACCAGCGCGAGCCCGCACGCGCCGAACGCGCCCCACATGAGCGCCAGCCACGTCCCCGACCACGGCGGGCCCTGCACGGGCCGCAGGAACCGCCGCGAGACCCACACGGCGAACGCGACGCCCGCGGCGAGCACCACGAGGTCGAGTCCCATGCTGCCGGGGAACGCCAGCGCGACGGGCAGGAAGTCCTTGCGGAGGGTCCAGAGTCCGAAGGCGGACAGGGCGATGAGGGTCCAGAACGCGAGCGTGCGGACCCGGACGTTGGCCGGGCGCGGCACGGTCGTGTGCGCGTAGACGGTCATGACGCCTCCTCGATCGCGATGGTGTCGATGAGCGCGGCGGCGGCCGCGCGGTCCTCGTCGGACGCGTGGGACGGGGCGAGGACCTGGGCTTCGACGGCCGTCGCGCCTTCGTCGTCGGGGAGGACGTAGGCCTCGCCGACGCGGCTGCCGACCTGGAGTTTCCCTTCGAGTCCGGCGAGGCCTGCGGTGTTCTCGTACTCGGTGGGGCTGTCGAGCCAGACTTCGGTCCCTTGGCCGCGTTGGATGTCGAGGAGCCGGTCGAAGCCGTTCCACATCTCGCCCGGCGACGTCCCCTCCGGGAAGGTCACTGTGGACAGTTCGACGACCGTGTCGCCGCGCACGAGCACGATGCGGGAGTTGATGTCGCTCGCGGCGCTGTCGAGGACCCAGCCGTCGCCGACCTGCACCGTGGCCCGCTGGTCGGGCCCGAACGCGATCACCGTGTCGGGCACGACCTCCACGCCGTCGGGCTGCGAGGCGGCGAAGACCGCCTCGGCGGTGATCAGGGCGGCCAGCACCCCGACGACGGCGAGCGGCACCCAGATCCGGCGCCGCCCTTCCACCGCGTTCCCCGCGGCCCCTGTGTCGTTCATGCGTTCAACATAGCCAGAAAGCGGCCGCGCTAACCTGGGAAAACTCTCATCTGATCCTGTGTGTACTGCCAGGGTTCAGGGCGAGCCGTGGACGTCGGCGCCGTGCAGGAAGGTCTGCTGGACGTTCCACACGTCCGGGTTGAGCGCGATCCGCGCCGAGTACCAGACCCGGTAGCCGGGCTTGCCGTACTCGGTGTCGGCATACAAGGTGGCGCGGTAGAGGCGGTCGTGCTGCCCGGGTTTGAGCCGCGGGATGGCCGACATCGGGAACGACGCGAAGTTCGTCGGCGTCGACCCGGCAATGAACAGCAGGTCGCCTTCGCGTCCGCTCGCGCCGGTGACGGTGTCGTTGAGCAGTCCGATGTACTCGTTGCCGTCCTTGACGATCGAGAGGTGCCAGGGCTCCTTGTTGTTCTGCATCGGCCCGAGGGTCGCGTACACGCCGGCCGACCAGTTGGCCTTCGCGGGGGTCGCGCCGCCGACGAAGTAGACGATCCGGTTGGGCGAGCGGACCATGTCGACCGCCCACATGTACCAGCGGCCGTTCTCGTAGATGAACGCGGGCGACAGGGGCCGGCGCACGCTCATGGAGCTGCGCATGGCCTCGGCGGGCGCGGACCAGTGCACGCCGTCGGTCGAGGTCGAGTACTTGATGCGCTCCTGGGCGAGGTCGGGGATGACGACGCGCCAGAACAGGTACATGGTGTCGTTGGGGCCCATCTGCAGGTCGGTGTCGGAGTTGTACGGGCCGGGCGATCCGGGCTGGTCGTCGATCGGGTTGGTGAGCCCGGCGGGCACCTCCCAGTTGACGCCGTTGTGGGACGCGGCGATGTTCGGGTCCTCCCAGGCGTCGTTGCTGCCCGGGTAGGGGGTGTGGGCCATCCAGTACTCGTAGCCGTTCCAGCCGCCGGGGATCTTCACGACGCTCGGGTGCGTGGTCTGGCCGCCCGCCGGGGAGGCGTGCGTGGGGATGGTCCGCTTGGCGCCGTAGGGGCCCCAGACCCGGCCGGGCTGTTCGAGCTCCTCGTCCGGGACGGCCGGTTCGCACCGGCTCAGGTCGACCGCGCGCGCCAGGACCTTGCCTCCGGGGGCGAGGCGGGCCTTGAGGGCGACGCGCCGTTCGGTGCCGACGGGCAGGACGGCGGTGCCGGTGAGCGTCTGGTGCCCGGCCAGCGCGGTGCCTTTGCGGAGCGTCCCGGCGAGGTCGGCGGTCTTCCAGGGGTTCGAGTCGGGTCCGGTCTGGATCTGGACGGAGGCCACGACGTGCGCGGCGTCCCCGTAGTTGCGCAGCGCGAACTCGACCTCCCGGTCGCCCGCGGCCGTGCACGTGGAGGAGGCGTACTCGAGGACCGGCCCGCTCGGCGGGACCTCCTGCGCGTGGGTCGGGAGGGCGGCCATGAGCGCGGTCAGTCCGACCGAGACGGTCACTGCGAGCAGTCGTCGTGTGCTGGCGGGCATGGTGCGCTCCTTGCTAGGCGGGGTGGCCGACGGTCAGGTGGAAGTCGTTGAGCATGCCGATGGACTCGGCGCCGGTGACGCCGTTCGCGCCCTCCCACACCATGACCGGGCTCGGCAGGCTGAACGTGCGGTCGAGCGGCGGGAACGCCGGGTCGGCGACGGGTTCGTCCGGCAGCAGACGGACGGGGCCCGTGTAGAGGTAGAGCGGCTGGCCGTTGCCTGCCATGCCGGGGACGTGCTCGACCTCGAACTCGAGGCCGGAGGTGAACACGATGGACTCGGCGTCGGGGTTGTACTCGTAGGTCGTGGAGTTGAGGGAGCGGATCGAGACGGCGGCCTTGCCGAACGGGCCGGTCTCGTCGTCCTTGGTGCCGAGCACGAGGTTCGCGGTGGTGATCGCGGTCTCGCCGGGGTGGCGGGCGAGGTCGACCTCTCCGGCGAGGCCGCCGGTGCCGAGCGGTTCGAGCTGGCCGAGGATGTCGAACACGGCGCCGTCGCTGGTGACGGCCATGCGACGGAAGTTCGGGTCGTCGGCGACGACGTCCTGGGCGACGGTGACGGCGGCCGCGAGGAGGACGACGAGCGGCACGACGACCGCGACGACGCCCAGGCGGCGCTTGCGAAGGCCCGGCGTCTCCGGCCGGTCGGCTTGTCTGCGCGCCATGGCGTTCCCTCCGTCGCCGCGGCGGTGTCCAGGGGTTCCGCCGCCGATGTCTGTCCGCACCGGACAGTAGACGCCTCCGGGCGCTTCCGTGCCGTTTTTGACCGAAAACCAGCAGGTGCCCGGCCGGATACGCAAGGTGAAGTCATCCACCGCAACGGCAAAGGAAACGAAATGGCACACAGTGCACGGCTCGCGTCGGCCCTGACGGCCGCGGTCATCGCCGGGCTCATCGCACCGGGCCCGGCCGCCGCGCAGGAGCCGGCCGCTCCGGTCGAGCAGGGGTTCGCCGGGAACTACGACTACAACGGCGACGGCCGCGCCGACCTCGTCGCCCGCCGCGACGAGACCGGCATCCTCGAGGTGTGGCCCGGCAGCGGCTCCGGCGGCTTCGGCCAGCGCTACGACGTCGGCCCCGGCTGGAACGGGATGGACCTCCTCGCGACCGCCGGGGACCTCGACGAGGACGGCCGGGCCGACCTCCTCGCGCGCCGCGCGAGCGACGGCGCGCTGCTGTTCTACGGCGGCGACGGCACCGGTTTCCGTCCGCCCGTGCGCATCGGCTTCGGCTGGGACGCGATGAGCGCCGTCGTCGCCGGGCACGACTACGACGGCGACGGCCGCGCCGACTACCTCGCCGTCGAGTCCGCCACCGGCTACCTGTGGCTCTACCCGGGCGACGGGACCGGCGGCCACGGCGTGCGCGTCAGGATCGGGTCGAGCTGGAACGCGCAGAAGGAGCTGACCGCGATCGGCGACATGGACGAGGACGGCCACCCCGACATCGTCGCGGTCCGCGGCGCCGACGAGTGCATGTACTTCTACGGCGGCCCCGGCAGCCAGGGCTTCCGCCGCCCGGTCATGTTCGACTGCGGCTGGGACGTCATGGCGTCCGCGGCCGCCGCCGGCGACTTCAACGGCGACGGGCACGCGGACTGGGTCGGGCGCGAGACCGCCAACGGCCTCCTCTACCTGTTCACCGGCGACGGCGAGGGCGGGCACAGCTCGTCGCCCGTGATCGACGTCGGCTGGGGAAAGATGACGATCGCCTAGGCCGCGGCGACCACTGGCAGCCGGTCCATCAGGGACTTCGCCGAGCAGTGGTCGGCCAGGTGGGCCCAGGCCGCCTCCTGCTGCGCCGCGTACGCGCCCGGCTCGGTCGCCAGCCGCTCGACGAGCAGGGCGACTTCGCCCGGCTCGCAGTAGAGGGCGGCCGGGCCGTACACCGGCGCGAACCTGCGGTCCATCACGACCGGCACCCCGGCGGCCATCGCCTCGAGCGGCGCCCTTCCGAACGCGCCCATGCCTTCCCCGGCGAAGCAGACCATGACGTCGATCTCGGCCAGGAACTCCACTGTGGGCATGGCGTCGAACGGATGCACGGTCCAGTTCCGGGGCAGCCCGCCGAGCACCCGCGCGGGCGTCTCGACCCCGCCGAGCACGTGGACCTCGAACGGCTCCCGCTCCGGGTAGCACTCCAGCAGCGTCTCGCGCCGCTCCGGCCAGTGCGACCGCTCGTCCCGCGAGTGCCTGCCGATGCGGATGCGCCCGTCCGGGACGCGGCGGCCCTCGCGCCGCCAGTGCCCGAGGTCGACGACCTCGTGCCACGGCTCGGGGGCGAGGTCGACGTCCGGGTGGCGTTCGAGCGCGGCCTGCACGAGCGGCCCGCCCGCGTACCAGGTGTGCGCGCCCAGCCAGCCCGTGACGTTGCGTGCGACGATCGCGACCTCCCAGGCCTCCCCGCCCGCGCCGTACGCCCCCGAAGGCGGCTCGGCGGCGACGACGGCGGTCCGCGCGGCGGCGACCAGCGGCCGCCGCTCGAGCGGGTGCATGAGCGGCACGGGGTTCCGCACGACCGCGAGCGCGCACGCGACCTCGTCGTCGCGGCCGATCAGGCGCACCGGCCCGCCGAGGAGCGCCTCGACGCGCGGGTCCAGCGGCGCGTTCGCCTGCCGCCGGTAGACCGGATGGTGCAGCAGGCCCACGGTGAGGCCGAGGTCCCGGCAGATCTCGACCTCGGCGACCACCGACGCGACGTCGCCGCCGCAGTCCGCGACATAGACGACGTCGACTGCGAACCGCTCCGGCGCGACCCGCGACCGCTCCTCCTCGAGCTGCCGCGCCTCGACCTCCCGCAGCAGCGCGATCCGTTCGGCCAGCGGCACTCTCGTGTCCGCGGCGAACTCCCGTGCCTCCCGCACCGCCGAGACGGGGAACCCGCCCTCCAGCGCCTCGAACACGCGCCGCTTCCTCCGGTTCCCGGCATCCGGGGCCCGGTGGGCGCGCAGCAGCGCCGCGGCCTGCCGCCCGGCCGCGATGTCGCGGCCCAGACGGCGCAGCCGCACGGACGCACGCCATGTGAGTCCGATGAGGACGGCGAGGACGAGGCCCCCGGCCGCCAGGGCGTAGGGCGCGTCGAGCACGAACGGCAGCGCGATGGTCGCGGCCGCCGCCCCACAGGTGAGCACGGCTCGCAGCCGGGTGTGCTTGTTCATCGGGCGTCTTCCCTCGTCGCAGGTGCATCGGATCGGCTCGGCACGGTCACGCCGAGCCCGTTCACCCTGCGCAGCAGGGCTTCCGGGGAGAACCGCTCGCGCACGGTCCGCAGCCCGGCCTCGGCGCGCTCGGTGCGGTAGGCGGCGTCGGCGGCGAGGCGGCGCACTTCGGCCTCCACGTCCTCCGGTTCCCGGTAGACCGCGCCGTCGCCGAACAGCTCTTCGAAGTCCGGCGACAGGATCGTCGGCACCCCGGCGGCCATCGCCTCCATCGGGGCCCGCCCGAACGCCTCCACCAGGTTCTCGTCGACGAAGTACGCGTACACGTCGACCTGCCCTAGGAAGTCCACGGCCGACATCGTCCCGAACGGATGCGACACCCACCGGCGCGGAATCGTTCCCAGGATCCGTTGCAGCGCATCGTGACCGCCGAGCATGTGCACCTCGATGCCGTCCGTGTCCGGGTAGGCGGCGAGCAGCTGCTTGGCCATGTTCGGGAACTTCGTCACGTGGTCGCGGCTGTGCCGCCCGAGCCGGATCGGCTCCCCCTCGGCGCGGACCCGCCGCTCCTGCGGCGTCCACTCGGCGATGTCGATCGTCTCGTACCAGAAGTCCTCGGCGAGCGCGATGCCCGCCATCTCCTCGGCGTGGTGGGCGTGCAGGACATCGCGGATGGCCGGGCCGATCGCGTACCAGGTGTGCTCCCCGAGCCACTCGGTGACGTTGCGGTGCACGTCAGGGATGCTCCACGCGGTCCCGTACCCGCCGGTCGGCCCGTACTCCTCGAACGGCGCCTGGTTCACCAGCAGCACCGTCCGCCCGGCCACGATCTGCGGCCGGTCCTCCATCATCTCCGCAAGGGCCACCGGGAAACGCACGATCGTCAGATCACAGTGGACGGTGTCTCGCGGGTCGACGAGCACCACCTGCTCGCCGTCGACGAGCGCCGTGATCTTCGGGTCGATCGGCCTGCCCATCGCCCGTTCCTTCACCGGGTGGTTCACCAGCGCCACCCGCAGCCCGGCCGAGACGTATGCCAGGATCTCCGCCTGGTTGGCGGAGGTCGTGCCGCCCCTGAGGTTGAAGGTCGACACGATGGCGATGTCGACGGTGTGGGTGCGCCCCGGCCTGGGGTCGAGCGCGGCCCGCCGGGCGCACAGGACGCCGAGGGCGTGCACCTGCGTCTCGCGGGGACCCTTCCCCGAATCGGCGGCGATCCCCGCCAATGCGGTTGTCGCCGTCGCCGACCAGCCGTGGTTCAGGCGCAGCTCCCACCGCTCGATCATGCGGCGCTTCTTCTCGGTGATCCCGCCGGAAGCGGCCGCCCGGCATTCCTCGGTGGCGCTCACTCGGGCGCGGTCGAGCGCGCGCAGCAGCCGCAGCTGCGTCACGGCCGCCAGGAGGCACAGCACCGTCAGCGCGATGCCTGCGGCGAACCACGGCTCCGGCGCGAACACCGCCAGCGCGGGAACGAGCGGCGCCGCCCCGGCCGCCGACCACACGGGACGCCGACCGGCGGCCCGCACGAGGTGGACGATCGGCGTCGGCAGTCTGCCCGGGTCCTTGGC
The DNA here is from genome assembly GCF_043202775.1 of Glycomyces sp. NPDC048151. NCBI lineage: Bacteria > Bacillati > Actinomycetota > Actinomycetes > Glycomycetales > Glycomycetaceae > Glycomyces > Glycomyces sp. NPDC048151. Next base: position 100,514 of record NZ_JBIDBB010000003.1, on the reverse strand, counting down.
GGGCAGCACGGGCCGCACGGCCGGGGCGTTCTCGGGCTGCGCGCTTGGCAGCCGCGCGGGCACCTGCCGGTCGAACGCCCGCCACGCGGCCAGCGCGAGCACCGAGCCGGTCCAGACCACCGCGCTCGCGCCGGCGACCCAAGGCAGGGAGGCAGGTTCGACCGCCGCCGCGACGGCGACGGAGGCCGCGACGGACCCGAGCCCGCACGCCGCCAGGAGCACGTCGGCGCGGCCGAACATCCCCCGCAGCCCACGGGACTCGGACTGCGAGTCCGAATGTGCGACGCCAGTCAGGCTGACGGCCTCGGCAGGCGAGGACGGCGACCCATCGGCGGATCCGACAGGCCCGGCAACGCGCACTGAACCGGCCGCGTCGGCTTCGGCGACCCGCGCAGCGGGCACGGCGGGTTCGCGCGCGGACGCATCGCCGACGGTCTCGGGCGCGCTCGCGACATCGGCCTGGCCCGCCGCATCCCGCTGCGTCACTGAAGCCATCGCGACCGACGCCGCCTCCGGTCGACGATCGCTTGCCTCACTCGACGCGGCGTCGGTCGCCGAAGCCGAAGCGGCCGTACCGGTCTCGGCAGCCCGCGCAGCAGGCACGGCGAGACCGGCGGCCTCGCGGGCGGGCACATCGCCGACGGCGTCCAGCGCTCCAGCTGCATCAGACTGCGCCGCAGGCGCGGCCACCGCGGCTGACTCGCGACAGCCCGGCGAAGACGCGGCACCGGCCGCGCCAGACTGCCGCTCCGAGTCGGCAGAGACGACCCCGGCGACTCCGGCCGCACCAGCGGCGGCCTCCGCACCCGCACCCACGCTCACGTTCGCATGCGGCGCACCGGCAACACGATCCGAGCAGTGCACCCGAATCCGGGCGGCATCGATCCCCGGGTGCTCGAATCGGAGCAGCTCCGCGTAGGCCGCGCTGGGCGTGATGACCGGCGCAGTGTGCCCTCCCTCAGGCTCGACGAAATCGAGCCCGTCCTCGGAAGCGGCGGTCAGCACCGCCCGATCGACGAGGGCCTGATCCCCCTTGATGCCCTTCAGGTCAGGACAGTGCAGCAGTGCGACCGCGACGCCCCCGCGCGCCGTGTCGCCCGCCTCGGCGAGCATCGCGCACCGCGTCGCGTCCAAGGCGCTCCAGTCGGCGGCGTAGACGCGGCCGTACTCGATCGCCTGATTGTCCGCATTGGACCTCGTGATGCACCGCGTGATCGGGAACGGCCTAGGGCGCGCGAGCGAAGCCATGAACGGCGACGCCTGGTCGCGCCCGATCGCCCGGTGCCAGCGCGCGAACCCCGAGTAGTACCCGAAGCGGCTCGCCGACATCCAGTGCCGCGACACCTCCCCGGCCGACAGCGTGTTCCCGTTGTACCGCACGGCGGTCAGCGGACCGTTCCCCATGCGCAGGAAGCTCCCCTTACCGAACGCGTTCTGGATCCGGAACCGGTATTCGGAGTCCGCAGTCTTCCTGACCTCGTCGTAGAAGCCGACCTTCTTCAGGACGGCCTCGGACCGGATCATGATCGGCGTCGACCGTGCGGCGATGATCGCGATCTGCGGATCGATCATCAGCGACAGGTCCTCGGCGACCGCGACGCACCTCGACTCGACCATCACCAGGTCCGGATTGACGACCATCGGCCGCACCTGCAGCTCCAGACGGCGCGGGTGCGCCCAGTCGTCGGAGTCCAGTCCGGTGATGAACTTGCCTGCGGCGACCGCCATCGCCCGGTTGCGCGCCTGGTAGGTCCCGGCGTTCTCGGGCTGGATGAGGAGCTTCACGCGCGGGTCGAGCGACGCGGCCTCCAGCAGCACCGACTCGTACTCGGGCCCGGAGGCGTCGTCGACGAGCAGCAGCTCCCAGTTCTGCCACGTCTGCGCCACGATCGACCGCACCGCGGTCAGCAGTGCCCCACCGGGCTTGAAGCAGGTCATGACGACCGAGATCATCGGCCCCCGGTCGACCGGCTCCAGCGGGCCGGTCCGCAACCCGTCGAAGTGCAGCGCCGCACCGGGTTCGGGCCCCACCAGCTCGGGCCATTCGGTGAACTGCCTGAACCGCCGCATGTACGCGGCCGGGCTGCCGCCGTGGTTCGGGTGAGCCTCCTGGCAGCGGAGCGAGCGGAGCAAGAGGTCCGGCAGGCTGTCATAGGCCTTGATGAGACGCTTCACCTGCCTGGTTCGGCCGTGCAGATGCGCCGTGGTCACATGCAGCTCTTGGTGTTCGCCGGGCAGGCGTCCACCGAGCCGGCGATAGGCCAGGTCGTACAGGGCAAGGGCCTTCTCGCGTTCCTCGGGGGTCCGGGCCTTCAACCCGATGGAGGCCGCCAGCGCGCAGAGCGCTTCGAGGTTGAGCGCTGCCTTCCCAAGGCGCGGTTCACGACCGCGGAGATCGAGGAGCAGCCCGGGGTCGGCTGGGTAAGCGAGGTGCGCGAGGACATGGAGTACGAGGCGGGAGTTGTGGAACTGCCCCCACTCGTGGATGTCCTTGATGCGCGTCGACGCCACCGAGTCGAGCGCCTGATCGACCAATTCCGCGACATTCGGCGGCCTGTCCACTCGCACGGAATCGCCTTCGGCGGCACGCTGATTCGGCCGGGATTCGGGCGTGGGCGAGAGGGTTCTTGTACCAGTAGAACCTGTCATGAGCCGGACTTTACGAGTTTTTCCGGCCCCGATTGTCGAACTCCGCGGCGTGTTGCCGCACTTGGGAAGGAACGGACCGGCCGACCCCCACCAGATCGGCCGGTCCCCCGGGGCTAATTTGGCGCAGCCCCGGCGATGAAAGCTTTTGCCTGCTTCATAAGTCCCGCGCACCATGCGTCACCGTTCCACGCCCCGCGCCAGACGGGCGCGAAGTTCTCGTCATCGAACCGGCAGACTTCGTGAGGGCCGACCCCGTCATCGCAGTCGAGCAGGTATTCGCAAGGACCGTTCGGGTACTGAGTCTGGTCCGGGCCGAGCCGGTAGAGCGAGAACAGCACATGGCCCCTTGCGAAGTCGCCGAGGAAGCCGATCGTCGCAAGGCCGCCGTCCGAACGACGCCCGCACTGCTGCTTCGCGACCATTGCCCTACCTCCATTTCAGCCTGTCGGATCCACGACAGTTCTTCCACCAGCCGCGGATCCTCCTATGAAACGAATGTAGGCAAAGCCCAGGCACCGCAAAAGGACCGACGAAGCAGCACTTCCTGCCGAAAGAAGCGCCTGCAAGAACAACCGGAAAGTTTTGCGCCCCAAACTTTCTGAAGCTCACTCCCTATTGATTCGCACAAGCGGCCGAGTGTACCTTTTCCACTACAGTGCGTTCCCACCAAACGAACTCAGGGGGAGTCCGATGCCGCTCTCAAGACTCGCCAACTGGTACGTCCTTGCCGAACTCAATGCGCTCAGCGAAGAAACCGACCTCACACAGCAGCAGATCGCCGATGAGATCGGGGTGAGTTCAAGGACCATCACCAACTACCTCACCGGCGAGACGCGCCCCAAGGCCGGCATGGCAGCCTCCTTCGCCAAGGCCTGCGGCGGCAACGACAAACGAGCCAACTTCTTGTCTCATGTCATCAAGCAGCTCGACAGCGGCAAGATCGTCTCCGACCTCGACCAGCGGAACATCTTCATCATCGAGCGCGCCGAGGCCACCTACGGTGAAATGTGGGAGTGGGAGCCCTGGTACATCCCTGGCCTGCTCCAGGATCCCCGGTATCACATGGACCTGCTCAGCGGTCAAACCGACCACCCGATGCAGAACTGGCAACGCAAACTTCGGAGGCAAATCACGGTAAATCGCCGAGCACCCCAGCCCACTATGCGGTTTCTCGTCGGCTCCACTGCACTGAAACCGCTCCTTGGCAAGGAGTGGGGAGAGGCTCAATTTCAGCGGCTAGTCGAGGCCGACCAGACACCAAACTGCGAGGTCCGAATCCTCGACGGTCTACATCGAGGCGTTGAACACGCGTTCACCACCTTCCACCCTTCGGTACATCCAAAGGCGGGACCATCGTTCGTCTATGTCGAGGCTCTTGATCAGAGTCGGCACATCGAAGAGCCTGTAAAAATCGGCTTGTACGATGTCCAGATCAAGGACTTGTGGTTCCGAGGAGACGGTATAGGAGGGACCCTGGATGACTGGGTTCACTAGCTGGCGTAAGAGCAGCCGCAGCTCCGGTGCGGATGACAGCCAGTGTGTCGAGTGCCGCGTGACCTGGCGAAAGAGCAGCAGAAGCAACAGCGGCGACGACAGCAACTGTCTCGAAGCCCGCTCGCAATCTGGAGCGTTCCAGGTCCGGGACTCGAAGCTGGGACATGGCTCTCCGGTCTTCGATCTCACCGTGATCGACTTCAAAGCACTCCTCGCGGCTGCCGAGTAAGTCGTGAAATCGGCCGATTACTGGGAGCTGCGATACTCGCGCGGTGGGAACTCCGGCGCGGGTTCACGCGGTATTCACGCAGAATTCAAGGCGAGCGTGCTGAACGAGTTCGTCGCCGAACACGGCATCGACTCGGTGATCGAGTTCGGCTGCGGAGACGGGGAACAGCTCGCGCTCGCCGACTACCCGCGCTACCTCGGGTTCGACGTGTCCCCCACGACGCTGCGTCAGACGAAGTCCAAGTTCGCGGGCGACCCGTCGAAGAGCTTCGCGCTCTACGACTCGGAGCTGTACACCGATCCGGCGGGGCTCATCACCGCCGATCTGGCCATTTCTCTCGACGTGATCTTCCATCTCACAGAGGACGACGTCTACGAGCTGCACCTTGACCATGTCTTCGGGGCCGCTCGCCGCTACGTGGTCCTGTACACGAGCGACCTGGACGACCCCGGGATGGACGGCGAGTTCGCGGCTCACATGCGGCATCACCCGGTGGTTCGCGATGTCGCGAAGCGCTTCCCGGAGTGGCGTCTCGCCTCCCGCATCGAGAACCCTCGCCCGTGGTCCCTTGAGGACACCGATGGCTCGATCTCCGACTTCTTCGTCTACGAGCGAGTCACCACCGACTAGAGCGCAAGCCGAAGGGGCCGTCATCACGAACGTCGCGATGACGGCCTCTTCGAGTGCGTGCCAGGTCCGCCGTCAGGCTTCGTCTCAAGCCGGGTTGATCGGTCGGCTCGATCGTCCGGCGCGGCCGGTGAGTTCGGCGTCGAGGGTCGCCTGGGCGGTCTCCATCTGCTCCGCGTAGCCGGGGGCGCTCATACGGGTCCAGACTTCCTCTTCGGACACGTCCTCGACGTGCGACATGATCCACCAGATGTTGCCGAAGGGGTCGCGGATGCGGGCGCCGCGATCGCCCCAGGCGGCGTCGGACAGCTCGGTCACGACGCGGGCACCGGCCTTGACGGCCTTCTCGACCGTCGCGTCCGAGTCGGCGACCCAGATGCGAAGCAGCGAAGGCATTTCGGGCCAGTCGGGACGGCGGTCGAAGGCCAGGAGCATGGTGTCCCCGACCCTGATCTCCGCGTGGCCGATGCTGCCGTCTTCAGTTGCGACACGGCCGGTCTCGACGCCGTCGAAGACCTCGGTGATGAAGTCGAGAAGCTTCGCGGTGTCTTCGGTGACCACCCAGGCGGTGACGGTCGTGTAGCCCTCGGGCTGAAAGTTCACGTTGGTCATGTCGACTCCCGTGCTGGTAGGTGCGGATGTCCCCACTGTATCAGAACGGAATTATACGTTCCCCTTTATTCCCCGGTTCAGCCCACGTTCCTCGCGGCCGGGTTCGAGTGGGCGGCGAGAGCCAGTTCGGACCGCAGGAGTTCGAGGAGTCGGCCGACCCAGTTGCCGCCGGGTTCGGGCCCGTCCGACCAGAACGGGGAGTCGAAGTCGACATAGCGAATTCTGGCGTCGCCCGTTGCGGCAAGGACTCCGGCGAGGTCGGGGTGCTGCTCGAACTTCAACCGCAGCAGGCGCAGCATGGCCGCGGCGCGGACCAGGTGCCAGTCGGGGACCCGGGATGCGGAAGCCGCGACGATCTTCGATGCGGCCGTGGCGGTCCGAGCGGCGGCGATCGCCTCGCGCTCGGCCTCGTCGGTGACGCACTGCGCCCAATAGGCCAGGGCGAGGGTCGGGTAGACCCGGCCGTCGACGGCGACCGGGTACGGAAACCCGTTGTGGAGACGCTGGGTCGGCGGGGCCTTCGTCGGGTCGGCGTACCAGGCGGGCCTGATCTCGACGACCGCGGTCGTCGGGACCGGCGGATCGTCGACCGGGCGAGGCGGAGCCTCCCGTGCTTCGGCGGCCCAAGGGCGTCGTTCCTCGAAGTAGGCGACCGTCCATTCCGAAGGCTCCGAGCCCGGCGCTGCGATCCCGCACAGTTCGCGAAGGGGCCGGTCCTTGGAGTCCATGTCGCCGAGTGCGTAGAGGCGGTTGTGCTCGGGGATCGCCAGGTAGGCCTCCCGGAGTGCGCGGCGCGACTCCGGAGTCCGGTCCTCGAGGTAGCGGTCGATCGCGGTGCGGCAGCGCGCGGTCGCGTTCGGCCGGTCGTTGAGCTCCTCGATGAGGTCGGCCACCTCCGCGAGGAAGGCTTCGTGACCGATGTCGGAGTCGACGTCCTCGAACCGCCAGCCGGTGGTGAGGTGGTACGAGCCGCGAGCGCCGTCCTCGGGCCGCAGCGTCACCTCGCCCCTCGCGAGCATCGCCGCGAGCCCGTCGAGGTCGGTCCGGTCCCAGCACTGGATCACGCCGTCGGCGTAGATGAAGAGCTCGGATGCGTGGTAGTCGAAGTTCTTGACGAAGACGTGCAGCCAGGTCCCTTCGACGCGGACGCCGTCGACCATGCGGTAAGTGCGATTGCGGATCACGTTTCGAAATCTACGACAAGCACGGCCGGTCGAGGCCGCAGGGAGCCGTTTGCCTGCGCCGCAGACGAGCGCGGAGCTCGGCGCGCAAAACACGCTCCGCCGCTGGTCGTCCCGGCGGGATGTTCGGGCACGGTGGGGCTGGTGGGATGATGTCGCACATGTCGATGACACCGCCCATGTCGAGAAACCACCGCGTCCGCCGCATGGTCAGCCGCGACCCCGAAGAGTCGCACCGCACCGCGACGCCGCTCGAACTGCTCTTCGACCTGACCCTGGTCGTGGCGTTCAGCCAGGCCGGATCGCAGGCGGCGCACCTGCTCGAACTCGGGCACTACGGGCCCGCGATCGGGGCGTTCTCGTTCTCGGTGTTCGCGATCTGCTGGGCCTGGATCAACTACTCCTGGCTGGCTTCGGCGTTCGACAACGACGACGTGTTCTTCCGGATCGCGACGATGGTCCAGATGATCGGCGTGCTCATCCTCGCGCTCGGGCTCCCGCAGATGTTCCACTCCATCGACGAAGGCGCGCACGTCGACAACAGCGTCGTCGTCGCCGGGTACGTGATCATGCGGGTCGCGATGATCGCGCTCTGGCTGCGCATCGCGCGCCACGACGCCGAACAGCGCCGCAACGCCCTCACGTACGCGCTCCTCATGGGGATCGTGCAGGTCGGCTGGATCACCCAGATCTTCCTCGACCCGCCGCTCGCGGTGACCGCCGGAGTCGTGGTCGTCCTCGGGCTCTTCGAACTGTTCATCCCGATCGTCGCCGAGATGCGGGGCGGGCGCAGCCCCTGGCACCCTCACCACATCGCCGAACGGTACGGGCTGCTCGTCATCATCACGCTCGGCGAAGTCGTGCTCGGCACGATCCTCGCCGTCTCGGCCGTCATCGAGGTCCAGGGCTGGTCCGTCGAAGCCGTGCTCGTCGCGTTCGGCGGGACCGCGCTCGCGTTCGGGCTGTGGTGGGTGTACTTCATGATGCCCTCCGCCGAAGTGCTCGCGCGCCACCGCGAACGCGGATTCGTCTGGGGCTACGGGCACCTGTTCGTCTTCGGTGCGCTCGCGGCGACCGGCGCGGGCCTGCACGTGGCCGCGACGGTCATCGACCACACCGCGCACATCGGCGCGACCGCCGCGATCTGGACGCTCGTCATCCCCGTCGCGATCTTCCTGGTCGCGCTGTTCACGCTCTACTCGCTGCTCCTGCGCGAGTTCGACCCGTTCCACCTAGTCCTGTTCGTCGGCGCGATCCTCGCGCTCGGCGCGTCCGTCGCCGCGGTCGCGGCCGGGGCGACCATCGGCGTCGGGATCGTGATCGCCGTGTGCTCGCCGCTGATCGTCATCGTCGGGTACGAGACGGTCGGCCACCGCCACCAGGCGGCCGCCCTGGAGCGGGCGATGGCGTAGCGCCGCGCCGTTTCACCCGCTCACACGGCCTCGTCCCCGTTACGCTGGCGGGCATGACACGACCACGGCGACTCCGGAGTGGACCGTGCCCGGCTGGCTGATCGCGGGCGGGTGGGGCCTGGTCGCCGGTGCCGCGCTCGTCGTGGGCGCGCTGTTCGGCTACCTGGTCCGGGTGCCGCAGAAGGCGATCGCGAGCATCATGGCGTTCGGCAGCGGCGTGCTGCTGTCGGCCGTGTCCTTCGACCTCATCGCGGACGCGGCCGACCTCGGCGGGCTCGCGCCCACGGCCACCGGCGCGGTCGCCGGGGCCCTGACCTACACGCTCGCGAACGTCGCACTCGCCCGCCGGGGCGCCCGGCACCGCAAGCGCTCCGGCGCCCAGCAGCCCGCCGAGGCCGACCACCCCGGGTCGGGCACGGCGATCGCGCTCGGCGCGCTCCTCGACGGCATCCCCGAGTCGATCGTCATCGGCACCAGCCTCCTCGGCGGCGGCCCGGTCAGCGCCGCGACCGTCGCCGCCGTGTTCATCAGCAATGTGCCCGAAGGGCTCTCGAGCGCGGCCGGGATGCGGCAGTCCGGGCGCTCGCGCGCCTACGTGTTCGGGCTGTGGAGCGCGATCGCCATCGCGAGCGGCCTGGCCGCGACCGCCGGGTACGCGTTCCTCGGCGACGCGCCGGACGCGCTGCTGGCCGCCATCACCGCACTCGCGGCGGGCGCGATCCTGGCGATGATCACCGACACGATGATCCCCGAGGCGTTCGAGAACGCCCACTTGTGGACCGGGCTCATCGCGGTCATCGGATTCCTGGCCGCCTTCAGCATCGCCGAGTGGTGAGGCGTCAGCTCCCGGCCGGGCGCATGATCGCGAGGTTGTCGCCCCATTCGTCGAGGACCTTGCCGTGGCCCGCGTTGCGGGCCTTCGCTTCGACCTCGGCGAAGAGGCGGCGCTGCACGTCCGTGTCGCCGGTGTCGATGATGCGCTGGATGTCGTCGAGGAGCGCCGCGGTGTCCCAGCCGGGGAGCGGGCGGCGTTCGAGCTCCCACTCCAGCGCCTTGTTGTAGGGGCGGGGGCGCAGGTCCATGGTGAAGAGGAGCTCGAGGAGCGCGCCGATGCTGTCGGCGGCGTCGAGGCGTCCGGCGAGGACGCGGCCGTCGCGCTGGTTCTTCACCGAGCGGAACATGTAGTTCGCGTAGCCGTCGAGGATCTCGGCGGCGCGGTCGAACGCCGTTTGCGGGTCGAGGCGGCCCTTGGCTTCGAGGAACGCGGTGAGCTCGCCGCCGGTGCGGTCGAGGAGGACGCGGCTGCGGGCCAGCGCGTAGTCGACGTACGAGGGGATGGCCGCGAGCTCGTCGAAGGCGATCACGTTGAGGTCGAGCGCGGGCGAGCGCAGGCCGTGGTGGCGTGCCAGCTCGGTCTCGCCCCTGGTGACGACGAAGAGGTCGTGGTCCGAGTGCTCGGTCGCCAGGCCTTCCATGGAGTGGGAGCCGATGAGGAAGAGGCCGACGACGGCGGGGTCGTTCTCGGCGGCGCGGATCGCGTCATCGAAGGTGAAGGTCATCATCGATGTGTAGCAGCCGGTGCGGCGCAAGGGAAGCGGATTTCGTGCGAGCCGGGCCGGTATCGTCGGGTGCAACACCCAGGTGACCGACCCGAAGGCGATCCGCGATGACCACGCCCGATCCGAACGTCCGCATCTCCAACGCCGAGCGCGACGCCGTCGTCCGCCGCCTCCACGCCGCCACCGAGGAGGGCCGGCTCGAACTCGACGAGTTCGCCGAGCGCTCCCGGCGCGTGTACGAGGCGAAGACGTACGCCGAGGTCGAGCGGCTGCTCACCGACCTGCCCGAGGAGCGCGGCGCGGTCGCGATCCCGACCGCGGGAGCGCGGGAGGTGCCGGAGCTGCGGCTCGCGCCGAAGCACAGCAAGGTGGTGCGCGAGGGCGACTGGACCGTCCCGTCCCGGATCGCGCTCGGCCCGAAGCACTCGCGGATCGTGCTCGACTTCCGCCAGGCCGTGTTCACCACCCGTGAGGTGGAGATCGAGGTGAACCTGACGCACTCGGGGCTCACGGTGATCCTTCCCGAGGGCGCTTCGGCGAGCGACGAGGGCATCGACTTCGAGGGCGGGCGGATGCGAGACAAGACCCGGAGGCGGGGCGACGGGCCGCGCATCCGCATCAGCGGACGCAACGTGTACTCGCAGATCAAGGTGGTCAACGAGCGCCGTTTCCTCTGGTGGCGTTGGTAAGCCGGGCGGATCGCCGAAATCAGGCGTGAGCGCGCCTCGCAGTCCTTAGACTGCGGGGATGGCGATTCGATGGACGACAGCGTTCTGGGACTACCCGGCCGAGGGCTTCGAGAGCGGTATCGCGTTCTGGCTCAAGGTGACCGACTCGACCCTGTCGGCGCGGCGCGGCCCTGACGGCGAGTTCGCGACCCTCATCCCGGCCGAGGGCGACCCGCACCTGCGGGTGCAGCGCATCCGGGACGGCAAGGGCGGCAACCACCTCGACCTGCACGTCGACGACGTGGACGCCGAAGCGGAGCGGGCGGTCGAACTCGGTGCGACGGTGGTGCACCGGGAGCCGGGGCTGGTCGTGCTGCACTCCCCCGCCGGATTCGCGTTCTGCCTCGTCGAACATGACGGGGAGGGCGCGGTGCCGCCGCCGCTGGGCTGGCCCGGCGGGCAGAAGAGCCGCACCGACCAGCTGTGCATCGACATCCCGCCGCAGGCGTTCGACCACGAGCTGGCGTTCTGGCAGGTGTTCACGGGTTGGCGGCAGACCGTGACCGATACTCGGGAGTTCCGGCGGCTCCTGCCGCCGCCGGAGCTTCCGCTCCAGTTCCTCCTGCAGCGCTTGGACCTCGCGGAGAAGGGGCAGAGCGCGACCGCGCACATCGACCTGGCCTCCTCGGACATCGACGCCGAGACCGAGCGGCACGTCGGGCTCGGGGCCGGGACCGTGCGGCGCCACCACTGGTGGCAGGTCATGCGCGACCCCGGCGGCCTCGAATACTGCATCACCGGGCGCGACCCGGAGATCGACCTGCACCCGATCACGTGAGCGCGGCGAACGCCTCCCGGAGTGTTGTGCGGGAGGCGTTCGCGTTGCGCCGCATCAGGCCGCGCCGCCTCAGGACTCGGGGAGCCGCCTGCCGAGGACGGGCATGAGGATCGCCGCGACCAGGACGTGCAGGATCGCGAGGAACACCTTCGTTCCCGCCGTCGCCTCGGTGAAGACCACCGGGAACACCTCCAGCGCGAACACGACGCCCGCCCCGATGCGCCAGACCAGGACCGCGCGCCGCTTCGCGAACCGGTCGAGGATCGCGCGAGCCAGCCAGCCCCCGCCGCCGAAGACCACGACCGACGCGGCGACGTTCACCGGGCCGATCGGGACCGGGTCTTGGCCTGGCTGGCTCGCGTTCAGGTCGACCCCTGCGGCGTTCGCGACGACCCAGGCCACGAGTGCGGCGGCCAGGGTCGCGCCGAGCGCGAGGAGGCGGGGGCGCCAGACCGGGGCGGCCACGCGTTCATCTAGTTTGGACATTGCTTGACTCCACTGCCTTGAGTTTCGTTTCGGGGGAACGACTACGAAGGTATGGCCGGGAGCCGGAAGCGCCCATCCGCGAGCGTCCTCGGTTCATACGCGATCGTCCTCAGACCTGCCCGAAGCACCCGCCGCTGGCTAGGGTTGCCCGCATGGATGTGCTCAGCGACGTACTGGCGGTGCTGCGGACCGGCAGGCCCTTCGCCGCCCGGTTCTCGCTCACCGCGCCCTTCTCCGACCAGCGGCGCAGCCACGCCAACGGCTTCGGCGTGCAGATCATGGTGCGCGGCAATGCGTTCGTGACCACCGGCGACGGCGAGGTCATCGAAGTGGGCGAAGGCGACGTGCTCGTCGTCCCGCGCGGCAGCTCGCACTCGATCGTGTCCGACTCGCTCAGCACCCCGGCCGGCCCCGAATGCGACGGCGCCGGGCCCGCCGGGCTCATCCTCCGCTCGCCCGACGACCCCGCCGCGACGCACGTCATGGTGTGCCTCGCCTACGCGATGGCCCCCGGCCGGTCGCACCCGATGCTCGCCGCGATGCCCGACTTCGTCGTCATCCCCGCCGACCCGGTCGCCCGGCCCGCCCTCGCCAGCGCCGTCGCCATGCTCGAAGCCGAGCTGCGCGCCGAACGCGGCGGCGGCGACACGCTCGTGCCCGCGCTGCTCGACGCGGTCCTGATGTACCTGCTCCGGGCCCTGCTCGAAGGGAACGCCCGGCACTGCGGGTTCGACGGGTGGGCGGCGGCGCTGGCCGACCGGTCGATCAGCGCGGCCCTGCAGGCGGTCCACGCCGAGCCTGCGCGGCAGTGGACGGTGAGCTCGCTCGGCGAGGTCGCCGGGCTCTCGCGGTCGGCGTTCTCGCGTCGGTTCACCGAGCTGGTCGGCCAGCCTCCGTTGGGGTACTTGACCTCTTGGCGTCTGACGCTGGCCGCGCGGCTCCTCTCGGACACGGACGCGCCGCTCGCCGCGGTGGCCCGGCAGGTCGGGTACGCCTCGGAGTTCGCGTTCGCGGCCGCGTTCAAACGCGACTTCGGCCTGGCCCCGGGGCGTTTCCGCAAGCAGAGCCCGGCGTGCGAGCCGGCGGTGCCCGCGTTCGAAAGGGAGGCCGTGGCCGTCTGAGGCACGTAGGGTCCTCTCAGGGGAGACGACGAGAGGGGCCCGGCATGGCCGTCGAGACGGAGGTCCGCGAGAGCGCCCGGCGGCTGCGGGCGAGCCGGGTCTGGTACGGGGTGCTGTTCGCGGTCGTGCTCGCCTCGCTGACGTGGCAGACGGTGCTGGTCGTGCAGGGCGGCACGGACGTCAACGCGGGCGAGTCGGCGGCGCACGAGGACCTCGCGGTGCGGCTGGTGCGGCTCGCGAGCTACTTCACGATCCAGAGCAACGTGCTCGTGTGCGTCGGCGCGCTGCTGCTGATGCTCCGGCCCGGTCGCGACAGCCCCGCTTTCCGTGTGCTGCACCTGGACGCGCTGCTCGGCATCGCGATCACAGGGCTCGTCTTCGCCACGATCCTCGCGCCGCTCGTCGATCTTGAGGGCGCGGCGCTGGTGGTGAACGCTGGCCTACACTTCGTTGCGCCGGTGGCGACGGTCCTCGGCTGGATCCTTGTCGGCCCGCGCGGCCGGGTCGACCGCGCGACCATCGCTCGGGCGTTCGTCTGGCCGGTCGCGTGGATCGCCTACACGCTCGTGCACGGCGCTTTCAGCGGCTGGTACCCGTACCCATTCCTCGACGTCGCCGAGATCGGCTATCCCATGGCGCTCTTGAACATCGTGCTGGTGCTGGTGGTGGCGTTCCTGCTGGCGCTCCTGGCTTCCTGGGCGGACCGGAAGCTCGTCAGGAAGTGAGGTCAGTCCTCTTCGATGTCGTCGGCGTCGGAGAGGCGCAGCGTCTCGTCGTCCTTCTTGGGATGCAGCGTGAGTTTGATCCGGTGCAGCTGGGACTCGTTCTTGGTCGAGTCCGCTTTCCCGTCGACGACTCCGAGGACTGCGACGCCCGCGCCTTTCGTCTTGCTCTGGGTGATCTCGAGTGTCAGTTCGAGCTCGATGTCCGCGACTTCGAGGGCCACCTGGTCGTCTGCGGTGAGCATGGCGATCTTCAGTTCACGGCGGATCTCGGCGATGGCGGAGCTGAGGGGAATGGCGTCCATCGGCTGAGTTTAGGCGCGCATTCGGTTGCGGTTCAAGCAGTCAGCGACGGGTGGGCGGGCGGGGCGGGAAACATGAAGACTTTCGCATCGTGTGGGTGATGACAGTCTTGGTACAGGTGAGCGATAATTGAGGTACGCATCAAGGGCAGGGAAGGATAGACGTCCAGGTGTCGTGTAGGTGCAAGCAGACTACGCCAAGCCTCTGGCCTACAGGCAAACCGGATTTCCTTCCGAGGCGACGGCCCCGAAAGCCGGGGTTCCCTCCGATGATTCGGAGGCGTCCGATCTCACCCTTGTAATGCCATCGCGTTCCGCAGCTGACTACGACTCCGCAAACGGGTCGTACTGGGTGGAAGATCGCTGGTTCGGATCACCTGGGCCAGAGGCAGTGTCAACTGAGCGAGGCACATCAGCGCAAGACCGCCAGCGCGATCGACGCCGGCTGGCCGGGCATCAGAGGACCCGGGCAGACCACGGCGAGACGTGCACGGCAACCAATCCACATCCGCCTTCTGGCGTCAGCTTGCCCAATTGCAGCGGCCAGGAACGAGAGAGGAGGAAGCGAAGCCACCAGGCGAACGGGTCGGGAGGCTTTCTAGACGGCGCGGGCCACGGTGATGATCGAAGGCGAAGCGGAGGAATCGAACGGTGAACGGTCGAACCTTCCGAAGCGCTCGGCCACTGCGAATCCGGCTGACTCGAGCAGTGCGTCGAGGGCGTCGGGTTCGATGAACCGCAGCTGGCAGGACGCCACTAGGGGTTTATCCCAATGCGGGCCTTGGAAGACCGAGCTGAGGGCGACCAGGCCGTTGGCATCGGGCTCACTGGCCTCGTGGTGGATTCGGATCGTCGCGCCGAGAGGATCGACGGTCTCGTAGGGGTGATCGGGGTTCCAACTCCGCCATTCAGCCACCGCCGGGTTGCGAGTGTCGAACGCGAAATGACCACCATCGGTCAGCGCACGGCGCACCGCCCGCAGGGACTCCAGGATCGTCGCGTCGTCGAGAAGGCACTGGAACGCGTTGCCGCTCATGAAGGCGAAAGCGAACTCGGCCTTCCAGTCGGCATCAGCGGCGGTACCGAGCCGCCATTCGGCGATGTCGGTTTCACGGGCCTGGTCGAGCATCGCAGCGTCGGGGTCGATCCCGGCAAAGCGGCCTCCATGGCCTTCGGCCCGGGCTCGACGCAGGATCGTCCCGGTCCCGCAGCCGACATCCAGCACGGAGAGCGATTCCATGACCAGGTCGAAGTAGAAGACATCGGCGATCCCCCAGGGGTTCAGCCGGTCGTAGAGGAGCGCGTCCAGCGTCTCGCCATCGAGGGAGGAGGGGTCGTAAAGATGGGCCACAGCGCCAGTATCAAGCGCCTGCCGCAGCCCGGCAATTGGTTTAGGGCGGGGTCGACTTCTCTGATTTCCCGGAAGGCTCGAAACCCTTCTTCATCCCGACCTCCCGCATGGCGATCGCTGCGTTCGCGAATTCTCGCTGCGCATCCTCGGCCTCGTCGAATCGTTCCAGGCCGCGAAGTATCGCGATCTTGAAACGCAAGGCTTCGACAAGCTTGGAGCCGTGGAGCTTGGGTGATGCCTCGGCCAGTCGCTGCCGGATCTCGACGGTCCTCGTCATCACTTCAAGTGCAGCGTCGGGCTCTTCGGCCTGAACATGGTCATGACCGAGCTGTTCGAGCACGTTCGCGAGCGTGCTGTAGGCGCGCGGCTGGTCTTCGACGATCTTCTCCAAGAGTTCGACCTTCAGCCGCAACGGCATTCCCTGCTGCATCGCGATAATGGGCTGAGCGCCGTATCTTCCGACTCGTATGTCCCGCGGAGGCTCCGGGTCATCGGAGTGGAAACTCTCGCGAGCGCGCTCGATCGATTCCAGTTCCTTCATGAGGCCGATCGCCGACTCTTCCTGCCCGGACTCCCACAGCGCCGCCGTGCGCCGCTCCATCGCACGCAGCGCCTCGGGCCAGAGTCGCGGAGTCTCTTGCGCCACCAACCGCAGTTCCGCTTCAGCATCCGCCATGACGCTCAACGCCCCGGTCCTGTTCCCACCGCTGATCCACATCGCCCCTCCGTACTCGACCAGCGCTCGAGCCAGATCCGCGTCCGGGACGTAGTCAAGTCGCGCGGCCCGTCTTCGCAGCTCCACCGCCGCTCCCAGTTCCGCCACCGCCGTCGCCTGTCGCTCGCACCACCAGAGCTGGCTGGCGCGAATCTCGAGCTCTTCGGCTGCCAAGGATCGAAAGCCCGGGTCCTGGGCCGAGATCCATCGCAGAAGCTCGCTCACTTCCTCCACCAGATCCGGGTCGACGCGCTCTTCGGCCATGAAGATCTCGTCGAGCCGCGCGAAGTTCATCTGGTACGCGCCGAGGTCGTTGTCGAGGATGCGCCGTTGAAGCCGCAGCGCCGCCATGGTCGCGTGGAGGGCCTCATTCCGGAAGTCCTCCTTTGCCGCGGCTGCGATCCGTTCGTACTGCTCGATCGCGAACAAGAGATCCGATCGCTGCGACATGCCGATATCGAGGCGGATCCGCACCGTGAAGTCGAGCGTGGACCGGGCTTTGTCGAGCCGGTACTCCTTCCTCGCCCTTCGAGCCGATTGCTCCAGGGTGTCGAGACTGCCCTCATACGCGCGGGCCAGACTCGCACCGGACAACTGCATGAACTCGATGAGCGCTTCGGCGGCCTGGACCGATTCCGTATGGTGGCCGCCTTCGACAAGGCGTTTGCGGATCAGTTCCATGGCCTCCAGCGTCCAAACCGGGTTCTCGAAGGCTCCCAGGGTCACACGCAGGTGCATCGACTCATGGAGGAGACCAAAGCTGTCGGTGAATCGGCCCTTCTCGAGGTAGGCCCGGGCAGCCCCTTCCAAGGCCGCCAGCAGACCTGGTGTGTCGCTCTGCTCGCGGCAGTGCCTGAGCTTGATGTCGTAGAGCAACTGACCGAGCTGCGCGAGGCGTTCGTCATCGTGGCTGGCGAGAACCTCGATGTCGGCGAGGACCTCTGCGATGCGTTCGAAGTCGGCGACTTGCCGCAAGGCACTCGACAGCAGGTTCGCCACTTCAGCGTCCTCGCCGCCTTCGACCTGTCTGACGGCGATCTCGATCAGGCGCGGGAGGCTCTGGTCGAGGACTTCGGCGATGGAGAGCGACTGGTCCTCGCCGCCGACGATCCTGGTGAGGGCGTGGACGAGCATCTGCTTCACGGAGCCGACGGCGTCCGGGTAGTGGTCGTGCGTGAGAGTGAGCAGGTG
This sequence comes from Glycomyces sp. NPDC048151, assembly GCF_043202775.1. Lineage (NCBI taxonomy): Bacteria > Bacillati > Actinomycetota > Actinomycetes > Glycomycetales > Glycomycetaceae > Glycomyces > Glycomyces sp. NPDC048151. Next base: position 83,357 of record NZ_JBIDBB010000003.1, on the reverse strand, counting down.
AAGCATGCGGGCGAAGTGGTCGGTGCCCAAGAGCATCTTGTGGAGCGAGGCGGTGACCGCCGGAAGGTCTTCAATGCTGGCGACCAGGTGCTCCGAGACCAGGTCGGGCTCGATCGGCGCCGTGCGGCCGTCTTCGGCCGGATACAGGCGGGCGAGTGCCTTGCCCGCTTCGCGTCTCGACGCGTTGGACTGGTCGGCCCAGAGGTCGGAGGCTTTCAGGAACTCGGCCGCTTCGAGCACAGTCGGGCCGGTCAGGGTCATGATCGCGACCGCGTGGAGGGCCTGATCGCTCTCCTCAGGGCCGACGTTCGTCGTCGAGAGCGCGGGCTCGGCGGCCCAGCGGCGCTCCCGTTCGCGTTGGAGGAGGAAGCCGAGAAGGCGGTCGCGGAGGCCGGAGCGTTCAGGCGAGGGAAGGGATTCTCCCCTGGCCGCGAGGAGAGCGGCGATGTGGACGAGGAGCGGGGAGTCGTACTGCTCGCCTTCGATGAGGTCGATGAAGCGGTCGGCGTCGGCGGGTTCGTCGATATCGGCAGTGAAGCGGGCATAGGCGTTTCGGAAGTGGGCGGCGCGCTGCTCGGGGCCGAAGTCGCCGCGGCGCAGCTCGATTCGCGGCGACTCCTCGCCTTTGAGGCGGTGCTGCAGCAGGGTGCCGCCCTGGTCGCTGAGCTGGTCGTACCAGCCTCCGGCGGCCCGGGAGATGAGCAGGACCCGCACGGGAAAGCGCAGGCGCTCGCCAAGTCGCTCAAGGTGTTTCAGAAACTCGACGACCTTCGCGGTGACGGCCGAGCGCTCGACGTAGTCGAAGACGATGAGCAGCGGGGTCTGCGGGGCGTGGGATCCCCAAGGTGCTTCAGGGTCGTCCAGGGCGAAGCCCGCGCGCCAGACCGGGTCCTTGTCGGCGATGCGCCTGCACAGTTCAGCGGCGAGGCGGGTCTTTCCGGCCCCGGCCGGGCCGGTGAGGAGGCGCAGGGCCACGTCGCTGGCGTTGTCGGTCGGGTCGTCGAAGCACCAGGAGGTCAAGGCGTCGAGGGCGTCGCCGTGGCTCTCCTTGACGAAGGGGACCTGGCCGTAGCGGGCGGTGATGAGCTTGAACTCGGTGGCTTCGCCGAGGGGTTCGAAAGGGCTGCGCACCAATGGGTGCGGGTCCGACAGGGCGAGCAGTTCGGGGTTGCCTAGGAGCTCGCACAGGCCTTCCTGTTCGAGGATCAGGGCGGCGGGGATCGCGTTGAAGCGGCGTCTGCGCGTGCCGGAGCGTTCGGCGAGGACGCCGAGGAGGGCGTGGTCGTCGAGGATCATCGCGCCGGAGAGTCCGGCCCAGTCGTGATGGTCGACCGCGTCGGGCGAGTCGAAGTCGAACTGCATGCGGCCCTTGCCGGAGCCCTGGCCGGGGACGAAGCCGCCGTCGATGAGGGCGGCGTGGTGCGCGCCGCCCTCGCGTTCGGCGCGGGGGAAGCCGATGCAGCGGGCGGCCTTGGCGCCCACGTAGTCGGTGTACTCGCCCCAGACGACCCGCCCTTTCGGTGCATTGAGGCCGGGGACGCGGAGCAGGGCGATGTCGATGCCGGATTCGCCTGGACCCCAAGCGAGTTCCGCAGGGAGGGGCTCGGCGTCGGGGCGGCAGACTTCGCGGGTCTCGGCGTCGGACACGTCGTGGGCGCAGGTCAGGACGAGTTCGTCGGCGACGAGGTACCCGGTGAGGCTGTGGCGTTTGCGCCTGTCACCGGTGCGTTTGACGGTGCTGATCCGGACGACGCGTTCGTCGCTGCACCAGAGGCGGTCGGCGGGGGCCATGGGGTTCCAGTTCTGTGTCAGTGCTCGGCGGGGCGGGCGCCCTTCTGGCGGGCGAGGCTGCGCCCGAGTTCGGCCGCGGCGAGCATGGCCGGGTAGTTCCAGGCTCTCACTTCCTCGGTCGCGGTGGGGGCCTTGCCGAACAGGCCGTCCGGCTGGGCCGGGACGCGAGGGGCGGGGAGGGGGCGGTCGATGTCGTCGTAGGACATGAGGGCGACCGGCGGGGCCTCGTCGGGTTCGGGGAGTTCGGGTTCGGGCGCGGGAGGAGGTTCGGGAGCGGGCTGTACGGCGCCGAGCGGGCGGTCGAGGGCGGTGCCGCGCAGGGGCTCGTACGTGTCGGCGCCGGGGAGGTCGGGGACGTCGGGCATGGCGTCGTCGATGTCGGCCTGAAGCGCCCGGTAGCGCTCGCCGAGGGCGCTGACGACCTCGGCGAGGCGGTGGCGCTGCTCGTCGCGGAACGCGGCGTGGGCGGCGCGGAGCTGGAGCTCGGTGAGGCCGCCGAGCGGGGTCCAGTGGTCTTCGACCCAGCGGTCGAGGTCGGCCCAGTGGGACGGGTCGAGACCGGCGGCGAGGGCGTCGTCCTGGGCGGCTTCGAGGGCGGCGGCGGCCTCGGCGAGGAGGTGCTTCTCGCTGTAGGACATGCCTTCGCGGGCGGCGTCGAACGCGTCGAGGATCGCGGCGGCCCATGCCTGGTAGCGGTCGGCGGCGCGGCCCTGCCAGTAGTCGGCGAGCTCGTCGAGCTGGCGGGCGAAGGCGGCGGCGACGAGTTCGACGCTCTCGCGGGCGTGCTTCCAGAACTGGCCGGACTGCCGCACGCTCCAGGGGTCGCCGTCGCGCATGAGCATGTGCCACAGCTGTTCCTGGTCGTATTCGGTGTAGTAGTAGTCCGGGCTCCTGTCCATCGGGTCGGCTCCGTTTCGGGTGCGGGGGTCACTCGTCGAGGTCGGCTTCGATCGCTTCGAAGTCGGCGGCCGTGGCCTCCTGGGCTTCGCGGTAGGCCGCGGCGGTCTCGGCGAGGCGTTCGCCGCCGAGGCGGGTGGCGTGGAGGCTGCGGTCGAGGATTCCGGCGAGCTGGTCGTAGACGCGGGCCTTGTAGTGCTCGGCGAGGTCGCGGGCGTCTTCGGAGCCTCCGACGCGCAGGTCGACCGGGTCGATGCGGTCGAACCCGCGGATGAGGAAGGCGAAGGCGGCCACGGCGTTCACGTCGCCCTCGGCGAGCATGCGGACGGTCGCTTCGAGGTCGTCGCCGTTCTGCTGCAGCGCGGTCGCGTGGTCGGCGAGCGCCTGCTCGTCGACCGCCAGATGGTCGTCTTCGTCTTCCTGTCGGTCGCTCATCGCGGCGGCCTGAGCGTGAGGTCCATACCCATAGTGTTTACAACGATCGATCAAGGCATTTCCACCCCGTTGTGTCGCAAATCCGACAGTTCCGGGTCTTGACTCGTTCAGATCAGTTGCGGCACAACGTGTTTCAGAACGAGATCGTCTCGACCTGTTTCACCACTGCGGTGGGCAACGGCTTTCAGGCCTTGGCGCGCTTGCGGGCCTTGACCGCGATGAGGACGACAGGGATGAGCAGGAGCGCGCCGATCCAGAGGACGCCGCTCGGGGCGGTCGCGTCGACGACGTAGCCGCCCGCGAAGGAGCCGACGGCGATCGACAGGTTGAACATGACCGTGTTCAGCGAGGTCGCGATCTCGACCTCGCCGGGCTCGACCGAGTTCATGTACCAGGTCTGCAGGACCGGGGAGACCAGGCCGTAGCCGATGCCCCAGAGCACGAGCACGGCCGTCGCGGAGAACAGGTCGCCGACCGCGAAGGCCATGAGCGCCATGCCCGCCGCCATCGCGACGCCGAGCGCCGCGAGGGTGCCGCGCAGGCGGGTGCCGATGAGCGAGCCGGACGCGACCGTGGCGACGAGCGCCGCCGCGCCGAAGGCGAGGAGCAGGCCGCTGACCTGGCCCGCGCCGATGCCGTTGGCCTGGAGGATCGGGCTGATGAACGTGTACGCGATGAAGTGGCCGGTGACGATGAAGAAGGTCAGGGCCAAGCCGATGCGCACGCCCTTGTTGGCGCGCACCAGCTTCGGGAGGGAGGAGAAGGAGACTGTGGTGTTCGACGGGAGCTTCGGCACGAGCAGCGCGATCGCGGTCATGGCCACGAGTGCGAGCGCGGCGAGCGCCCACATGGCGGCGCGCCAGCCGAAGTGGTCGCCGATGAGGGTGCCGAGCGGGACGCCGAGGACGGTCGCGGCGCCGATGCCGCCGTAGACGGCGGCGGTCGCGCGCGGCACGTCCCTGGCGGGGACGAGGCGGAGGGCGATGCCGCCCGCGACGGCCCAGAACGCGCCGATCGACAGGCCGACGAGGACGCGGGCCGCGAGGAGCATCTCGAAGCCGGAGGCGAGGGCGGCGCCGACGTTCGCGGCGGCGACGAGGACGGCCAGGCCGATGAGGACGAGGCGGCGGTCGAGGCGGCGGGTGAAGACGATGCTCAGGGGCGCGGCGACGGCCGCGACGAGGCCGGGGACGGTGACCATGAGGCCGGCGGTGCCGGCGGAGACGCCGAGGTCGCCGCTGATGGGGGTGAGGAGGCCGACCGGGAGGACCTCGGAGGTCATGACGACGAAGACGCCGAGGGCGACGACGGCGACGGCGAGCCACTGCTTGAGCGTGGCGCGCTCGGGCGCGGCGACGTCGATGGTCGGCTGGGTGAGGGATCGGCGGTCGTCGAGGGTGGTCACGGCTGCGGCCTTCCGTAGCGGTTCGGTTCGGGTCGGAGTCCAGGGACTCTTTGCCGGAACCGGTCCACCACTCGGTCCGCGCTCGGTGACACGGGCTCTGCTCGTACAGGGGCTGTGGGCCTCGTGGGAGGCGTTCGGCCGGGAGCGGGGCTCCCTTGGCGGTGTACGAGCGTATGCCCTGGCCAGAAGCTCGTTGTGCTTCTGGGGCGTCGCCTGTGCTCAAGGGTAGCGCCGATGCGCGTATTTCGGAATGGTGAAATCCGTCGCACAAGCGCATCTGGCGGGAAGGCGCGGCCTCGTCGTATGCGGTGTGGCGAGGCCATGACAGACTCCTTTCTGCGTGTCACGCACACATACGGAAGGAATGGCGAGCAGATGTCAGCAGAAGGCGGCACCAAGGCGATCGTCGCGGCCCTATTGGCCAACACGGGAATCGCGGTCAGCAAGTTCATCGCGGCCGGGATCACGGGTTCGGCGTCGATGCTGGCCGAGGGCGTCCACTCGGTGGCCGACGCCTCGAACCAGGTCCTCCTGCTGATCGGCGGCAAGGCCTCGCGGAAGGCCGCGAGCCCGGCGCACCCGTTCGGCTACGGGCGCGAACGGTACATCTACGCGTTCATCGTCTCGATCGTCCTGTTCTCCATCGGCGGCGTGTACGCCCTGTACGAGGGCTTCCACAAGCTGGGCGAGCGCGACAGCCACCACGGTCTGGAGAACGCGCTCGTCGCGGTCATCGTGCTGGTCCTGGCGATCATCCTGGAGTCGTTCTCGCTGCGCACCGCGGTGAAGGAGTCGAACGCGGTCCGCGGGAAGCAGACGTGGGTCCAGTTCATCAAGGGCTCGCGTTCGCCCGAGCTGCCCGTGATCCTCCTGGAGGACATCGGCGCGCTCGTCGGCCTCATCCTGGCCCTGTTCGGCGTGAGCCTCTCGTGGATCACCGGCGACATCCTCTTCGACGCGCTCGGCACCATGAGCATCGGCGTGCTGCTCGTGCTCATCGCGATCGTGCTCGCCATCGAGATCCGCTCGATGCTCATCGGCGAGTCGGCGACCCTCGAGGACATCGACGCGATCAAGACGGCCATCAACGACGGCGAGGGCAGCAGCCTCATCCACCTCAAGACCCTGCACGTGGGCCCGGACGAGCTGCTGGTGGCCGCGAAGGTCGGCATCGGCGAGTCGGCTACCGGCCAGGAGGTCGCCTCGCAGATCGACGCGGCCGAGGCGCGCATCCGTGCGGCCGTGCCGAAGGCGAAGATCATCTACATCGAGCCGGACATCCCGCGCACGGACGCTTAGGGTCGGATCATGGCCAAACTGGTGCTGGACCTGCACGACATCTTCAACAAGGGCGACCAGATCGAGAAGGCGCTGCGCGACGTCATCGACGAGGCGGTCGCCAAGAAGATCGACCTCGTTGAGATCATCCCGGGCAAGGGCTCGGGGCAGTTGAAGAAGAAGGTGCTCAGGTTCCTCGACCAGAAGGAGGTCAAGGCCCTGTACCACCGCGTGGACAAGGACTCGAAGAACTTCGGCCGCCTGTTCGTGCACTTTCGTCATGAGCACAGCCAGCACAAGGACAAGCGCAAGAAGCGGTAAGTGAAGCAAGGCGGCGGCGCTGCTCCCCTCCCCCGGGGCGGCGCCGCCGTTTCGCGTCCGTCAGTCGATCAGGATGCGTTCGCGCTCGGAACGGGGGTCCGGCGCCCCGAGCAGTTCCAGCAGCCGCAGCACCGGCACCCGGTAGCTGTGGCCGATCCGGAGCACCTGGACGGGGAACTGCCCGTCCTTCGCCAGCCGGTAGGCGACCGTCCTGCCGATCCCGAGGATCTGCGCGGCCGTCTCGACATTCGTCATCACGCCGAGCGACTTGACTCGCTCGACGGTCCAGATCTCGTCGATGACGACACCCGAAGGCCCCACCTTCGCATTCGGTGTCATGTTGGTCCTCTCTGGCGCCCCGAGCCGACACGGGGTGCATCGGCCGGGTGACGCCTAGGACCAGTCGACCCCACACGGCACGGCCAAGTCCAGAGTGCCGCGCCGGAATTCACTCTTACGCGTGGTATCCGATTCCTCACTTGGATGAGGATCGTTTGGGCGCGAATGGGATTCATTGCACATAAAGGACGCGAGTCTGCGTCGCACCTCACCGCCGACCAGCCAGGATGCGCACTAGCGCGGGATAGGTTAGCCTAGCCTCATGTCAGACGACGCAGGCCTCAGCGGCCGCGCCCTCCGCCTCGCCTACTTCGGCGACACCGTCGTGCACGACGCCGACATCACGTTGCGCGGCGGCCGGGTCACAGCCCTCCTGGGGCCCAACGGCTCCGGCAAGTCCACGCTCCTGCGGTCCCTCGCGCGCCTCCACAAGGCCGAGGCCGGAGCCGTCGAGTTCACCGACGGCACCGACGCGACCGCCTTGAGCCCCAAGGACTTCGCGCGCCGCGTCTCGCTCCTCGCCCAGTCCCGGCCCGTCCCCGGCGGCATCCGCGTCGTCGACGTCGTCGGCTACGGCCGCCACCCGCACCGCGGCCGCTGGCGTCAGGGCGACGAGGAGGGCCCCGCGAAGATCCAGCGCGCCATGGAGATCTGCGGCGTCGCCGACATGGCCGAGAAGGGCGTCGAAGCCCTCTCCGGCGGCGAACGCCAGCGCGTCTGGTTCGCGTCCTGCCTCGCGCAGGACACCGCCGTGCTCCTCCTCGACGAGCCCACCAACCACCTCGACCTGCGCTACCAGGTCGAGATCCTCGACCTCGTGCGCGACCTCGCCGACGAGCACGGCACGGCCGTCGGCATCGTCCTGCACGACCTCGACCAGGCCGCCGCGGTCGCCGACGACGTGGTGCTGCTCCACGACGGCCGCGTCAAGGCCGCCGGCGCCCCGTCCGAGGTGCTCACCGCCGAGAACCTCACCGCCGCATACGGCATCGACATCCGCGTCGACGCCGACCCCGCGACGGGCCTGCTCACCGCCCGGCCCATCGGCCGGCACACCCGCAGGTTCGCCAGCACCACCACCGAATAGAAGGAACCCGATGCGACTCCCCCACCTCAAGCGCTCCGCCGTGCCCGCGGCACTGGCCGCGGCCGCGCTCCTCGCCGCCTCCGCCTGCGGCACCACCGAAGCAGGCGGCGGCGACGAGACCTCGGCCGAGTCCGGCCCGGTCACGGTCACCGACTTCCTCGGCCGCACCGTCGAACTCGACGCGCCCGCCGAGAAGGTGGTGACCCTCGAATGGGCCGAGACCGAGATCGCCGCGAGCCTCGGCGTCATGCCCGTCGGCGCGGCCGACCTCGAGGGGTACAACACGTGGGTCGGTGCGTCCGAGCCCATGGACGACACGGTCGTCGACGTCGGCACCCGCCAGGAGCCCTCCGTCGACGCCATCGCCGGGCTCGCCCCCGACCTCATCGTCATGGAGCCCGACGACGAGAAGCTCATCGCCCAGATCGAGGAGTTCGCGCCCGTGCTGGTTGTGGAGGGGTCGAACGCAACCGACAACCTCGACCGCATGAAGCGCGACGTCGACATGATCGCCCAGGCCACCGGCACGACCGCCGAGGCCGAGGCGCTGTGGACCGAGTTCGAGGCGAAGATCGAGGCCACCACCGCCGCGATCGAGGCCGCCGGGACCGGCGACGTGCCCTACCTGTACGCCGACGGCTGGGTCGAGGGCGACGCGATCTCCATCCGGCCCTTCGGCGCCGGCTCGCTCGTGGGCTCGCTCGGCACCGCCGTGGGCCTGGAGAACGCCTGGACCGGCGAGACCGACGCCGCGTGGGGCCTGGGCGCCACCGACGTCGAGGGCATGGCCCAGTACACCGACACCGAGCTGAAGTTCGTCTACAACAACTCCTACAACGACAACATCTTCAACGAGAAGCTCGTCGGGAACCCGATCTGGGACGGCCTGAAGTTCGTCAAGGACGGCTCCATGTACGAACTGCCGCACAGCATCTGGACCTTCGGCGGCCCGCGCTCCTCGGGCGCCATCCTCGACTACTTCGCCGAGGTCTACGCCAGTTGAGCACGGTGAGCCCGCCCGTGCGGCCCGAGGTCCGCAAGGGCCCGCGGCTGCTCTCGACCGCGGCGGTGTTCGCCGCCGCGGTCGGGGCGCTGGTCGCGCTGGCGGCCCTGCACCTCACGCAGGGGACGTCCGCTGTGGACGGCGGGGACCTGCTCGGGCTGCTCACCGGCGGCGCCGACCCGGCCGTGTGGAACGTCCTCGAAGGGGCGCGGCTACCGCGCCTGGCGGGCGCGGTGCTCACCGGCATCGCGCTCGGCGCCTCGGGCGTGCTGCTGCAGTCGGTGGCGCGCAACCCGCTCGCGAGCCCGGACACGCTCGCGGTCAACGCGGGCGCGCACCTGGCCGTGACCGCGGTGGCGGCGTTCGGGCTGACGCTGCCGTTCCTGTCGGGCATCGGCGTCGCGTTCACCGGGGCGCTCCTGACGGCGGGCCTGGTGCTCGCGCTGTCGGCGGGCGGCGGCGAGTCCGCGACGACGCGTCTGATTCTGGCGGGGTCGGCGACCGCGATGGCCGCGAACTCGCTCGTGACGCTCCTGGTGCTGTTGTTCCAGGAGGAGACGACGGGCCTGTTCGCCTGGGGCTCGGGGAATCTCAACCTCTCGGGGTTCGGGAGCATCGGGCAGGCCGCGCCGCTGGTCTTGGTCGCGGTCGCCGTGGCGATGCTCGCCGCGCCGCGTCTGGACCTGCTGCGCTTGGGCGACGACACCGCTTCGAGCCTCGGCGTCCACGTGCGGCGTACGCGGCTCGTCGCCGTCGTGTGCTCGCTGCTGCTCGCCTCGTGCGCGGTGACGGTGGCCGGGCCGATCGGGTTCGTGGGGCTCGCGGCCCCGGTGATCGCGCGGCAGATCGCCGTGCGGGTGCCGGTGCTGCTCGCGCACCGCGCGCTGATCCCGTTCAGCGTCTTGTGCGGCGCGCTCGTCATCGTCGGCGCCGACCTCGTCGTGCGGGCGGTCCTGGGCGCTGAGAAGAGCATCGAAGTGCCTGTGGGCGTGGCGACGACGCTTCTGGGCGCGGCCGTCATGGTGTGGCTGGCCCGGTCGATCGCCTCCGGCGGGGCCGAGGACCGGCCCGCGATCCTGCACGGCGCGGCGGGCCGCAGCCGCCTCGCGTTCGCGCTGATTCTGGGCGGCCTCGCGACGGCCTCGCTCGCGGCGGTGTTCGTCGGCATGCTCGCCGGGGACACGATGCTGCTCGGCGGGGACCTCGTCAACTGGTTCGCCGGAACCACGGGCGATTCCTACACGTGGATCATCGACCAGCGCTATCCGCGGGTGCTCGCCGCGGTCCTCGCGGGCGCGGCGCTCGCGTGCGCCGGGGCGGTCACGCAGGGCGTCCTGCGCAACCCGCTCGCCGAACCGGGCCTCCTCGGCGTCACCGCCGGGGCCGGGGTCGGCGCGGTCGCCCTCATCACGTGGGTGCCGTCGGCGGGGGCGTGGACGGTGACCGGTGTTGCGGCCGTGGGCGGTCTGGGCGCGTTCGCGCTGGTCTACGCGCTCGCGTGGCGGGGCGGGCTCGACACGTCGCGGCTCGTGCTCATCGGCATCGGCGTGTGGTCGTTCGGCATGGCCGCGATCACGATCATCATCCTCGCGTCGGACCCGTGGAACATCCCGAAGGCGATGACCTGGCTCTCGGGCACCACGTACGGGCGGACCGCGGACCGGTTGATCCCGCTCGCGGCGGCACTGGTCGTGGTGCTGCCGCTGATCCTGGCGCACCGCAAGGAGATCGACCTGCTCGCGCTCGACGACGACACGCCGCGGGTGCTCGGCGTCAGGCTCGAGCGGACCAGGCTGCTGCTGCTCGGCTCGGCGGCCGTCCTGACCGCCGCCGCTGTGGCGGTCGTCGGCGTGATCGGCTTCGTCGGCCTGGTGGCCCCGCACCTGGCGCGGGCCCTGGTGGGCAGCAGGCACACCCGGGTGCTCCCGGTGTCGGTCTTCCTGGGCGTCCTGCTCGTGAGCGTCGCCGACACGTTGGGCCGCACCGTGATCGCCCCCGCCCAGATCCCGGCGGGCCTCGTCTGCGCCCTCATCGGCACCCCCTACTTCATCTGGCTCCTGTGGAGGACCCGGACGAGGACGTGAAGTAGGCGCGCAGCCGCTTCGCGTAGACCTGGCGGTCGTCGAAGGAGGCCCAGCCCGGGAGCGGCGACGACTCGTATAGGCGGTCGCCCTCGTAGCGGGGGAAGACGTGGACGTGCAGGTGCCAGACGTCCTGGTTCCCGGCGGGCTCGTTGTGCTGGCGCGTGGAGACGCCGTCGCATCCGTACGTCTCGCGGATCGCGACGGCGACCTCCCGCACCATGTCGCCTACGGCCGCATAGGCGTCGGCGGGGATCGAGTACAGGTTCTCGTAATGCCCGGCGGGGATCACGATCACGTGCCCGCGGTTGTCCGGCCACCAGCGCGGCGAGACGAACGCGGCGGCGTGCTCGTCGCGGCGCACGATGTCCTCGACCGAGCCGATCGCGTCGCTGCGTCCGGCGAGCCGCTCGCAGAACGGGCACACGTATCCGGGCGGTTCGTGAGCGGTCTCCATCCGGCCACCGTATCCGCCCGCGCGGTGCGGGAATTCGCCCTGGGGGTCGAGGCTTGTTCACCTGGGATTCATTGCGGGGCCCCAACATCGAATCGACAACTCAACCCCGATTCGAGGAGACTCCTTGCTTTCGCGACTCTTCACCCTCACCGCGTGCGGCACCGCCGCGGTGCTCGCGTGCGCCGCCTCGGCGCACGCCCACCCCCGGTCGTCCGCGGACGACGGGCTGACCGCCGAGCTCGAGACCCCCGCGCTGTGGGACGAGGACGACGCCGACGCCGACGACCCCGCGATCTGGGTCGACGAGGACGACCCCGAGGACAGCCTCGTCATCGCCACCGCTAAGGAGGCCGGGATCTACGTGTACGACCTCGAAGGCGAAGAGGTCCAGCACATCGCGCCCGACCCCGCGCCCGGCGAGGACGACGCGCCCGGCCGGTACAACAACGTCGACCTCGTGCGCGGCTTCAAGCTCGACGGCGAGCGGGTCGACCTCGCCGTCGCCTCCGACAAGGGCATGGACGACCTGGGGATCTTCGTCGTCGACGAGGACGGGCTCACCGAGGTCACCGACCCGGACGCGGGCTGGATCTTCAGCGCGTCGCAGGAGGAGGTCAACGGCGAGCACACCGCGTACGGCCTCGCCACGTGGCAGGACGCCACGGGCGCCTACGCGCTCGTCAGCCGCAACTCCGAGACCGAAGTGGCCCTGCTGAAGCTCGAGGCGAAGGGCGACACCGTCGGCTGGACGAAGGTCCGGACCCTGGCGCTCCCCGCCGAGTTCGCGATGCCTGACGGCTCGACCTGGACCACCTGCGACGACCCGGGCGAGTACGCGCAGGTCGAGGGCATGGTCGTCCACGACGCGACCGGCACCGCGTACCTCGGCCAGGAGCTCGTCGGCATCTGGAAGATCGACGCGGACCTCACCGGCGAGCCCGAGCTCGTCGACACCGCCGTCGAGTTCGGCCAGCCCGCCGTGTTCGACCCCGAGACCGAGGAGTGCGTCTACGGCGACAACCCCGGCTTCGGCGGCGAGCACCTGCGCACCGACATCGAGGGCCTCACGATCTACGACACCGGCCGCGGCGACGGGTACCTCCTCGCCTCGAGCCAGGGCGACGACACGTACGCCGTCTACTCGCTCGCCGCGGGCAACGCCTACCGCGGGTCGTTCGCGGTCGCGGACGGCGAGGTCGACTCCACCCAGCACAGCGACGGCGCCGACGTCGTGAACGTCAGCCTCCCCGGCTTCGACGGGGGCCTCCTCGTCGTGCAGGACGGCGACAACACGCCCGAAGGGTCCGACGAGTCGAGCACCAACTTCAAGTTCCTCGAATGGGAGGACGTGGCCGAGGACAGCGGTCTCGGCCTCGCCGTGGCGCGCGGCCGCCGCTAGACCCGCACCCGAAACCGCGCCGCCGGGGCCCCCAGGACCCGGCGGCGCGCCTCATTCGGCGGGCTGCAGCCGTGCGTCGGAGCGGACCTTCCAGGCCGCGACCGGCGCGAAGCAGACGGTGATGAGCAGCGCCCACGCCCACAGTTTCGACAGGTGCACCGGCTCCCAGCCGTCGGCCTGGTGCGGGTACACCCACGCCCCGAAGTAGGTCCCGATGTTCTCCGCGATCCACAGGAACACGGCGATGAGCGTGAACGACAGCGCCAGCGGCATCCGGTACTGCCCGTCCCCCACGGTGAAGTGCACCCACGTGCCCAGGGTGACGAAGACCAGGAGCACGGTGAGCGCCAGGCGGATGTCGAACAGCCAGCCGCTGGACAGGAAGTTCAGGTAGATCAGGAGGGCCACGCCGGTCATCGCCCACACCCGGTACCCCTCGATCCGCAGTTTCAGGAGCCGCCACGACCGGCACACGAAGCTGCCCACGGCCGCGTACATGAACCCGCTGTAGAGCGGCACGCCGCCGACGGCGAGCACGCCGAGGTCGGGGTACGTCCACGAGCCGATCGCGACCTTCACCAGCTCGAACCCGAGGCCGAGCGCGTGGAAGCCCGTGACGATCAGCAGCTCCTTCCACGTGTCCGAGCTGAACAGCAGGAAGAACAGGGTCATGCCCATCCCGTAGGCGAACAGCGCGTCGCCGCGCTCCAGAGGCAGCGGCACGACCGCCGAGGCCGCCAGGCCGAGGAAGATCGCCACCGCGAACACGCACGCGCGGGCCTCCAGCAGCCCGAAACGCCACAATTGCCCTATCAAGCGGCCCAACGTGAACGGGGTCCGCTCGCGACCCGGCCTGACCCTCCGAAAGAACCACATCGGCCTATCGTGACCGACCCTCGCCTCCCTGCCAAGCCCCCGCGGCTACCCGGGTTTGCGCGCCACCACCAGGTCGCGGTTGATGGCCTGGTCGACGCGGTGCGCGAAGTCCAGGAAGGGCCCGTCCTCGACCACGTCGAGGCCCGCCTCGGCGAGGATCGCGACGAGGTCCGCGCGGGCGGTCGTGTGGAGGTTCCAGGAGATCCCCATCCCGCCGCCGGGCTTGAGCAGGTCCGCCCAGACCGGGACGGCCGCCTCCAGCAGCTCCGTCGGACGCCGCGTCAGCGCCCGCGTCTCCTTCACCGCCGCGTGCTGCACGCCGTACGGCGCGTCCGTCACCACCAGGTCGAACGACGCCCGCTTGAACACCTCGCCGCTGCGCAGCGTGTCCGCGTTGACGACCTCCACCGCCTGCACGTCGCCCGCGCGGTGGGCCTCCTTCGTGGCCGCGAACTCGACCCGGGTGCGCTGCCCGACCCCCCGGCCCTCGCGCTTCACCCGGCTGGAGACCGCGGTGTGCTTGAGCCGCTTGTCCTTCAGCCAGCGCTGCACGAACGCGCCGTACGCCTCGAAGTCGCGCTTGTCGACCTCCACGCCCGACGCGTCCCAGCCGTACATCGCCGCCTGGTTCAGAGTCGTGCCGCGCCCGCACATCGGGTCGAGGACCTTCACACCGCCGCCGAGGATCCGGTCGGGCGCGAGCGCGACGGCGGCCGTGACGTTCAGCAGCAGCTTCGTGAACTGCTCGTTCGTCTTGCCCACGTACTTGAGGATCGTGATGAGGTCGTCGTCGTACCGGTCGAGCCGTTCGACCTCGACCGGCTCGAGCATCCGGCCGCGCACCGCGAACAGCGCGAACAGGGACGAGAGGTTCGCCAGGAGCCGCAGGTCGCGGCCGCTCAGCGAGTCCGAGCGGAACGCGAGGTACGGGACGCCGCCGAGGACGGTCTCCTCCACGTCCTCGATCGCGCCGTCGAGGACGTGGGCGCTGAAGACCCTGATCTCGTTCGCCGCCATCCGGGCGGCGGTGCGCGCGTACACGCGGTTGGCGGAGGGCGATATCAACATCGCGTACTGCTGCATGGACTTGCGAACCTTCACGAGCTCTCGGACACGGAGAAGGCCCCGGCCTGCCGGCAGGGGCCTTGATTAGCGCGACCTTAGCAAACGCACCGGGGGCGGTCTGCCCGATCCCGCTATGAGCCGTTCAGGACGGGCCAGCCCGCCGCGTTCCACTCGATCCGCTCGATGTCGAGCGCGAAGCCGCCGTTCGACCCGTACGCGTGGTACGAGATGAATCCTCTGTGGATCGACTGGCCTCCGGCGGCGACGTTGTTCCCGTACGCGCCGAGGAGCACCGTGCCGCCGCCGTTGCGCATGTCGACCCCGGCGGCGTCCGTGAAGGGGCCGGTCGGCGAGGTCGAGCGGCCGACGGTGATCTTGTACGTCGAGTTCGCCCCGGCGCAGCACGTGCCGATCGAGGTGAACAGGTAGTAGTAGCCGTCGCGGTAGGTCATCGACGGCCCCTCGATGCCGCCGCCCTTGGTGGCCAGGCGGATCGGGGTCGCGCCCGCCTTCGGCTTGCCCGAGGGCCAGTCGAGCTCGAGGATGTGGATGCCCTGCCACCAGGAGCCGAACACCATCCAGTGGCGGCCCGAGGCGTCGACGACGATGTTCGGGTCGATCGCGTTGTACGCGTCGCCGGAGTAGGACTGGAAGACCGCGCCCTTGTCGGTCCAGCCGTAGCCCGCCGCGCTCGGGTCGAGGGTCGGGCTGGTGGCCAGGCCGATGGCCGAGCGCTGCGAGCCGAACGTCGAGACCGAGTAGTACAGGTAGTAGAGGCCCTGCGCGGCGTCGTAGTGGATCTCGGGCGCCCACAGGTTGTCGACGCCGGGGATCTGCTGCGTGGTCCACGCGGGCTTGGCGTTCCACATGGTGCCGACGTTCTGCCAGGTCTGACCGCCGTTGGTGGAGCGGAAGATCGGGGGCGTGCCGCCGCCGAACCGGCCGTCGCCCGTGGCGTAGACGAACCAGGGCTGCCCGGTGCACCCGGCCCACAGCGCGGGGTCGTGGGTGCCGAGGCTGCCGCCGAGGCTCGGCGGCTGCGTCGGCCCTGAGGCGCAGTCGGTCGGCTCGGGCTGCTGCGTCCCGCCGACCGGGCTGAGGCTCCACTGCTGGTTCGTGCCGCCCGTGGCGGTGTACTGGGAGATGCGCCCGCCCGCGGCGGTCGACCACTCCCACACGTCGAGCGCCTTGCCCGACAGGCGGTTCACGAAGGTCGCGTAGCCGCCGGACTCGGTGACGGTCCACTGCTGGTCGGTGGCGTTCGTGCTGGTCTCCTGCACGACGTTCGCGCCGTCGGCGGTGCTCTGGTTCTGCAGGCCGAGGACTTTGCCGCTGTGCCGGGATTGAATGCGGTAGTAGCCCCCTCCCGCGTCGACGAAGCGGAACTGCTGGTTGGTCGCGTCGGTGCGGTTCCACTGGATGAGGCCCGCGCCGTCGGCGGTCGAGGCGGCGTCGATGTCGAGCGCCAGCCCGGAGTGGCGGCTGGTGAGGACGTAGTTCGCGTTGGTATCGATGGCGGCGCTGGCGGCCGAGGGGGCGAGGAATGCCAGGCCGGAGGCGGTGAGGACGGCGGCGGCGAGCCCGGCGAGCCAGGTTCTGCGCCGCTGCCGCATGGGAGTCGTGTGCATTTCGGGTACTCATCTCTAGATAGTGAGGAATAGAGATGGTTCGATGTTAACGGACACATGCAACGTTGTACAGCCGCATGCGGCGGAACGCCGACCTCGTCCGCGTTCCGCCGCTCCGATCCCGTTCTAGGCGTAGAAGTCCGGCCGCTCCGGCAGCTCGATCGGGACGATCTCGCCCGAGTGCAGCGAGCGCACGGCCGCGTCCACTACCACCGTGGCCGCGAAACCGTCCCAAGAGGACGGACCGGTCGGCTCCTCGCCCTTGAGCAGGTGGTCGACCCAGTCCTGGAGCTCGACGTCGAACGCGTCCGCGAAGCGGTCGCCGAACTCCTGGCCGATCTCCGCACTCGCCTTGGCGGCCTTGCGGACCACGGGCGCGGCCGGGTCGGGCAGGCGCACCGCGCCGTCCTCGCCCACGATCTCGCACTGGATGTCGTAGCCGTACTGGCAGTTCACGAACGCCTCGACGTCCACCCGCGCGCCTGAGACGGTCTCGAACAGGAAGATCTGCGGGTCCTGCAGGTGCGGGAAGCGCTTGGAGGTCTTGCGCGGCAGCACGGTCTGGACCGTGGCGAACTCCTCGCCGAGCAGCCAGCGCATCGCGTCGACCTCGTGCACGGCGGTGTCCTTGGCGGCCATCTCGGTCGTGTAGGCCTCGCGCACGTTCGGGTTGCGGTGCACGCAGTGCGCCATCAGCGGCTCGCCGATCTCCCCGGAGTCCAAGACCTGCTTCATCTGCCGGTACCCGGGGTCGTAGCGGCGCATGAACCCGACCTGCACGAGGCGGCGCCCGGCCGCCTGCTCGGCCTTGAGGATCCGCAGCCCGTCCGCGGTCTCGGTGATGAGCGGCTTCTCGCAGAACACCGGTTTGCCTGCGGCGATGCAGTGCAGCACCTGCTCGGCGTGCGCCGGGCCCCACGAGGTCACGACCACCGCCTCGACCTCGGGGTCGGCGATGAGCCGCTCGGCCGTGTCGACGACGCGCGCGCCGACCGAGGCCGCGACCGCCGCCGCCGACTCCGGGTCGATGTCCGAGACCGCGACGACCCGCGCTCCGGCCACGATGTTGGCGAGCCGGTGCACGTGCTGCTCGCCGATCCAGCCGGTGCCGATCAGGCCGATGCCGATGCTCATGGTGCTCCTCATTCCTCGGATTGGCTAGGACTGCTGACGGCTCGCGCCGAGACCGCAGCCGCCCAGGTACTTGCGGGTGCGGACCGCGATCGGGAAGGGCACGTCCGGCTCGCACGGGTACAGGTCCTGCTCGACGATCACGAACAGCTCGGCGTCCAGTCTGGAGAGCTCGGTGACGATGTCGGCCGGGTTCGGCACGCCCGCAGGAGGTTCGACGCACACGCCGCGCTTGACGGCCTCGCCGAAGCCCAGGCCCTCGTCGCGCACCTGGCGCAGGATCTCGGGGTCCATCTGCTTGATGTGCACGTAGCCGATGCGCTCGCCGTAGCGGCGGATCAGGTCCACATTGTCACCGCCGCCGTAGGCGACGTGGCCCGTGTCCAGGCACAGCGACACGAAATCGGAGTCCGTCCCGTCGAGGAACGTCTCGATCTGCGGCTGCGTCATGATCTGGCAGTCCGCGTGCGGGTGCAGCGCGATCTGGACGCCGTGCTCCTCGAACATCTGCTTGCCGATGCGGTTCGCCGTGGCGTGCACCGTCTTCCACTGCTCGGCGTCCCACTCGGTGACGTCGTTGACGGCATCGGTCCTCTCGTCGCGGAACAGCGGCGGGATGAACACGACGTGCTTCGCGCCCTGCGAGGCCGTCAGCTTCGCGACCTTCGAGACGACGTCGATCGTCTCCGCGAACTTCTCGGGCCGGTGCAGGTTCCCGAACACGGTCCCGCCCGAGACCTTGAGGCCCCGCGAGCCGACCTCGTCGGCCAGGACCTCGGGATCGGTCGGCAGGTACCCGTACGGGCCCAGCTCCAGCCACTCGTACCCGGCGCCCGCGAGCTCGTCCAGGAACCGGTCGTACGGCAGCTGCCGCTCGTCCTCGGGGAACCACACCCCCCACGAGTCGGGGGCCGACCCGAGCCGGAGGTTGAGGGCTTGTGTCGTCATTGACAATGCTCCTTCAGCTGGAGGTGGGGAAGTTGAGCTGGGCGGCCTGGGACTCGGTGTGCTTGGGCCAGCGGGAGGTCACGACCTTCGCGCGGGTGTAGAAGCGCACGCCCTCGTGGCCGTGGATGTGGCTGGAGCCGAACAGGGAGTCCTTCCAGCCGCCGAACGAGTAGTGCGCGGTCGGCACCGGGATCGGGACGTTCACGCCGACCATGCCGACGTTCACGTCGCGCTCGAAGGTGCGCACCGCGCCGCCGTCGAACGTGAAGATCGCGGTGCCGTTGCCGTACGGGTTGGCGTTGATCAGGTCGATCGCGGCTTCGAGGGTGTCGACGCGCACGACCGCCAGGAGCGGCCCGAAGACCTCGTCCTTGTAGACGTCCATGTCGGGCGTGACGCGGTCGAGGACGCTGGGGCCGACGAAGAACCCGCCGAGGTGGCCTTCGACCTGGAGGCCGCGGCCGTCGACCACGGGCTCGGCGCCTTGGGCCACACCGGATTCGATGTAGCCGGTGACGCGCTCGCAGGAGGCCTTGGTGACGACCGGGCCCATCTCGGCCTCGGGGTCGTCCCCGGCGCCGACGACGATCGCTTCGGCCTTCTCCTTGAGGAGGCCCACGAGTTCGTCGGCGGCGTCGCCGACGGCGACCGCGACGGATATGGCCATGCAGCGCTGCCCGGCCGAGCCGAACGCGGCGGCGGCGAGCTGGTTCGCGGCCCAGTCCATGTTCGCGTCGGGCATGACGACGGCGTGGTTCTTCGCGCCGCCGAGGGCCTGGACGCGCTTGCCGTTCGCGGTGGCACGCTCGTGGATGTACTTGGCGATGGGGGTCGAGCCGACGAACGAGACGGCGGCGACGTCCTCGTGGTCGAGGAGGGCGTCGACGGCGGTCTTGTCGCCGTTGACGACGTTGAAGACGCCGTCGGGGAGCCCGGCGTCGGCGTAGAGCTGCGCGATGAACAGGCTCGCGGAGGGGTCGCGCTCGCTGGGTTTGAGCACGAAGGTGTTGCCGGTGGCGATCGCGATGGGGTGCATCCACATCGGGACCATGACCGGGAAGTTGAAGGGCGTGATCCCGGCGCAGACGCCGAGGGGCTGTCGGAAGTCGTAGGAGTCGACGCCGCGCGAGACGTCGTTCGAGAAGCCGCCCTTGAGCGCGGAGGTGATGCCGCACGCGAACTCGATGACCTCGCGGCCGCGCACGATCTCGCCGCGCGCGTCGTCGATCACCTTGCCGTGCTCGGCGGCGATGATCTTGGCAAGTTCGAGTTCGTGGCGTTCGACGAGGTCGCGGAGGCGGAACATGACGCGCGAGCGGTTCGACAGGGACTGCTGACCCCAGGACGCGAAGGCGGCCTTCGCCGACTGCACTGCGGTGTCCACATCGGATACGGTGGCGAGGCGGACCTGCGCCTGCTCCTCCCCCGTCGCGGGGTTCCACACGGGCGCGAGCCGGTCGGACCCGCCAGAAGCCGGCTTGCCGCCGATCCAGTGCTCGATGATCTGCATGGGGTCCCCTTAGAGGTAGTGGCGCTGTTCGCGCTTGTGGTCGGTGTAGGCGGCGCGGGCGGCGCGAGTGGAGTCGAGTTCGGACACTTCACTGACAGGCACTTCCCACCAGGCCGAGCCGGGCGGGTTCGGGCCGGTCGGGTCGGTCTCGATGTGGACGACCGTGGTGCGGTCGTTGGCCTTGGCCTGCATGATCGCTTCGCGGAAGGACGCGACGGAGTCGGCCTCGATGACCTCGGCGCCGAAGCTGGCGGCGTTCGCGGCCAGGTCGACGGGGAGCACGTCGCCGTCGAGGAGCCCGGACTTCCCGTCCCGGTAGCGGTACGCGGTGCCGAACCGCTGCGAGCCGAGGGATTCGGAGAGCGACCCGATCGAGGCGAATCCGTGGTTCTGGACGATCACGATGACGACCTTGAGGCCCTCGGAGACCATGGTCGCGATCTCGCTCGACAGCATCAGATAGGACCCGTCGCCGACGAGGACCACGACCTCGCGTTCGGGCGCGGCCATCTTCGTGCCGACCCCGGCGGCGATCTCGTAGCCCATGCACGAGAACGCGTACTCGACGTTGTAGGCCTTCGGGTCCCTTGCGCGCCAGAGCATCTGGAGGTCGCCGGGCATCGACCCGGCGGCGTTGATCACCACGTCCGAGTCGTCGAGCACGTCATTCAAAGCTCCGAGGATCTCGGTCTGGGCGGGCAGCGGGCCGTGGCCCAGGTTGAAGCAGGCGTCGGCCGTGGCCTGCCACTCCTCGGCGAGGCGGCGCGTCTCGGCGCGGTACTCGTCGGGGACGCTCCAGCCTTCGAGGGCCTTCGTCAGCGCGGCGAGGCCGGTCTTGGCGTCGGCGAGCAGCATCTCCGCGGAGTGCTTCGCCGCGTCGAGCCGGGCGACGTTCAGGTTCGCGAACGTCACGTCGGGATCGCCGAACACGGTGTGGCTCGCCGTCGTGAAGTCCGAGTACCGGGTGCCGATGCCGAGCACCACATCCGCTTCGGCCGCAAGGGCGTTCGCGGCGGAGGTCCCGGTCGAGCCGAGACCGCCGACGGCCGCGTGGTGGTCCCACGGGATCGCGCCCTTCCCGGCGTGCGTGTCCGCCACCGGGATCCCGGTGGCCTCGGCGAACGCCCGCAGCTCGGCCTCGGCCCCGCTGTAGACGACGCCGCCCCCGGCGACGATGAGCGGCTTCTCGGCACTGCGCAGCAGTGCCGAGACCCGCTCCACAGCGGCGGGATCGGGCGCGACCCGGCCGACGCGCCACACCCGCCTCCGGAAGAACTCGACCGGCCAGTCGAACGCCTCGGCCTGCACATCCTGCGGCAGGCAGAGCGTCACGGCTCCGGTCTCGACCGGATCGGTCAGCACGCGCATCGCCGCCAGAGCAGCAGGGATCAACTGCTCAGGCCGCGAGACGCGGTCGAAGTACTTGGACACCGGCCGGAACGCGTCGTTCACGCTCACGTCCCCCGCGCGCGTGTCCTCCAACTGCTGCAGCACCGGGTCCGGGACCCGCGAGGCGAACATGTCGGAAGGCAAGAGCAGCACCGGAAGCCGGTTCGTCGTCGCCAGCGCCGCGCCGGTGATCATGTTCGTCGAGCCCGGCCCGGTCGAGGCGGTGCACGCGAACGTCTGGAGCCGGTTCTTCATCTTCGCGAACGCCGCCGACGCGTGCACCATCGCCTGTTCGTTGCGCGCCAGGTAGTACGGGAGGTCGGCCTCGCCGGTCCGCGCCGCCTGGAGGAGCGCCTGCCCGAGCCCGGCCACGTTCCCGTGCCCGAAGATCCCCCACACGCCCGGGATGAGGCGCTGCTCGACGCCGTCGCGCTCGGAGTACTGCGCGGCGAGGAAGCGGACCAGCGCCTGCGCGGTCGTGAGTCTCACGGTCTCAACGGGCATCGTCGCCCTCCTTCTCCACAGCCGAGGACAACGGCAGGCGAGGATCGAGATCCTCAGGGGCCCAAGTGGACCGGACCCACCCGTGGGCGGGGTCGTCGCTGATGAGCCAGGCGCGGTCCTCGCCGGGACCGGCCATCACGTTCAGGTAGTACAGGTCGTAGCCGGGGGCGGCCGCGCTCGGGCCGTGCCAGCCGTGCGGGATGACGACCACGTCGCCGCTGCGGACCTCCTCGCTGACCTCGATGGGCCGCTCCGGGGTCCCGTAGACGCGCTGCCAGGCGAAGCCGTTCCGGTCGCTGACCTCGAAGTAGTAGATCTCCTCGAGTTCAGCCTCGCCGTCCTTCGCCTCGTCGTGCTTGTGCGGCGGGAAGGACGACCAGTTGCCGCCGGGGGTGATCACTTCACAGGCGATGAGCTTGTCGGCCTCGAACGTCTCCGGCGTGCAGAAGTTGTTGACCTGCCTGGAGGCCTGGCCGGAGCCGCGCAGCTCGACCGGGACGTCCTCGGCGGGGCCGTACCGGGCGGGCAGGCGGCGCTCGCACTTCGCGGAGGGCAGGGCGAAGCGTCCGCCGGTCGCGCTGGCGACGGTGACCGTGGCGTCCCTTGGGGCGTAGACGAAGTCGGTGACGCGGCTGAAGACGCTCCGGCGGCCCTGGACTTCGAAGGTCTCGCCGTCGCAGGTGACCGTGCAGCTCCCGGAGAGCGGCAGGACCAGGGTCTCGGCGTCGCCGGTAGCGAACGTGGCGGAACCGGAGGGCTCAAGGCACAGCACCTTGAGTCCGGAGTACCCCCAGCCGGCGGACTCAGGAGTGACGACGGTGTCGTAAGGCCCTGCAGCAGTAGACCCGGAGGGCAGGTAAAAGGAGCTCACAGCAGACTCACCACCGCATCGACGGCCGAGGCGACATCGCCGTCGGCCGGGTAGAGAAGCGAACGGCCCACGGTCAGACCGACCACATTGGGCAGATCAAGCGAACGGCCCCAACTCTCCCGCTGGGCCGCGAGGTCGGCGACCTCGCCGCCGAGGATCACCATCGGCAGTGTGGAGGCCGCCGCGACCCGTTCCATGTCGGGCGCGGTCGGCACCTTCAGCCAGGTGTGGGCCGAGGTCGAGCCGAGGCCCGAGGCGATCGCGACCGACTTGACGACCCCCTCCGTCGTCAAGTCGTTCACGACCTTCCCGCCCTCGCGGCGGGAGATGAACGGTTCGACCATGGCGATCAGGCCGCGGTCGGCGAGCGCGTCGACGGCATGAGCCGTCGCTTCCAGGGTCGGAGCGGTCCGGTCGTCCCCGAGGTCGATCCGGGTGAGCGTCTTGCCGCCGTCGAAGCCCATGCGGGCGATGGCGTCAGCGGTCATCCCGGTGAAGCGGTCGTCGATCTCGAACGAGGCTCCGGCGAGGCCGCCGCGGTTCATCGAGCCGAAGACGACCTTGCCGTCCAGCGCACCCAGGAGCAGCAAGTCCTCAAGGATGTCCGCCGTAGCGAGCACGCCGTTGCAGCCGGGATGCTTCAGCGCGACGACAAGCCGACCCAGCAAGTCGCCGCGATCGGCCATGGCCATCGGGTCCCCGCCCGTGGCGAGGGCGCCTCGCGCCGGGTGGTCGGCGGCGATGACGAAGCACTTGCCCGAGGGCCCGACGGGACTCGTGGCGCGCTTGCGGGCGTCGGCGGCCCTGCGGACCGCGCCCGGGTCGGCCACGCGGATCCGGGTCAGCTCGGCGAGCCGGTCACTCCACATCGCGTGCCTCCTGCAATTTGCGCTCCACTTCGCCTTCGGTCGGCATGGCGTCGGAGCAGGCGAGTTCGCCCGCGACGATCGCGCCCGCCGCGTTCGCGAAGCGCATGATGCGTTCGGTGTCCCATCCGGCGAGCAGGCCGTGGACGAGCGCGCCGCCGAAGGCGTCGCCCGCGCCGAGGCCGTTGACCACGTTCACGGGTGCGGGCGGCACTTCCACCTGGCCGCTGTCGTCGAGGGCGAGCACGCCCTTGGGGCCCTGCTTGACGACGGCGAGCGAGACGCCGGCCGCGCGGAGCGCCTGGGCGGCCTCGGCGGGGGTGTCCGTTGCACCGACTGCCACTTCGCACTCCTCGCGGTTGCCGACCGCGACCGTGACGTGCGGCAATGCCAGTTTCACCCAGTCGCGGGCGGCCTGCGGCGAGTCCCAGAACATCGGCCGGTAGTCGAGGTCGAGCACGGTGATCCCACTGCGCCCACGCGCCTCGAGTGCCGCCAGCGTCGCCGATCGGGAAGGCTCCTGACACAGGCCGGTGACGGTCACCCAGAAGACGGACGCCTCCCGGATGCCGTCGAGATCCAGCTCTGCGGCACGAATGTCGAGGTCGGGAGCCTTGGGGAGCCGGTAGAAGTACAGCGGGAAATCGTCGGGGGGAAAGATCTCGCAGAAGGTGACGGGCGTAGGCAACTCCTCGGAAGTCCCGACGAACGAGTCGTCCACTCCATAGCCCCGGATCGCGTTGCGAACGAACTTCCCGAAGGGATCGGCGCCGACCTTCGTGATCACCGCTGCGCGCCGCCCGTACCGGGCCGCCGCGACGGCGACGTTCGTGGGGCTCCCGCCGAGGAACTTGCCGAAGGTCTCGACGTCCTCGAGGCCGACACCGACCTGCTGGGGGTAGATGTCGACCCCGACCCGGCCCATCGTGACGACGTCGTGCGTCGCGGCCACGGGCACACCTTCCTCTCGAAAATCTGGAGCGCTCCACTGTCGCGCGTTACTGTCGCGCGACAGTGATTTGGAATATACTCACTCCCAGACCCGCGCGTCAAGCCGCCGAGCCCGACGGAAATAAACTCGGGTTACCCGCCGGTCGCCCGCCGGGCCCAGGAGAGGACGAGTCGTTGGACGAAGCGCTTCAGCCCCAATCGCAAACCGCCCCCCAGCGCGCCACCATGGCCGACGTCGCCAAGCGCGCCGGCGTCTCCCGCACGCTCGTCTCCCTCGTCCTGCGCGACCGCCCCGGCGCCGGAGCGGCCACCCGCGAACGGGTCCTCAAAGCCGCCGACGAGCTCGGCTACCGCCCCGACAGCGCCGCCCAGATGCTCGCCCGCGGCCGCAGCCGCACCCTCGGCGTCCTCATGAACCTCGAGCAGCCCTTCCACGCCGAAGTCGTCAAGGCCATCTACCCCGCCGCCGCCCAGCTCGGCTACGACGTCCTCCTCTCGGCCGTCGCGCCCGGACGCGACGAGCACCACGCCACGGGAGCGCTCCTCGGGCACCGCTGCGAAGCGCTCGTCCTCCTCGTCTCCGACCCCGAATCACACTCCACCGAACGCCTCGGCGGCACCGTCCCCACCGTCGTCGTCGGCCGCAAGGCCACCACCCCCGGCGTCGACAGCGTCCACACCGCCGAAGCCAAGGGCGTCCGCCAGGCCGTCGACCACCTCGTGGACCTCGGCCACCGCCGCATCGTGCACATCGACGGCGGCAAGGGACCCGGCTCGGCCGACCGCCGCACCGCCTACCGGGCCGCGATGCGCCGCCACCGCCTCGCCGACGAGATCCGCGTGATCCCCGGCGCCCAGGACGAGGACTCGGGGATAGCCGCCGGCATGCTGCTCCTGAGCGAAGACGAACTCCCGACCTCCGTCCTCGCCGCGAACGACCGCTGCGCGATCGGCCTCATGCACGCCCTGCGCAGCGGCGGCGTGGACGTCCCCGGCCAGGTCTCGATCGTCGGCTACGACGACAGCAACCTCTCGCACCTGTCCCACATCAACCTCACGACGGTCCGCCAGGACGCCACCGGCATCGCCGAGAACGCCGTCCGCAGCGCCGTCGAACGCCTCGACAACGCCGCGCTCCCCGCCCGCGAGACCGTCTGCGACGCCAAACTCGTCGTCCGCGCGACGACCGCGCCGCCCCGCTAAGTCCTGCTTCCCGGGGATCAGGAGCCCGATGATCCAGCTGACGACGCTGACGATCAGCGCGCCCCAGAGCGCGGGCCAGAACCCGTCGATCGCGAACGGCAGGCCGAACCGGTCCGCGATCCACTCCGTCAGCAGGAACAGCAGCGCGTTCACCACGAGCGCGGCCAGGCCAAGCGTGACGATGTAGAGGCAGCTCCCCGCTTTCCGGATGAGCGGCTTCAGGATCGCGTTGACCAGGCCGAAGACCAGGGCGACCCCGATGAGCGTCACCGCGTTCTCGGCCGTGCTCGAACCGTCGACATGGATCCCGCTCAAGAACCACGCCGCGAACGCGAGCGCCGCGGCCGTGACCAGCGTGTGAACTATGAACCGCATGGCCTGGACGCTACCGCCGACCCGAGGCCCCCTCAGCCGATTCCGGTCAGAACGTCTTCGGCAGCAGCACCAGCACCAGCGCCGCGCCCAGGAACGTGGCGAACGAGGCGACCGAGAGCAACCATTGCGACCGGACCGTCCGCGACCGCCCGGCAACGCCCGCGAAGAACAGCGCGAGCGCGAGGATCACGGCCATGAACACGTAGTTGTCGGACCGCTGGTTGTCCTCGTGCGCCCGCTGCGTCGCGGCCTCCGCCTCCGCCACGAGTTCCGCCTCGGCCTGCTCCGACGCCAGCGTGTACTCGGGCATGACGAACGGCGTCGCGGGCGCGGCCGGATCGATCGGCGGGTGCGTGTCCACCCACGCGTCGACGGCCACCCGGAACTCGGGCCGAAACCGCTCGTACAGGAAACCGGAGACTTCGGCGGGGTCGGGCGCGTAGCCCCCCGCCGGGCGGGGGACCGCCCCGGACGCGATGTCCTCCTGCAGCGCTCCGAGCCAGGCGGTGAACGACACGACGTCCCCGAGTCGGTCCTGGCCCGCGTCGGTCGCGGCCTTGGCCGACTCCGTACGCGCGGCCCCGGCCTCGGCGAACGCGATCGCCTGCAGGCCGCTCCATTTGGCGCTCTGGAACCCGGCCCAGGCGGTGCCGACGGCGGCCAGCGCCATCACGATCGTCAGCGCCAGATCGAGCCACCGGTGCATCTCCGGCCGCGCCTCGTCCCCCATGGCCGCACTCCGATCCGTCCCCGATGGACCCGAACGTATCGGTGTCCGCAGCCGGGCATCGGCGATTCCGGCGGCGCGAACATTCGGAGACTCCAGGCGCGCAGGCGACCCCGGAGAGATGATCGATCCTGGAAGCACACTGATCGGGGAACCAAGATGATCAAGACCAGCCGCGCCCTGCCAGGGGCCGTCCTCCTCATCCTCGGCGGCCTGGTGCAGGCCGTCCAGGGCATCGCCGCCCTCGCCACCGGTGGCTACTTCGTCGCCCCGCCCGACTACGACTTCGGGATCAGCATCAGCGCCTGGGGCTTCGTCCACCTCGCCGTCGGCGTCCTCGCCATCGCGGTCGGCGTCGGCGTCCTCCGCGCGAGCCCCGTGGCCCGACTCCTCGGCCTCGCCCTCGCCGCCGCCTCGCTGCTGTCGAACTTCCTGTGGCTCCCCATCGAACCGCTGTGGTCGATAGTCCTCATAGCCCTCGCCGCACTGGCCCTATGGTCCCTCGCAACAGCAGGACCCGCACTCCTCCCACCGAAGGACACCAATCCCGCGCACTAATCCAGAACACAGAAAAACCCGGTTCCCTCTTTCGAGGAAACCGGGTTTTCCATCCAGTAGCGGGAGGCGGATTTGAACCACCGACCTCCAGGTTATGAGCGGCATTTGTCGTATATGCAGATCGATGGTTTCAGGCCCTAGATCTCCGTATCGTCCGAGGTCACACCCGACACATGCATGACATTGCATGTCATCTCAGGTTGGGCAGTGACCGCCCGTGGCAGGACATCCCACGGACAGATGACGGACGAGAATCGACGGAGGACCACCCCCGTGGGCTACTGCAAGAAGCGACCGAACAAGAACGGCAACCCCCGCTACACGGCCGTGTACATCGACAACGACGGCCTGGAACGATCAGCGGGCACCTTCCCCACCTTCAAGGAAGCCACCGAGAAGTGGAAGGACGCGGAGGCCAAGGTCAACGCCGGCCGCGGCGCCCACCTCATCCGAGGCCGCGTCCTGTTCCAGAGCTACGTAGAGGAGACCTGGCTGCCGAACCTCGCGGTGGAGGTCAAGACCAAAGAGAACTACACCTACAACGTCTACGCCCACCTCATGGCGTTCTTCGGGCACCGCCGCATGCTCGACATCTACACCAGCGACATCCGCGAATGGCTCACTGGACTCAAGAACGCCGGGGTCACGGCCGCGACCCGCAAGCGCTTGAAGCAGCTTCTCAGCTCAATCCTCTCCACCGCAGTCGACGACGAAGTCATCACCGGAAACCCCTGCCTGCTGGTCAAGACCGACACCGTCCCGGTCAAGCCCTTGACGATCGTCACCCCGACCCAGTTCGACAAGTTCCACGAAGCGCTCCCCGACGACATGTCCAGGCTCCTGGTCGAAACCGCCATCGAGACGGGAACCCGCTGGGGCGAACTCACGGAACTCCGCGTCATGGACTGGAACTCCGACCGCAAGGCCTTCACCGTCGCCCGCGCAGTCGTCCAGGTGAACCCCGAGTTCCACCCCGAAGGCGGCCGGTTCTTCGTCAAGGACTATCCGAAGGACGGCGAATACAGGATCATCCGAGTAGCCGACCACCTCGCGACCAAGATCGACACCCACATAGCTGACAAGGGCCTCAAGAAGAACGACCTGGTCTTCTGGTACTCCCCCACCACCAAGAAACCCCGGCGAACCACACCGCTCTCCGAGGGGAAGCCGCTGGGCCGAACCGCTCCGAACGAACGCGGCCGAACCTATGCCCACGGCACTATAAGCGCCTACACCGCGGGCCGCTGTCGCTGCGCCCACTGCCGTTCAGCGATGGCCGCCTACCGCAGCAAGCGCCGCGCTGAGGGAAAAGACAACCCGCGCCAGGGCCGCCGCTGGGACACCGACGGCCACATCCCGAACCAGTGGTTCCGCGAACAGATCATCAGGCCCGCGCTCTCGAAGGCCGACATCCCCGTCGACCTCCGTATGCATCTCCTCCGTCACGCCCACGCCTCCTGGCTACTCAACGGCGGAGCCGACCTCATGGTCGTGAAGGAACGCCTCGGCCACTCCAGCATCATGACCACCGAGCGTTACCTCCACACCGTCGAGAACGCTGACGAAACCGCCCTGGCCGCGCTCGACAAGGTCCGCCAGCGCCGACCCGTCGAACCCCAGTCAACCGACTGGAACCTTGGGGCCATTCCCTCACAGCGCCAACCACTCTCAAACGAAGAACTCATCGCTCAGATGGCAACCCTTCAAGCCGAACTCACCAAACGGCTCAGCACAGGATCGACATCCTGACGTAGCCGTTCATGTCGTGGGGCGGTGCCGCGTTCGCGGCACCGCCCCACAGCGATTACCGCAGACAGACCGGGGGACACACTCCACTTCTCCGAACACGCCGACGGATCTCTGACGGCGACGCTGCGGAGCGATCCGGATCAAAATTATGTCGTCGAAACGGAGACGACAGCAGCTCCCGCCGATCACTATGCTCATTCCGACGGAGAGCAAGGGAGATAGGGCATGGGACGTAACCTGGCGAGATTTGTCGAGGCCGACCAGCCCGTCCGGTACCTATGCGTCTTCGACCACTCCCTGGTGCACTGCCCGCAGTGCGATCGGATGGCGATCCGAAGGGCCGGGCGGGTGACTTGCGGTGATTGCGGGTACTCCTATCTGCGGAAATCCAAGCCGGACAAGGATCGGCCCCCTCAGGCAGTCATGTGCCCACAGTGCAACCGCTACGTGGGAACCTATCGAAACGTGCATCTGAAGCGGCTTCGCTGCCACGGCTGCGGTTGGACGAAGGAACCGGTTGCAAGAGTGCCCCAGCCTGCGCCGCCTAGGGATCACGGACTTCGGCTTTGGCTCGAGACTGACTTTCGCGGCCAGTCGCTGTGGGCGTTGAACGAGCAGCACCTGAGCTTCTTGGAGTCGTACGTCGCTGCCGGGGTACGGGAGACTAACTCGTTCAACAGCACCATCGCGAGCCGGCTCCCAGCCTGGATTAAGTCCGGCAAGAACCGCGAGGACCTGCTTCGGACGCTGGCGAAACTGCGAGCGCGGCTGCCCTGATACTTCGCAATCTGCTTAAACTTCCGATCCCGCGTGCTCCCTGCCGAACACGATCCATGCGCCCTGTCGAAATCAGCGATTCAGGCCAGCGTGGCCAGCGTCTGCTTAACCGACTCGCTCACCGGGAGCTTGTCGGTGATCTCGCGCCATTGGAAGTCGTCATGCTCGGTCAGAACAACGGGTTCGGTGGCACTGACCTCGATGGCGAAGTTGAACTGGCGGCTCGGTTTGCCGCTGCCGCTGGTGTAGTCGAAGTGGCTGAGGTAGGCGGTGAACCTCGCGATGTCGAGGCCGGTCTCCTCCTTCACCTCCCGAGCGAGTGCGGCGTCGAGCCGTTCACCCGGATCGACCTTGCCACTTGGCAGTTCCCACAGACCACCCATGAAGTCGTCGGCAGGACGCTTGAGCAGCAGAACCCGGCCCTGGCCGTCGGTGACAACAGCACCGACGACGAGTTGGGCAATCCCGTCGTTCTCGGCTTCGGCGGTGAGCTTGTCGATGAGCTGGTCATCCATGTTGGACTCCTATAGCGATCAGATCGGTGTGGTGGGCGCTGACCTTCCGGAACGCCTCGATGTAAGCGTCGGCGGTCTCCTGGTCGTCCTCGCGGTGCCAGACCGGGAGTTTGATGATGCTCTCGTGGAAGGCTTCGGCGCGAGGGAACTGCCCTGGAGCATAGGCGAAGCGCCGTGACAGTGCCGGGAACAGCGGACCCGGTTCCTGGAAGAGCGGCAGCAGGTTCAGCGGGCAGGTGGAGCCGGGCCGGTCGGCCTCCGAAGCGCCTTCAGCCTCGATCGCGGCGAAGTATTGGTCGAGCGGGAGCCCGCCGACTTGTTCGGGCCGGTATCGCAGGATCAGCCCGTACCAGGACGAGCGGTCCCCCTCCACAGGTTCGATCGGCTCAATGCCCGGCACCTCCCGAAGCCGCTCGCACAGGTGGACGGCTATGCGGTCTCGGCCGGCGAGGTAGTCGTCGAGGTGAGCGAGTTGTTCGAGCCCGATGGCGGCGGCGAGGGGATGGATGCGGTGCTTGAGCCCCATGCCGGTGACCGCGTAGCGGTAGAGCGGGTCGGTCTCGGGGATCTCGCTCTTGCAGCGTTTGTTGTACTGGCCGTGGAGCAGTGCCCGGTGGTAGGTCTCTGCGTCGTCGGTGAGCAGGAAGCCGCCTTCCCCCGCGGAGAGGGGCTTGGGGCCGTTCATGCTGAAGGCCCCCGCATCTCCGAACAATCCGACCTTCTTGCCTCCCGCTGTAGCCCCGTGAGCGTGGGACCCGTCCTCGAACAGCTTGAGTTGGTGCAGGTCGGCGATGCGCCGCAGTTCGCCGACATCGGCCGGAGTGCCCCACATGTGGGTGACGACGATGGCCCTGGTGCGGTGGGTGATCCGTGCGGTCACGTCGGCGGGGTCGAGGTTGCCCCGTTCGTCGCACTCGGCGAGGACCGGGATCGCGCCGAGGTGCAGCAGCGGGGTGACGGTGGCGAAGAACGTGTAGGCCGGGACGATGACCTCCATGCCCGGCCCGATTCCGGCCGCCGCGTACATCGAGTAGAGCGCCGTGGTCCCCGATGAGGTGAGCAACGCGTGCCGGACCCCGAAGTAATCGGCCAGCGCGTCTTCGAGATCGGCGACGACCCCGGAGCGGTCGTAGATCGACACCGACCGGCCGAGTTGGGCGGCCACGGCCTTGTTCGTGGCGTCGGTGATCGGCGGCCAGGTGAAGTGCGGGGCGGGCATGAGCACGGCGGGCGTGCCGCCGAGCAGGGCGAGCGGGGAGCTCACAGCAGCTCCTTCGGGTTGACGGCCCCATACGTGCGCACGGAGGCGTAGCAGGCGGAGATGAAGGCCAGGTGGGCGAGGTGTTCGGCGGGGCCGCTCGGGTTGGGGCGGGTGCCGTCGAGGATCCGGGCGAAGTGGTCGATCTGCGCGGTCGCGGCGGCAGGCCATGCCTGTTCGCGGGCGAGGGATTCGATGACCTCGCCGTGGTTGTCGAGGCGTCGGATGCGGCCCCTTTCGAGGTCAACGATGCCTTTCGAGCCGACCAGGCGGATGTGCTCGCTCTTCGGGCCGATGAAGCGCGAGAGCAGCGCTGAGCCGTAGAGCCCACTGTCGTAAGAGAAGTGAATGAGGGCGGTGTCTTCGGCGTCGTAGGACCGGTCGGGACGGGCCGACGCGGAGGTGTCGGCCAGGATGCGGTCGGGCAGGCCGAAGTACCACAGGATCATGTCGATCAGGTGGTAGCCCATGTCGATGACGCACCCGCCGCCGGCTTCGGAGACGCGACCGCGCCAGCCTTCGGAGGGGTCGTCGATGTGCAGGGTGTACTGGGCGTCGATGACGAACGGTGTGCCGATCTGGTCGGCGAGCTGGGTGAAGCTGGTGTAGATGGGGTTGAAGCGGCGCTGGAGCGTCACCATCAGCTCGATGCCGGAGCGCTCGCAGAGCGCGGCGAGGTCCCGGGCCTCGTCGAGGCTGGTCGCGAAGGGCTTCTCCTTGAGCACGTGGACGCCGTGTTCAGCGGCGGTTTCGATGACTTCGCGCCCGACATGGTGGGGGACGCAGACCACCACCAGGTCCAGTTCCTCGGAGGCGAACATCTCGCGGAAGTCGTTGTAACCCTTCACGTGCAGCTGGTACTGGAGTTCGTGGACGAGGTCGGGGTTCTCGTCGCAGATCGCGACGAGTTCCACGGCGTCGGAGGCGGCCAGGCCGGGAAGGTGGTCTTCGCGGGCCTGCGCACCGAGGCCGACGACTGCGGCTTTAAGGGTCATGGATCGTTCCTCTCGGGGGTCGAGGGAGATGGATGTCGAGGGAGTTGGGCCGCCGCGCCCACCACGCGGCGGCCCGGAGAGGGTCAGCAAGTCTGCGGTGCCTGATCGGTTTGGTAGACCAACTCGCCGAGCTCGGAGTTGACCTCAGCAGCGATCTCCGGGTCGAGCGCTTCGCCGAGCACGACGGCCCGGTAGAGCGCGGTGGATTTGAGGACGATCAGCGCCGTGCTCTGTGAGCAGGGGTCGAGCCATTCGGGGATCGAATTCAAGTGCGGGCTCCGATTGTCACCCCAGACGATCGGGCCGACATCCACCGGAGCGAAATCGCGGTCCCATGAATCGGGTCGGCATCGCAACCACAGCCTTCGCTCCGCGGCAAGCTGCACCTCGAACCGGAGCCCGGCCTCGACGAACCGGCCCAGCGCCGTCCCGGCCGGAAGGAACCATGAGGCCCGCTGCATCCGGCCACTATCCGTCGCCGATGCGGGAACGCGTCCCAGTTTGAGCCTCATGCCGTCTCGCCTTTGGCAAGCGCGCGCTCAGCGACGATCTCTCCTCGGTGTCGCCACTGCAAATGGGCCGCGGCCAGAATCCGAGCCGCACGGTTCGACTCCGCGAACCAGCCTTCCATTTCCTTGCAGCACAGCAGCCTCGGCGTCCGGGTCTCCAGCGCTTCGACCACACCCGTCGGCTCACCATCGACGGCGAGCGAGAGCCGGTCGACACCGCTCTGGAAGTACCAGATGAAGGTGAACCTCCGGTTGTCGATCTCGGTCATCTCCAGCGGCAGCGCGTCACCGAGCAGGCTCGCGTCTTCCGGGGACATCTCGGCCCGGATCTCGTCGCCGGTTCGTCCCGCTACGGGGAGTGCGTGATTCGTCTCCATGCCTGTAGCCTGGGGCACAAGCAAGATGCCGGGCAAGCATCTGAAGCGGACAGAGCCACCGCTCGACGGTTGTCCGCTTCAGAGCGGGGAGACGCTCATGCCACACCCATCAAAACCGCTGAATCCGGAGCGCGGGCTCCCCGAGTGGTTCGGCGCTGAACTGCGCCACCATCGTCGCCGAGCCGGCCTGTCGCAGGACGACCTCGGCCAGCGCGTCCACTTCTCCGGCGACCTGATCGGGAAGATCGAAAAGGCCGATCGGACCTGCTCCCTCGCGCTTGCCGAAGACCTCGACCGTGTTCTCGAAACCGACGGCGTCCTTGCTCGCGCGTGGCGTCTAGTCGAAGCGCAAGCGGACAGCCACTCCGCTGAACCGGACAGACACCCCCGATCACCCATCAAGGCGAGCAACATCATCGAGTCCCGGGGGATGCTGGAGCGGGACGACCGCACCGCTTCCGAGAAGGGGCTCCCTGTGCTGCGACGAGAGATCTTGAGTGTTGCGCTCAACTGGGGCGCCACCGTACTGCTCGCCCCGATCACCCCTGCGGTGACCGCATTGGTCGACGCGCTCGGCGGTGGCAGCCTCGACGAGACGAGACGACCGGTTGATCTGGTGAACCTCTCGATCCGCCTGGTGAGAGTCAAGAACCTTATGCAGGCGTCCGCGTTCGACCACGCGACTGGGCTACTGCCCGCCCTCCTGCGTGACCTCGAAGCCACCGCGAACCACGTCCACGAATCCGAGAACCAGCACCTCCGAATGCTCACCGCCGACGCACACCAAGTGACCGCGACAGTGCTGCTGAAGCAGGGTGACCCGGCCTCCGCAGCACTCGCAGTGAACCGTTCGATCGACGCCGCCATCTCCAGCGAAGACCCACTGACGATCGCGACCGCGTTCCGTACCGCCAGCCATACCTTGCTACGGACGAACCGGAGCACGATGGCAACCGACCTGGCCGCGTCCCATGCCGCGAACCTCGACCCCTATCCCGCCACTCCGGACCGACTCTCCACCCAGGGTTCGCTTCTCCTCAAAGCCGCAGTCGCAGCGGCCACCGGCGACCAGCGAAGCGCTGCCGAGAGCTACCTCGACGCAGCCGCCGACACCGCCGATCGTCTCGGAGTCGACGGCAACTACTGCTGGACCGGATTCGGGCCCACCAACGTCGAACTCCACCGCCTTCACGTCGCCCTGGAGCTCGGCGACCTCGACCAAGCCACCGCTGAAGCCAGACGCATCAACGCCGACCGCATCGCGCTCCCCGACCGCAAGGCCCGCTATGCCGTCGACGCCGCTGCCGCGTACGCCGGAACCGGTCGCTTCGAGGACGCGCTCGAATCCCTATGGCTCGCTGAGTCGACAGCGCCGCAAGAGACCCGGACGATCAAGTCCGTCCCGGAAACGATGAAGACCGTCCACCGCTCCGGTAGCGACCGCATACGCTCGGATGCCAGCGCCCTCGCCGAACGACTGGAGCAACCCGCGTGACCGCAACAAGAACCGTCTACCTCATCGTCTGCGCGGCGCCACCCGCTGGCGATGCCGAGACCTTCGTCCGCCGAGCCATCGAGTCCGGCTGTGAATGCCACGTGATCGGCACTCCCTCCGCCGAAGGCTTCATGGACGTCGCCGCGCTCGAAGAGGCCAGCGGCCACCCCGTGACCTTCCAACACCGCCGCCCCGGCAGCCCGCGCCGAAACCGTCCAGAAGCCGACGCGGCAGTCATCGCCCCCGCCACTGCCAACACCGTGAACCGCCTCGCCGTCGGCTTCGGCGGCAACTACGCCCTCGATCTCGCCTCCGAACTGATCGGCCTTCACATCCCGATCGCCGTCGTCCCCTTCGTCAACACCGCCCTCGCCGAGCGCGCCCCCTTCAAACGCTCGGTCGCTTCCCTTCGCGAAGAAGGCGTCAAAGTTCTCCTGGATGAAGAAGGCTCGCGGCCCCACCCTCCGCACGGGGGCGCCGCGTACCGCGAGAAGTTCCCCTGGGAAGCCGCTCTGGCCGCTGTCGCGAACTTTTCCGGGTAACTCAATTCAAGCACCACTCTTATCGCACAGCAACCAGTCGATTCTTTGTTATCGACAATTTCAGTCATGCTTTGACAGATCGAGAACATCAATGTCAAAAGTTGATACGAATATAGTCAATCAATGACATGAACTGCTATCTACCAGCATGTTTATCAAATCAGTGTGTCAGGCCATGGAGGACCACACACCTCTTGCACGTTTCGTGAATAAGGATTCTACGACAGGACGGTGCCCTGTTTCCGGGGCTATGTTTGACCCTCGCGAATTGCCGGTCGAGTGACCTGGGCGGGGGTGGTGTGCGTTGATGACGGTCCATAAGCTCTCGGTCGGGGACGGCTACACCTACCTCACGAAGCAGGTCGCCGGCGGCGATGTCCAGCGCGCGCCGGGTCAGTCGGCGGCCGACTACTACGGGCAGGCCGGGAACCCCGAGGGCCGCTGGCTCGGCTCCGGCCTCGCCGCTCTCGACCTCTCGACTGGGCAGGCGGTGCGCGAGGAGCAGATGCGGAACCTCTTCGGCTCCGGGATCCACCCCGACGCCGAACAGATACTCGACACCTACCTGGAACAGAATCTCAAGCCGGGCGCGACGAACGTGCAGCGCGACCGGGCGTTCGCGGCGGCGAAGCGCGCGGTGAAGCTGGGACAGAAGTTCCCCGAGTACGAGACGTTGGAGCCCTACGCCGACCGTGTCGCGAAGCGACTCGACTTGATCGAGTCCGAGACCGGGCGGGCGGCGACGACCACGGAGACCGCGAAGGTCAAGCGGGAGGAAGCGTCCCGGCAGCGGACCAGCGTCGCGGGCTATGACCTGGTGTTCTCGCCGGTGAAGTCGGTGTCGATCCTGTTCGGAATCCACCCCGACGAGCGGGTCCGCGCCGAGGTGAAGGCCGCGCACGACGCCGCCGTCGCGTCGGTGATCGCGATGCTGGAGCAGCACGCCGCGTTCACCCGCTCCGGTGTCGGCGGCGTCGCGCAGATCGAGACCACCGGGCTGATCGCCGCGGCCTTCGATCACTTCGATTCCCGGGCCGGCGACCCCGACCTCCATACGCACCTGGCCGTCGTCAACAAGGTCCAAGGCAGGGACGGGAAGTGGCGGTCCCTCGACGGTTCCGCACTCTACGCCCTCGGCGTCGCGGCGTCGGAGACCTACAACTCCGCGATCGAAGCCGAGATGACCGCCCGACTCGGTGTCGTCTTCGCCGACCGGCCCGGCCCGGTCCGCAACGGCCGCCCGGTGCGCGAGATCGTCGGCATCGACGAGCGCGTGGTGAAGCATTTCTCGGCGCGGCGCAGCGACATCGAACGCCGCTACACCGAACTCCGCTCGCACTACCAGGCGACGCACGGCCGCGAGCCAGACGCGAAGACCGCGTACGAGCTGGCGCAGCAGGCCACACTCGAGACGCGCGGAGCGAAAGACATGATCCGCTCGCTGGAGCAGATGCGCGCCGACTGGACCGCCGACCTCACCGGCCGGTTCGGGTCAAAGTCCATCGACCAGATCAACACCGTCGTAGGTGCTGCGCTGGAGCCGGTCGCGGCCTTGGAGACCGGCCAGGTCCGCGATCTCGCGAGCCGCGTCGTGGACACGATCGCCGAAGAGCGGGCGACGTGGACGCGGTGGAACGTTCACGCCGAGACCATGCGCCAGCTCCGCGCCGAACATGTCTTCACCACCCCCGCAGCGCAACAAGAAGGCGCTGAGCAGATCGTGGCCGCCGCGCTCGGCGAAGGCGTCTCGATCCGCATTGGCATGCCCGCCCCCGTCGAGGCCCCCGAGGTCCTGCGCCGCTCGGACGGGGTGTCAGTGTTCGAGAAGCACGAAGGCCACCGGTTCACCTCCCAAACGATCCTCAACGCCGAGACCCGCCTGGTCGACGCTGCAAATACCGCCACCGTCTACAGCACCAGCGCCACGGCCGTCCGTTCGCGGCTCGATGTCTTCGAGCAGGAAACCGACCGGACGCTCGACGCCGGACAGCGGCAATTGGTCGAAGCCTTCGCGACCGACGACCGGCTCCTCGCCGTCGGGATCGGCCCCGCCGGCTCGGGGAAGACCACGGCGATGCGCGCCTACAAGGAGGTGCTTGCCGCCGACGGACGTCGTCTGGTCGGCCTCGCCCCTTCCGCGAAGGCCGCCAAAGTTCTCGAGAACGACTTGGGCATCCCGTGCTCGACCGTCGACATGTTCCTGTGGAAGATCAGCCCCGGCAACCGGCTCTCCGGCCCCGAACTCGCCGCGTCCCTCCGACCCGTCTCCGGTGCTGAACAAGAGGGCGCGGGCCGGGCCCGCGCTGGCGCGGATCGATCCGCCCCCCTTGGCCCTGACCTGCTCGGACTCCGACCCGGCGACGTCCTCCTCGTTGACGAAGCCTCAATGGCAGGGACGTTGAACCTCGACCGCGTCACCGCCATCGCGAGCCTCGCGGGCGCGCAAGTGCGGCTGCTGGGCGACACGCACCAGCTCGGCGCGGTCGCCTCCGGCGGCGCGCTGCGCCTCATCGCGGCAAAGGCCGGTGCGACCGAACTCGACGAACTCCACCGCTTCGCAGACCCCCAGTTCGCCGAGGCGTCCCTGAAACTGCGCGTTGGCGACGGCAACGCCCTCGACTACTTCGAGCTGCGCGGGAGGCTCGTCGGTGGCACCGAGGACGCCATGACCGACGCCATCTATGCGGCGTGGAAGGCCGACACCGCCGCGGGCAAACGCAGCCTCATGCTCGCCCACCACAACACGACCGTCACCAACCTCTCGGCGAAAGCCCGTGCCGACCGCGTCGCGGCCGGCGACGTCAAGTCCCGCGGCATCGCCCTGCACGACGGGAACACCGCCGGTCACGGGGACTGGGTCGTCACGCGGGAGAACGACTCCCGGCTGCGGTACTGCCGCGGCAAGGACACCGTCCGCAACGGCGAGACCTGGACCGTGGTGCGCACGTTCAAGGACGGGTCGATGAAAGTCAAGAACCACGACTCGAAAGCCACCACCACACTGCCCGCCTGGTATGTCGAAAAGCAGGTCGAACTCGCCTACGCAAGCACCATCGACCGCTCGCAGGGTATGACCGTCGACACGGCCCACCCGCTCCTCACTGCGGGGATGAACCGCAGCGCATTGTATGTTGCGCTCACCCGGGCCGCCGAGACCACGACGCTGTACGCCGTCACCCACACCCCGCTCCCGGCCGCACCCGACGACCGGACCTGGCGGCCCGGCTGGGACCCCGACGCCACCGCCGCCCGCGAAATCGCCGAACAGATCCTCAACACCAAGCCCGACGACCAAGCCGCCACCGAGGCGATCGAGCAGGCCGCGCACCAGGCGGAATCCCTGTCGACCCTGGTGCCGCAGTACCGGTATGCCGTCGACCGGATCGCCACCGCCCACTACGCCGACCTCATCGAACAGAAACTCAAGCCGCTCCTGGATGCCGACGCCTGGGCCGACCTGCGAGACAACGGGCACGGCGCGCTCGCCCGCACCCTCGCCGCCGCCGAAGCCAAGGGCTGGAAGGCCGAACAGCTCCTCGACCTTGCCTGCCGCCGCACCCTCGACGACGCCATCTCCCCCGCCGCGGTCCTGACCACCAGGGTCCAGAAACTCACCGGCGATCACCCCGCGCCCCCGCCCGGACTCCAACCCGAGCCGCGCGACGTCGCCTACTACGCCCGCCTCATCAACGACCACCACCCCCGCCTCCACCTCAACCCCACGACGGCCCTCAACCCGCCCGCCACGAAGCACCCCGCGACGGGCGCGAACCGCGTCGCCGCACAGCCCGACGCCGACCGCTACCGGTCAGAACTCGCCGCCGTGCTCGGCAATCAGCGGGCAGCCCGCATCCACGACGAGCGGGCGTGGCCCGCGGTGGTCGGGGCGCTCGGCCGAGCCGAAGACACCGGCCAGCACTCCATCGACGCGATCCGCCGCGCCCTCGCACAACGCGAACTCGACGAGAGCCGATCCCTGAGCGAACTCCTCGCCTGGCGCCTCGACCGCCAAACACGCCTCATCGCCTACGACCCGACCCATTCGGGGCAGGCGTGGCCGGCGATCGCGTGGACGCTGAAGGCATGGGAGACCCACACAGGTTCCGATGCCGCCTATCTCGTTGACGCTCTCGCCCCCGGCCGCGGCCTCGACAACCTCGCCATCGCCGTCAGTCACACCACCACCGAAACCATCAACCGCGACAACCGATCCGAGAACCCAACCGGGCTCCCCTGGCTTGACTACCCCGCCCACATCCTCGACAGCGACGCCGCCGAAGAGGGACTACAGGAGTTCGCCGCGAACCTCGCCGAGACCATCAAGCATCGCGCCGACGCCCTCACCGAGACCACCCTGACCGACCGGCCCGAATGGATCCGCGCATTCGGCCCCGAGCCCGCCGACCCCACCGGGCGCGAAGCCCTCGAAGCCGCCATCCGCCTCGCCACCGCCCACCGCGACCAGCACGATGTGACCGGCACGGACCCCGCCAATCCGCTCGGACCGTACCCGACCACCGGCCGCGCCGGACACCAGGAATGGTGGGCCTCAGCCGCCGCCGTCCTCGCCCGCAACACCACCGACGACACCACGACCCCGACCAGTCTCGGAGCGACCGTGGAGCAGCACCTCGCCGGAGCGATCGCCTGCGACCTCTACAACGCCGTCCCCGAAACCGAACGACCCGAACTCCACACCACCCTTGCGGCCAAGTTCGACCCCATCACTACGGCCGCCTTCGAACGCGCTCCCGAGGCCATCGTCAGCGACCCAGCCACCGCGAAGGCACTCCTCGCCGCCCTCACCGAAACCGGCCACCTCACCCCGCGAACCGCCGCCGACCTCGGCATCACCAAACCACAACTCGAGGAAGGCAATGCGCAGATTGTCTCCCAGAGCCGATCGGTTGGGTCTGAGATCGAGCTACCGGTGGCCGGAATCTTCTCTGGCCTACAGGTCAGTCCTTCCTCAGGGCATCGTCTCGTCTAGCCCTCAGCATCGCTGATCACGACTTCAAGGCAGTCGCGTGCTGGGCTCTCGTTCCTCTTGGTGTGCACGCTGTCAACGGACGGTGGGAAGGCTCTCAATCGGATTCGAGTGGCGCTTGAGCATCTTGATGCGGTTGACGTGACCTTCGACCCGGCCGGAGTTGTGGTGCAGCGTGAGCCCAGCACAGCCGCGAGATCCCGTTCCAGGCCCTCGGCGAACCGGGCCATGGTGGTGATGCCGCAGGCCAGAGCCCGTTCGATCCAGTCATCGAGACGGTGGCCTTCGAGACCGGTGAGGTCGGCCAGGTCGGGGTGGGCCGCCAGGAGTTGCTTGCGGCGTAGAGCATCGTCTTCGTCGAGCCGATCGGGCGGGCAGGTCAACAGCTTGGAGAGGTCCATGTTGATCAGTGCCGAGCTGCTGGACTTGTGCCCAGCGGCGGCGGGTGTTCTGGGCGCGGCGGCCCTCGGCGACCCGGTCGACGTCGGGGGCCGCGTCTTCGGGCCTGCGCGGCACTGGCTCGGGCTCATCGGTGAGGCGGGCCCAGCGGCGGTTTGCCGCGATGGAGCGGTCGACGGCGTCGCAGAGGTTCTTCCAGAGGTGCCACCGGTCGGCGACCTGCACCGCGTCCGGTTGCGCTGCGGTGATGGCGGCTCCGTAGGCGGCGGCGCGGTCGCGGCAGACGACCTCGATGCCCTGCTTGCCGGTCAGCCATGCGGCGACGGTCTCGGCGCTGCGG
Source organism: Glycomyces sp. NPDC048151 (assembly GCF_043202775.1). Classification (NCBI taxonomy): domain Bacteria; kingdom Bacillati; phylum Actinomycetota; class Actinomycetes; order Glycomycetales; family Glycomycetaceae; genus Glycomyces; species Glycomyces sp. NPDC048151. The sequence goes on along the minus strand of NZ_JBIDBB010000003.1, from coordinate 42,319 downwards.
TCGGGTAGGACGTCGAGGACCCGGCGGCCGTCCTGGTCGACGATGACGGTGCCGTAGGTGTGGCGTTTGCGGAAGGCGAAGTCGTTGATGCCGATCACCGGCGTCGTCTCCGGCGGTTCGGGGTCGGGGAGGGCGCGGACGGCGCGGAGCAGCGTGTGGCGGCTGCGTGCGATGCCGAGCATGCCGGCGATCCTGGCCCCGGCTCGCCCGGCCAGGGCGGTTCCGAGCCGATCGATGACCTCCTGCGCGGCGGGTGTGGTGCGACGGTACCGGCCGGTGAGCCCATCGACCTGCTCGGCGAAAGTCGCCTGCTCGCAGGCGTCATTGGCGTATCGGAACCGGCGGACCGTCAAATGGATCCGCATGGCCGACAGCGCCGGTCCCACATCGGTCAGGGTCCGCTGGTAACGGCTGTGCAGGTGCTCGGTGACGATCCCGCAGGCCGGGCGCAGGGCTTCGGAGGTCCTGGTCGCCGCGATGACTACCAAATGGTCGTTGTCTCGGTCGATATCGGTTACATCGAGGCCGCCGAGGTGCGGGTACAGCAGTGCCAACAGAGTTGAGTCCACACCAGAAGAAATCGACCTAACCTGGTGGCTCCCCTGCTTCCTCAACGGCTGCAACGAAATCAGGGCCGACATTCATACGCTGCTGACGGACCGTTACCACTCCGTCGGCCAGACCAGTGCCTGAGCGACGACGACCCGTTCGCCGTTGAACGTCACGGCAGGGCCCCTCGTGCAGTTCGTAACCGAGGCTGAGCGCCTCGCTCACGCGTCGGCAGAACGTCTCGTCGTCCGGGCCGGTCAGGACCCGGTAGACGGGCAGTCCGTCAGGTGGTGCGCTCATCGAAACCCTCCTCGCTTCCTGAGCCGCCACCCGTGTCGGCTGCGGCGCGGCCCAGGTTGTACTTGAAATAGGCTGCGGTTTCGGTGAACCCCAGCCGGTCGTAGAACCGGGCCGCGCGGCGGGTGGGCACCGTCACCTCGACGTCACCGGCCTGTCCTGCCTTGTCGACAGCGGCGCGGACCAGGAGCGATCCGATCCCGCGGCCCCGATCGGCCTCGTCCACGGCGAGCTCCAGGACCTCCAGGACGGTGCCGCCGGCGAACAGCGTCGGCGCACGCGCGGCCAGGAGGTACCCCGCCACCGCTCCATCCCGCTCGGCGACCAGGAACTCGGCGGAGCCGGCCGCGGCGGCCTCCATGACGCTCGGGAAGGTGCGGTCCTCGAAGACCGCCCGCTCAGGCCGGTAGCTGGTGGCGAAGCCGCAGAGCAGACGGTAGATGTCCGCCGCATCCTCATGCGCCGCAACGCGAACCGTCATAGCCGCCTCCTCTCGCGGCGCGGGACCGCCGCCGCACACGGATCATATTCGGGCATCTATGCGGTGAAGAAGTCGGCGAGTGCGCGGGCGACCTGGTCGGGTGCGTTCTCCATGGGGATGTGTCCCGCGTCGGGTATGCGGACGAGGGCCGTGTTGGGGATTTCCGCGGCGAACCGTTCGGCGTACGCGACCTTCTGGAAGACGTCGTCCTCGCCCCAGATCAACAGCTTCGGCGTCGTCGACTGGAGCAGTGCCGGAAGCAGCTCCATGGTGTACCGGTAGTCGGCCGCGCCCGCGAGGTGCATCCAGGAGCGGCGGACGCCCGCCTCTCTCCACGGCTCCAGGTACTCGCCGATCAGCGGCTCGGCGGCGGCGCCAGCGAGCGCCGTCGTCACCGCCTTCCTGCGGGCGGCGAGCAGCTCCTCCGCGGTGATGGCGGCGACGGCCTCCGGGTCCCTGAAGTGGGCCACGCTCGACACCGGCCAGGAGTCGTAGGTGACCGAGTTGACCAGGGCCAGCCGCGCGACATGCAGACGATCGCGGACGAGGAGGTGCTGGGCGATGGCGCCGCCGATGTCATGGCCCGCAACGAAGACCGGCCCGGAGATCCGCAGCGCGGACGCGAACCGCGCCACCCACTCGGCGAGCGCCGGGACCGTCGCGGTCGCCAGGTCGAGTTCGCCGCCGGAGCGGCCGAGCCCGGGCAGGTCGACCGCGACGGGCCGCAGGCCCGCCTCGGCCAGGCCGCCGAGGACCGGCTGCCAGACGCGGCTCCAGTAGGTGCCGTGCAGCAGCAGCACGACCGGGCCGTCCTGGTCCACGGTCAGGTAACTGGCCTGGCGGCCGTCGACGTCGACGGCGGTGCGCAGCACTGTCGTCGCATTGCTCTTGTTCATGCCGACCACTGTCGCCCGGATCGGGGCCCGACCCCCAGAGTCTGGAATGACATCTCCAGGTACATTCTTGCCATGAGCCTGCATCGTGTCGTGGCACTGGTCAACGCGCCCCAGTCGCCGTTCGAGCTCGGCTGCGCGGCCGAGGTGTTCGGCACAGTCCAGACGGGTGTGCCGTCCCGCTACGACTTCCGGGTCTGCGCCGAGCAGCCCGGTCCCGTGCCGACCAGCGCCGGTTTCGCGATGCTCGTCGACGCGGGACTGGAGGCCCTGCGGGAAGCGGACACCGTGGTCGTCCCGGGCTGGCTGCCGCACGGCGCCCCGGTGCCGGAGACCGTCATCGAGGCGCTGCGGGCCGCCCACCGGCGCGGGGCGAGGATCGTCGCGATCTGCACCGGGGCGTTCGTCCTCGCCGCGGCGGGCCTGCTCGAGGGCCGCCGCGCGACCACGCACTGGCGCCACACCGCCCGTCTCGCCGCGGCTTTCCCTGGCGTGCAAGTGGATGCGGACGTGCTCTACATCGACCACGGCGACGTGGCGACCAGCGCGGGCACCGGAGCGGGCATCGACCTGTGCCTGCACCTGCTGCGCTCCGACCACGGCGCCGCGTACGCCGCCCAGGTCGCGCGGGGCATGGTGCTGCCGCCGCGCCGGGAGGGCAGCCAGCTGCAGTACGCCGCGCAGCCCGCACCGGCCCGGACCGACGAGTCGTTGGCGCCGCTGCTGGAATGGGCCGCGTCCCGGCTCGACTCAAGGCTGACACTCGACCGCCTGGCCGAACACGCCGGACTGTCCAGCCGGAGCCTCGCCCGGCGGTTCAACGAGCAGCTGGGCACCAGCCCGGGGCAGTGGGTGCTCGATCAGCGCCTCGACGCGGCCCGGGTCCTGCTGGAGCAGACCGATCTGCCGGTCGAGGCCGTCGCGGCCCGGGTCGGGCTCGCCTCGGCGCTCAACCTGCGCCGCCGCTTCCGGGCACGCCTCGGCACCACACCCAGCGCGTACCGGCGGACCTTCAGCGAAACCTGACAAGCGAGTCCCCGCGCACTTCGACCTGCTCCGCAACGCATCTTGCTCGCGTAAGCCGAAGCACGGAATTCGAGACAGAACCGATTAAGACGGCCTCTGACACAACATCTCCGCCTTCATGCGGAACCTGGACGTTAGAACGTCAGCCACGGCTGTCGAAGTCAGCTTAGGTCCCAGCTCGTTTGACGAGAAATTCGGACGAAGAGATCCCAGTTGACTGTCTCCAGAAGCGATTCGGGCTGCTTGATCTCGATGACTTGCTCGCAACTGCGATGCCTCCTCATTCGTCGTCAGATCCACCTGGATGCGACCAGCGGAAGACTGCCACGCTGCAGACGATCGCGGCCGCGAAGATGATTCCGAGCGACCACCATGTTGAGTCGACGCTGAGGCTTCCGGTTCCTTGGAGTACCTGGCCGGTTTCGCCCGCGATCTTCAGCGCTATCTCGTCTTGGCTGGCTTGGTGACGCCTTCACCGGGATTCATTGGAGTCGATGCCCGACTTCATTGACCTCACTGGCGGAGTTGGCCAGGTTCGCGAATGAGCGTCCTCCGGTCGGTGTCGTCCCATTCAGTGATCGTGCCTCCGGCGACGAGTTCGGCGAAGCCGCCGGGCAGGGCGCCGTCATCGTCGGCCATGATCGTGACCGCGTAGAGCCGTTCGGTATCGGAGGTGTTGACGATTCGATGGGTGGAGCCCGGGTGCAGCACGAGCGCATCGCCGGCCTTCAGGTCGACGACATGCTCATCGCTGTGGGCTCGTCCGGTGCCCGACAGCACCACGAAGATTTCCGTGGACGCCGGATGCGAGTTGTCCGGTTGGCTGCCCCTGGGCTCCCACACTTCGTAGAACACGCTGGCGGACGAACCGTCGGCCGGGCCGGCCAGGAGCGCCAGCTTCACGGTGTCGGCCGGTGAGATGAGTTGGGGCGCGATGTCGTCGAAGTGTCGAACGACGGGCGGCGGTGTCTTCATGACGGATCCTCAATGTCGGTTGCGGGAGCGGCCAGCGCGGCTATCAAGTCGGCGGATTCGCAGGTGAAGCCGTAGCACTGCCGTGTGTTGTAAAGCGTCGCTTCATGGCAGAACGCGGGCGAGGTCGTGGCCGACGCACCGTCGACCAGAACGACGTCGTAGCCGAGGCAGGCCGCGTCGACAAGCGTCGAGGCGACGCACTGATCGGAGTTCACCCCGGCCAGGAACAGGGTGTCGACGCGCAGGTTCCGCAGCACCGAGTCGAGGGGCGTGTCCCAGAAGCCGCTCATTCGATACTTGTCGATCCTGATGTCCTCGGGTTCGGCGACCAGTCCGTCGACCAGCGCCGCGCCCCACGACCCCTGGGTCAGGACCTTGGAGCCGTTCGGCATGACCGATCCGATGCCGACGCCTCGGCCTTCCGGGTCGTAGACATGCGCGACCCCGGGCGGGATGTTGGCCTGGTCGTGCCGGTTGCCCCAGTTGACCCAGACGATCGGGAGCCCCGCATCGCGTGCGGCCGGAACGAGCGCCTGGAGCGACGCGATGGCGGGCCCGAGCACGGCGACGTCGACCCCGATCGAGGCCAACCAGCCTCCCTCGCTGCAGAAGTCGTTCTGCATGTCGATCACGATCAGTGCGCTGCGGGCGAGGTCGGCGGTGAGTGGTGTGGGAAGCGCGCTCAAGCTGAATGGGCGCTCGACGCGAGCGGGGCGGCGCAGATCGGTCCCCTGTGATGAGACGGTCCATCGGGGAGGCGTCATCTGGTCTCCTGGACGGTCGCGGCGAGGTCGAAGAGGGCCAGGTCCGTTCCGGGATGGCCGACGAGGCACAGCCCGACCGGGCGTCCGGCCGCGTCGCTCAGCAGCGGCATTGAGATGGCGGGAGCACCGGCGAGTCCCGCGAGGCAGGTCAGGCGCAGGGTGCCGGCGCGTTCGGTTTCGATCACGGTTTCAGGGGCCTTTCTCGCGGGCGCGCTGCTGGCGGTGCTGGGGAGCACGAGGACGCTGTCGGTCAGCCACTCACGGAGGATGCTCCTGGCCTGGGCGACGATCTGGGACGCCTCCTCGGCTTCGCTCGCCGTCACAGTGGACGCTGCGGTGAAGCGCCGTTCGATCGCGTCGCCGAGTGCGCCGGCGTGAGCGGAGATCCACGGGCCGTGGTGGTGCCACGCCTCGTATGCCTGGACGGTGCGGAAGGCGGTGAACCACCGATCCAGGGTCTCCGGCGGGAGGTCCTCGGTCACCGCGGGCGGCAGTCTCCCCGCGTCGAGCAGTTCGCCACGGCGAGCGGCCAGAGCGGCTCGTACGGACGCCGACGCATGCGCTTCGACCGCGGGCAGGATGAGTGTCCTCGCCGGAGCCGCAGTCGAGGTGCCGGAGACCAGCACTTCGGCCGCTCGTCGGGCGCTGCCGAGGTCGCGTGTCAGCCAGCCGACGGTGTCGAACGACGGCGACAGCGGCAGTACGCCTGTCGTCGGAACCGCTCCATGGGTCGGGCGAACGCCGATCAGGCCCTGGTAGGACGCGGGTACGCGGATCGATCCGGCGGTGTCCGTACCGAGTCCTATATCGACTTGGCGCAGTGCGACCGCGGCGGCGGGTCCGCTCGTCGATCCGCCGCCGATTCCATCCGGGACCGCGGGGTTGGGGGTGGTGCCGTAGTGCGCGTTCTGTCCGGCGAGGCTGTAGGCGAACTCGTCGGTCCGGGCGATCCCGGTGATCGCGGCGCCCGCTCGCAGCAGGGCGGTCACCGAAGGCGCGGTCGATTCCTGGGGATGCTGCTCGGACAGCCAGGTCGGATTTCCGGCTCCGATCGCCTGCCCCGCGACGGCGAAGAGGTCTTTCACCGCGACGGTCAGGCCGTCGAGGCGGCCGGACCCGGTCGGTGCCACCAGCGGGGTGCCAGCCACCCGCCATACGGCCCGGTCGAACACCGGCGAAGGGTCGAGGTCCCGCTTCGGGAGCGTCACGTGTGCGGCGGTGATCTTCCAGGCTCCCTCGATCCGCTGCCACAGTTGGGTCTGCAGACCGGTGGCACGGTTCGACGGCTCCTCGGTCGCGGCCATCACCAGGGCGGCATCGTCCCTGATGTGCTGCACCAGCAGGCGGGTGACCCGCCTGGTGGGTATCCGGGTGCGGCCGGCGCGGAATCCGGCGATCGCTTCGTGGCCCACCAGGAGCACGTTCCCGTCGCCGCGCACGGTGTCCTCGCCGGGGGCGAACAGATCGTTCAGCACCGCGATGTCGTTGGACTTCAGCGCCGTCTCGTATGCCTCGAACGCGTCGAGGAGACCGTCGGGCGCGGTCGTCGCTTCACCGTGTTCCGTGAGGTCAGGCATCATCACGGGCCTGGCCTGCGACGGCGAATGCGTCCGTGCCCGCCACGATCCGGCCGCCCTTGAAGACGAGCTTGCGCTCGGGAACGGCGACGACCGCGGCCGCGGGGGTGGGCGCGTCCACAGTGAAGAAATCGGCCTTCGAGCCTTCGGACAGGCCGTAGTCCGCCGCGCCGATGATCCGGGCCCCTCCGTAGGTGCCGGCGGCCAGCGCCAGCTCGATGTCCTTGTCGGAGATGAGCATGGCGCGGCCGGCGACGATGCCGATGCGGCGGAGCATGTCCCCGTCGCCGTACGGCGCCCACAGGTCTCGGACGCCGTCGTTGCCGATGCCGAGGGTCGCGCCGGCGGCGTGCATGACCCGCACGGGAACGACCGGCGACTCGGTCACCGCGCACGTCACCAGGGCCACTCCGGTCTCGGCGAGCAGGTCGGCGACCCGCCGCTGCTCGTCAGGACCCTGCTGGCCGATGGCGTAGGCGTGGCTGATGGTCACCCGTCCGGCCATGCCCAGGGCGCGGGTTCGTTCGGCGATCAGGCGGAACTCCCAGATGCCCATCGTCCCGCCGTCGTGCAGGTGGATGTCGATCTTGCTGCCGTGCTTCTCGGCCAGGCCGAAGATGACGTTGAGCTGGCCCGCGGGGTCGTCGTCGAAACCGGCCGGGTCGATACCGCCGACGACCTCGACACCGCTCTCCAGCGCCGCTCCCATGAGCTCGGTGACACCGGCGCGGTTGAGGAATCCGCCTTGCGGGAACGCGACGATCTCGACGTCGACGCGCCCTTCGTGTCGTGCCGCCGCGGCGCGCACGGCCTCGACCGAGCGCAGGCCGAGCGCGGGGTCGACGTCGACGTGGCTGCGCACGAGCGTCGTCCCCGCGGTGATCATCGCGTCCAGGAGGTTCCCGGCGTACTCCGCGCTGGGGATGCCGAGCGCATCGCGTCGCCGCTCACTGTTGGCGACCCGTTCCGCCAGGGTGGCGCCGCCGGGGTTGGAGCTCCACGGGGCGCCCCAGGTCGTCTTGTCGAGATGGCAGTGCGCGTCGACGAGACCGGGAAGGACGAGTGCCCCGCCGAGGTCGATCTCAGTGGCGGACGGCGCTTCCAAGCCGGGGCCGATCTTGGCGATGCGGCCGTCGACGAGGTGCAGGTCGGCGAGCGCCGGTTCAGCGCCGGGAATCCACGGTCGTCCGCCGCGGAGCAGGAGTTCGGACATGGTGACAGGGCCTTTCGGAAGAGGTTCGCGTAGGGGCGGGCGGATCGTGCGGTCCGCCTGCGGGTCTCGCGTCATTCGGACAGGGCGATGGCGGGGTCGATGAATCGGTTCGTGGCGATCTGCTCGGGGTCGAGGTCGTCCGGGACGGTGATGCCCTGTCGGCTGAAGACCGGGCGGAGGAGGTCGATGATCTCCTGGATGCGGGCGGGGTCCTGCGAGCCGAGGGCGCCGTCCGTTCCGTTGCCGACCAGGCCGTCGGTGCGCATGAGGTCGACGGCGAAGTCCGCGTTGGCCTCGCCGTAGACCCAGCCGCTGTTGTAGGCCGAGACGGCGTCAACGATGATGGCGTTGGCGGCCGCGGGATCCGCCATGTAGTCGGTCTGGCCGCGCTGCAGCACCGGAACCAGCTGCTCCAGGCACGCGGCGTTGTCCTCCAGCTCGCCCGAGCGGACCGTCCACGCCGACTTGTAGGAGGTGAATCCGGCGTCGTGCAGCAGCTGATAGGCGACCGGCTTCATCCAAGGCTCGATCACGTGCTCGTAGTTGTACGGTTCGGTGCTGGCGAAGCCCACTTGCGCGCTCGCTCCCCCGGCGGCGACGAAGTTGGCGGGAGAGCCGTCGTAGCTGCCGTCGACCTGGTCTTCGTCGAGGATGCCGGCGCCGGTGAGGTAGTCCATGAACGAGGACCCCTCGTAGTAGAGGACTGTCGCGCCCGCGTCCTTGAGGTCGGCGATCTCGTCCACCTCCGGGTAGGTCGCCGGGTCCCACATGATCATCATCGGGCTCTTGTCCAGGGGGGCCATGACCGCGGTGGTCGGGAACTCCGCTGCGGTCTGAACGGCCTCGTCGGTGTTGACCGCTCCGATCAGGATCGAGTCGTCGGAGTACATCTGGGAGACGACGCTCTGGAAGCCGATCGCCGGACCGCCGGCGCGGATCTCGATGTCGACGCCGGTGTACTCCCCGTCGGAGAACAGCGGACCGGTCACCTTCTTCGCGTCGGCGTCGATCCACGGGTCGGGTCCGAGCAGCTGGTAGGCGCCGCCGTGCTCGGCTTGCGGATTCCAGTCGGTCTGGACCACGACGGTCTCAGGGCACACCGCGCTCAGATCGACCGGCCCGATCTCAAACGATGCCGTTGCGCCCGGCCCGGGCCCGGTGGCGCCGCAGGCCGCGAGCCCCATGGCGCACAGTGCTGCGGTCGCGGCGGACGCGAGGTTGCGCGGTTGGAAGGACTTCATACTTTCTCCTTCAATGATTTCGGGGTCAAGGGCGGTGGCGAAGGGTTAGAGGCGCTCGCTGCCGTGCCAGTGGGCCGTCGCCCACCTGGACAGCCAGCTGAAGAAGAGGAAGACGATAACGCCGAGCGCGGACGCGAGGAGGACCGCGGCGAACATCTCGGGCGACTGCAGCCGGGCCCGGTAGGTGTCGATGAGGATGCCGATGCCCGGCGCGCCCTGTTTGAAGAAGAAGTCGCCGACGATCGCACCGACCACGGCCAGGCCGGCGGAGATGCGGATGCCCGCGAAGATGGCGGGCAGGGCCGCGGGCAGCTCCAGCTTGCGCAGCACCGTGAACCGGCTGCTGCGGCGCAGCGCGAACAGCTCGCGAAGCCCGGCGTCGACCGACTTCAGCCCGAACAACGTGTTCGAGACGATGGGGAACAAGGCGATCAGGACGCACACGAGCACACGGGCGCTGAATCCGAAGCCGAACCAGAAACCGATCAGCGGAACCAGCGCCAAGGTCGGGATGCATTGCAGCGCGACCGCGTACGGGAAGAGCGCGTGCTCGGCCCAGCGCGCCTGAGACATCAGCACCGCCCAGACGATCCCCAGCACCATCGCGATCAGCAGGCCGGCGCCGGCGACGATGGCGCTGCGCTGCAGGGCGTCGAACATGTTCGGGCCTTCAATGCCGAACAGTCCCTGACGGACGACCTGATCGGGCGGCGGCAGCAGAAAGCGGCGGGCGGGCGCCAGGGAGTAGGAGACGAGGCTCCAGCCTCCGAGCACCAATGCCAGGACGATCAACGGTGCGACGACGCGTTTCGCCGCGAGGCGGGAGCGGCCCGCGGCGCGGGCGGACGGGTCGGCCGCTGCGGTGGCGTGGGCGGTACTCATCGATGGGTCCCCCGCAGCGCGTGCGACACCCGGCCGACGAGGGCGGTGAACTCGGGCGTGTAGCGGATGTCGGGGACTCGGGGGAAGCCGAACGGTATATCGACTTCTTCGACGATGCGCCCGGGGCGCCCCGACATCACCACCACCCGAGTCGACAGGTAGACCGCCTCGCTGACCGAATGGGTGACGAAGAGGCCGGCGAAGCGCCGTTCGGCGAACAGGCCGGTGATCTCGTCCCCCAGGCGCTCTCGGGTGATCTCGTCGAGCGCTCCGAACGGCTCGTCGAACAAGAAGAGCTCGGGCTCGACGGTGAGCGACCGGGCCAGCGACACCCGCATCCGCATGCCGCCCGAGAGGGTGTGGGGCAGGTGCTGCGCGAATCCGGTGAGCCCCACCAGGTCGAGCGCGGTGTCCGCCCGGCGGTGGCGTTCGCTCTTCCGCACGCCGTCGAGCTCGGCGAACAACGCGACATTGTCCCGAACGGTGCGCCAAGGGAGGAGGGTCGCTTCCTGGAAGACGTAGCCGATGCGGTCGGTCTGGACCGCCGCCTGCCCGCCCGTGGCGGACTCCAGACCGGAGGCGATGCGCAGCAGCGACGACTTTCCGCAGCCAGAAGGCCCTACGACACTGACGAACTCCCCTGCCCGAACGGTCAGGTCGACACCTTGCAGCGCAACTGTTCCGTCGGGATACACCAGTTCCGAACCGGCGAAGTGCAGGACCGGGCCGGCGGGAGGGACGGGCGAGGCATGTTCGAGCGCTGGGGCCGCTCCTGAGCGATTGGCGGAAGGTCTGAGCGTCTGGTTCATCTTGGTCCTAGCAAACGATCGGAAGAGGGGATCGGGGAAGTAAGGATCGTCCATACACGACGGATCGTCCGACGGCCGGGCGATCGCGGGCGCGCTGCGATCCCGCGACATCAACCGGGTCATCGAACATCTCGTGAACGAGCGATGCCTTGAGTTCGTATACAATCCTTAAACTGTTTCCGAGTCCAGACACCGGAGTTAATTGCATGTTTCGTATACGATCGAGCCCGCCGACGCGCATGGCGCCATGACACGGACCGGCGCGGACGTCGGCAGCGACATGCCGCGACGGCCGTTCAGCAGGGTCAGGCGTTCTCGCCCGGCTCGGGGCTGCGCGTTCGCCGCGAGAGCTCATACTGCTTCCGATACCGGTGCTCGTCCTTGGCGACGTGCTCATTCATCAGATGCCCGGCCTGCACCGGCGAGCCGTCCAGAATCGCCGCGGCGATGGCCGAGTGGTCGCGCCAGGCTCCTACCACCGAATAGTTCGGGTCCAGCGTGAATCCCCAGGAGATGCGGCTGAGGAGACCTTCGAGCATGCGCTCCAGGTGCCGGTTCGCGGACGCACGGTGGACCAGACGGTGGAACTCCAGGCTGATGCCCGGCAGATCCTCATGGCACTGCTCCTGACTCGCGGCCAATTCGCCCTCACGGGCGATCGCGCTCAGGTCACCGGCGACTTCCCCGCCCTTGGCTTCGGCCGCCAGCTGCGCCGCCAGAACCTCCAATCCGCGGCGAACCTGCATGTAGTCAAGGACATCTCGGCCTGAGTTCTCCGAAACGGACGCGCCCTTGAACGGCGTCAGCGTGATGAACCCCTCGGCCTCGAGCCGGTTCAGCGCCTCCCGCACCGGGACGCGAGATACCCCGAACTCGCGCGCGACCAGCTCTTCTCGTATCCGATCGCCTGAACTCAGAGCGCCGGAGAGGATCTGCTCCCTCAGGGCATCGGCGATGGCATCACGATGCGGGCCGCGCGCATGCTGACTGGTCACGGGGTCCTGCCTGGTCGTCGATCTCGAATGCGGTATGAGCGGGTCAGCCGATGAGCGCTTGACCTCAGCTTCAGTGTGCCAGAGGGGAGCAAACACTCGGCCGCCTGCGTCCCGAGCCGCGATACCACTGATAACCCTGTGATCGTATACGTTCTGATGCTCCGCCCGCGGTACCGGCGTCTTGCCGATCGCGGACCGAGGGCCTCGAGTTCCCGCCGAATGCGACGCTCGACGATGCAAGCCGAGAATTCAGCGCGATCGAGCCGAAGCATGGTTCCCCATATCATCCAAGCGCCGCTGCGGCTTGCCGCGCATCAACCGCCCGACCGACCTCATGTAGGTATGTCTGTTTCGCGGGGCTACCGTCAGAGGCGGATGTCCTGTCCCACGGGTCTTGATGGTGTTGACACGGCCTCCGACGCCCAGAGCTGCAGCAGCGATACAAAGATGGCCGGGCACAATCGCGAGATTGGACCCGGCCACGTCCGTTCACATCTATTCACAACCGGTCACACGCGGTCACAAAGTCGGGTTGACAGTGTCCTCGTTCAAGACATGGGAAACTCATCTCTCGGGTCATAGGAAACTTTCCGATATCTGATCCAGGGCATGTCGAAAGCGTGCATCGAGCTGTGGACGGCCGAGTCGGCGATACGCGTCCCAGTACCCCGCCAGCCAGGGAGCTTCGGCCAGCCGGTCGACGTCGGTGTCAAACTGATCGATCGGTATGCGACCGCTGACCGCGATCGCGTTGAAGCAAGCGCCCGAATAATCCAAGTGCTCTAGCAGCTTGCCGACTCTCGGTTAAGGCCATTTCTTTGATGAGTGATCGACCTCACGTAGACCTGTCATTTTCGCAGGGCTACTGTCGGAGGCGGATGTCCTGTCCCACGGACGAATGACGGACAAGGCCGTTTGAGGCTATGAAAAAACCCTGGTCAACATATCGTTGACCAGGGTCTTCGTGGTAGCGGGAGGCGGATTTGAACCACCGACCTCCAGGTTATGAGCCTGGCGAGCTACCGAGCTGCTCTATCCCGCGTCGGTAGTTAAAGAGTACATGATCCCATTCAGTCACTGCTACAGCGGGGTCCGTGAGTGGGGTCACCGCTTGTTCACCTGGTATTTCTCGTGAATGGGAAATGAAACGGCCCGACTCCTCGCATTCGAGGGGCCGGGCCGTCCGCGTTTTCCGGTCAGAAACCGAGTCGTTCGAGCATCTTCGGGTCGCGCTGCCAGTCCTTGGCGACGCGCACGTGGAGGTCGAGGTAGACGCGGCTGTCGATGAGCTGGGCGATGCCCTTGCGGGCCTTGGTGCCGACGCGCTTGAGGCGCTCGCCGCCCTTGCCGATGATGATGCCCTTCTGGCTGTCGCGCTCGACGTAGATCTCGGCCCAGATCTTCTTGCGCGGGCCGCCGTCGGAGTCCTCGTCCTCGATGTCCTCGATGACGACGGCGAGGGAGTGCGGGAGCTCGTCGCGGACGCCTTCGAGGGCGGCCTCGCGGATGAGCTCGGCCATCATGACCCGCTCGGGCTCCTCGGTGATCATCCCGTCCGGGTAGAGCTGGGGGGATTCGGGGAGTTTGTCCGAGAGGACGCCGACGAGCTCGTCGAGGTTCTCGCCGGTCTTCGCCGAGACCGGCACGATGTCCGCGAAGTCGGCAAGGGCGGCCACGTTCGTCAGGTGGCGCACGAGCGCGTCCTTGGAGACGAGGTCGATCTTGGTGACGACCGCGACGACCTTGGCGTTCAGGTTCGCGATCTCGCCGGCGATGAACTTGTCGCCGGGGCCGGGCTTCTCGTTGGCTGGCAGGCACAGACCGATGACGTCCACTTCGGACCAGGTCTGGCGGACGAGGTCGTTAAGCCGCTCGCCCAAGAGCGTGCGCGGACGGTGCAGGCCGGGCGTGTCGACCAGGATGAGCTGGGAGTCGGGCTTGTGCAGGATCGCGCGGACCACGTGGCGGGTCGTCTGCGGGCGCTTGGAGGTGATCGCGATCTTCTGGCCCATGATCGCGTTGGTCAGCGTGGACTTGCCCGCGTTCGGGCGGCCTACGAAGCAGGCGAAGCCTGCGCGAAATGCTTCATGCGAAGCGGAGCTTCGGCCGTTGCTAGGCAAGACGGGTCACCTCTTTGCGAATGACCGACCAGACGGTGAGGTCGGCGCTGATCTCCCGGGCGGCCTGGAGGCCGTCCTCGTCGGACGCGGCGCCGAAGAGCACCGCGGCCTCAAGCTTGTCCGCTCCGGCAGCGAAGGCCTGGGCGACGGCCGCCTGGAGGGCCGTGAGCTGCAAGGAGGGGAGGTCGACGGCCGCCGAGGCGTAGGTGCGGCCGATGCCGTCGCGCACGGCCGCGCCGGTGGTCTGCTGGACTCGCCCGGCGGCCCCGCGGGCCAGCGTGGCGAGCTTCGCGTCCTCGGCGTCGAGGGCGTCGACGTGCAGGTCAGACATTGATCTTGTGCCTCTCATCGTTCACGGTGGCGGGGGCGTCGGCTTCGGGCAGGCGCGCGACGCGCACCGTCTCGATGCGGTTGCGGCGGCCAACGGTACCTTCAGCGGTCAGTTCGAGCCCGCCGAGGCGGGCGCGGTCACCCGCGAGCGGGACCTTCCCGAGCTCGGCAGCGAGCAGCCCGGCGACGGTGTCGACGTCGAGTTCGGGCAGGTCCACGTCGAACAGCGCCTCCAGGTCCTGCACGGAGAGCCGGGCGGTGACGCGGGCGGTGCGGTCGTCGAGCCAGGACACCGGCGGCAGCTCGTTGTCGTACTCGTCGGTGATCTCGCCGACGATCTCCTCGAGGATGTCCTCGATGGTGATGAGCCCGGCGGTCCCGCCGTACTCGTCGACGACCGTGGCGATGTGGATGCGGGCGGTCTGCATCTCGCGCAGCAGGTCGTCCACCGGCTTCGAGTCCGGCACGAACGTCACCGCGCGCATGACCTCGCTGACGTGCGGGTTCACGCGGTCGTCGAGGCGGACCAGGTCCTTGAGGTAGACCACGCCGCGCACGTCGTCGAGGTCTTCGCCGACGACGGGGATGCGCGAGAAGCCCGAGCGGAGCGCGACCTGCTCGGCCTCGTCCGCGTGCATGTCCGCGGGGACCCAGACCATCGCGGTGCGCGGGACCATGACCTCGCGGGCCACGGTGTCGCCCAAGGCGAACACGGAGGCGATCATGTCGCGCTCCTCGTGGTCGACGGTGCCCTGGGCCTCGGCGGCGTCGACCAGTTCGCGGATCTCGATCTCGGAGGTCGCGAACGGGCCCTCGCGGAAGCCCTTGCCGGGCGTGACCGCGTTGCCGACCAGGATCAGGAGCTTCGCGAGCGGGCCGAGCGCGGTGCCGAGCAGCGCGACGGGCCCGGCGACGGCGAGCGCGATCGGGTAGGCGTGCTGGCGGCCGATCGTGCGCGGCCCGACGCCGATGGCGACGAACGACACGACGGTCATGATCGCGGCCGAGATGCCGACGGCGAGCCACGAGTCCTGCCAGGAGTCGAAGGCCACGACGGCCACTATCGCGATCGCCGCGGCCTCGCAGGCGAGGCGCAGCAGGATGAGCAGGTTGAGGTGGCGCGGCAGGTCCTCGATGATCTTCACGAGGGACCCTGCGCCGCGCTCGCGCTGCTCGGCGAGCTCCGCGGCCCGGGCGGGCGAGACGGCCGTGAGGGCCGAGTCGACCATGGCCGCGGCCCCGGCGACGGCGGTCAGTGCGACCGCCGCGGCCAGGAGCGTGTACGGGATCATGCGGGCCTAACTCTCCGCTGCGGCGTCGCGTTTCGCCCGCCAGGCGTCGAGCAGCCGGTTCTGCAGGCCGAACATCTCCTTGGCCTGCTCCGGTTCGGCGTGGTCGTAGCCGAGGATGTGGAGCACGCCGTGGACGGTCAGCATGTGCATCTCGTCCGCCGTCGAGTGCCCGGCGTCCTTGGCCTGGGCCTCGGCCACCTCGGGCGAGAGCACGAGGTCGCCGAGGATCGGCGTGCCCGGCTCGGAGGAGTCGGGGCGGCCGGGCATGGCGTCGTCCATCGGGAACGAGAGCACGTCCGTGGGGCCGGTGCCGCCCATCCAGCGCTTGTTGAGCTCGGTCATGTGCTCGATGTCGACGATGAGGACCGAGAGCTCCGCGAGCGGGTTCACGCCCATCTCGTGGAGGGCGAACTCCGAGACGGCGCGGATGCCCGACTCGTCTACTGCCCGGCCGGACTCATTGATGATCTCGATGCCCACGGTTTCCTCGTTGCCCCTTCTTGGGGTCGCCGGTTCTGGCGTCCCACTTCTCGTAGGCGTTCACGATATCGCTGACCAGCTGGTGCCTGACGACATCTTCCGCCCGGAGGGTGGCGAAGTGCACGTCCTCGACGTCCTGGAGGATGTCGCGGACGACGCGCAGCCCGGAGGTGGCGTTGTTCGGCAGGTCGACCTGGGTGATGTCGCCGGTGACGACGATCTTCGACCCGAAGCCGAGCCGGGTGAGGAACATCTTCATCTGCTCGGGCGTGGTGTTCTGCGCCTCGTCGAGGATGATGAACGAGTCGTTCAGGGTGTTGTGCGTGACCAGGTAGTCCTCGGTGACGTACAGCGAGTCGGCGGCGCCGACCTGAATGCACACCGCTTCCTCTTCACCCGCGTACTCGATGCTGTCGATGAACCGCATCGGACGGCCACCGCCGCCGCTGGCGTGGTACTTCGCCCGCTTGCGCTCGAGCCGGAACGGCTCGATCCCTTCGGGGAGGCGGATGTCGATGATGTGTGCGTCCTGGCGGTGCCGCACCTCGCGACCGTTGGCCAGACCGGGCTTGCGGCCCGCAGCCGGCCGGCGGCGGCTGTAAGCGATGCCGCCCAACGACTGGACGAGTTCGATCACGTGGTCGTGGAGCACAATCGAGGTCGTCGTGTACTGGATTCGGCAAGTTCGGCCCTTTTGGGCCACGGGCCCGCCGTCCGAGTCGAGCAGACCCTGCAGCAGGGACAGCCGGATCTCCGGAGTGTTGAAGCGGTAGTCCTCCGGGATGAACTTGCTGTGCGACCTGGTTCCCAGCAGTTCGAGTTCACGCAGCACTGCGGTCACCGGATTGGCAATGGTGATCACGTCGCCGGGTTCCGCGATGCGGTTGAGCGTGTAGTCCGGACCGGAGAGGTGCCGGACCCGGATACCCGGAACCGCGGTCTCGAGAGCCGACGCGAGGTCGGCGTCTTCGGTGCTGAACGAAGGAGTGGTGGATCCCGTCAGGCATCCGTCTCCGAGCAGGAGGCCCAGTGCGTAGGGATCCATGGGCACTTCTCGGGCCGGGAACTCTGCAGGCTTGCTGACGAGCGGGAGCTCGTACTTGCGCTGGTGATGGACCCGGAGATCATCGATCATCTCCTGGGTTTCAAGAATCCGGAAAGGCTTGCCACGGCGCTTGTCGGCGGCGGTCTTGACCGCCCACAGGTGCTCGTTGCAGGCCAGCACCGAGGCGCCGTCCTGGGTGGTGACCCGGTACATCTCCTTCTTCCCCTGCGGGAAGACGCCAAGCACCGGGGTCGGTTCGCCGTTCGAGCCGACGACAAGATCGCCGACTTCGAGGTCACCGATAGGCCGCCAGCCGTCCGGGGTCAAGACGTTGGTAAACAGGGGCTGGGCCCTGCCCCTCATGAAAGCCAGGGGCGCGACCTCGATCGTGCCCGCCTCCATGAGCTTCGGGATCGACGCGGGGTCGATCATGTCGTGGAGCGCGTCGTAGAGCGGGCGCAGGTACGGGTCGATCTTCTCGAACAGCGTGCCCGGCAGGAAGCCGAGCTTCTCCCCGGCCTCGACGGCGGGGCGGGTGAGGATGATCCGGTTGATCTCCTTGGCCTGCAGCGCCTGCACGGCCTTGGCCATGGCGAGGTAGGTCTTGCCGGTGCCCGCGGGGCCGATGCCGAAGACGATCGTGTTGTTGTCGATCGCCTCGACGTAGTGCTTCTGGCCGAGCGTCTTGGGGCGGATCGCCTTGCCGCGCTTGGAGACGATGTTCTGCGTGAGCACATCGACGGGCCGCTCGCCGGGAGCGGACTTGAGCATGTTCTCGGTGCGCCGGATCATGTCCGGGTCGACGCTCTCACCGCTCTCGACCAAGGCGAGCAGCTCCTTCACGAGTCGTTCGGCGGCGTGCAGCGCGCCGTTGAGTCCGGTGAGGGTGATGGTGTCTCCGCGCACGTGGAGGTCGACGCCGGGATTGCGGCGCTCGATGTAGCGGAGGTTCTCGTCGGCGCGGCCCAGCAGTGCCATGAGCGAGCTCTGGTCGCCGACGGTGATCGTGGACGAGATCGTCGAGTTTTGCTTGCCGTTGTCAGAGCGGTCGGTCATAGGCTTCGCCCGCTGAGGGCTGTTCGCCACCTGCTTCCAAAGTGAGACTCGCAGCGGCCTGTGTGGCCGCTGTTCTACATGCCTCAATGGTAGTTGCCGCCTGCGACAGGCGACAACGAGTAATCGCGGAGCCGGTGTGATTTCAGTTCGAAAGCATCCGTCCGAGCGGTTTCCCGCCCGCCACGTGGAAGTGGACGTGGAAGACGTCCTGTCCGCCGTCCGAGCCCGTGTTGGCGAAGAGCCGCCATCCCGACTCGTCGACGCCTTCGGCCGACGCGACCTCGGCGGTCGCGCGCAGGACCTCCCCCGCGAGCGCCGGGTCGGCCGCGGTGAGCTCGTCCACGTTCGCGTAGTGGTCCTTGGGCACGACGAGGACGTGTGTGGGGGCCTTCGGGTAGAGGTCGCGGAACGCGAGCACGCGCTCGGTCTCCAGGACCTTCGTGGAGGGGATGTCCCCGGCGACGATCTTGCAGAAGATGCAGTCGGTGTCGGTCATGCCCGGAATCCTAGTCACCAGCGGCCGAGGCGGGCTTGGAGGACGGCGAGGGCGGCTGGGCCTGCGGTGGAGGTGCGCAGGACGGTGTCGCCGAGGCGGATGGGTTCGCCGAACTCCTTGAGGGCGTTGAGTTCGTCGGGGCTGATGGAGCCCTCGGGGCCGATGACGACGGCGATCTCGCCGGTTTCGGGGAGTTCGACCCGGGAGAGCGGTTCGTGGGCCTCTTCGTGGAGGACGAGGACCTTGGCGGCGCCGCGCAGGCGGGCGACGAGCTGCTTGGTGGTGTGGAGTTCGGCGACCCGCGCGAGGTGCGGGCGGCGGGCCTGCTTGGAGGCCTCGCGGGCGGTGGCCTCCCATTTGGCGCGGGCCTTGTCGCCGCGGGGGCCCTTCCATTGGACGATGGATCGCGAAGCGGCCCAGGGGATCACCTCGTCGACGCCGATCTCGGTGAGCATCTGGACGGCGCGTTCGCCGCGGTCGCCTTTGGGGAGCGCCTGGACGACGGTGAGCTTCGGGTCGGGGGCGGGGACGTCGCGCCGGTCGAAGATCTGGACGCGCACCGAGCCGCGCTCGGCGTGCGTGACGCGGGCGGCGGCGGTGCCGCCGGAGCCGTCGCTGAGGATCAGGGTCTCGCCGGGCTGGAGCCGCTGCACGTCGGCGGCGTGGTGCCCTTCGGGCCCGTCGAGGGTGTAGTCGTCGTCGGCCGGGACGGCGTCGACGAGGAAGACCGGTGCGCTCACCGGGACAGCTTAGTCCGGTGTCAGCCGATGAAGTCCCAGGCGCGGTCCCAGCGGACCCGGCTCTCGATCTCGCGGGCCGTCTTGGTTCCGGAGAGGACGCCTTGGCGGCGTTTGAGGAGGCCGCGCGGGAGGTGGTACGGGACGAGGTCGACGTAGCCGTTCTTGTCGGCAGGCGGGCTCCACCGGGCGGCGTTCACGGGGACGCGCCATTCGGGGTTCTTGGGGGCCTGGGTGGTGCTCTTGAGGACCCAGTAGCCGCGCCCGGAGTAGCCGAGGACGTAGCAGGGCCGGGCTTTGGACTGGGAGGGGTCGTCCTGGTGCGGGAAGTCGGCCCACCAGCGTTCCCGGGGCTGGGGTCCGCCCTGAGGCGCGGGGGCGTAGCGGCGGGCCTGGGTCGGTCCGGTCGCGGGGCGGCGCACCCGGTAGACGAGGTAGGCGATGACGGCGATGCCGACAATTGCTACGCACCAGAGCGATTCGGAGGCGCTGTCGAGGAGCTCGATCACAGCGGTCGAGTGTAATCGGGGCGCCCAGGGAGGCGGGGCGGCCGAAGCGCGGCCGTTCAGTAGGTCTGGTTCGGGCCCATGCCGTTGGCGCCGCCGGTGCCGTCGCATGCCGGCAGGGGGCCTGGCCGATCGCTTGGCGGCCCGAGCCCGCGCACTGGCAGCAGCGGCCGCCGTCAGGGTTCTCGCTCGTGATGTGGAACGGCGCCAGGCGTTTCCGCTCGGCGCCGTTCCTCAGTCCGTAAGTCGCTACGCGTGGCCGTTGAAGGCGTCGCGCATGCGGCTAAAAAACCCGCTGCCGCCTTTGACCTCTTTGATCTCCTCGTCGCGGAGGCTGGCGAGCTTCTTCAGGAGCTCTTCCTGCTCGGCGTCGATCTTGGTGGGGGTGCGGACGTCGAGTTCGACGAAGAGGTCGCCGCGGGTGCCGCCGCCGCGCAGGCGCGGGACGCCGTGGCCGCGGACCTTCTTGATGGTGCCGGGCTGCGTGCCTGCGGCGACCTCGACTTCGACCTGGTCGTCGAGGGTGTGGATGTTGAGCTTGGTGCCGAGCGCGGCCTGCGTCATGGGGACGCGGACGCGGCAGCGCAGGTCGGAGCCTTCGCGGGTGAAGACCTCGTGGGGCTTCTCGTGGACCTCGACGTAGAGGTCGCCGGCGGGCCCGCCGCCGGGGCCGACTTCGCCTTCGCCGGAGAGGCGGATGCGCATGCCGTCCTCGACGCCGGCGGGAACCTTCACGGTGATCCGGCGGCGCGAGCGCACGCGGCCTTCGCCGCCGCACTTGCGGCACGGGTCGGTGATGATGGTGCCGTAGCCGGAGCAGGCCGAGCACGGGCGCGCGGTACGCACCTGGCCGAGGATCGTACGCTGTACGACTTGGACCTCGCCGGAGCCGCTGCACGTGGAGCAGGTCTGCGGTTCGGCGTCGCCTTCGGTGCAGGAGCCGTTGCAGGAGTCGCAGAGGATCGCGGTGTCGACGGTGAGCGTCGACTCGGTGCCGAACGCGACTTCTTCGAGGTCGAGGTCCAGGCGCAGCAGCGCGTCGTTGCCAGGGCGGGTGCGCGAGCGCGGGCCGCGGCGGCCGAAGCCGCCCATGGAGCCGCCGAAGAAGGCGTCCATGATGTCCTCGAAGCCCATGAAGGGCGCGCCGCCGCCCGCTGCGCCGCCTCGGGCGAACGGGTCGCCGCCGGCGTCGACGATCGCGCGCTTCTGCGGGTCCATGAGGACCTCGAAGGCGGCGTTGATCTCCTGGAGGCGCTCTTGCGCGTCCGGTTCGTCGCTGACGTCGGGGTGGTACTTGCGCGCCAGCTTCCGGTACGCCTTCTTGAGTTCGTCGTCGGTGGCGTTCCGGTCGACGCCGAGAATGCCGTAGTAGTCCTTAGCCACGTGCGCTCTGTCCTGTCAGCGGTTCTGTTCCAAAATCTCGGACACGTACCGGGCGACGGCGCGGACGGCCGCGATCGTGCCCGGGTAGTCCATGCGGGTGGGTCCGAGGACGCCCATGTGGCCGACCACCGAACCCGGTCCGTATCCGGCGGTGACCACGGTGGTCTCGCGGAAGTCGTCGAGGTTGTTCTCGTCGCCGATGCGCACCGTCAGGAGCGCGTTGGAGTCGGCGCGGCCCAGCAGCTGCATGAGCACGACCTCCTCCTCGAGGGCTTCGAGGATGGGCCGCAGGGACCCGGCGAAGAAGTTCCCGGGGCGCGTCAGGTTCGCGGCGCCCGCGACGGCGACGCGCTCCTCGGTGCGCGCCACGACCGTGTCCAGGAGCACGCGCGCCAGCGCGGAGGCGGTGGCGTGCTGCTCGGGGCGGGCGAGCCCTGCGAGGTCGGCGATGATGCGCGGGGCGTCGGCGAGCGGTTTGCCCTGGAGCTGCTCGTTGACGAGGCGGCGCAGGTCGAGGACGTCGTCCTCGCTGAGTTCGGCGGGCATCTCGACGTAGCGCTGCTCGACGCGGCCGGTGTCGGTGATCATGACGACCATGAGCCGGGTGGGCGTGAGCGAGACGAGTTCGAGGTGGCGGACCGAGGAGCGGTTGAGGCTCGGGTACTGGACGACGGCGACCTGGTGGGTGAGCTGGGCGAGCAGGCGCACGGTGCGGGTGACGACGTCGTCGAGGTCGATGGCTTCGGAGAGGAAGCGGTGGACGGCGCGGCGCTCGGCGGCCGAGAGCGGTTTGATCTTGCCGAGGCGGTCGACGAAGAGGCGATAGCCCTTGGCGGTCGGGATGCGCCCGGCCGAGGTGTGGGGCTGCTGGATGTATCCGGCCTCTTCGAGGTAGGCCATGTCGTTTCGCACGGTGGCTGCGGAGACGCCGAGGGCGTGGCGCTGCGAGACGGCTTTGGAGCCGACGGGCTCCTGAGTGGCCACGTAGTCCTCGACGATGGCGCGCAGCACTTCGAGTTTGCGATCGTCCATCGCCGCCACGTCCCCTCCGTCGTTCGGTGTGCCCCGGACCGGACCCGGGTTCAGTCGGCCGGACTCAAGTCTGGCACTCCCGGTCCGGGAGTGCCAGTCTACGTGTGCGGTCAGGCGGAGGGGATGACGAGCGCGCCGTCGTCGCCGACGGTCACTCCGGCGTCCCCGAAGTCGTCGGCGAGTTCGTTGAAGTCGTCGAACGCGCCGTTGTCCTCGTCGGGCTGGGGGTAGCCGTCGCCGTCCATGCGGGTGGCGGTGACGTTGGCGGCGGTGAGGGTGCCGTCTTCGCGGATGGTGACGGTGAGCACGGCGGAGCGGCCGAGGGGGCCGTCGGTGGCGAAGAGGCCTTGGCCGCCGCCGAAGTTGCCGAGGGAGTGGACGATGAGCTTGCCGTTGTACCACTCGATGCCGCGCAGGACGTGCGGTCCGTGGCCGACGAAGATGTCGGCGCCGTTGTCGATGCAGGTGTGGACGAATTCGCGGGTGTTGCCGCGGTCTTCGCCGATGTAGTTCTCGACGCCTTCGGGGACGTGCCGGTGGTCGGTGCCTTCGGCGCCGACGTGGGCGGTGGCGACGACGATGTCGGCCTGTTCCTTGGCGGAGGCGACGAGCGCGGCGACGGCGTCGAGGTCGCGCAGGTCGGTGTAGAAGCTGTAGGGCGCGAAGCCGACGATGCCGACGGTGAGACCGCTCTCGGTCTCGACGAGGCAGACCTCGTCTTTGATGCCGCTGACCTGCATGCCTGCGGCTTCGGCGGCGTCCTGGGTCTCGGTGGCGCCGTCGGGTCCGGCGTCCCAGCCGTGGTTGTTGGCCTGGTTGAGGACGTCGAATCCGGCGTCGGCGAAGACCTGGGCGTATTCGCCGGGGAGGCGGAAGTAGGTGCACTCGCCGCCGCCGCACTTGTCGAACTCCTGGGTGGAGAGGGCGCCTTCGAGGTTGGCGATGACGACGTCGCCGTGGAGGAGGTCGGTGACGCCGCTGAAGAAGCTCGCGCCGTCGTCGGAGGCCATCTGGTTGGGGTAGGAGCCGGGCATGGTGTCGCCCACGTGCGTGATGGTGATCTCGCGGGGTTCGGGCGAGGGGGCCTCGGAGGTGGGCTCTTCGGCGGCCTGGCCGCCTTCGTCCTCGACGGGGGGCGGCTCTTCCTCGCCGCAGGCGGCGGCCGCGGCGAGTCCGGCGGCGGAGGCGGCGACGAGCAGGCCGCGGCGGCCGAGTGTGGGCGTTGCTGTGCGCATGGGTGCGGGCTCCGGGTGGTGTTCGTTATTGGGGGGTCCGTGCGCGGACGTCACCTGGGAGGTGCCGCGGCCTCTAGGGGGAGGCGCGCGGGGCGTCACGACAGGCGAATGCGGTTCGCCTTCACGAATCTATCGTTGACCGGCCGGAACGCCGTCAGGAGGTGAGGTCTCTCACGACCGCGTCCGCGAGGAGTCGACCGCGCAGCGTGAGCTTGAGGCGTTCGTCCTCGATGACGGCGAGTCCGTCGGCCGCCGCCTGCTCGGCGGCCGCCTTGCCGGTCGGACGCAGCAACGATAGCGGGAGTCCGCTCGCCAGGCGGGTGCGCAGGAGGATGCGCTCGAGGTACTGGTCGTCGTCAGTGAGGTGCTCGTGCCCGGCCGCGGGGAGGCCTTCGGCGAGCGCGGCGCCGTACGTCGAGGGGTGCTTGTGGTTCCACCAGCGGACGCCGGGCAGGTGCGAGTGGGCGCCCGGTCCGGCGCCCCACCAGTGGCCGCCCTCCCAGTACAGGAGGTTGTGGCGGCATTGGGCCGCTTCGGTTCTGGCCCAGTTGGAGACTTCGTACCAGTTGAATCCGGCTGCGGAGAGGACTTCTTCGGCGGCGAGGTAGCGGTCGGCGGCGACGTCGTCGGAGGGCTGCGGGACCTGCCCGGAGCGGATGCGGCGGGCCAGCGCGGTGCCGTCCTCGACGATGAGCGCGTAGGCGGAGACGTGGTCGACGCCGGCGTCGACGGCCGCGTGGAGGCTCGCGGCGAAGTCAGCACTGGTCTCTCCGGGCGTGCCGTAGATGAGGTCGAGGCTGACGTGCGCGAACCCGGCCTTGTGGGCGTAGGCGACGGCGTCGAGGGCCTTCTGCGGGGAGTGCTCGCGGTCGAGGATCTTGAGGACGTGGGAGGCGGTGGACTGCATGCCGACCGAGAGGCGGGTGAAGCCGCCGTCGTGGAGTTCGGCGAGGTAGTCGGCGTCGACGGATTCGGGGTTGGCCTCGGTGGTGGCCTCGTAGCCGTCGGCGAGCCCGAAGGTCGCGTCGATCTCGGCGAGGATCGAGGCGAGGTCGGCCGCGGTGAGGAGGGTGGGGGTGCCGCCGCCGAAGAAGACGGTGTCGACCTTCGATTTCCGGTCGAAGCGCGCGGCGGCGTCGCGGATCTCGGCGCGGACGATCGAGGCGTACGTGTCCCGCGAGACCCCTGCGCCGAGTTCGGAGGCGGTGTAGGTGTTGAAGTCGCAGTAGCCGCAGCGGGAGACGCAGAACGGGACGTGCACGTAGAACCCGAACCCGGCGTCCCCTGTCGCGGGGTCGGCGGCGGCCGCCGCGATCGAGGCGGCGGGCGAATTCGGGTCGGCTACTGGCGAGACGGTGCGCACGCCCACTACGGTACTGGCGTGGAACGCAATGACGCACCGATCGCCTACCGCGCCGAACAGGCAGTGGCGACCATTACCCTCAACGCGCCCGAACGGCGCAACGCCCTCTCGACGCATCTCATCGCCGAGCTGCGCACCGCGCTCGCCCGGGCCGTCGCCGACCGCGACGTGCGCGTGGTCGTGCTCGACCACGCCGGGCCCGTGTTCTGCGCGGGCGCCGACCTGAAGGAGTCGGTAGCGGCGAGCAGTGTCGCGGCGCTTCCGGCGGCGCACCTGGCCGAGCTGCTGGCCGACATCGCGGAGGCCCCGGTGCCGGTGGTGGCGGTCGTGCGCGGGGCCGCGCGCGGCGGCGGTCTCGGGCTCATCGCGGCCGCCGACTTCACGATCGCCTCGCTCGAGGTCGAGATGGCGTTCAGCGAGGTCAGGCTGGGCGTGGTCCCGGCCGTGATCGGCCCGGTGGTGGCGAGGCGGATCACCCCGGCGCGGATGCGGGAGCTGTTCCTGGCGGGCGGCGGGATCGTCGTCGAGGACGCGGACGTGTTCACGGGCGAGGACGCCGCCGAGTGGGGCCTGGTGTCGGCCGCGGTCTATGAGGAGCATCTCGATTCGGTGGTCGAGGACCTGGTCGCGAGGCTGGAGCTGGGCGGTCCGTCGGCGCAGGCGGGGATCAAGGCGCTTACGGCCGCACCGGATCTGCGCGGGGAGTTGCGCAAGGCGGCTGCCGTGACGGCTGAGTACTTCTTCTCCGAAGAGGGCCGGGAAGGCACCCGTTCGTTCCTTGAGAAGCGTCCTCCTTCTTGGGTAGGCTGATCAGCCGCCGACCGACCTGATCGGAGTCAACGTTGCGCGTTCTCCCCGCTGTGACCTCGCTCTTTCTCCTCGCGGCTCTCACGGCCTGCACCGAAGAGGCCCGGGAAGCCCTGCGGCCCAGCAAGACCGGGTGCTACCTGGGCTCGGGTGCCGAGGTGCACCTGAGCGCCGAGCAGGCCTCCAACGCGGCCACGATCGCTGCGGTGGGCATGCGCGAGGGCATGGACGAGCACGCCGTGGCCGTGGCGATCACCACGGCCATGCAGGAGTCCGAGCTCATCAACGTGAACTTCGGGCACGACGACTCGCTGGGGCTGTTCCAGCAGCGCCCGAGCATGGGCTGGGGCTCCGAGGAGGAGCTCATGGACCCCGTCTACGCCTCGTTCAAGTTCTACGAGAAGCTCCAGCGCACCGACGGGTGGGAGGACATGCGGCTCGGCGACGCGGCGCAGGCCGTCCAGATCAGCGCCTACCCCGAGCTGTACCGGCAGTGGGAGAGCGACGCCGAGGTCATCGCCGACGTGTTCGCCGGGGGCGAGGAGGCCGGGCTCGCCTGCGTCTCGGGGAGCCTGAGCGAACGGGCGGCGGACCCGGCGGTCCTCGCCGACGCGTACGCCTATCATTGGGGCACAGAAGTGTCCGAAGTAGACGATGCGCGGCTCGTGATCGAGACGGGCGGCGCCGCGGAGGGCTGGAACCGGGCCGCGTGGGCCGTCGCCAGGGCGTACGACCACGACGTCGCCTCCGTCTCCTTCAACGGGATGGTCTGGACCCCAGGCGAAGAGCAGTGGGCCGAACCCGACGCGGAGACCGACGGCGAAGCGCAGGTCGTCGAAGTCGCCGACTCCACGGCCGTGATCGTCACCTTCGCCGCCCCCGAATAACCGGACGCAGAGTTCCGCGCCGGTTCACCGGCGCGACCTCCAGAGGTTCCGGCGCATCCACGCTCGCTTGCTGGGCTGTACGGGTCACAAACCCGCGCAACTCCCCCGAAGCGAGGTCCATATGCGCCTGTCGCGCCGAATCCTGCTCGCCTCCTCCGCCGCCGGAGCCGCCATCGCGGTCCCCGCCGCCGGCTGGGCACAACCGAACACGAACACCCTCGACACCGACCCCTTCACCCTCGGCGTCGCCTCCGGCGACCCCGAACCCGACGGCGTCGTCCTCTGGACCCGCCTCGCCGTCGACCCCCTCGCCGAAGACGGCATGGGCGGCATGCCCAACGGCGCCTTCGACGTCAAGTGGGAGGTCGCCCGCGACGAGCGCTTCCGCCACCGCGTCGCCCACGGCGAAGTCCAGACCGCCCCCGAGATCGGCTACAGCGTCCACATCGAAGTCGAGGGCCTGCGCGCCGGCCACGAGTACTACTACCGGTTCAAGACCGGCAAGTGGACCTCCCCGGTCGGGCGCACCGTCACCGCCCCGCCGCGCAACGCCATGCCCGAGGAGCTGCGGATGGCCTTCGCGTCCTGCTCCCAGTACGAGCACGGCTACTTCACCGCCTACCGGCACATGGCCGAATCCCGCCCCGACCTCGTCCTCCACCTCGGCGACTACCAGTACGAGTACAAAGCCAAGGTCTACAACTCCCCCGACGGCAACGTGCGCGACCACGAAGGGCCCGAGACGGTCTCGCTCGCCACCTACCGCCAGCGCCACGCCCAGTACAAGGCCGACCCCGACCTCCAGCTCGCCCACGCCGCCGCGCCCTGGCTCGTCGTCTGGGACGACCACGAGACCGAGAACAACTGGGCAGACGAATTCCCCGAGGCCGGCTCCGACACCCCGAACCCGGCCGACTTCCTCGCCCGCCGCGCCGCCGCGTTCCAGGCGTACTGGGAGAACATGCCGCTGCGCCGCACCTCCGTCCCCGCGGGCATCGACATGCAGCTGTACCGCCGCGTCCGCTGGGGCCGCCTCGCGAACTTCCACATGATGGACACCCGCCAGTACCGCGACGACCAGGCCTGCGGCGACGGCACCCAGTCCAACTGCGCCGACGCGTGGGACGAGTCGCGCACCATCACCGGCGAGGCCCAGGAGGAGTGGCTCATCGACGGCTTCCACGCCTCCCGCGCCCGCTGGGACATCCTCGGCCAGCAGGTGTTCTTCACCCAGCGCGACAACACCGCGGCCGCCGACGTCCTGCGCACCAGCATGGACGGCTGGGACGGGTACGCCGCCTCCCGCCAGCGCCTCATCGACGGCTGGGTCGAGGCCGGGGTCCGCAACCCGGTCGTCCTCACCGGCGACGTCCACACCCACTGGGCCGGCGAGATCAAGACCGGCTTCCCCGGCCTCGACGGCGAGTCCGTCGGCGTCGAGCTCGTCGCCACCTCGATCACCTCCGGCGGCAACGGCGTCGACTCGGTCCCCGAGGACAACGCGGCCCTGAAGATCAACCCGCACATCAAGTTCCGCAACGCCCAGCGCGGCTACGTCGAGACGGTCATCACCCCCGAGGAGATGAACGTCGACTTCAAGGTCGTCCCGCAGGTGACCGTGCAGGACGCGCCCGTCTACACGCGCCGGTCCTACACCATCGCCGACCGCGAGCGGGCCCTCCACCAGACCTACGACCGCCCGGTCGACGTCGCCACCATGTCGACGAACACCAACCCGTTCGCGAACTCGGACGAGCTCGCCGACGACTACCTGAACTAGCACTGTCCCGCGGAAGGGCGGCCCCGGCGATCCCGGGGCCGCCCTTCCGCGCCTCCGTGATCCATTCGGGTTCTTTCGAATAGCGTTCGAAATTGCGCTGTATTGCCATATCCCCCACGCAATTGCGCGGAAAACTCCGTCCCCCGGAACGAGCCGGGAAAGGCTACAGTGAGCAGAGAAAGCACGCCCTTCTCTTTGCCCGGAGCAGCGATCATGACCTATCCGCCGCAACCGCCCGAATCGAATCCGCACGGCCCCTACCCAGGTGGCGGCCCCGCCGGACCGCCGCCGCACCAGGGCGGCGCGCCCCAAGGGCAGGGCGACTTCGCCTCCGAATGGGGCATCAAGGAAAACCCTTCCCGCCCTAAGAAAGTCAATCAGCTGACGCAATTGCTGTGGGTCTATGCCGCGGCCACGGTACTGGTGTTCGTGTTCTCGCTCATCGCCTCGGCGACCGCGCCCTGGTGGTACGGGACCGGGTTCCTCGTCGGCGGGGCCGTCTTCGGTCTGCTGTGGGGCGCGCTGGCGGTCGCGATCGCGTACTTCATCACGAAGGACAAGCTCGGCACGTTCGGGGCGCAGGACCCGCGCACGCCGCTGTACATCGGGCTCGGCGTCCTTGGCTTCTTCTCGCTCGGCGGGTTCGTCGGCGGCTGGGGGCTCGGCTGGTACGCGGCACTCGGCTCGCTGCTGGCGCTGGCGAAGCTCGCCGCGGTCGGCGCGGCGTTCTACCTGGTCTTCCAGCCCGAGGTCGAGCAGTACTTGAAGTCGCGGCCGGGCAACCAGCCGAAGCCGCCGCACCAGCCGCCGCCGCACGGCTACCCGCAGCAGCCCCCGGCCCCGCCGCAGGCGCCGCCGCCGGGCTACCCGCCGGAGATGTAAGCAGTGCAAGACGAAAAGGGGGCGGAGCCGCGCGGCTCCGCCCCTTTTCTCGCGTCCGTCTACTGCTCGTCGGTCCGCAGCGCGGCGATGAACGCCTCCTGGGGGACTTCGACGCGGCCGATGTTCTTCATGCGCTTCTTGCCCTCCTTCTGCTTCTCGAGGAGCTTGCGCTTGCGGGAGATGTCGCCGCCGTAGCACTTGGCGAGGACGTCCTTGCGCAGGGCGCGGATGGTCTCGCGGGCGATGATGCGCGAGCCGATCGCGGCCTGGATGGGCACCTCGAACTGCTGGCGCGGGATGAGCTTCTTGAGCCGCTCGGAGAGGCGCACGCCGTACGCGTAGGCCTGGTCCTTGTGGACGATCGCGGCGAACGCGTCGACCTTCTCGCCCTGGAGGAGGATGTCGACCTTGACGAGGTCGGACTCCTGGGAGCCTTCGATGTCGTAGTCGAGCGAGGCGTAGCCCTTGGTGCGGGACTTGAGCTGGTCGAAGAAGTCGAAGACGATCTCGGCGAGCGGCAGGCTGTACCGGAGCTCGACGCGGTCGGTGGAGAGGTAGTCCATGCCCATCTGGACGCCGCGCTTGGACTGGCACAGCTCCATGACCTGCCCGATGTACTCCTTCGGGGTCAGGATGGTGGCCTTGGCGACGGGCTCGGTGATCGAGTAGATCTTGCCCTCGGGGAACTCTGAGGGGTTGGTGACCTCGACTTCCTCGCCGTCCTCCTTGACGACCTGGTAGACCACGTTCGGCGCGGTCGAGATCAGGTCGAGGTTGAACTCGCGTTCGAGGCGCTCCTGGATGATCTCCAGGTGCAGGAGGCCGAGGAAGCCGACGCGGAAGCCGAAGCCGAGCGCGGCCGACGTCTCGGGCTCGTACTGGAGCGCGGCGTCGTTGAGCTGCAGCTTGTCGAGGGCCTCGCGGAGGTTGCCGTAGTCGGAGCCGTCGATCGGGTAGAGCCCGGAGTAGACCATCGGCTTGGCCTCGGTGTAGCCGGGGAGGGCCTCGGTGGCCGGGTTCTTGTTGAGGGTGACGGTGTCGCCGACCTTCGACTGGCGCACGTCCTTCACGCCGGTGATGAGGTAGCCGACCTCGCCGACGCTGAGGGCCTTGGAGACCACGGGCTCGGGGCTGATGACGCCGATCTCGAGGAGCTCGTGGTCGGCGCGGGTCGACATCATGCGGATGCGGTCGCGGGCGTTGAGCTTGCCGTCGACGACGCGGATGTAGGTGACGACGCCGCGGTAGACGTCGTAGACGGAGTCGAAGATCATCGCGCGGGCGGGCGCGTCGGGGTCGCCGACGGGCGCCGGGATCTGCGCGACGACCGCGTCGAGGAGCTCGGCGACGCCGACGCCGGTCTTGCCGGAGACGCGGAAGACGTCCTCGGGCTCGCAGCCGATGAGGTTCGCGATCTCCTCGGCGTACCGGTCGGGGTCGGCCGAGGGGAGGTCGATCTTGTTGAGCACCGGGATGATCGTGAGGTCGTTGCTCATCGCGAGGTAGAGGTTCGCGAGGGTCTGCGCCTCGATGCCCTGCGCGGCGTCCACGAGGAGGATCGCGCCTTCGCACGCGGCGAGGGAGCGGGAGACCTCGTAGGTGAAGTCGACGTGGCCGGGCGTGTCGATCATGTTGAGCACGAAGCCCTGGCCTTCGGCCTCGCCGGAGCGGGCGGTCCAGGGCATGCGCACGGCCTGGGACTTCACGGTGATGCCGCGTTCGCGCTCGATGTCCATCCGGTCGAGGTACTGCGCGCGCATCTGGCGGGCGTCGACGACCTCGGTGATCTGCAGCATGCGGTCGGCCAGCGTGGACTTGCCGTGGTCGATGTGCGCGATGATGCAGAAGTTCCGGATCGACTCCGGAGCGGTCGAGCCTGGCGCGTTGGTCACGGTGGCCTTCCTTGATCGAGCGGTGCCGAGTTTGCGGCTCGCAAGCCTCGCCATGCCTGCTTGCGAGCTGCGCGCGTGCACTGAGCACTGGCGCAGTCGAGCGGGGTGGCTAGCCAATTCTGCCTTACTCCTGCGGGAACCCCCGCCCACCCAGCAGGAAAAGGCTCCCGCTCACCCGAAGCAGCCCCCGATGCGCCCGCACCCGCCCGCAAAAGCCCGCCTTGTCGTACCCGCCTGGGACCACCGATACCGGGGGCGGCCGCGAACCACCGCCCTATCCGACCCCCGCTGCGCCGAAAACACCCGGCGGCCCCGGCCCGCGCCTGTGCGCGCGGGCCGGGGCCGCCGGTTCATCTCCCGTCCGGCCGCTACGCGCCCGCCGCCGCGGGCTCCTTCGCCTCCTCGGTCACGCCCTTCACCTTGGCGCGGACCGCGCCGATCGTGAAGAGCAGCACGCCGACGACGACCCATCCGGCGAGCACCAGGAGCGCCGCCTCGCCGCCGTTGCCGTCGAAGTACGCGGTCGAGCGCACCAGCGTCCCGCCCGCGCCCGGCGACAGGAACTGCCCGAACTCGCCCCACGGCGCGGGCAGCAGCTCCGGTGCGGCCGCCATGCCTGACAGCGGGTTGCCCACGAGCATCACGATCACCGCGCCCAGAATGAACCCGGGACGGCCCAGCAGCTTCGCCAGACCGAGGATGCCCCACGCGGTCGCCGCCATGGTGAGCGCCAGCGCCCCGGCGATCGCCAGGTAGTCGCCGTCGATCGCCTCGAGCACGTACATCAGGATCGCGGCGACGCCCGCGCCCACGGCCAGCGGCGCGAGGACCGCGGCGGCCGCCTGGCGGCCCGAGCCGCGCACGGTGAACGAGATGAGCGCGGCGATCACGATGCCGCCCACGGCCATCGGGAACGCCGACGCGGCGAGCCCCGCGCCGTTCGGGTCGTCTGCGGGCAGCGCGACCAGGTCCTCGACGTTCACGGCGACAGGCTGCCCGGCGGCCTGGCCCATCTGCGCCGCGACCTGCTCGGCGATGCCGGTCACGAGGCGCGTCACGGTCGGCGAGGCGGCCGAGGCGGTGTAGAGGTCGACCGACTCGGGCGTGATCGCGATGGCCGCGTAGACCTCGCGCTCCTTGATGAGGGTCTCGGCCTCGGCGGCGTCGGCGACGGCCGTGACGTCGAACCCGTCGGGCTCGGCCTCGTCGAGCTGCGCCTGGACCTGGTCGGCGGCCGCGTCGGGGCCGATGACGGCGATCGGGACTTCGTTGGGGCCCAGCCCGGCCGAAGGCCAGGCGAAGGCGAGGGTGAGGACGCCCACGATGAGCGCGAGACCCGCGCTGATCCCGATCACCCGGCCGACCGGTGTGGGCTTGGGGGTGGTTTCCATGATGGTTTCCAATCATCCGCAAGATACGGTCCGTATCTTGATTTCCTCAAGCTAACATAAGAAACGGTCGGTATCTAGAGGGGGCCCGGTTGGAACGCAAGACGACTTCCCGACGTCGCGGTGAGGCGCTTGAGCAGGCGATCCTCGATGCCGTATGGGACGAGTTCCGTGAAGTCGGCTTCTCCAAACTCACCATGGAAGGCGTCGCGAAGCGCGCGGGCACCAGCAAGCCCGTGCTGTATCGCCGCTGGTCGAGCCCGGTGGAGCTGATGATCGCGTGCGCGGCGAGCCGTGTCCCCAAGGCCGAGTCGGTGCCCGACACCGGCACCCTGCGCGGCGACACCATTGCGTTGCTCACACTCGCCCACGAGCGGATGCGCATCGTGGGCCAGACCGCGATGCTGAGCATGCTCGCCCAAGTCAGCGTCGACCCTGAGGCCCGCAAGGTGCTCATCGAGGGCATCGTCAACAACCTCTCGAAAGCGCTCAGCGGCACCGTCTACGCCCGGGCGATAGATCGCGGCGAGCTCGCCGAGGAACACCTCACCGAACGTCTCGCCCGACTCCCGATCGACTTGATGCGCAACGAGTTCATCCTCTTCGGCCACGTCGACACCGCCGCGATCGAGGAGATGCTCGACCAGGTGATCCTCCCCGCCCTCAGGGCCCGAGGCGCCACGGTCTGAACCGCCGCGCCTCACCCGCACGGCCGCCGCGGAAGGTCGTCCGGCACCCGCCCGCGAGGCCTTCGGGTATCGCGGGTAACAGCGGCGCACCGGGATTCGCGCCGCGCCCGCGACCTCGTGTAACCTGGTTCGCGGTCATGCTCCCAGGGCGTGTGCGATGCTCGGCTCCTGGTAACGTTGACAGGCGCTCGGAGTGCCCTCTGCCTCCGACGCGATCAATTAAGGAACCAAGCAATCACGAAACTGAGGCTTCACGCGTGGCGAACATCAAGTCCAAAGAAAAGCGCATTCTGACGAACGAGAAGCGCCGGATGCGCAACAAGGCAGTGAAGTCGTCGCTGAAGACGTCCGTCCGGAAGTTCCGTGAGGCGTCTGCCACCGGCGACGTCGCCGCCGCTGAGACCCACCTGCGCGCCGCCAGCCGCGAGCTGGACAAGGCTGCCACCAAGGGTGTCATCCACAAGAACCAGGCCGCCCAGCGCAAGTCCAAGCTGGCCGCGTCCTTCAACAAGCTCTCCGCCGCCGCCTAAGCGCGAGCGAACGAGCAGCGACAAAGCTTCAGAAGGCCCAGGGGTTCGCCCCTGGGCCTTCGGCGTTCCCGAGCGCGCGGCTCCTCCTGACATCCAACGCTTCCGGGCACCGCCACCTCCAGCCACAATCGCCCCCGGGCACCGTCACCGCCGGACTCCGCCACCTCCGGGAGCGCGGCTCGTCCAAGGCGAGCGGTTTCTCCGAGGACTGTCACACCCTCAAGCCATCATTGCAATCGGGGGCGGCGCAATCCGGACACACCCGACCCCCGGATCGGGACGACTCGGACCCACCCAGACACGCCCCGCACTGCGCTCAGCCGTGCCGCTCCAACGTGCCCGCGATCAGGTCGTTGAGCTTCACCATGCCCGCCACCGCGAGCGGCAGCACCGGCACCACCCACCACGACACCAACTCGGTCAGCGCCATCAGCACCGCAAGCGCGATCGAGCCCTCGAAGAGCACCACGCACCAGATGTTTGACAGGTACAGGTGCCGCAACCGCAGCATCCGCGCGTACCAGGGCCGGCGCGGCCGGGACACTCGCCCGTGACGGTACTCAGACACGACTGCCCTTCCCTGCCGCGCTCAACCGGGTGATCTCCAGGATCGCGTGCTCCAGCGCCCATCCCCGGTCGTCGGCCCCGCCCTTGACCTCCCCGTTCAACCGGGCGCACACGCGCATCGCCTCCGCGAGCGCATCAGCGGTCCAGTTGCGGGCCTGCTTGCGCGCCTTCTCGATCTGCCACGGCGCCATGCCGAGCTGCCCGGCGAGCTGCGCCGCACCGCCCCGCTCGGCCGCGACCCGAGACAGGTTCCGCACGGCCATCGCCAGCGCGTCCGCGATCGGCACCGCGTCGACGCCGACCTGCATCGCCCAGCGCAGCGCGCCGAGCGCCTCGGCCGCGTCACCGGCGATCGTCGCGTCGGCCACGGTGAACCCGGAGACCTCGGCGCGGCCGGAGTAGTACTGCGCCACGCTCTCCTGCGTGATCTTCCCGTCGGTGTCGGCGACGAGCTGCGCGCACGCCGAAGCGAGCTCACGCAGGTCCGACCCGACGGCCTGGATGATGGTGTCGGCGATCTCCGCCGAGGCCGAACGCGGCGACGCCCCCGCGTCGCGCAGTTCCCCGCGCACGAACGCCACCCGGTCGGGCTGGCGCTTGATCTTGGAGACGCGCACGACCTCCACGTCGAGCTTCTTCAGGCCTTCGGCGAGCCCCTTGCCCTTGTTGCCGCCGTTGTGGCACACGGCGAGGTAGATGCCGGGGGCGGGCTGCTTCGCGAAGGCGAGCACCGCGGGGGCGAGGTCCTTGTCGACATCCTGGCCCGACTCGATGATGCCGACGACCGCGCCGCCGAACAGTGTCGGGCTGGTCAGCTCCGCGAAGGCGCCCGCGGTGAGGTCACCGCCGTTGATGCGGTTGACGGCGGGCGCAGTCTCCCCTTCGGGGAGCTCGGCGCGCACCGCCCTCACGAAGTCGGCGGCGGCCCGCTCGGCGAGGAATTCGTCGTCGCCCTGGATCAGGCGGATGGGTTCGAGTGCAGCCACCGGACCATCCTCCCATGCCGCCCGCGGACCCCCGGGTTTCGACCGGGCCATCGTCTACCACACGACCACGGTCAGCTGCCCGG
This sequence comes from Glycomyces sp. NPDC048151, assembly GCF_043202775.1. Classification (NCBI taxonomy): domain Bacteria; kingdom Bacillati; phylum Actinomycetota; class Actinomycetes; order Glycomycetales; family Glycomycetaceae; genus Glycomyces; species Glycomyces sp. NPDC048151. Next base: position 7,051 of record NZ_JBIDBB010000003.1, on the reverse strand, counting down.
CGATGCCGAACCGCATCAGGACATCCCTCACCCATTCACCCGAAAGGCGACCTTCCGGCGCGGCTGCCCCGGAGCCCGTCCGACCAGACATGTCGTACCCCCACGCGATCATTGAAACCGGGGGATCCCGCGATCCGACACACCCGACCCCGGGGGCCGGAGCCTCAGTTCCCAGTCGTCACCTCGAACTCGTTGCCGTTGCGCACCACGGTGATCCGACCCGACTCGTCCGTCCGGAACACCAGTGCCCCGCCGTCCTCCAACACCCCGATCGGGCCCGGATCCGGGTGGCCGTACTCGTTGCCGCGTCCGACCCCGACCAGCGCCACCACGGGATCGGCCGCCTCCAAGAACTCCCGCACCTGGAACGACGACCCGTGATGCGGCACCTTCAACACGTCCACCCCGAGCACCGCCCCGCTCCCGAGCAGCGCGCGCTGGCCCTCCAGCTCGACGTCACCGGTCAAGAGCAGGCTCGTGCCGGCGACCTCCGCCCGCACCGCGACCGAGTTGTTGTTCGGGTCCGATCGCGTGCCGCTCAGCAACTCCGCCGGAGGCCCCAGCACCTCCAACCGCGTCGCCCCGAACTCGAAGACCTCCCCCGGCACCGCCTCAAGCACCGGCACCTCCCCGGCCCGCTCCTCGACGAGCTCGAACCCGTACGTCGCCTCCCCCGGCGGCGGCGCCAGGATCGCGTCGACCGCACGGCCCTCCATCGCGCCACCGATCCCGGCAGTGTGATCGATGTGGAAGTGCGACAAGACGAGCAGCGCGATCCGGTCCACCCCCAACTCGTCCAGACACGCGTCCACCGCCGCAGGCTCCGGCCCCACGTCGACCACCACGACCGCATCCCCCGCAGGCAGCACCAGCGCGTCGCCCTGACCGACATCGCACATCGTGACCACCCACCCCGAAGGCGGACCGCCGGTCATCAAGCACGCCGGAACCGTCCCCAGCCCGGCGGCGACGAGCACCGCGAGGACCGGCACCCGCAGCCTCCGCAACTGCAGCAGCACGACCAGCACCGCCAGCGCCGCAGCCGACCCCAGACCCCACCACACGCCGCCGGGCACCGGCACCAGCGCACCCGGAATCTCGGCACCGTTGCGCGCCAACCAGATCAGCCACCGGGCCGGAATCGCCGCGAGATGCGCCGCCACCTCCCCGGCCGGGAGCCACACCGCCGCCGCCGCAGCAGCACCCACCGCCAGCACCACCACCGGCGCGGCCACGAACGCCGCCAGCACGTTCACCGGAACCGACACCAGGCTCACCCCGCTGCCGAGCCCGATCAGCAGCGGCGTGACCGCCACCTGCGTCGCCAAAGGAATCGTGACCGCCAACGCCACCGACTGCGGCCAACCACGGTGCTCGAGCGGCCGCGCCCAGCGGAACGCCAGGAACAGCAAACCGACGCACGCCGCGACCGACAGCGCGAAACCCGCCTGCGCCGCCATGTCCGGGTCGGCCAGGATCACCACGAGCACCGCCGTCGCCAGCCCCGGCATCGCAGCCCTCGGACGGCCCGCGGCCAACGCCAGCAACGTCATCGCCGCCATCACCGCCGCCCGCAGCACACTCGGCTGCGGCCCTGCCACCACCACGATCGCCGCGATCGCGACCGCACCGGACGCCACGCGGCCGCGCGGACCAGCCCTGCACGCCAGTGCCACCGCCAGCACCGCCCCGACCACCAGGCTCAGGTGGTACCCCGAGACCACCACGAGATGCACCAGACCAGTCGCCCGGAAATCGGCGGCCAGCTCCGCGTCCATCATCGAGGTGTCGCCGACCGCAAGCGCTGGGATCAGGCCCGCCTCGGGCTGCGGCACCGCCCCGGAGGCCGCGGCCAAGCGCCCTCGCACATGCGCGGCCACCCGGCTCGGAAGCGACAGCGCCCCAACGAGTTCTGGAGGCCCGCGGGCGCTGACGACCGCAGCGGTCAGACGTCCCGCGTCCGCTTCACGCAGCACAACGGGAACTGTCAGCCGCTGCCCCGCGTTCACCTCCTGCCACTCCGCGCCGCTGGCGACCAGCAGCACCTGCCAATGACCCTCGAGCGCGACATCATCGGTCTTGAAGGACGTGAGGCGCGCGGTCGCAGTGACGAGCTCCGGCCGCCGGGTCGACGGCTTCGGTGCGGTATGCAGCACCAGCTCCGCTTCCCCGTGCGCTTCACCGGCAGTCGCCGCCGCGAGCCCGGCATGGTCCCGCACGGCCACATGCACTGTAGTCACGCCCGCGCTCAGCAGCCCGCCGAACGCGACCGTCGCGACAGCCGCCGCCAGACCCCGTTTCCGCTTCCGCCCCAAGACCACCAGGACCCCGCACCCGGCTCCGACGAGCGCGCCGCTGACCACATTGCCGTACAGGCCCGCGAGCGCCGCCGCCCACACTCCCGCCGCGACGAGCGGCAACCGCCAATCACGCCGCACGACTTCGGAAGGCGCTGGCCGCAGCGAGAACTCATAGCTCAACAGGCCCACCCCCGACGAAGACCAAGACCCACAGCGGCCCTGATTCAGCCCCACCCACGCCCACGACCCGACTCATAGCGTCACCTGGTCGCGAAGCTGTTCCAAGAGCGCCGATCCGATGCCCGACACCTCGGACAGCTCGTCGAGCGACTGGAAGCTGCCGTTGCTCTCGCGGTATTCGATGATCCGCTCGGCGAGGACGGGGCCGATCCCATTGAGGGCGTCCAGCTCAGTCGCGCTGGCCACGTTGACGTTCACGAGCCCGCCCGCGCTTCCCGCGCCGCCCGAGTCGTCTCCCGGCACCGGTGCCACGGCGCCCGAAGCGGCGGCGTCGGGGACCGCGACGAGGTCGCCGTCGGCGACGACGCGCGCGAGGTTGAGGAATCCGGGGTCGGCGCCCTCGGTCAGCCCGCCCGCTGCCTCGATAGCGTCGGCGACACGCGCCCCGGCCTCCAGCTCCACGATGCCCGGCTCGTTGACGGCGCCGGCGACCGAGACGATGATCGTCTGCGGTTCGGCCGCACTCGCTTCGACGGGTGCGGCGGGCGCGGTCGCGGCGGGTTCGGCGTCCGGCCAGGACAAGAGGGTCACCGACAATCCCACAGCCGCGACCAGCAGCGCGACGGTCACCAGCACCCACCGGTTGAGGTGCGAGAGCCCGAGCCGGTTCTGGAGGCGTTCGAGCCGGTCGTCGAAGCGACGTGCCGGTGGCGGCTTGACGACCGGCTCAGGTTCGGCCTCACCGGTATCGGCGTCGACGGTCTCCTTGCACACCCCGGGTTCGTCAGCAGGTTCGTTGAGCCGCATCCGAAGCCTCGCGGCGAGAGCGGCTGAATCTGGTGGCAGTTCGCGTTCCATACCGGGCTCAACGAACGAAGGACACGGCCGTCACTGCGATCTTTTCGGCCTGTGGATAACTCGAATCGCCCCTGTGGATAACCGCAACAAGTGTGGACGGAGCCCAAACCACCAGCCATAATGCGGCCCGCAAACCAGACCTCCAAATCACCGAGATGTCAGACCCATGTGGGAGAGTCGTCTCATTTCTTCGGTTGGTCGGAGGTGGATGCGGGTGGGAATGGGCACGCCCTATATCGCCGCCGCGGTCGCCGCCGCGGCGGCCGCGCCGCCCGCAGGCAGCGGCGCCCACCAATGAACCATTAGCCGCCGCCCAATCAAACTCCCACTCAGGGAAGACGCCTCGTGATCACGCCGACCAGACCAGGCCCGCAGTGAGCACCAACGGCCGCACCCACTTCCGTCACGTCGATCCGCCGCAACCGGCCCTCGAACCGCTCCCCGAGCCACCCCGCCAAGGCCTCGGCCCGACGCTCGGCGCCCAAGTGGTGCACCGTCATCTCAACCTCGGCCTCGCCCGCGTCGGCCACAGCGAGCGCCGCCAACCGCTGCAGCCCCCGAGTCGGCGTGCGCACCTTCTCCACCACGTCAATGCGCCCGTCCTCGACGCCAAGGATCGGCTTCACCGACAACGCCGTCCCAACGATCGCCCGGGCCGCGCTGATCCGCCCGCCGCGCCGCAGGTACTCGAGCGTGTCCAAGTAGAAGTACGTCGAGGTCCGCCCGATCGCCGACTGCGCCGCCGCAGCGGCCGCCAGCAACTCGGTCCCCTGCTCCGCCGCCTCGACCGCGGCGAGCGCCGGATACCCGACCCCCATGCCCGCGCCGAGCGAGTCGACCACCGCGACCCGCCCGCTGAACGCCGCCGCCGCGGCCTCCGCCGCGGCGACCGTCCCGGAAAGCCTCCCGGACAAATGCACCGAGACGACCCCGCTCGCACCCTCGTCCAACAGCCGCATGTACGTCGCCCGCAGCTCCTCCGGCGGCAGACCCGACGTCGTGACCTCGCGACCCTCCCGGATGGCGCGCACGATCACCTCGCCGCCGATGTCCTCGCCCTCGCGGTACTCGACGCCGTCGATCAGCACCGGAATCCCGAGCACCGTCAAACCGCCGTGCGCGGTGCGCAGCGGCTCAGGCAAAGCCGAAGTGGAATCGGTAACGACGACGACGGTCACGCGGCCACATTACCTAATCCAGGGTCTGGGCATCCTCCACCACGAAAGGGGTCCCCTGCTGGCAGGTCGACATCATCGTGTCGTCGACCGCGCCCTGCAGCGTCACCGAAGCGCCCGCGTACACCACCGACGCGTCGTAGTTCCCGAAGATCCCGTACACGGTGCCCTCGTACTCCAGCACCAGGCAACCGGCTTCGACGCCGGCCTCGATCGTCCCGCTGATCGTCATCGACGAACCGGGCTTGGACGAGTCGCCCAGCGACGGGTCCAGGTACGGGGTGGTCTCCTCCGGCACGGGGCTCTCCTCGGTCGTCTCTGGCGCGCTGGTCGGCTCGGCCGAGGTCACGGGAGTCGACGTCTCGCCGTCGGTCCCGCCGTCACCCGCGCCGCACGCGGCGAGCACAGCCACCATGAGCACGCCGACGAGCGGACCGGTCAGGCCCGCGATCCGTCGAACGCGCGAAGTCTGCGTTTTCATGCCGGTTTGACGCCTCCGAGCCCGGCGCGGTTGCACCTCGACCGAAGCGTACGACGCCGGAACCCGCCCAGTCCAGGATTCAGGGGTCCGGAACGGCACTACCGGGCCGCTTGCTGGCCCTTCGCGAGCGGACTCTGCCCGATCGCGTGCGGGGCCGGAACGCCCAGGTTGTAGCCGAACATGCGCCACTTGCCCGAACGCATACGCCGCAGCTCGGCCCAGTGCGCGTTGTCCATGCCCGAAAGGCTGCTCGCCGACGCCTCGTCGAAACCGAGGATCCCGCCGACGATCTGCCGCGCCGAACCGCCGTGGCACACCACGATCGCGGTGCCGTCGACCTCGGACTCGACCATGTCGCGCACCGCTTCGCCCGTGCGGCGGTGCAGGTCGGCCCAGGTCTCGATGTCAGGGTGCTGCAGCGGTTCCTGCGCGCGCCAACGCCGGTGCTCCTCAGGGAACTGCTCGGCGATCTCGCGCTGCGTCAGGCCCTCCCAAGGGCCGTAAGCACGTTCACGCAGGCGCTTGTCGAGCTCGATCTCCAGCCCGGTCAGCTCGGCGACAGGCTTGGCCGTGTCGACCGCCCGCTTCAGGTCCGAGGAGATGATCCGGACCGGCTCGTAGGCGGCCAGCTCAGGAGCAGCCTCGGCGGCCTGCGCGACACCGGTCGCATCGAGGTCGATGTCACTGGACCCCTGGATGCGACCGGCGATGTTCCACGCGGTCTGCCCGTGGCGGACGATCAGGAGCCGGTTCACTCGGCGTCCTCGACGTCTTCCCTGAGCGCCTCGATCTGGCGCGCACGCTCCGACTCGGTCTCATCGGCCCACTCGATCTCCGGGCAGTCCTTCCAGAGGCCGTCGAGACCGTAGTAGTCGCGGGCCTCCTTGTGGAAGACGTGCACCACGATCTCGTTGTAGTCCAGGAGCACCCACTGCTCGCCGCCCTTGCCCTCACGGCGCAGGGGACGGGTGTCGAACTCCTTGATGAGCTTCTCCTCGACCGCGTCGACGACCGCGTGGACCTGCCGCTCGTTCGAGGCCGAAACGATCACGAAGACGTCCGTGAGGGCGATCTTCGAGGTGACGTCCCGAAGGTTGATGGCGAAGGCCTTCTTGTCAGCCGCCGCCTGGGCAGCCGCGAAGGCCAGGGTCTGGGCGGTTTCACTTGCGGTCACGAACGCTCCTGACAATGGGATTCCCGCCGGCACTCACCGACGCAGCTCTAGTCTTACACGCGGGGTCCGACGACGACTTCCCCGTTTAGCGCCAGTCGCTGTGCGAAGCATCCCAGCGGTCAGCCGCGGTAGAGCCCCTGCTCCCGCACGTACGCCTCGACCGCATCACTCACCAGGTACCGGATCGGCTGCCCGTCCCTCACGCGCTGGCGGCACTCCGTCGAAGACAGGTCCACCGCGGGCATGTCGATGAACTCAACCCTCGCCCCGAACGACGTGTCGACCTCGCTGCGCGAGTGCCCCGGACGGTTCAACGCGATGAACCTCACTGCCCTGCAAAGCTCTTCGACCCGATGCCACGTGTGGAGGTTTTCCAGCGAATCGGCGCCGATGATGAAGTACAGGTCCACTTCCCCGTCGTACTCGGCCCGGACATCAGCCACGGTGTCGACCGCATACGTCGCCCCGACTCGATCGATGTCACAGGTGCTGACCCGGAACAGCGGAGCCGACTCGACCGCCAGACGCGTCATCGCCAACCGCGCGCTCGCATCGGTCACCTTGAGGTGGTGCTTCTGCCACGGATCACCCGTAGGAACGAACACCACTTCATCGAGCGCGCAACGGAACGCCGCCTCGCTAGCGGCCACAAGGTGCCCCAGATGCGGGGGATCGAAAGTCCCCCCGAAAACACCGACACGACGAACTGGCTGGTCAACCACAGCCGAATCCTATCGCGCAAAATAGAAAAGGCCCGACGCATAAGCGTCGGGCCATTCCTTTAAGTAAATGTTTGGCGGTGTCCTGCTCTCCCACACCCTCTCGAGTGCAGTACCATCGGCGCTGGAAGCCGTAACGACCGGGTTCGGAATGGGACCGGGTG